>NZ_FNOE01000062.1 GCF_900106555.1 Nitrosomonas oligotropha | reverse complement strand
AAGCGCAGAACCAGAGGTCAAAACCTCTTTTTTATTAACCTAATTGGTACACTCTTCGCCCGCTATTTGGTACCTTTTTACTCCGCCATTGACAATGGATGCTGAATGCAATAAAAAACCCGCACTTAGGCGGGTTTAGGGATGTTATTGTATTTCTTGAAACGTTCAATTGGTGGAGACGGCGGGAATCGAACCTTGCGATATTTTTTTAGTTTCAGACATTTATTTTTTCCTATGCTGTTTATGTGCCTTTTCTCTTGTAAAAAATAAAAAAATGAGGTGTCACAATTATTGATATTAATCAGATTAATTTTTTTATCAAAAAATAATTTAATTAAAATTTACTTTATATGATATCAGATTATGTTAAGCTTCAAACCATAACCACTCTTACTGTAAGGAGATAACTATGTCTAAAAGTATTTTTAAAAAATATTGGAAGCTCTCCGATCTAATTTCAATAATGATATGCCTCTTACCCTTAACAGTATCTGCAAATGCAGTAGTCGATATAGAATCACAGTTAAGACAGAAGTTACAAAATCATCCATCAATTGTTAATATACCAAATAAATATGCACTATCATTTCCGACATTAAATTATTTCTCTAATAAAATCTCGTTTCAACCTAATGAGCAGAAATTTCCAACAAATATCAGAACTCAATCTTTTATTTTCGAAAACTGTACAACTTCAGTTCAAGAACATACTAAAGATATTAGGGTTGCAAAAAAATTCTCTCTCGATGCGACAGTTACTGACGCTATTACTACTAGAACTGAATTTTCAGTTGGATTGAAATTCGATAGTGATAAGGTGCCTGTCAAAATGGATGCGAATCTTGCAAAATCTTTTGAATTCTCCGTGTCACATACAGATACCACGCGTGTTGAAAAAGAAATAGAAGAATCAATGCATGAAGTAAGAAAAGTTAAGCCAGGTATGGCTTTAATGATAAATTCTAGCGTAGTTGAAAATATATCCAGATTTAATTTTTCTGCCCCTGTCATTGTCACTGGCACAGTTAAAGTAAATTATTATGAAAAAAGAAGCACTAGACGTAGCGACTTAGAAAGACTAGCGGGCAAACCCAAAGATATTACAGTGCATCTTGAACAAGAATTTAAATTGGAGGATTTACTTGCAGAAGCAGATAGAAAATTTGTTGCAGCAGGATACATCGATAGTGTTTATAGTGATGAAGTACGAATGAAATACGTTGAAAAGAAAATAAAAAATAATCGTGAGATTTGTCCTGCAACTTTAATGTCAACAAAAGTAGAAGCAACAACTATTACGGATGATATCCAAGCAGAAAAAGAGGAATTTGTGGTTGTTGATTTCAATGGAAGAGAAATTGCATTGTCTGAAACTAAGCTCGAAGAAGGTATTTCCTACAAATCAATTGATAAGACTATTGATGCTCAGATTGAAAATCATTTTAAAGAGTACGATAAACTCATCGTTGCTATCCCAAAAACCGATATATCAGTTAATTCTTCTAACGATATTAGCGATTTTGGTGATATAACCGCAATGGGACCTATTATACGTCAATTTTTTGCTCGAGGAGAACATACATGTCAGTCAAGAAGTTCTATTGGCCATAAATGCGAAGTTCGGGGAAGTGGGTTCTTCGATTGCAATGAAGCAGAATATGATTTGAGAAATAAAAGCTGCTGTAGTTCAACTCCAAAAGGGGGGTCATCAATAGGATTTAGGATAACGAAATGCTCGACTTTGACACCATAGAAACTTGATGAATTTTACTACAAATTAATATCGTCAATGCGCAGAGGTTTAATTATATTGATTTTGCTTATCTAAGGGGTTTAGTAGTAACAATTAAAAAGAAGGCTTTGTTATGTGCAGTAATTGCTCAGGTAATTAAAAAACATTGTGCAAACAAAGCCTCTTTTCTTTAAGAAAATAATTTTATAGGATTTTGAGTACACCTAATTTGAGAAAAATGATTTTTTTATGATTGATTATAGGTATCACTTTTTATTTTAGATATCCATCGCCCATAGACTTTTCTGATCTGTCCCCAATCCTTATGCCCCATTTGCTGAGCAACCCAAAGGGGATTCTCACCTCTTGAAAGCAGTGTGGATGCAAAAGTGTGGCGGGTTTGGTAAGGGTTTCGGTAGTTGATACCGGCTTTTTTCAGTGCCGGAATCCAGATTCTTTTGCGGATCGGTTGATCGTTTCTCCACGGCTGATTGGTGTGCGGATCGTGAAAAACGGTTTCGTTCAGTTGTTTGGTAAAAGCTTGCTGGTTGAGTAAAGCTTCTTCGGCTTGTGGCTGAAGCGTGACTTCCCGTTTTCCCGATTTGGTTTTTGTGTCTTTCAGTTGTCCTCTGACATAAGCGCTTCTAACAAATATACGATTATTTTCAAAGTCGACATCCTGCCAGCAAAGCGCGATCAATTCGGAAGTTCTAAGCCCTGAATAAAATGCAAACTGAATCAGGTTCTTTGCTTGGCCGGTGAGTTCGTTCAGAATTTTGGCAACTTCCTCTTGTGTGAAAGGTTCGGGTTCGCGGGTTTTGTTGGGCAGGTTCTTAACTCTTTGCAGCGGGTTTTTGTCGATAATTTCGTCATGGTAAAGCTCTTCAAACGTTTGGCGCAATGGAGTCAGGATATTGCCTTTTCTTTTGTTGGAGCACGGGAGTTCCGATAACCATTCCTTAATTTTGCTGGCAGTCAGTTCGGCAATGGTGAGATCGCCAAAGGTTGGAATCAAATGATAATAGATGGCGCTGTTATAGTCTTGCAGCGTGCTTTTTTGCAGTTTCGCTTGGTTGTGACGCAGCCAGTTAATAAGTGCTTCCTTGATCGTGTAGAGATCGGGGCGTGTTTTCCTGAATTCCTTGGCTTTTCTGCTGTACGGAAAATGCCGGAAATAATCGAAGGTGCCGATTCTGATTTCGTGCTTGATGGCTTGCAGCTTAAGGCCTAGTTCTTTCAGTGCGGTCTTGGTCGGTGGCATGGGGATAGTTTCCCGGCAGCGAACACCCTGGAATGTGAACGATAGCTGGACGCTATTGCCGCGGATCGTTATGCCTCTTTGCCTTGCATCCATAGATTTGTTGCAGACATGCATATAAATATTTTGTTATTCGCAGATTTGAACCAATGTATTCCAAATCTCCATTGTCCTTTCTTTAAATACTGCCGGATGGCATTTTCAGATAAGCCCGTCAGTTCCGCACATTTCTTGACAGTTACCAGTTGTCGATCGGAGTGGTTCATTTCTTTTCCTCCCCGTCATTACCGGCAATATGCTTAGCTACATGCTTTTCAACTTCCGTTTGATCCTCGATCAAACCCTTATCCGCCACTTTGCGCTTGCCCATCACAACCGCCCAGAAACTGCCAAGTTTTTGCGTGATGGCATAACCCACGCTTCTGGTGTTACTGTAGTGTGTTGCCTCCGGGCAAACATCCTGGAACTTAATGCCCAGGATTTTTTCATAGCGGCGATAGGTCAGCGGATTGTGCAGTATTTTAAGAACGCGCCATCCAAAGTATTGCCCCATGATCAAAGCGCCTAATGCGCTTTCAAGCGTGGTGCCAACGCCTCTGAATTCTTTGATATTCTTTAAAATAATTTGCTCTTG
>NZ_FNOE01000006.1 GCF_900106555.1 Nitrosomonas oligotropha | reverse complement strand
ACCCGTATCAATCGTCCGCAAACCAACGGGAAAGCTGAGCGGGTTATCCGCACCCTGATGGATATGTGGCACAGCAAGATTCACTTTAAAGACTGCGCCGATCGGCACATTCAGCTTCTCCGTTTCATTAATTTCTACAATACCGTTAAGCCTCACAAGAGTTTGAATAATGCCACCCCTTATGAAATACTCACCGCTTATTTCAATCAACCTATCTGTAAACAACTCTGAGATTTCTTACACATGACCGAGCACGTCGCGGCTGCGGGCTTTGGCGTCACCCAGAGCAATATTGCCGATCAGGTCGATCAATTCACCCAGTGCGTGGGATCGAGGTTTTGCCGCGCATAGACTTTGGGCAGCACACCTTTGAGCGAGGGGTTTTCCTGTTCGATGGCATCCATCGCGGCATCGACATGCAGGCCGATATCGGGTTGCTTGGCGCGCGCCACCAGGTACGGCCAGCGCGCTTCGGCAGGAACGAAAAACACATTTTCCGCCTGGTACTCGTCCTTGTCTTCCGGGTCGGCTCCGGCCAGTTCGCCTTCACCCGCTTTGAGCCGGTCATGGAGTTCCCCGAACGCATCGGAGATGTATTTCAGGAACATCAGCCCCAGCACGACATGCTTGTATTCCGCCGCGTCGATGTTCTTGCGCAGCTTATCGGCGGCCTTCCACAGTTGTTTTTCCAGCGGTTCTTGTTTGATTTCTTTCGCAGCTTTCGCCATGAGCAGGCCTGATTTCCGTGATTAATGCGCGCTGAAGCAATGCCAATCCGTCAGGCCATACTTTATTCGTCCAGTTTTTTCTTCAGGATGGCGTTGACTTGCGCGGGGTTGGCCTTGCCTTGGGTGGCTTTCATGATCTGGCCGACCAGTGAGTTGAAGGCTTTTTCCTTGCCGGCGCGATAGTCGGCGACTTGCTGCGCGTTGGCGGCGAGGACTTGATCGACGATTTTTTCGATGGCGCTGTCGTCGGAAATTTGCTTCAAGCCTTTGGCGGCAATGATGGCATCGACATTCTTGTCCAATTCGCCGTTCCATAGGCTCTCAAACACTGTCTTCGCGGCTTTGCCGGAAATCGTGCCGTCGCCGATGCGCGTCAGCAGCGCGGCGAGCTGGGGCGGATTGACCGGACAGGCGCTGATGTCGATGCCTTCCTTGTTCAATTGCCCGTTGATGTCGCCCATGATCCAGTTGGCGCACAGTTTGGCTTGCGCGGGCAACTGTTTGACAACGGCTTCGAAGTAATCCGCAGTTTCGCGCGAAGCGGTCAGCACGGCGGCATCGTAAGCAGACAGCCCGAATTCGGCGACATAACGGTCGCGGCGCGCTTGTGGTAGTTCCGGCAGAGCGGATTTGACTTGCTCGATCCAGCTCGCGGAGATCTCCACGGGCAACAAATCCGGATCGGGGAAGTAGCGGTAGTCGTTGGCGTCTTCCTTGGTGCGCATGGTGCGAGTTTCGTCTTTGTTGGCGTCGTATAGCCGGGTTTCCTGGCGGATCGCACCGCCATCTTCGAGGATTTCGATTTGCCTTCTGGCTTCGTAGTCGATGGCTTTTTCCAGGAAACGGAACGAGTTCAGATTCTTGATTTCGCAGCGCGTGCCGAGTTTTTCCGTACCGCGCGGACGTACCGAAACGTTTGCATCGCAGCGGAACGAGCCTTCCTGCATGTTGCCGTCGCAAATGCCGATCCAGCGTACCAGCGCGTGCAGTGTTTTGGCGTACGACACCGCTTCCGCGCTGCTGCGCATGTCCGGTTCGGAAACGATCTCCAGCAGCGGCGTACCGGCGCGGTTCAAATCGATGCCGCTCATGCCGTGAAAATCCTCATGCAGCGATTTACCGGCGTCTTCTTCCAGGTGCGCGCGCGTCAGATGGATGGTTTTTTCAGCGCCGTCGATTTGAATCGTGATGGTGCCGCCTTGCACCACCGGCAATTCGTATTGGCTGATTTGATAGCCCTTCGGCAAATCGGGATAGAAATAATTTTTGCGTGCAAAAATGGACGGCGAATTGATTTTCGCGCCGACCGACAAGCCGAATTTGATCGCCCGTTCGACCGCGCCTTTGTTCAGCACCGGCAGCACGCCGGGCAGCGCGAGATCGATTACGCACGCTTGCGTGTTGGGCGGTGCGCCATAGGCGGTGGAAGCGCCCGAGAAGATTTTGGAGTGCGTTGAAAGTTGCGCATGAACTTCAAGACCGATGACAATTTCCCACTGCATAATGAATTTTCCAGCTAAATATTTATTTCACAAATGAAGGTTAATTTTAAACCGGCGATTGGTTATGCCAATCCGTAGCCAATTGGTATTGGTGCGCAACGTTGAGCATTTGCGCTTCCTTGAAGTAATTGCCAATGATGTGCAAGCCGATGGGCCGGTTTTTGTCGCCAAAACCAACCGGAATCGACATGGCCGGCATGCCGGTCAGATTGGCCGCGCTGGTGTAAATGTCGGATAAATACATCTGGATCGGATCGCCACTTTTTTCGCCCAGATTGAATGCGACGGTCGGTGTTGTTGGCCCCATGATGATGTCGCATTGCCGGTAAGCGTCGGCAAAATCCTGCGCGATCAGGCGGCGCAGCTTTTGCGCTTTGATGTAATAGGCATCGTAATAACCATGCGACAGTACATAGGTGCCAATCAGAATGCGCCGTTTCACTTCAGGGCCGAAACCTTGCGCGCGCGATTTGCGGTACATATCAGCCAGATCGCTGTACGACTCGGCGCGATGACCGTAACGCACACCGTCAAAACGGGATAAATTGCTCGATGCCTCGGCGGGCGCTAGCACGTAATAAACCGGGATTGCCAGCGGCGCATTCGGCAAGGAAATCTCGACCGTTTGCGCGCCCAGTTTACGGTATTCATCCAGTGCTTTTTCGATTGCGCTGGCAACGTCGTTGCTCATGCCCGCGGCGAAATACTCCTTCGGCAGACCGATACGCAAGCCCGCTAACGGTTTTTGCAGATCGCGCGCATAGTCTTCGGCTTCGCGTTGCAGACTGGTGGAGTCACGTGGATCGAACCCGACCATGACATTCAGCAGCAGCGCTAAATCTTCCGCCGATTTGGCCATCGGGCCGCCTTGATCGAGGCTGGAAGCGAAGGCGATCATACCGTAGCGCGACACCAGTCCATAGGTTGGCTTGATTCCCGAGATACCGCACAAGGCGGCGGGCTGGCGGATCGAGCCGCCGGTATCCGTGCCGGTGGCCGCGCATGCCAATCTGGCTGCCACTGCGCAGGCTGCGCCGCCCGAGCTGCCGCCGGGTACTGCGGCGTGATCCCAGGGATTTTTTACTGGGCCGTAATAGGAGGTTTCATTGCTCGACCCCATGGCGAATTCGTCCATGTTGGTCTTGCCGATATTCACCGCACCGGCTTGGTTGAAGCGCTCGATAACCCCGGCGTCGTAAGGTGAGACGAAATTCGACAGCATTTTTGAACCGCACGTGGTCAGCCAGCCTTTGGCGCAGAAGATGTCTTTCTGCGCGATCGGGATGCCGGTGAGCGGACTGGCTTGTCCTGCGGCGATCATTTGGTCCGCTGCCCGCGCTTGCGCCAGGCTCAGTTCTTCATTGACGGTGATGAAAGCATTGTATTCCGGGTTGAGTTGCTGGATGCGTTGCAGGAATTCGCTGGTCAGTTCAGTGCTGGAAATTTTCTTTCCGGCGAGCTGAATTGAGAGCTGTTTAAGGCTGGCGTTAAACATGGATTTACTGATGAGAGAAAAATAAAATGTTGCGTATAATGGCGGTTTTCTAAATTTTATTGCTTTCTTTGCTTCAATTCGCTACTGCTGTTCCTGGTTTATTCAATAACCTGTGGAACGAGATAGAGTCCCGCTTCGACTTGCGGTGCTATTGATTGATATAATTCGCGTTGGTCGGTTTCAGTAACTTCATCTTCACGCAGACGCTGCACGACACTTTGCGCATGAGACATGGGTTCCACTGTCGATGTATCAACTGCTTGCATGGATTCAATCAAATTGAAGATACCAGACAATTGAGTCAAAGTTTCTTTGGCCTCATTGTCGTCAATTTCGATATACGCCAGATCAGCAATGCGTTTTACGTCGCTAACAGATAAAGTCATTTTAATCGGTAACCTTATATTCAAATAACTATTAGAGTATCATGCCCCGTTTTAACCGGCGTATTATTTTTTGATGGTTTTATTTATTATTCGCTCTCATCATAATTATTAATAACGGATTCTGCCACTATGTTTAATTTCTTGAACAACAATATCCTTGGAAGCTATTTCTCGACAGATATGGCGATTGATTTGGGCACGGCGAATACGCTGATTTATGTCCACGGCCAAGGTATCGTGCTGGACGAACCCTCTGTAGTTGCAATCCGTGAAGAAAGCGGGGCCAACGGCAAAAAAATGATCCAGCAAGTGGGTCTCGCCGCTAAGCAAATGCTGGGCCGCACACCGGGTAACATTACTGCGATCCGTCCGATGAAAGACGGTGTGATTGCCGACTTTACCGTGACCGAGCAGATGCTCAAGATGTTTATCCGCCGGGTGAATCCGCCGCGCCTGCTTTCCGCCAATCCACGTATTGTCATTTGCGTTCCGTACGGCTCCACGCAAGTGGAGCGCCGCGCCATTCGTGAAGCGGCGTATGGCGCAGGCGCACGTAAAGTGGAGTTGATCGAGGAACCGATGGCGGCGGCGCTGGGTGCGGATATGCCGGTTGAATCACCCACCGGTTCGATGGTGGTTGATATTGGTGGCGGCACCACGGAAGTCGGCGTGATCTCACTGGGTGGTATTGTTTATTCCAATTCGGTGCGAGTGGGCGGGGACAAGTTTGACGAGGCGATCATTAATTACATCCGCCGTAACTATGGCATGCTGATTGGCGAGGTCACCGCGGAAATCATTAAAAAGGAAATCGGTTCGGCTTTTCCTGGTTCGGAAGTGCGCGAAATTGAAGTGAAAGGCCGCAACCTGGCGGAAGGCATACCGCGCAGTTTCACCATTTCCAGTAACGAAATTCTGGAAGCGCTGGCGGAACCGTTGAACAGCATCGTCAGTGCGGTTAAATCGGCACTGGAACATACGCCGCCGGAACTGGGCTCGGATATTGCCGACAAAGGCATGGTGATGACCGGTGGCGGTGCGTTGTTGCGCGATATTGACCGGTTATTGATGGAAGAAACCGGATTGTCCGTTATTGTCGCCGATGATCCACTGACCTGTGTGGTGCGCGGCGCCGGTATCGCGCTGGAGAATATGGATCGGTCCATCGGCATTTTTGCCCGTGATTAATCAATTGGCGGGTTAATTATTTTTATCTCTTTACTTATTGGTTGAAAAATAAAACGATATTTGAATACGGGGCGTAATGGAAACAGTTCCTCAGTTTTTCAGACATGGCCCTGGCCCGTTCACACGACTGTTTGTATTCATCTTGCTGTCCTGTTTGCTCATCGCTGAAGATACGCGTCTCAAGTATTTCCCGCAATTCCGCCAGACCATCGGGGTGATCATCTTTCCATTGCAGAAAATCGCTTATATTCCCGCTAGCATTTACGACCAAATCGGCGAATTCATCGCCAGTTTCTATTTGCTGGAAGAAAATGAAAAGCTCAGGCGGATCTATCTCGACAATCGTGAACAACTGCTGAAATTGCATGCCTTGGAAGTCGAGAATGTGCAATTGCGCAAACTGCTGGGCGCGGTGCAGCAGATTGAAACAGCCACTAAAACCAAAGCAGTTCTGGCGGAAATTCTGTCCACGCCGCGCGACCCGTTCAGTCATAAAATTACTTTGAATAAAGGCAGTCAGCATCATATCCAGCTGGGTCAAGCGGTGATTGACGATCAAGGCATCGTAGGGCAGATTACGCAGTTGTATCCCTGGTCATCGGAGGTCACGCTGTTGACCGATAAGGATCACTCGGTGCCGGTACAAGTGGTGCGCAATAGTTTACGTTCGGTAGTGTCCGGTACCGGTAAAAACGATGAATTGGAGTTGCGTTATTTATCCGTGAACACGGATATTCAGCAAGGCGATCTGCTGGTTACCTCCGGTATCGGCGGGGTTTATCCTCCCGGTATTCCTGTCGCGGCGGTGTTAAGAATCGAGCGCGACCCGACCGGTGATTTCGCGCAGATTATCAGCACACCCGTTGCCGGTGTGGACCGGAACCGGCAAGTTTTGGTTCTGGCTTTGGTGCAACCCGAATCCAACGAATCTCAAGAGATACCTGCAATTGAACCCGGGAAAAATTAAAGAGGGTCATGTCAACAAGGACCATTACATCAGACAGGATGTATTCGTGCCTGCTAGTAATTGGTTTGTCGCTGCCAGTTTGATTGCTGCGTCGATTCTGAATTTCTTGCCGCTACAGGGCGAATTTCTGTTATTACGCCCGGATTTTTTAGCGATTACGATCGCCTATTGGAATATTAATTATCCGCACAAAATGGGAATGAGCGTTGCTTTCGGCCTAGGATTGATGATGGATGTCGGTAACGCCGGTATATTGGGGCAGCATGCTTTGGCTTATTGTATCGTGGTCTATCTCACCCTGGTTTTTGGCCGCCGGTTGCGGCTGTTTACTCCGGTAAAACAAGCGCCGCAGATTGGTTTGGTGCTGCTGATGATGCAATGGGCCATTGTTTTGGTTGCACTATCGACGGATTCTTTATTGCCGGATTGGCAATATTATTTAGCTACAGTTGCGGGTGCGCTACTCTGGGTGCCTGTTTCTTATCTGTTTACGCTGCTGCTGCGGCAAAAACCAGATCCTGATGCATTATGAAGCAGCACGTTGAACTGAGAAATCATCCGGCCGAATTACATAAATTCCGTCTTCGCCTCAGTATCAGTGCGGGTTTTGTATTGATTCTGTTTTTGATTTTGTATGCGCGTTTCTATTATTTACAGGTTACGCAACAGGAACACTATCAGACGCTGGCGGAAGCGAACCGGATTTCCATTTCGCCGCTGGTGCCCAATCGCGGTCTGATTTATGACCGCAGCGGCAGGATACTGGCGCAAAATTATTCCGCCTACACGCTGGAAGTCGTACCCAGTCAGATCGAGGATCTTGAAGCGACATTGAATGAATTGGCTGACATTATCGAGATCACGCCGACCGATCGCCAGCGTTTCAAAAAATTGCTGAAGGAAAGTAAGCGCTTTAAAAGCCTGCCGGTTCGAAGCCGCTTGACCGATGAGGAAATCGCCACTTTTGCGGTTAACCGTTACCGTTTTCCGGGGGTTGAAATTAAGGCGCGCGTGCTGCGGCAATACCCGGAGAAGGAGATTGTGTCGCACATCATCGGCTATATCAGCCGCATCAACGATCAGGATCTCGATCAACTGGAACGCAACGACGAGCTCCATAATTATCGTGGTTCCCAGCACATCGGTAAAATCGGTATTGAACAGAGCTATGAAAAACAATTACATGGCATTACTGGTTTTGAAGAAGTCGAAACCGATGCGGCGGGCCGTTCCATTCGCGTATTGTCACGCACGCCACCGCTTTCCGGCAGTAATCTGATTTTATCGCTGGATCTTGGGTTACAGGAAGCTGCGGAAAAAGCATTCGGCGACCGCCGTGGCGCGCTGGTTGCGTTGGATCCGAATAACGGAGAAGTGCTCGCGTTTGTCAGCAAGCCGGGCTACGACAACAATCTTTTTATCGGTGGTATCGATCAAGAAAACTGGAGTCTGCTCAACAAATCGATTGACAGACCGCTCAACAACCGGGCGCTGCGCGGTGTGTATCCGCCCGGTTCGACATTCAAGCCATTCATGGCGCTGGCAGCGCTTGAACTGGGAAAACGCACACCGGAATACAGCATGAGCGATCCCGGTTTCTTTTCCCTGCCGGGCGTCGATCGCCGTTACCGCGACTGGAAACCGGGTGGGCATGGCCGGGTCGATTTGCATAAATCGCTGGTTGTTTCATGCGACACTTATTACTACAGTCTCGCCAACGATCTCGGCATCGACAATATCCACAGCTTTATCGGTCAATTCGGCTTGGGAAAAAGAACCGGGATTGATATCGAAGGCGAAGTGGCCGGATTGCTGCCTTCATCCGCCTGGAAGATGAGCCAATATAAACAGAAGTGGTACGCTGGCGATACCATCTCCGTATCCATCGGTCAGGGCTATAATCTGGCTACGCCGCTCCAGCTGGCATTTGCCACCATGGTCATCGCGAATAACGGTAAGGCGTATGCGCCACGTCTGGTGAAACAGATTCAGAACAGCCAGACCGGGGAAGTTGAAGATATCCCGGTGAAGCTGCTGTACAGCCTGAATCTCAAACCGAAGAATCTGGAAATCGTCAAGAACGCACTGGTGGATGTTACCCGTCCCGGCGGTACCGCGGCAAAAGCCGGTGCCAATGCGGCATATACGTTCGCCGGTAAAACCGGCACTTCGCAAGTGATCGCCATCAAACAAGGGGAGCGCTACAATGAAAAAGCGATCAACGAGCGGCATCGCGATCATGCAATGTTTATCGCCTATGCACCGGCCGAGAATCCCAAGATTGCGCTGGCGGTGCTGGTGGAAAATACCGGAACCGGCGGTTCTACCGCAGCACCGATAGCCCGGCAAGTATTCGATTATTTTCTATTGGGAAAACCGTCCGAAGCGGCGATTGCGCAATTGGCCGAACCTGCCGCGGATCATGATCATCATCATGAACATTTATAGGTAATACAAACCGGCAGGCGATTACGGATGATGCATCCGTCACTATACTGAAAGCATGGACGACATTAAAAAAATCTGGCATTTTTTGACACGCTATATCGATAGTTTGTTGTTGATCGGGCTGCTGACATTGATGGCTGTCGGATTGATCGTGCTCTACAGCGCCACCGGGGCGAATATGACTAGGGTCAGCAATCAAGTGATCAACATGCTGATCGCGCTAGTGATCATGTGGCTGGTTGCGAATATTCCGTTGCAGCAGATTATGCGGCTGGCTTTGCCCATGTATATCCTGGGGCTGGTTTTACTGGTCGGCGTGGCTTTATTCGGTGAAATCAACAATGGCGCCAGACGCTGGTTGAATATCGGCGTGACACGCATCCAGCCGTCCGAGTTGATGAAAATCGCCATACCGCTGATGATGGCCTGGTATTTCGACAAGCATGAGATTACGTTGCGTCTGAAGGACTATATCGGTGCGACGGTGCTGCTATTGTTGCCGGTATTGCTGATTCTGCGCCAGCCTGATCTCGGCACCGCCATTCTGATTGCCTCGAGCGGTTTTTACGTGCTGTTTCTGGCGGGGTTGTCGTGGCGCATCATTGCCGGATTATTGGTGGCGGTGGCGGGCAGTTTGCCGGTATTCTGGACAATCATGCATGATTATCAACGGCGGCGCATCATCATGCTGCTTGATCCTTCACAGGATCCGCTCGGTGCGGGGTATCACACCATTCAATCGTCCATCGCCATCGGTTCCGGCGGGATTGTAGGCAAAGGGTGGCAGAACGGCACGCAGACGCAGCTGGATTTTTTGCCGGAGCAGAGCACTGATTTTATCTTTGCTGTTTTTTCCGAAGAGTTCGGTTTGATGGGGAATACAGTATTGCTGCTGCTGTATTTATTGGTGATCGGGCGGTGCCTGGTGATTACCGCCAATGCCTCGACACAGTTTACGCGATTGATTGCCGGTTCAATTACACTGACTTTCTGTACATATATCTTCGTTAACATGGGTATGGTTAGTGGTATCCTTCCGATCGTCGGTGTTCCGCTGCCGTTGATCAGCTATGGCGGCACGTCGATGGTGACAATGTTGCTTGGTTTTGGTATTTTGATGAGTATTCAGACACATCCTAAACTTGTAAAGACATGACAAACCTGTATTCAAGATTTCACAAAGCGCATCACTACTTGTCCGCAAGAACTGCGCCGAGCGCTGGAATGGCCTCGGTGATGGTGTTAGCGTTATTGACCGCTTGCAGCACTACGCCGCAATATCAGGGTACTGCCGCATCGAAGCAAAAGAACAAATGGGTTGCGTCCATACCGGATAGCGGCAAGAGTTCGGGTCCAGCCGCCAGAAAAGGCGGAGGATATTATCTGGATGATGGCCCGGAGGATAACCCGCCGGATGACCTGCATCTGGTTCCGGATGCCGTGCCCAGGGCTGAACCGTTGCGGCAGGCCAATATGCAGCCCTATGTCGCATTGGGAAAAAACTTCAAACCAATGACGGAACTGAAGTCATATAAAAAACGCGGAATCGCTTCCTGGTATGGCCGACGTTATCATGGCAATAATACCGCCTCGGGCGAAGTCTACGACATGTATGCCATGACCGCGGCTCACCCTACCTTGCCACTGCCCAGTTATGCCCGGGTGACCAATCTGGATAATGGCAAATCCGTGATCGTGCGTTTGAATGATCGCGGGCCGTTTTTGTCTGATCGTTTGATCGATTTGTCGTATACCGCAGCCTATAAATTGGGTATTTTGGCGGGCGGCAGCGGCCACGTTGAAGTCGAAAGCATCGTGCCGGAAGGTTCGGCCGCATTGGCCAGCGCCAGACCATCCGCATCGTTGCCTGCAACCGATAGCGATGCGGTGATGAATATGGTTTACCTGCAATTGGGCGCATTCGGCTCATCCGATAACGCGCATAATTTTCTCACGCAAGTCCGGCAGAAGCTTCCATCGCTCAAAGATGCCGTCAGTATTACAAAAAATAACGGCTTATATAAAATTCACGCCGGTCCTTATCCCGATCAAACGGTTGCGAAGCTGGCAGCCAACACCATCAGCCAGCAAATGGCCATAACACCCGTATTGGTGACCGACTAAACCGGGGCAAAAAAAATCCCTATTGCAAGCAATAGGGATTAAAGGGCCTCGTCATAAAATCATTCATCGCACAAGCTACGGTCGAATGTAAAAACATCTTCCTCAGTAAAAGTATCACGACAATTTTTACATTCCGGCTTCGATATTTCTATCGATATTGCGATAACTGATTTTAAGTTTAATACCTACTGAGTACCTTTGAAGATGAAAACAGAGAGGAAATATACCCTTATATTCAAATTATGCTTGTGACTTTTGTCACATACGGGTGTAACCTCAATGCGCAGATTCATTAACCTATTAATTTGAAAGTATTTGTATCTGAATATTTGTACGCCGGATGATTGACTGTTAAATACGCTTATCGCGGTGTATTTTCAGCGTTGGCCAGCTTTACGCAACACTTATGCCGTGCGGTTACGCATGCTATTTCTGCTTTAATACCGGTCGTTGGTTTTTGCGGCAAGTGATAGTAGCCGTTAATCCAGCCCATTTCTATAGGATATATTCCTTATTTTTTAATAGTTGCATATACGCTATACTTTGCAGGCATCTGTATTTTAGAGAGAAATTTTATCTCCTCGATATCGAAGATTGAGCAACAGCACGACTCCGAATTTTTTCTTATTGTAAGTTCATTGCATGAATAGTGATGGTTTTGTTCCGAAGGATCCTTTAGATTGCGATGCCGCAATTCCCGCTTCGATTGTTCTGAGTGAGCAACAACTGAGAGAATTGTTCGATGATACAAAAGATTTAATTCAGAGCGTTGCACCGGATGGCCGTCTTCTTTTTGTCAATCGCGCCTGGCGCGAAGCGCTCGGTTATACAGCCGGCGAAGTGGCAACATTGACTATTTTCAATATCGTTCATCCCAGCCACCATGTGCAGTGTCAGGAATTCATTCGGCGGATCATGGCGGGAGAAAATGCCGGATTAATTGAGGTCCCTTTTCAGACTAAAGATGGGCAAACCATGATGGTCGAAGGCAATGTCAGCCTGTACGCTCCAGATGGCCAGCCGGTTGCGACGCGCGGCATTTTCCGGAATATTACCGGGCGTAAAGCGGCCGAAGCGGAAAGCCTGGCGCTGAAGCAAAATCTCGAACACACCGTAATTCAACGGACTGCCGAGCTGCAAGCCAGCGAAAAGCGTTTCCGTAATTTGGTCGCCAGCATACCGGGCGCGGTGTATGAATTCTGTGTCGATGCCGCCGGATGCCGCTCACTTCCCTTCATGAGTGAAGGAATTGAAAATTTAATTGGGCGCACTTCAGCTGAATGCATGGTGGATGTTGAAATTTTGTTTCAAATGATACCCAGCCATGCTGTACCGGCTTTGGAAAAATCCATCCATGATTCCATGGAAAAGCTGACGCCCTGGTTTTATGAGTTTCCCGTGCAAACGCCCAAGGGGATGAAATGGCTGCATGGTTATTCAATACCGCAGCGGGAAGCCGATGGCAATACGCGTTGGCATGGTGTATTAGTTGATGCTACCCCGCAGAAGCAAATGGAGACTGCATTACGGGAAAATGAGCAGCTTTTCCGCAGTTTGACCGAAGCTGCGTCAGTCGGCATCTTTCGCACGGATGCAGCGGGTAAATATTTATATGTGAATGAACGCTGGTGCCATATGACTGGCTTGGATGCTATTGCAGCGGCAGGTTATGGATGGATTGCAGCCATTCATCCGGAGGACCGGGAAAGAGTCATCGCGGAATGGAATGAAATAGTGCAGTGGCAACAGCCGTTTATGTGCGAGTATCGTTCTCAAACTAAAGAACAGACAACGTCCTGGATTCTGGGACAGGCACAGGCGGAACGCGATCAGAATGGTACTGTGCAGGGGTTTGTCGGCACGATCACCGACATTAGCGACCTGAAAATGAAGGAAGTTGAGCTGGCGGAATCGCGCAATTTGCTGAAAACGATCGTCGATACTGTTCCGGCGCGGATTTTCTGGAAGGACAAGCAGTCGTGTTACCTCGGTTGCAATCCTATTTTTGCGCGAGATGCCGGGATGACATCGCCGCAGGAAATTATTGGTAAAGTTGATTACGATCTGAGCTGGACAAAGGATCAAGCCGACCACTACCGTAATGACGACAAGCGGGTGATTAGTTCGGGAACTTCCATGCTGTATTACGAAGAAGCCTTGAATAATGCCGCCGGTGAAACGCTTTGGATAGAGACTTCCAAGGTGCCGCTGCTTAGTACCCGGAAGGAAATCATCGGTGTGCTCGGAATTTATCAGGATATTTCCAAGCAAAAACAGGCGAGTGACTCGATGCGCCTTGCGGCCGCGATTTATCAGTCGAGCAATGAAGCCATTATGGTCATGGATGAGAACAACCGGATTATTCAGGTTAATCCAGCCTTTACCCGCATGACCGGCTACGAGATAGCGGATGTTCTGGGTAAAGATCCGGCTATGTTCCGCTCAAACCGGCATGATGAAGCCTTTTATCAGGAAATGAAGTGCAAGCTTCTGAATGAGGGCCATTGGCAAGGAGAAATCTGGGATCTGCGCAAGGATGGCTCGATTTATGCCAAATGGCTCAATATCAGTGTGATCCGTCATCTATCCGGGGATGTTCATTATTATGTTTCGCAGTTTTCCGATATCACCGAAAAAAAGAAAAAAGACGAAATCATTCTGTTTCAGGCCAATTACGATCCGCTAACCGGACTGCCCAACCGTAATTTGTTTAAAGAACTATTGGATCAGGAAATCAAGAAATCGCAGCGCAGCAAATCACCGTTGTCCTTATTACTGATGGACTTGGATCATTTCAAGGATATCAACGATACGCTGGGGCATGACAAAGGGGATGAGTTGCTGAGAGAAGTTGCTTCGCGCATTAAATCCTGCGCCAGCAAAACCGATATCGTTGCCCGTTTGGGCGGGGACGAATTTGCGATTATTTTATCGAAGTGTGGCGATAATAAAGCAGCTGCAGCGATCGCGCAGCAGATTACGCAGAAACTGAACAAACCTTTTAAACTCCGGCATAACCGGGCTGATCATTACATCTCCACCAGTATCGGTATCGTTTTTTATCCGCAAGACGGCGCTGACAGAAAGAGCCTGATGAAGCATGCGGACCAGGCGATGTATGCAGCGAAACTGGAAGGGCGGAATCGTTTTTGCTACTTCACCCCTTCCATGCAACAAGCGGCGCATGAAAAAATGCTGTTGATGCAAGATTTGCGGCAGGCCATCGCCAAGAACGAACTGCGTGTTTACTATCAGCCGATCCTGGAGCTGTCCAGCGAACGCATTGTCAAGGCCGAAGCGCTGCTGCGCTGGAATCATTCGAAACGAGGCATGATCAGTCCTACCATCTTTATTCCGCTGGCGGAGGAGAGCGGCTTAATCCTGGAAATTGGCGAAATGGTATTCCGGGAGTCGATCGATCTGATCGATCAATGGCGACGGAGACTGGGTTATATCATACAAATCAGTGTGAATATTTCACCGATCCAGTTCAAACACTTGAATAATTACCGCTGGCTCGATAGCCTGATCCAACTGGGATTGCCCGGCGATTGCATCAACGTGGAAATTACCGAAGGTTTGTTGTTAAAGGATTCTGCCGTGGTGCAGCAGAATCTGCTGGAGCTTCACAATAATGGCATTGAAGTTTCCATCGATGATTTCGGCACCGGGTTTTCCTCGCTGTCTTATCTGAAAAAATTCGATATCGATTTTCTTAAAATCGACTACTCCTTTGTGCATCAGTTAATGGGCAACGCCACCGATCGCGCGCTGGTGGAAGCGATCATAGTCATGGCGCATAAACTGGATATCAAGACCATCGCCGAAGGCGTTGAAACTGAAGCACAGCAGGATCTGCTGACGCATTTCGGTTGCGATTATGTACAAGGCTTTCTTTATTCGGTCCCGGTTCCCCAGCAAGAATTTGAGCAATTATTAATCGACCAGGAAAACCGGAATACAGCATAAGCTCGTCAGCAATCTTGGTGCGGCTGCCGCGATGTTATCGCGCGAATGTTTTCAGCAGAACCGCGCTCTCCTCTAAGCGGCTGATTCCACGCGCCTGAAAACGCGGATTTTGTGCCAGCACATTGTGCTGCGATAGCAGGGTGATTCCGGCATATGCCTGGAACAACGCGGTTACTTCATTGAAAGATACCGCAAAAGGCGGTCCGGTCATTTCATGCTGCGGATAGTCGAGTGTGATGAGCAGGATTTGCGTATTTTCCGGAAGAATCCGCAGCAGATGATCCACATAACGCTGACGCAGATCCGGTGGCAATGCCACCAACGCGGCGCGGTCATACACGGCGCTGACATTGCGCATATCTTGTGTGCCTAGATCGAAAAAATCGCCGCATAAAATAGCGATGTCATTCGCTTCCCAGTGCATGAACCGGCCGTGCGCATGGCTCTGCGGTATCAAACCGTTTTCGCTGAAAAATGCCTGCGCCGCTGTAGTGCTTAATTCAACACCCTGCACAGTATGTCCCTGTTGACGCAGCCACAGCATATCGTGACTCTTGCCGCACAGCGGCACGAAGACGGTACTATCACGGCTCAGTTGCAACTCGTGCCAGAATTCAAGCAAATACGGATTGATTCCGGTCTGATGAAAACCGGTTTCATTCCGCTCCCACCGCTCCAGCCAGTAGGCTGTTCTGCTTTGTGCTTGTGAATTATCGTCAATCATGGCGCAGTTTGATGTTTCTGCAGTACGACGAGCAGTTGCCCGGCGGAGACACCATCCCCTTGGCGGCATAGAATGCGTTCAACGGTGCCGCTGAGCGGAGCTTCCACGGCAATTTCCATTTTCATCGCTTCAATGACGATCAGGATGTCACCCGCTTTGACTTGCTGGCCTTCCTGGGTCAGTATTTTCCATACGGTGCCGGTGACCGGCGAAGCGATGGCGTGACTGCCTTCGGGTAAATCCAATTCGCTTTGCGCATCGGCTTCATCGAGATCCGATTCGCTGGCAAATTCCATTTGTCCGTTGATTCTCCAGCGCTCGCGTTCGGCTTCAAAAGCGGCTTGCTGACGGGTTTTGAAGTCATGGATCGCCGTTTGGTTCTGTTGCAGAAACAGGTGATGTTGCTGCAAACTGAACGTGGTTTCTTCGATGCGCAGTTGAAATTGCCCGCGGATGAAATCCTTGCGCAGTTTCAGCAATTCACTTTCGCTGACCGGATAAAAACGGATCTGGTCGAAGAAACGCAACAGCCAAGGTTTGCCATCCTTGAAATCGGCGGTTTGGCGGTAGCGGTTCCATACCGGCAGCGTACGCCCGACGAATTGATAGCCGCCGGGGCCTTCCATGCCATAAATGCACAAATACGCACCACCGATACCCACGGCATTTTCCGGCGTCCAGGTGCGCGCCGGATTATATTTGGTGGTCACCAGGCGATGGCGCGGATCGGCCGGTACGGCCACCGGCGCACCCAAATACACATCGCCCAAGCCAAGAACCAAGTAACTGGCGTCAAATACGATACGGTGCACTGCTTCGATACTATTCAGCCCATTGATGCGGCGGATGAACTCGATATTGCTCGGGCACCACGGCGCGTCGCTGCGCACCGATTGCATGTATTTCTCGATCGCCAAGCGTGTCGCTGCATCGTCCCAAGACAGCGGCAGGTGCACGATGCGTGACGGCACCGACATGCTGGCGCTGTCCGGCAGCGATTGTTCCGCCGCGAGTAAGGTTTGCAGCAGGCTGTCGCGCGGCAGAATTTGCGCGTCGAAATGAATTTGCAGCGAACGGATGCCCGGCGTCAGATCGATAATGCCGGGCAAATTGGCGTGTTGCAGCCACTCCATCAAGGCATGCGCGCGAAAGCGCAAATCCAGATCCAGTACCATCGGGCCATATTCCACCAGCAAGTTGTGATCGCCCGATTGGCGGTATGTGACCGCCATGTGCTGCGGGCCTTCGGCGATCTGATGCAGGATCGGACTCGGCAGCGTTGCAATAGCACCGCTGGATGCTAATACAGGAGGCGAATGCAATAACCGGATCGATTCGTTCTGCTGTTTTTCCAGCGTTTGCGCTTCTTCCATGGTCAGCGAGCGGAAACGGATCTGGTCGCCCGGCCTGAGTTGTCCGACTTTCCATAACTCGGCATGAGCCACGGTAACGGGACAGACGAAACCGCCCAAGCTCGGCCCGTCCGGCCCCAAAATGATCGGCATGTCGCCGGTAAAATCGACCGCGCCGATGGCGTACGCGGTATCGTGAATATTGGACGGATGCAAACCGGCTTCGCCGCCGTCGCTACGCGCCCATTGCGGTTTCGGGCCGAGCAGACGCACACCGGTGCGGCTGGAATTGTGATGCACTTTCCAATCCGTGCTGAAGAACGTTTCAATATCCGCAGCGGTGAAAAAGTCGGGCGCAGCATGCGGGCCGTATAAAACACCGATTTCCCATTGATGCGTGTAGCGCGGGATCAATTCCGCTGCCAGCACGGATTGCGCCGGTTCGTATTCCGCCGCGATATGCAGTACATCGCCCGCCCGCAGCGCGCGCCCGGCGTGGCCGCCGAATTGCCCCAGTGTGAAAGTCGATTTACTGCCGAGATAATCCGGTACTTGAAATCCGCCTTGCACCGCGAGGTATGCCCGGCAACCCTGATCCTTGATTTTGCCGAATTGCAGAATGGCGCCAGCCTTGATTTCGTGCGATTGCCAGAGGGGCAGCGGCTCGCTGTCCAAATAGACTTCGATCGCCGCGCCGGTCACGGCGATCAGGCAATCGCTGTTGAAACGCAACGTTGGGCCGGTCAATGTGATTTCCAGCGCCGCTTTGTCTGCGGAGTTATTAACCAGCCGGTTGGCCAAGCGGAACGCGAGCGCATCCATCGGTCCGGAAGGCGGTACGCCGATTTGCCAGTAACCGAGCCGTCCGGGATAGTCCTGCACGGTGGTCTGCACACCGGGGACTAAGACGTCCAGGGTATGCGCACGGTAGTGAAATCCATTGAGAAAGCCGGTGGTGTATTGCCCGTTGCGAAATTGCGCACTGCTGAGAATTTGCTGCAAGTAATCCAGATTGGTTTCGATCCCTTGCAACGAACTGCTTTCCAATGCACCCTGCAACCGCGCGATGGCTTTTTCCCGGTCCGGCGCGTGCACGATGATTTTCGCCAGCATCGGATCGTAAAACGCGGATACATCAATGCCGCGCTCGACCCAGGTTTCAACCCGCGCCGATGCGGGAAATTCCGCAGCTGTCAGCGTGCCGCTGGAAGGCTGAAAGTCTTTGGCCGGATTTTCGGCATAAACCCGCGCTTGAATCGAAACGCCATGGGGTTCTATGGTAAAGGAATCGAGCGGCGGCAAATCACCCGCGGCTTGCCGCACCATCCATTCCACCAGATCAATGCCGGTCACTTCCTCGGTTACGCCATGTTCAACTTGCAAGCGCGTGTTGACCTCGAGAAAATAAAACTGGCCGTTAGCGGCGTCAAAAATATATTCCACCGTGCCAGCGGATTGATAATTGACTGCTTTGCCAAGGCGTACCGCCGTGTCCAACAAGGCTTGACGGAGTTGCGGCGTCAGATGGGGCGCGGGTGTTTCCTCGATGACTTTCTGGTTGCGCCGCTGCATGGAACAGTCACGTTCGCCCAATGCGACGACTTGACCGTGACCATCGCCGAAAATCTGCACTTCAATATGGCGTGCCTGGTCGACAAATTTTTCCAGAAATAAACCGGCATCCTTGAAATTATTTTGCGCGAGATTTTTGACGGATTCATAAGCACCGCTCAGCTCATCCTGATTCCAGCACAAGCGCATACCGATACCGCCGCCGCCTGCGGTGCTTTTCAGCATCACGGGGTAGCCGATATGCTTGGCCTGATGGCAGGCGTCGTCGAGATTCGCCAGCAAACCGGTGCCGGGCAGCAGCGGCACCTGATTTTCCAGCGCCAATGCCCGAGCTGTATGTTTCAGGCCGAACGCGCGCATTTGCTGCGGCGTTGGACCGATGAAACAAATGCCGTGCGCCGCGCACTGTCCGGAAAAATCCGCATTTTCACTGAGAAACCCGTAGCCGGGATGGATGGCCTGCGCGCCGGATTGCTGCGCGATGGCCAGGATCTTATCGGTGCGCAGGTAGCTTTCAGCCGCAACACCTTCACCGATGCAATAAGCTTCATCGGCCTCGCTGACATGCCGCGATAACGCATCGGCTTCGGTGTATACCGCGACACTGGTGACGTTCATGCGGCGCAGCGTGCGTATGATGCGGCAAGCAATGGCGCCGCGGTTGGCGATGAGTACTTTGGTGAACATACGGTTCCTCCGCTATCGGATTAATCCCAGATCAGTAAACGTATCGGTGTCGGATTATAAGCATTGCACGGATTGTTCAACTGCGGACAATTCGAGATCAACACCAAAACATCCATTGCCGCGCGCATTTCAACATACTTGCCGGGGGCCGAAACGCCATCGGCAAACTCCAGCCCGCCGTCCGGTGTGACCGGCACGTTCATGAAGAAGTTGATGTTGCTGGGCAGGTCGCGCTTGCCCATGCCCAATTGCTGACATAGCGGATCATGCGCCAAGGCGTGCAGAAAATTGTCGCGGCAACTGTGCATCGGTAATTTTTCCAAGGCATAGCGCACGGTGTTGCTCTCCGCCGCGCAAGCGCCGCCCAACGTGTCGTGCCGCCCGCACGTATCGGCGGTGATGGTCAGCATGACATTGCCGGAATTGGAATACAGCTTGCTGCCGGACGTCAGGTACAGCTTATTCTGGCGGCTGACGGTATCGGTTGCGCTGTAGCGTTCTTGCGCGTCGTGCGCGTTATAGAACAGCGTGTCGACGGCCTGATTGCCTTCCAAATCGACGATACGGAAGGTTTGTCCGCGTTTGATCAGATGCACCCACGGTTCTCCGGCCGGGCAAATTTCATCGATCACCGCCTGGCTGGGATCGAGCTGGCTTACAAATAGCGTAGAGGTATTCATTTTTAATCCTCGCAATAAAAGTGTTGCGCGTTCTGCAGTGCGCGAATATTTTCGGCGATATGCAGGCATTCGTTGGTTGCATCCGGTGGCGTATCGAATAATTCCAGATTGACTGCACCGGGCTGATACGGTTTTACCGGATCGAGCGGATGCGGCGCGGCGGACAATATCACCAAGGTATTCATGACAAAACTCAGTTCGACATAATCGCCTGCTTTGCTGTGACCGGCGTGATATTTCAAATCACCTGCGGAATCGGCAGTGACTTTGCTGAAAAAATTGATATTGGCGACGACATCGCGCATGCCCAATCCCCATTTGCCCAATTCGATCAACATGCCGTCCAGGCCGCTGCGGAACATTTCATTGCGGTGCTCCTGATAGCGCGCGGTACCATATTTTTGCTGGATCAAATCGGCGTCGCTCAAGCCGCATACGGTATCGTTCCAGCCTGTGGTATCCGCCGTGATGCAACAAAACATCCGTCCCATGTCGGAGTGACAGGCATGCCCTTTGGTGAGGCGGAAAGTATGCTGCGATTTCAGGGTGTCGGCCATGTTGTAGCGCTCGAGCTTTTCTTCCTGATTAAAGAACAACACGGCGGCATTCGCGCCTCCGTCGACATCGGTCAAACGCAGCGTGGTGCCGCGGCGTACAATGCCGGACCAGTGGCATCCGCCTGGGATCAGTTGTTGCCAGATGATGTTATTTTGCTGATTCATGATGAATTCCTTATGAAAATGGATTTATTTGGATTGCATCCATTTTTTGCACAGTATATAGAGGGTTGTGATGGTTAGAATGCTGCTCAGCACCAGCGGTGTCGCCCACAACTGCCACCACGGCGCATCCGCGGAAATCGCATAGGGGCGGGGCCAGGCGATGTTGATGAGCTCAAATAATGACCAGATAAACGCCAGGCAATTGATGATCAGTCCCCATACGCCCAGCTTTAATTCCCCCAACGCCGGATTCCATCGCCCGGTGAGCCGGGCAAACAAGGCAAAGCCCGTGGTGAACGTGAACATGGCGTATAAACCGCCGGTACCGAAAGCGATGATGGTGGCCACGGCGTCGTCATTGAGCCCGAAGATCAATCCGCAGCCTGCCAGCAGAACGGTAAAGAGAATGGCATTACGCGGGATTTTGCTGGCCGTTACCTGGCTCAACACGGCTGGCATATTGCCTTCGCGCGCCATCGAATACACAATGCGCGAGGTGTACTTGACCATCGATGCGCCACAAGCGAGAAAAGCAGTCATCACGATGGCCAGGAAAGGTTTCTCGAACCAATCGCCGATGCTGCTGGCAATCAGCGGTGTGACCGGATCGGAGGTATGGCTGGAATTTCTCAAAGTGTCGTGTTCAAAGGCCAAAATCAGCGCGGCTGAATTGAACAAAACGACTGTGCCGACGACGAGTAGCGACATGAAAATGGCACGGGGCACCATGCGCTTCGGTTGATGGGTTTCTTCGGCGGTGGTGGAACAGGCATCAAAACCGATAAAAGCCCAGCCAGCAATGGCCAGTGCCGCCAGGAAAGCCGCCATTTCACTGGGCGCTGTGCCGGTACCCATGTGCTGGAATAATTCCATGAAAGGGTGCTGACGGAAAAAAAGAAACAGCAAGAGCGCTACGCCGAATGACCCGGCGACTTCCGCGTAAACACCCAGTTTGATCACCAGATTGAAAATACTGACCGGGGCGAGATTGAGGAGTGTGCAAAGCAACAAAAATAGCGCACCCCAAAGCACCATCGTACCACCGCCGTCATCCGGCAATCCGCTGAAGATCGCCAGCCAGAAACCGCCGGTATAAGCGGTTGTCGTGACCATGGCGATGGTGGAGCAAATATAGATCACACCGGCATATTGCCCGGCTATCGCACCGCCGAGCTGCCGCGCCCATTTATAGGCACCACCAGCAATCGGGAATTGTGAAGACAGCTCCGCGTAAACGGTAGCCACCAGTAACTGCATGACCAAACAAACCGCCAATGCCGCAAACCAGCCGCCGCCGGCGACCACGGTTTGCACACCGATGATGGCATACAGTCCGGCCACCGGCGAGACCACTGCAAAACCGAGCGTGAAACTGTGCCAGACACTCATGCTGCGATTGAGCGCGTCGCCGGTTACATGGGCATCCTGCAAAGATGGGATTTGTTTTGTTGAACCTGACATAACCAGTCTCCATACCAAAGGGTTTACCGGGATTGTAATGTACTTCGAGCACATTACGCTTAATCTCCCGGGCTTTTATCCCTCCGTGGAGCCTCGCTATTACGAGACCGGAAACTCTTGGACCTGACGCCGTTGACTGAATCGGCCGGAACCCTAGTTTCCCATTGCGTTACCGCTTTTTGAGTTGCTGTGCCATCAATCGTTCAATGGGCATTTTAGAAAGCTAGTAACCGGTGGCATTTTAAGTTTGAATTTTGGAAAAAGCAATGGGAAGGCAAAAATTGGTGTGTTGTTTTGGATTTTATTTCTAAAATGCTGTTTTATAGATGAAGATATTGAATGGAAGGTGTCAAGAAAGCATTGGAAAGCTGTCAAGTTGTTATGCGTAAGTAGTATTAGCAGCTGAGGAAATAAAGAAGCCGCACTTCTAAAAAGTGCGGCTTCTGTTTATGTTGCGAGCATAATCAAACGATACGGCGGCGGTTTGCCCAGCCTATTAACACCAGACCCAATCCGAGCATTGCGTAGGTGCTGGGTTCAGGCACTGCAGTGAGAATCAGTTCTGCAGTAGCACTATTGCCCAGTGTATCGTATGCAACGGCAGTAAACACATTAGCACCGAAGAATAATGTAGCATCGGGTAATACGAAGTTACCTAAGCCGTCGATAGCGATGTGACTGATGAACGAGCCGTCATTCATCGTCACGTCCACGTAATCGATACCCACTAGGTTGCCGGCTGTGCCATTGAACAGGTTAATCAGGTCCGTCAGGTCACTGGCATTAGTATAGATTCCGTTGCCCGCCGTAGCGATGTTTTGCATAGTCACTGCGTCATGGCCAGGGATACCAACAGTATGGATAGCATCGATACCCAAGCCCAGCGCGGCGGTTGCGCTGGCGACCGGGTTACCGCTGCTTACACCGTCGGATACCACCACCATCATTTGGGTGCGGCCGTCAGTGTGGTTGGGACCAGTAAGTTCGGTGCTCGCGCGATCAATACCAGCACCGATGTTAGTTCCACCCGAAGCATCAATTGCTGTGATTGCCGAGAGTACCGCAGCTGAACCGCTGGATAGCGGTGTGAGTCCTTGCAATAGCAGGGCATCACTGTCGAAATCGATAACACTTACCGAAGTGCTATCCACTGGTAGAGCGTTTACCAGTGCTGCCGAAGCTTCTTCCAACCAAGCATTACGGGATTTTCCGCTGCTTATAGTCCCCATGCTGCCCGAAGAATCGAGCACCAAGGCCAAGTCGAGGCCGGTGCCACCGATGATGCCGCTGGCATTGGCATTGCCAAAAGGATTGACTATTTCGCCTACAGAATAGGTCGCCAGAGGAGAAGGTCCGGTCCACGATACCGCCACCGCGGCCAAGGATGCACTCGATGCACAGAATCCAATTGATGCTACCGCGGAAACCGCAAGCCAATGTTTAATAGTTCGTTTCATAAGAATACTCCTTTTGTTTTTTTATTAATGGATATTAGTGGTTTAAACAAACTCATTATTGTTAAGTCTTGTCATATCTTCCTGACCCATTCATTTACCTATAGAATTACCAGAATAAATCATCTGATCAAGCTAAAAAAATAGCTTTTCATCATATCACTTCTATGCGGCAATGAGGTGCTTAGCGAGGAGGTACCCCTTAATTGTGATTCAATACAACGTGCAGATTCTTTGGTCCGGCTAATTGGTCTTCGTTGCTTGCTTAGCCTAGATCTACTTCTTGCAATTAATTCGTATTATTTCATTTCTCTTAGAATGATATGAAAATCTCTTAGCCTATCCATAAGGATAATTTATTGAGCACATCGTTGTTTATAGTAAACTCTGCGTTCACTTGTTAGAATCACCCTTTTTCAAAAATAAATCAGACTCTATTATTAATTTAGGATTGTTCATGAATACCGAAGATTTTCGCCCCGAAAAGAAAGCTACCGTTTTTTATCCACCGCAACGTGTTTTGATGGGACCTGGTCCATCAGATACGCATGCGCGCGTGTTGAACGCCATGGCGCGTCCGACCTTGGGTCACTTGGATCCTGTGTTCACTGAGATGATGGAAGAAATCAAAGGTTTGATGCGTTATGCATTCCAAACCAAAAACCGCATGACCTTCCCGGTTTCCGGGCCTGGATCGGTGGGTATGGAAATGTGTTTCGTCAATATGATCGAACCTGGCGATAAAGTGATTGTGTGCCGCAATGGCGTGTTTGGCGGCCGTATGATCGAAAATGTGGAGCGTCATGGCGGTGTGGCGGTGGTGGTCGACGATAAATGGGGTGAACCGGTCGATCCGCAGAAAGTGGAAGATGCGCTGAAAAAGAATCCGGATGCCAAGATCGTTGCGTTTGTTCATGCCGAAACTTCTACCGGCGCGCAGTCCGATGCTAAGACACTGTGCGAGATCGCACGTAAATACAACTGCCTGACGATTGTCGATACAGTGACTTCACTGGGTGGAACGCCAATTCTAGTGGATGAATGGGGAATCGATGCGATCTATTCCGGCAGCCAAAAATGCTTGTCTTGTCCGCCAGGCTTATCGCCCGTGAGTTTCTCCGATCGCGTGACCGAGCTGGTTAAAAATCGTAAAACCAAGGTGCACAGCTGGTTTATGGATATCAGCCTGCTGTTGAATTACTGGGGATCGTCCGCCCGGACTTATCACCATACCGCACCGACCAACGCATTGTATGGCTTACATGAGTCACTGTTGATGATATACGAAGAAGGGCTGGAGCATTCCTGGGCGCGTCACCGCTATAATTACGAAGCGCTGAAAGCCGGTTTCGCGACCTTGGGCATGAATTATGTGGTGAAAGAGGAACATCGTTTGCCGCAACTGAATTCCGTATTTGTTCCTGCCGGTGTTGATGAGAAAGAAGTGCGCCGCCGCCTGTTGGATGAGTATAATCTTGAAATTGGCGCAGGGCTTGGCGATTTCGCCGGAAAAGTATGGCGCTTTGGCTTAATGGGCACATCCTGCCGCGTAGAAAATGTGATTTTCTGCTTGAATGCGCTGGAAACCATTTTGTCCGATATGGGCGCAAAAGTGGAACGTGGTACCGCCGCTGCCGCTGCACACAAGAGTTATGCGGCTAAGCCTATGTTCTAAGGTTGTTCTAGGCTAGTTGAGTTTGTTTTTCTGATGCCACTTTCTTGTCATACACGATGAGAAAGTGGATTATTTTTTTATTGATTCACCCCGGATAATCCGGTCATTAAGGTAGGTGTTGGATTTTCCCGTGACAATTATCACAGCGCCGCTGTTATCGTTTGTTTTATCATTCCTCTCCATTTTATGGTTGATTAAAAGAAAAGCGCGCTGGGGGCTGGATCATCCCAATGCGCGTTCGCTTCATACTGTGCCCGTACCGCGTCTCGGCGGATTGGGTTTGTTATCGGGTGTACTCATCACATGGTTGTGTTTTTCTGTAGCTATTCCGCTAGCCGTTTGGGCTGGTGTCGGCTTACTGATGGTAATATCATTGCTTGACGATATCCGGCATGTGCCGGTGTGGTGCCGGTTACTGGTTCACAGTATCGTTGCTGCCGTGTTTGCTGCGGTTTTTTTACTGGATGTCACGAGCGGGTTGACTGTGCTATGCGTTACGGCCGCAGTGATCTGGATGTCCAATCTATATAATTTCATGGATGGTTCGGATGGGTTGGCCGGCGGAATGACGGTAATTGGGTTTGGATACTATGGTTTGTTTGCGTACTTGGCCGGGAATAACGATTTTGCCGTGATCAATTTTTCGATAGCGGCGGCGGCCCTGGCTTTTTTGTGGTACAACTTTCATCCCGCGCGTATTTTCATGGGCGACGCGGGCGCAGTTCCGCTTGGTTTCCTGGCGGCGGCGCTGGGGTTACTGGGTTGGCTCGATCAACTTTGGTCGTTATGGGTGCCAGTGCTGATATTTTCACCCTTCATCGCGGATGCGACGGTAACGATAACCAAGCGCCTGATGCGCGGCGAGAAAATATGGCAGGCGCATCGTGAACACTATTATCAGCGTATGGTGCAAAGCGGCCTAGGGCATCGCGATACCGCGTTATTAAGCTATGGGCTGATGTTGGCTGCCGGTGGCTGCGCAGTCTGGGCGGGTGGGAAGGATCTGACGGTGCAAAGCCAGGTCGCCATGGCTTGGGGAAGCATTTATTTGCTGCTCATGTTTCTTTCTGATTGCCACCGGAAATATTATTCCAACCGGGGATAGCATGCTTCTCAAAAAATACGGAATTCGCACACTCATTGCTTTCACCCATGATTTCATTGCGATCGGGGTGGCGTGGTGGCTGGCTTATTTATTCCGTTTCAATTTTGAGATTCCGGCTGATTCGGTTCAGTTGTTGCTGGAAATGCTGCCTTGGATGGTGCTGGTGCAAGGTGGTTTCTTTTTGTGGCTTGGACTGTATCGAGGGCTATGGCGGTATGCCAGTCTACCCGATTTAAAGCGGATTTTTGTGGCAGTGATGTCCGGCTCGTTAACCGAGCTGCTGCTGCTGTGGTTGTTTGGTCTGCTGGCTAAGATTCCAGGGGCGGTGGCCGTGCTGGTGCCATTGCTGTTGATGCTGATCATGGGTGGCAGCCGTTTGATCTATCGTGCCTGGAAAGAGCGCCGGTTGTACGGCTTGGAAAGTAATGAAGCCAAACTGGTTTTGATCATTGGCGCGGGTAGTACCGCGGTGAATCTGGTCAAGGCTTTGACGGGAAGTCGGGAATGGCATGTGGTCGGTATGCTGGACGATGATCCACGCAAATTGGGCACACGCTTGCAAGGAATCCGCGTGCTGGGCAGGATCGACGAGTTGCCGCACTGGGTGCACACCCTGAATGTCGAGCATGTCATTATCGCCACACCGTCAGTATCCCGTCAGATTCACCGCAAGGCTTTGGAAATGTGCTCGGAAATCGACGTGAAAGCCATGACGGTGCCGTCGTACGCGGATTTGATCAGCGGTAAGTCAATGGTGACGAATATCCGCGAAATCCAGCTGGACGACTTGCTCGGTAGAGCGCCGGTGGTTCTGGACGATGACGGGCTGCACGGCTTGTTGACGGGCAAAGTGATTCTGGTAACGGGGGCGGGCGGTTCGATCGGTTCCGAACTGTGCCGCCAGCTAGCCGCGTTTGAGCCGGAGCGTATCGTATTTCTGGAATTGAACGAATTTGCGCTCTACAGCATTCAGGAAGAATTTTTGCCGCGCTTCCCCGCGATGAAAATGTCGTTTGTGATCGGCGATGTCAAGGATCGCGCACGCATGACGCAATTGTTTTCGCAATTCCATCCCGCCGTGGTTTTTCATGCCGCCGCTTACAAGCACGTTCCGCTGATGGAGGAGGAGAATGCTTATCAAGCGCTGTTGAATAATGTGCTGGGCACGTATGTGCTGGCGCAGGTCGCGATCAGTTTCGCGGTGGAAAAATTTGTTCTGATCTCGACCGACAAAGCGGTCAATCCGGTCAGCGTCATGGGCGCCAGCAAACGCCTGGCGGAAATGGTATGCCAAGCCTTGCAGCAATCCATTGCGGCTAAGAATAACCAGCCGGGCTGGAATAACCAATCGCGCCCGACTTGTTTTGTGATGGTGCGTTTCGGCAATGTGCTGGGCAGCACCGGCAGCGTTATTCCGAAATTTCGCGAGCAAATTGCCAAAGGCGGCCCGATTACCATCACCCACCCGGAAATGACGCGCTATTTTATGTCCATCCCCGAGGCGGCTCAGCTGGTACTGCAAGCTGGGCTGATGGGCGGTACCAATGGCGGCGGGGAAATTTTCGTGCTGGATATGGGCGATCCGGTCAAAATTGTCGATCTGGCCAATGACTTGATCCATTTATCCGGATTGGGAGAAGACGACATCCGTATCGTTTTCAGCGGATTGCGACCGGGAGAAAAATTGCATGAAGAGTTGCTGTCCGCTAGCGAAAACACATTGCCGACACCGCATCAAAAATTGCGTATCGCACAAGCACGTCAAGTGGATGAGCAATGGCTGTCCGATATGACGGCGTGGCTGAGTAAGATTTCGGTATTGAGCGATCGAGAAGTCCGGGACCAATTGGTGAACTGGGTGCCGGAATATGACAGTAAGGAATGGAACGGTAAGTAGTACACACCTGAATGCCAGAGTTGCGTCCTTTGATCGCTAGAAGAAACGGCAGCGGGGTGCATTTGAATTGGGTTAAGTGTGCTGAAAACTGCCCGGTGTTCTCAAACTTTCGGCAATACAACCATTTTCCATCACAAAGATTCGATCGATCGTTTGCAGTTGCGGGATCGATGGATTGAAAATCAGCGTGGTACGGTTTTGCATCAACTTTTCCAAGACAGGCAGCAAATTTATCGGATCCGGTTCCTGGAGTGTGAATAATTCATCCAGGATCAGGATGCGAGGGTCTTTCACGAATGCGCGCGCAATAGCGAGCTGCAACAGTTGGTGCCGGGTGATTGCGGTGCCTTTTGCACTGATATCTGTCTGCAAGCCTTCGGGCATGTGCCGGACAAACTCTATGGCGTGTGATGCCTGCACTGCTGCGGTGATTTTTGCTTCGTTGCTGCAACGCATCGCACCATAGGCAATGTTACCGGCAATTTTGTCGTCGAGCAGAAAGGTATCCGGGGAAACCAAAGCGATGTTTGCGTGCAAGCGGTTTAATTGGATATCCGGCAGTGGCTGGTCATTCAGTAAGATTTTTCCGTTGGCTGGTTGCCGCAAACGCAGTATTAGATCGATCAATGTATTTTTTTCTTCCTGGGTATAGCCGGTAAACACAACGACCTCACCCGGCCGTAAAGTGAAATGCATGTGATTGAGAATCGGTTTGGCGCTTGCATCGACTTCGCAACGCACCTGGTCAAATACCAGCTTGGCGCAACCCTGCGGAGTGCCGAGAGTGCCGCTATCCTGTTCGGATTCCTGATCGAGGAATGCAAAAATGGCTTCCAGAGTCGTTTGATCATGCTCCAGTTGCTTGGGTAGATTGGCGATGCGTTGTACCGGCAGGATGAACAGCAATACGATGGTGATCAGCGCGGCGGTTTCGGGCAGACTAAGCGCGCCATTAATCGCTTGCAGCGCAATAATGTAGGCCACGGCGAGCATAATCAACATCATGATGAACTGACCTGAAGGAATCACCATGGCCCTGATCCACGCTTGTTGCATGTCGGCTTGATAAATCGCTGCGGAAATTTTGCCGAGACGTTGGCTTTCATGATGTTGTCCGCCGTCCAGCCTGATTTTTCTGTAGTGTGCGACGGATTGCGCTAAGTGTTCAATCAGATCGCCAGCTGCTGATGAGTGTTGATACTCGGGTTTATTGAAACGGCTTTGCGTCATTTGATGGATCAGCAGAATGAGCGGTATCGCTAGCAGAAGCAGGATGGCAAATTCTTGATTGAGGCGCAGCGTGCAAATCATTAATGCGATGATCGTCAGACAATCTTGCGTTAACCGCGCGATGTGCCCGGTTGTGGTTTGCGCAACCGTGTTGATATGCGCTATCAGCGCGCTGGTTTGATGAGAATTGAAATGCGCGTAGCAACGGATGGGCAGTGTCAGCAGCTTGTTAAAGAATTCCATGCGCAAATCGGCGCCTAACTTGCCACCGGCTTTGCCAGTGGCGTACAGGCTGATATAACCTGCCAATGCGCGCGCGGCAAATACTGCAACCATCGTCAGCGATGTGGTTTGTATCAGTGATGGGTCTTGCAGGATAAATGCACCTGCCAGCATGTGCTTAACGAGCAGGGGCAGAAACGCCAGCAATGCCGCTACCATCAGCATGGCGGAAAATGCCAGCAAGAGTAACTTCCAGTAAGGCGCCAGTTTTCTGACTAAACGATGGTGATGTTGCAAGTCGATCATAATGCATCATTTTACATGAACCGGCTGCGGAATCGCTGGTTGCGTGATGCGGACAATGGAGATTCGCCGCGGCAATGTTCCCGGCATCGTGCAATTATCCGGAGCGGGAAGCGGATATAGTACAATCGCCATTCTTTTAATGAATGGGTCCGGATGAAAACGATGCATTGATGCGTTTTGAGAATCCGGGTTTTTATTTATGCCAATATTCAATACTTCCAAAACTCTATCCACGCTTGCACGGAGAAAAGGCATTGTGCTGGCCGGCGGTTCCGGAACGCGGCTTTATCCGGTGACGCAAACGGTATCAAAACAGTTGCTGCCAGTATTCGATAAACCGATGATTTATTATCCGCTCAGCACGCTGATGCTGGCCGGGATCCAGGATATTCTGGTGATTTCAACCCCGCGCGACGTGGGTAATTTTCAGGAGTTATTGCGTGACGGAAGCCAGTGGAGCTTGAATATTTCATACGCCGAGCAGCCGTCTCCGGATGGCTTGGCGCAAGCTTTTCTGATCGGCGAATCGTTTATCGGTAACGATAACTCGGCACTGGTTTTGGGCGACAATATTTTTTACGGACACGATTTCCATCATTTGCTGACGAATGCGATGCAGCGCGTGCAAGGCGCGAGCGTTTTCGCGTATCACGTGCACGATCCGGAACGCTACGGTGTGGTTGAATTCGATGCCGGTGGCAAGGTCGTGAACCTGGAAGAAAAACCCGAGCAGCCGAAATCGCATTATGCCGTGACCGGTTTGTATTTTTACGATGCCCATGTGGTGGATTACGCCAAGACTCTCAAACCATCAGCGCGTAACGAATTGGAAATCACCGACCTGAATCGCATTTATTTGGAACATGACGCGCTCAGCGTCGAAATCATGGGGCGCGGCTACGCCTGGCTGGATACCGGCACGCATGAATCGTTGCTCGATGCGAGCCAGTTCGTTGCTACCATCGAGCACCGCCAAGGCCTGAAAATCGCCTGCCCGGAAGAAATTGCTTTCCGGCAAGGTTGGATCGATGCCGCGCAACTCGAAGCGCTGGCGCTGCCGCTGGCCAAAAACGGTTACGGGCAATACCTGCAGCAAGTTCTGAAACGGGAGTTTTGATGAAGGCGACACCTTTGCGCATCCCCGATGTTTTTCTGCTGGAACCGCGCGTTTTCGGCGACGATCGCGGCTTCTTCTATGAAAGCTTTAATCAGCGTGCATTCGAATCCGCCATTGGCAAGTCCGTCTGTTTTGTGCAAAGCAATCATTCGCGTTCCGCGCATAACGTGTTGCGCGGCTTGCACTATCAGATCCAGCACGCACAGGGGAAATTGGTGCGCGTCGTGGCAGGGGAGGTGTACGACGTTGCGGTCGATCTCCGCCGATCTTCGCCAACTTTCGGGCAATGGGTGGGAGAGATCCTGAGCGCGGAAAACAAAAAGCAACTGTGGATTCCCGCCGGTCTCGCGCACGGCTTCGTGGTGTTATCCGATTCCGCTGAGTTTTTGTATAACACCACCGATTACTGGGCGCCTGAATTTGAGCGTTGCATTGTGTGGAATGATCCTACGCTCGGCATCGCCTGGCCAATTACCGGAGAACCGGTTCTATCCGAAAAAGACGCGCGCGGCATGCAGTTTACTGCCGCTGAAGTCTACGACTAGCAGACTTTTAAATGGCCAAACAAAAAACGGTGTATTCCTGTACTGAATGCGGCGGCCAAACTCTGAAGTGGCAAGGCCAGTGCCCGCATTGCCAGGCGTGGAATACGCTGGTCGAAACCATCGCGGAAAAATCCGTGTCGCGCTTCAGCCCGGTGTCCGAAACCGGTCAAGTACAAAATTTAAGTACCATCGAAGCGCGCGAAGAACCACGTTATCCCACCGGTATCGAGGAATTGGACCGGGTGCTCGGCGGCGGCATGGTGCAGGGCGGTGTGGTGCTGCTGGGCGGTGATCCGGGCATCGGTAAATCGACGTTGCTATTGCAAGCGCTGTCTTTCATGTCGGCGCAGCATTCCGTGTTGTATGTCAGCGGCGAGGAATCGGCACAGCAAGTGGCGTTGCGCGCCAAACGCCTGGCGCTTGATGTGCAGTCGGTCGATCTGTACGCCGAAATTCAGCTGGAAAAAATCCAAGCGGTACTCGCTGAGCGTAAACCGTCTGTGGCGGTAATCGACTCAATCCAAACGGTTTATTCGGAAGCGCTGCAATCCGCGCCGGGTTCTGTCGCGCAGGTGCGCGAATGCGCCGCGCAACTGACCCGTCTGGCGAAATCGAGCGGCACCTGCATCATTCTGGTCGGCCATGTTACCAAGGAAGGAGCGCTGGCCGGTCCGCGCGTACTGGAACATATGGTCGATACCGTGCTGTATTTCGAAGGCGATATGCACTCGAGCTTCCGCATGGTCCGGGCATTTAAGAATCGTTTCGGCGCGGTCAATGAATTGGGTGTGTTTTCGATGAGCGAGAAAGGCTTGCGCGAAGTGAAGAATCCTTCCGCGTTATTCCTTTCGCATCACGACACGCAAGTGCCCGGCTCGTGCATCATGGTGACGCAAGAAGGCACGCGCCCGCTGCTGGTGGAAATTCAAGCGCTGGTCGACGAAGCGCGCTCGCCCAGTCCGCGCCGCTTGTGCGTCGGGCTGGAGCAAAACCGCTTGGCCATGCTGCTGGCGGTGTTGCATCGTCATGCCGGTATTCCGTGCTACGACCAGGATGTGTTCGTCAACGCCGTGGGTGGTGTCAAAATCACCGAACCCGGCGCCGACTTGGCGGTTTTGCTGGCAGTGGTGTCGTCGTTGAAAAATAAACCGCTGGCGGAAAAAATGATCGTCATCGGCGAAGTCGGCCTGGCCGGTGAAATCCGTCCGGTGCAACGCGGACAGGAACGGCTCAAGGAAGCGGCGAAACTGGGCTTCAAACAAGCCATCATCCCGGCGGCCAACAAACCCAAGCAAGCAATCGCCGGCATGAACATCATTCCGGTGGCCAGGATCCGGGATGCGGTGGCGCAAATGCATTGATAGAACCGGAAACCTCGGTATAAATGGATGTCCATCTTTGGTTACTCGCAGGAATATCGGTTCTGGTGATTATCGCCGCGATGATTCTGCCACCAACTGCGCAACTCGCAGAATACCATCGTTTCGCCGATCAGCGCAGTTTCTTCGGTATTCCCAACTTCAATGATGTCATTTCCAACCTGGCTTTTCTGCTCAGCGGCGGCGCCGGTTTGGTGTTTTTGTGGCGGATTCATGGCAATCCCACGCAAACCGCGTTCCAAGATCGCAAGGAAAGCTGGCCTTACTGGGTGCTGTTTCTGAGCATTACCTCCGTCGCCTTCGGTTCAATTCACTATCACTGGACACCGGATATCGATCATTTATTGTGGGACCGGTTACCCATTGTCATCGCCATCGCCGCGCTGTTATCGGCCACGCTGTGGTTGAGCGCCTAAGCCGAACCGCAGGGCTTTGGGCTTTACCGCTGCTCGTTGTGCTGGCTGTGCTGAGCGTGCTGTATTGGTATTGGACTGAACAGCAAGGTGCAGGTAGCCTGAACTTTTATATCGTGATGCAGTTTTATTCGATCCTGCTGATTGTATGGATCAGTCTACGCTTTCCATCGCGTTACACGCATGGCAACGGTATCTACCAGATCATTGCGCTATACGCGGTCGCAAAAGTATTTGAAATGCTGAACGCGCAAATTTTTGCTTGGACAAACGGCTGGATCAGCGGTCACACGCTCAAGCATCTGATTGCAGCGTATGCGGCTTATGGGATTGTACAGATATTGCGGAAAAGAGAGGCGGTGAAGCGATGTTAATAAGCGCGTGCTGATGTTGAGAAAATGGGATGTGATGAATCGCTTTGCCCCGCTATCGCGGAGCAAAGGATTTTAAATGCGGTTACTTCGTGCGTGCAAACTGAAAACCGGCTTTGTTGCCGCTATTACTGCGGAAAGAATTGCCGCGATTTTCCTGATCGAACGAGCGGCCGCGTTGTCCGCTGCGGGCTCTGCCGGGTTCGTTGGCTGCCGCGCCGAAGCCGGGACGATTGTCGTTGCCAGCGAAGGGTGAGCGCTTGCGTTTTTGTGTCACGCTGGGCGCGCTGCTTTTCGGTCCGTTACTTTGGAAACGCGGTTTGATGCGCGGTTCCAAGCCGGGAATGATGTGCGACGCGATGCGCTGGCCGGTGTAACGTTCGATTTTCGACAGGTGCGCGCTATCCTTATTGGATGCAAACGAAACAGCAATACCGGCTGCACCTGCGCGACCTGTACGGCCAATGCGGTGCACATAATCTTCGGCGAATTTGGGTAAATCAAAATTGATCACGTGTGTGATGTCAGCCACGTCGATACCGCGGGCTGCGACATCGGTTGCCACGAGCACTTGCAAACCGCCGTTACGCAACCGGGTCAATGTGCGGGTGCGTTCACGTTGATTCATGTCGCCGTGTAATGCTGCTGCTGAAAAGCCTTGCGCATATAAATTATCGGCTAGGGTGTCTGCATCGCGTTTGGTTGCTGTGAAAACAATCGCTTGTTTCACATTCTCGTCGCGCAGCACATGATCCAGTAGGCGGTTCTTATGCGACATATCATCGGCATAATGTAAGCGTTGCTCGATGTTATCGAGCTTGGCTTTCTGCGAGGCTACTTGAATGCGTTTTGGCGTTTTCAATAGTTTTGTCGCAACTTTGTCGATGGCATTGTCGAGTGTGGCGGAGAACAGTAAGGTCTGGCGTGTGTCCGGCGTTGCGGCTGCAATGGTTTCGACATCGTCGATGAAGCCCATGTCCAGCATGCGGTCGGCTTCGTCGAGCACGAGCATTTGCAAGCGTTTGAAATCGATACGGCCACGTTGGATGTGATCGATCAACCGGCCCGGAGTGGCGACCAGAATGTCAACTGGTTGTGACAACAGTTTGTTTTGCAAAGGATACGGCATGCCACCCAAGATGCTGACCACGTTGATACGCGGCAGATATTTGCCATATTTTTTGGCTGCTTCGGAAACTTGCAATGCCAGTTCGCGGGTTGGTGTCAATACCAAAATGCGCGGTCCGCGGCTGCGCTCTTGCGATGGTGTTGCCAGCAGATGTAACGCCGGCAGCATGAAAGCGGCGGTTTTACCGGTTCCGGTTTGTGCGCTGGCCATCACATCGTGACCAGCGATTAATTCGGGAATCGCTTGTTTTTGAATCGGGGTCGGAGCGGTATATCCCGCTTCGCTAATGGCTTTGATAATAGCAGAGTTTAGATTTAAATCTTCAAAAGACACGTTGATTTCCTAAAAAAGTGAAATAGAACGCGCGGGCAAGAAAACATTGCCAAAATGGTGATGGTGCATAACCTTGCAAGCGCATTAATAAAGCATCGCCGCTAACCAAAGTTGTTGCACATTTTCCGGAAAAACTTGAAAAATTTAGGAGAGGCCAGGAACGATGAGACCAGGAAAGTTGACCGAATCAGAGATTACGATCAACTTAGGCCGCGCAGTATAGCGGGTTCTTCCCGAGCATGCAAATTATTCGCAACCGGTGAGTTACTGAATGATGGCTTTGGCGAACTTTCGTTTGCCGACCTGAATAACGACGGATTCTCCCCGTTTAATTTTGGTGGATTTATCTTCCACTTTTTCGCCATCCAATTTGACTGCGCCTTGTTCGATCATGCGGAGCGCTTCGCTGGTGCTGGCAGTCAATCCGGCTTGTTTTAATAATTGCACTAGCGGAATTTCTCCATCCGTAGTTGGGATGATTTTCTCCGGTATTTCGTCGGGCAGCGCGCCGTGTCGAAAGCGTGCTTCAAAATCGGCCAGCGCTTCTTCGGCAGCTTGCTGGCTATGAAAGCGCGCGACGATTTCCTGTGCGAGCTTGACCTTGATGTCGCGCGGATTACGGCCATTTTCGACTTCTTCGTGCCATGTGCGGATGGTTTGCAGCGATTCGAAAGACAGTAATTCGAGATAACGCCACATCAGTTGATCCGATACCGACATCAGCTTGCCGAAGATTTCTTTCGGACTCTCCGTGATGCCGACATAATTATTCAGCGACTTGGACATTTTATTGACGCCATCGAGCCCTTCCAGCAGTGGCATCATGAGTATGCATTGCTGCGGTTGGCCGAAGTGCCTTTGTAACTCGCGCCCCATCAGCAGGTTGAATTTTTGATCGGTGCCGCCTAACTCCAAATCCGCTTTCAGTGCGACGGAATCGTATCCCTGTATCAAAGGATAGAGAAATTCATGAATGGCGATGGGCTGGTTGTTGCGGTAGCGTTTATCGAAATCATCCCGTTCCAGCATGCGTGCGACGGTATGCGTTGCGGCGAGTTTGATCAGATCGGCGGCGTTCAGCTTATCCATCCAGGTGGAGTTGAAAACGACCTCGGTTTGTTCCTGTTTCAATATTTTGAAAACCTGAGTGGTATAGGATTGGGCATTTTCCGCGACTTGTTCCTGTGTCAGGGGCGGGCGGGTACTGTTCTTTCCGCTGGGGTCGCCGATCATGCCGGTGAAATCGCCGATCAGGAACAGAATATGATGTCCCATATCCTGTAACTGACGCAATTTATTCAGTAAAACCGTGTGTCCGAGGTGCAAATCCGGGGCTGTCGGGTCGAATCCTGCTTTAACCCGCAGCGGATTTCCAGAAATAAGCTTACTTTCCAGCTCTGTTTCCACTAATAGTTCGTGACTGCCGCGTTTTATAATTTTAAGATCAGATAATATTGATTTTTTCACGATATTGCTAAATTTATGATTTTTATTAAAATTTGTGTAATTAAAGAGAATTTATTAGTACAATATTAGTTGTTTCCTAGTACAAATTAACTATTTTCGTGTTAGACTCGCGCCTGTTTGCAAAAATGATACAAAGACTGGAGGTACTTCATAGATGCTATATACGCCTATTAGCAATAAACAAGGGATTCTAGCTCAAAAATCATCAAAACTAACAAAAAAATCAATTCGCTGGCTGGTAGCTTTATCCAGCATACCACTGTTCGGTATAGTCACTGCATTCGGTATTGCACCTAATTCCCCCTCATTTGAAGAAATCCAAGTCGAAGAAGTCGTTCTGGATATATCTATTCCAGAGGCTATTGCTGAGACTCAAGCGAATCAAACCTTTTGGCGCCAGGAAAATATCCGCCGGGGTGATACGATTGCAGCGATCTTAAACCGTCTGGACGTGAGTGATCAGGATTCAACGGATTTTCTGCAGGCTGCGCGTGGAAGCCGCGCAATGCGCCAATTGAAACCGGGACAAACCGTTTATGCGCAAACGACAGCGGACGGCGAGCTGTTAACGTTGCGCTATTTCTTCGGTAACGAAGAGCTGTTTTTAATGGAAAAAACAGCTGATGCATTCAAAATGACCGAACAGCCGGTCGAGCTGGATACGCGGGTTCATATGAAGTCCGGCGAAATTAACAGCTCACTGTTTGCCGCAACCGATAATGCAGGCATACCCAATAATATCGCGATGCAATTGACTGAAATTTTTGCATCGGAAATCGATTTTTACCGTGATTTACGCCAAGGCGACCGCTTTACTGTCGTTTATGAAACATTTGCCAATGACAATGGCAAGCGCACCAAAACCGGCCGTGTTTTAGCGGCTGAATTTGTCAATAAAGGCAAATCGCATCAAGCGATATACTTTAAATCATCCAACGGTGCAGACGGATATTACACCCCGAAAGGGGAAAGTTTACGTAAAGCATTTCTGCTTTCGCCGCTTACTTTTTCGCGCGTCAGTTCCGGTTTTACCAATGCGCGTTTTCATCCCATTCTGAAAGAATGGCGCGCCCATAAAGGCATAGATTATGCGGCTCCGACCGGCACACCGGTTAAAGCGACAGCCAGCGGTATCGTGGCGTTTTCAGGTTCACAAAAAGGATACGGTAATTTGGTTGTGCTGAAACATAACGGTAAATACGAAACCGCGTATGGCCATTTGTCGCGATTTGCGAGTGGAATGAGTAAAGGTAAGCGTATCAGCCAGGGTGACGTGATCGGTTATGTCGGCTCGACCGGTATGGCGACCGGCCCGCACTTGCACTACGAATTGCGCATCGACGGTGTGCAGCGCGATCCAACCAACGTGGTGCTGCCATCGGCCCCGCCAATTGCAAAACGGGATTTGAATACTTTCCAGAAGGAAACCCATGCGCTGGTTGCACGTTTGAACATCATGCGTAGTATTCATCTCGCTGCACTGGAATAATTCCAATTTCACATCCCGGACGGCGGTTTTGACGTAACACCGCCGTCATCAACTCTGCTTTAAGCATCGAAAATCGTTGGAATCCGCATACTACATCGGCATCATGTCCGGCACCAGTCTGGACGGTGTGGATGCCGCTCTGGTTGACTTCAGTGCGGCCGCACCGGTGCTGCTGCGAACATTTTTTTGTCCGTACGATGACGAATTGCGCGAGCAGTTATTGGCGCTGCATCAACCCGGTCACGATGAACTGAATCGCGCGGCTATTCTCAGTAACCAACTGTCTTCCCTGTATGCACAAGCCACTGCGGGAGTGCTGGAAAATACCGGTATCGCGGCGCGGCAAATTACTGCTATCGGTTGTCATGGCCAAACGGTCCGGCATTGTCCCGAAACCGGTAAAAATTACACCATCCAGCTCATCAACGCCGCTTTGCTGGCGGAACTGGCGCAGATTACCGTTGTTGCGGATTTCAGAAGCCGCGATATTGCGGCGGGCGGGCAGGGTGCGCCATTGGTTCCGGCGTTTCATCATGCTGTTTTTAAACATGCCGATCATCATCGTGTCATCGTCAATATTGGCGGCATCGCAAACATCACTTGCCTTGATCATCATCAGTCAGTCAGTGGTTTCGATTGCGGCCCCGGCAATTTATTAATGGATGCCTGGTGCTCGCGTCATACCGGAAATACGTATGACAAAGATGGGCGATGGGCAGCTAGCGGTCGCATCATTCCTGCGTTGCTGGAGCGCTTCTTGTCCGAGGATTTTTTTGCCCGCAAACCGCCCAAAAGCACCGGCAGGGATCTGTTTAATCTGCATTGGCTGGAACAAAAGCTATGCGGTGACGAAGCGCCGCGCGATGTGCAGGCCTCTTTGCTGCAATTGACGGCAACGACGATTGCGCGGTCGATACAGGAACATTGCCCGGCGGCTGAAGAAATTTATCTATGCGGCGGCGGGGCGCATAATACGGCGCTGGTTGATCGCCTGACCATTAGCATGCCGGGAAAGATTGTGGCTTTGACCGATCAACTGGGTGTCGCGGCCGATTGGGTGGAAGCATTTGCATTTGCCTGGCTGGCGCACCAGGCTATTGTGCGGAAAGCGGGCAGTTTGGCGGAAGTGACCGGCGCTAAAGGAAACAGGATTTTAGGCGCGATTTATCCCGCTTGAACGGCGGCTCGATTAATACCGCCGCGTGAAATTTATACCGAGAACGACGAACCGCAACCGCATGTACTGCTAGCGCCTGGGTTTTTGATAACGAACTGAGCGCCTTTTATATTTTCCTGGTAATCAATTTCAGCGCCGATCAGATACTGAAAACTCATTGGATCGACCAGGAGCTTGACGCCGTTTTTCTCCATGATGGTGTCATCTTCGTTGATAGTTTCATCAAAGGTAAAACCATACTGAAAGCCCGAGCAGCCGCCGCCGCTGACAAAGACCCTGAGTTTGAGATTATTGTTGCCTTCTTCGTCAATCAATTGTTTGACTTTAAAAGCCGCATTTTCAGTAAATAAAAGCGGGGTGTGATTTTCAGTGCTCATATTTGTTTTATCCTCATAATGTTTTCAGTATAGCAAACATCCGGCAGCTTGCTGGCTATGATGCTTCCTTTTCTGCCGCTATGTGCGGCTGATCAGCCGAGGGTGGCAATAATGTTATCATTTTCTCGAGCTGTTGCGCATTCCCGGATTCCGGTTTGTTGTGATGGAGCATTTTTCCATCAACAGAAGCACCGAGTTGGATCTCTATCGAACCGTACTGTACATCGCCATATACCTTCGCTTTTTCCTGTAATTCCAAATATCCGGCTGCATCGATAGGGCCGGTTACCGTACCGTTGATGACAACATTAGCGGCCTTTATTTTCCCTTCGATGCGGCCTTCGGTACTGAGAACCAAGGTGCTGTGCTCGTCATCGGTTGCAATGACATTGCCGGTAATATGTCCGTCAATCCGCAGGCCGCCGGTGAAATGGATATCGCCGGTGATATTTGTGTTTGCGCCAATCAAGGTATCGATATGATGATGGAGCTGGTTTTTCTTTTTTCTACCGAACATATTCTTTCTCCTTCACGATGCTGGTTGGACAGTCTCAGTGACGATAGGTTTTTTGTCGCCATTTTTGTAAATTTGCACTTGAATGCTTTCTACGCTGGTATCCGGAGATACTTGAAAATGCTCTTCCAGCCGATGAATGAACTTGAAGTTGATCGGAAAATCCTGCTTGGAATTCTTGTTGACCAGCGGTATTACTTTACTTTGATCCTTCTGCAGCAATTTTACTTTGAACCTTAAGTTCCCCTTGAAATCATTCGGTCTTTCTCCGCCCTGGATGAGTGTTAGCGCGTAGCGGTACTGCCCCGGTGTTTGCGTTTCTTTCAGGCTGAATTGATAAATGGAAATACCGCTTTTTGTATTGTTGGCGACAAGATTGTGGAAAAACTCCAGTTTTTCCTTGAGATGGTCATTTTCGGCAGCGAGTGACTTTACTTCTTCGGCGAGATTCTGGTTGGCGGTATTGCTGATTTGTACTTGTTGAATCAAATCACCAATTTGCGTGCACAATTTTTGTTTCTTGGTTTGCCGGCAACCGCCGGGATCAAATAGATACGACGTTTTCTCCTCGATCCTATCGTCCAGTTCATCCACTGAGTGCCTGCCTGCTTCGTACATGCCCCAGGAGAGTGCAGCCAGTAAGGAACAGACTATTGCAGTGACAGCTAAGTAGAATTGCCATGAACGATGCGGGCGTACGACAACGCGCTGGGAGAGAATCTGCGGTTTTTTCTGGAAAAACTTGAACACTGTTAAGCGCCCTGCCGGTGCAAATTCGATTTATCCGCGAAGAGCGGAGTATTCAGCATGTTCAAGGCAGGAGCGGAACCTGATTGATGCCGAGTGTTTCAGGCAAGCCGAACATGATGTTCATGTTTTGTATTGCTTGCCCTGCCGCACCTTTGACCAGATTATCGGTTACCGACAGGATCACGACGGTATCGCTGTTTTGCGGTTGGTGCACGGCGATGCGGCAAAGGTTGGAACCCCGCACAGAGCGGGTTTCCGGGTGTTTGCCAGCGGGCAGTACATCGACAAAAGCCTCGTCTTGGTAACGTTTCTCGTATAGCGCTTGTAAATCCAATTGTTTGGTCAGCTTGGCATAGAGTGTCGCATGAATGCCGCGAATCATCGGTACCAGATGCGGAACAAATGTCAAACCGACCGGTTTCTTGGCCACATTGGAGAGCCCTTGTCTAATCTCCGGTAGATGACGGTGTCCCGGAACACCGTAAGCTTTGAAATTATCCGACGCTTCGGCGTGCAGGGTATGTATTTCGGCCTTTCGTCCGGCACCGGAAACACCGGATTTGACATCGGCGATCAGATGTTTGATATCGACCACACCGGCTTCGATCAGCGGCAGGAAGCCCAGTTGCACGGCTGTTGGGTAACAGCCCGGATTAGCGATCAGGCGGGCATTCTTGACTTTCTCGCGGTTAATTTCCGGTAAGCCGTATACAGCCTCGGCAACCAGATTAGGACAAGCATGCTGCATGCCATACCATTTTTCCCATTCTGCGACATCCTTGATGCGGAAATCGGCTGCCAGATCGATGACTTTTACATCCGCTTTCAATAGCGATTCCGCTTGCTGCATCGCAATGCCATTCGGTGTGGCAAAAAAAACCACGTCGCACTTGGCGAGTTTTGCGTCAGCAGGATCGCTGAATTTGAGGTCGATATGTCCGCGCAGATTGGTGAATAATTCGGCGACACTCATGCCTGCTTCGCTACGCGATGTTATCGCCTTGATTTTTACTTTGGGATGTTGCGCCAGTAAGCGCAATAGCTCTACGCCTGTGTAACCGGTTCCACCGACAATGCCGACATTGATCATCGTAACTCCAGAGATATTTCTTCGGTATAGGTTTTACTTATTTGTTATCCAATAAAAAAGCCGCCCGGAAGGAGGCGGCTTTTTGATAATCCCTGCGATAAAAAATTATCGTTTAGAGAATTGTTTGCGTCGCCGGGCTTTCCGCAAGCCTACTTTTTTCCTTTCCACTTCACGTGCATCGCGGGTAACCAGTCCTGCTTTACTAAGGACAGATTTTAAAGCTGAATCATAATCAATCAGTGCACGTGTAATGCCATGACGCACTGCACCAGCCTGACCGGATTCACCGCCGCCATGAATGTTTACCATAATATCAAAAGTATTGGCATTATTTGTAAGTTCCAGCGGTTGTTTCGCAATCATGCGGCCCGTTTCGCGAGAGAAGTAAACATCAATCGGTTTATCGTTGATGATAATTGCACCTTTTCCCGGTTTGATAAAAACACGAGCGACAGCGCTTTTACGCCGGCCAGTACCATAATTATATTGAGTAGCCATAGATATTATGCTCGAATTTCAAGTGGTTTTGGTTGTTGAGCGGCATGTGGGTGCGTATCGCCAGCATATATTTTCAATTTCTTGAGCATCGCATAACCCAATGGTCCCTTGGGCAGCATGCCTTTGACGGCTTTTTCAAGCGGACGGGTTGGAAAACGCGCGTGCATTTTCTTGAAACTGGTTGCGTAGATTCCGCCTGGATAACCGCTATGGCGATAATAAATTTTACCTTCCGCTTTATTGCCCGTGACACGCAATTTGTCAGCATTGACTACAACGATATAATCGCCGGTATCAACGTGCGGTGTATAAATGGGTTTATGTTTGCCGCGTAAGCGGTAAGCAATCTGCGAAGCAAGGCGGCCCAAAACTTTACCGGTCGCGTCAATGACAAACCAGTCATGATTTACTTCGTGTGGTTTGGCTGAAAATGTTTTCACAAAAACCTGTCCTGCGTATTCAAAAAGAGCCGCGAATTTTAAGTCAGGGATCAACAAAAGTCAAATATAGAATGCGTTATTTGATGCCGGGTTGGCGTATTTTTGCAGTAAACCGCAAGCCAGCATGGCTTACCGAAGAATGATGGATTTTAAACCAATCGCCGCTATAATCTCATCCTGTAAGGGATGGCAAGCATTCCACCTTAACGTATCAACCACATACCGAGAGACCAGCTGTGAAAGAAAAACCAGAAACCAATCCATTCGTTGATGCAACGCCAGCCAATTTCATCCGCAATATCATCGACGAGGATAACCGCACCGGTAAATGGAACGGGCGTGTGGAAACGCGTTTCCCGCCCGAACCGAATGGCTATTTGCACATCGGGCACGCCAAGAGTATCTGCTTGAATTTCGGTATCGCGCATGATTACGGCGGAGTGTGTCATTTACGTTTTGACGATACCAATCCGGAAAAGGAAGCGCAGGAATATGTCGACTCGATTTGCGACAGCGTGTCATGGCTGGGGTTTGATTGGGGCAAGCACTTGTATTATTCGTCCGATTACTTCAATCAGCTGTACGAATTTGCCGAGTATCTGATCACTCAGGACAAAGCCTACGTCGAGAGCCTCTCTGCTGAGGAAATCCGCGAATATCGCGGCACACTCATTCATCCCGGCAAGAACAGCCCCTATCGTGACCGCCCGGCCGCTGAAAGCCTGGATTTATTCCGCCGCATGAAGGCCGGTGAGTTTGCTGATGGTCAATACGTGCTGCGAGCCAAGATCGACATGGCGTCGCCCAACATCAACATGCGCGACCCGGTGATTTACCGCATCCGTCATGTGCATCACCAGCGCACCGGCGATCAATGGTGCATTTACCCGATGTACGATTACACGCACTGCATTTCCGACGCACTGGAGCGCATCACGCACTCCTTGTGTACGCTGGAATTTGAAGATCACCGCCCGTTGTACGATTGGGTACTGGATCAACTGGCAGGTAAAGTGCCGTGCCACCCGCAGCAGATCGAATTTGCCCGCCTCAATCTGACCTACACGGTCATGAGCAAGCGCAAACTGATTGAATTGGTGGAGAAGAAACTGGTCGACGGCTGGGACGATCCGCGCTTGAGCACCCTCGCCGGTGTGCGCCGCCGCGGTTTTACGCCGCGCACGATCCGCCTGTTTGCCGAGCGTATTGGCATCAGCAAGGCGGATTCTTGGATCGACATGAGCATATTGGAAGATTGTTTGCGCGAGGACTTAAACGAACATGCGCCGCGCCGTGTTGCCGTTCTGAAGCCGCTCAAACTGATCATCGACAACTATCCGGAAGATCAGCAAGAAGACTGCTTTGCACCGAATCACCCGCAAAAACCGGAATGGGGCAAACGCACGATCCCGTTTTCCAAAGTGCTGTACATCGAACGCGACGATTTCATGGAAGTGCCCGCCAAGGGCTATTTCCGTCTATCGCCGGGAGCAGAAGTGCGATTGCGCTATGCTTTTATCGTCAAATGCGTGCAAGTCGATAAAAATGCGCAGGGCGACATCGAAGCGATTCATTGCACTTACGATCCCGATACCAAAAGCGGAACGCCCGGCGCGGATAGCCGCAAAGTCAAAGGCAATATCCATTGGCTCTCGGTCAAGCATGCGCAAGTAGCGGAAGTGCGCTTGTACGACCGCTTGTTTACCGACCCCCATCCGGATAGCGGCGACAAGGATTACAAAACCGCGTTGAATCCCGAGTCGAAACAAATTATCACCGCTTATGTGGAACAATCGTTGTGCGATGCGCAGCCGGAACAAAGCTTTCAGTTCGAGCGTAACGGCTATTTTGTCGCCGACCGGCTCGATATGAAACCCGGTAAGCCGGTATTTAACCGTGCTGTAACTTTGCGCGATTCGTGGGGTAAGGCTGTGGCTTCAGGTGTTTAAGGGGACAAAGCAGAACCGAACAACCTAGGTAGTATTAACGAGGATCGCCATGAAGAAACTAAAAAATGAAGCTGCCTTATTCAAGGAAGCCATGCTGGCCGGGGTGAAATATGCGGAAGGACGAGGCGTGGTGCAGTTTGAAGCAACTGATTCGGCGAGTGAGAAGCTGCTCTACATCTATCGTTTGTTGGTACACGACAAAGTCATGCAACCTTTGCCGGAAGATCAAGTCGCCGAGAAAACCATACGGCATAAACTGGCGATGTGGTATGCCAAGCAATTGCCCAAGGATCATCCGCTGTTGAAGTAATGTGCGTAATGACTAGTCACAGATTATGGTTTGCCAGATTCATCGTACCTGAGCGGCTTCTATATACGCGATTGCCGCACTAAGGGCTTCAAAACTTAACTGTAAACAACACTGAAGTTTCTTACACCTAGAGTCTTAATAATAGATAAACCTCCGGCAAAGCCGGAGGCAATTAAACTCGCAGCTAAAACTTTATGTGTTGAATCATTACTTCGCGATCCCAGATTTTCTAGCTGACTATCCTTGTTATTTTGGTGTTTCTTTCTTAGGTTTTTTTGCTTCTTTGGTTTTTCGTTGCTGTCCTTTTGCCATGATGATTCTCCTTGTGTGATGACGATTGCATCATAAGCTGAATGGGGACCTTGTTTCCAGTGCATTTTATCTTGAAATGCGTGTTTCGTAACTGTGTTGTCAGTCAATGTAAAACAATCCCCGTTGCCGGGACATTTCCCAATCGGTGTGACCGTTCTGGCGGCACACGCCGTAGCGGAAAGAGGGCGGCAGTTCCGGGAATTTGAAACGCAGATCGTAGAACCAAGCGCACTGGCCTTGTTCCGATATATCGATGCGCTCCAATACCGGGAACTGGGCAAATGCCCGGAAGGGCGCGAAAACGGGATGCAGCCAGGCTTCGCGGGCAAGCATCATTTCTGCCGGGTCGCCGCCGAATTGCTGCTGGATTTGCCAGTTATTTTCCACCACCGGGCGATAAGCGGCAGCCATTTTGGTGAGTAGCCAAGTAGTTTGTTGCTGTTGATGATCGAGTGGCAGCAGATTGACATGGGTAAGGTGATAATCGTCATCATGCCGGATGATGATTTTCCAGTGGAACGGCGATAGCGGCTGCGGCAACACGCTGATGTGCACCTGTGGCATGGTGTGCGTATGGATGTATTGATTGGCGGCGGTGATCGCTTGCTGGCGCAATACTGCTAACAGGATCGTGTAGCTGCACAGTACGATCAATGCCGCGATAGCTGGGATTCTTTGCTGCGAATAATGCCATGAAACGATCAGACCGGCGATGATGATTAAGCTGAACCACGGATCGATGACGAAAACCAGCGGCAAGGAAAAATGCTCCGTCGAGAAAGGTGCGAACAGCATCAGCCCATACGATGTGATCAAATCTCCGGCAATATGGATGGCGAGACCCAAACAAGCAGGCCGGTAAAACAATTGCCATGCATAGCGTTTGCGCACAAGTCTTGAAGCTAGCCAAGCCAGTAACCATGCCCATAGCGGCAGCAGGATCAGCGAGTGCGTTGGACCTTGATGCCAATTGAGATACGTCAGTGTGCCGATCAGCCGCAGCGCAAAATCGATATCCGGAAATGCGGCTGCGGCACAACCAGTGATAACGTATAAGCGCAGCGGAAAAACGGCGCTTTCGCGCAGCGGCTGCGCTATGGATGGCGCTGCAGCCCGCGCCAGCAACGCACCGCTTAAGGCATGCGTGATGGGATCCACGGTTTAACCGGATTTCGCATGTCTTTCTTGTGCGATCGGTTCGGTCAACGGTGGAGATTCAAACGATTCCGGAATTTCATGGATGGATTGTGTTTCTGCGGTGGCATCGGCTGCGGTATCTTGATGTAGAGTGCTATAAATCAGATGATCCAGGGATTCTGCATACTTCAGTTTGTGCGCCAGAAAGTCGCGTGTGTTCTGTGAATTTTCCGAGTCATCCTGCATCCAGTAGGCGAAAGTTGCGAGGTAGATCGTCGTCAGAGCGGTTTCCTCCAGCGCGCGGCGCACGGAAGTTGCATCGCGTTGCGCCGCTTCGCGCAGCCATTGCACGGTGCGGCTAACGCGCATGATGGCGGGAATTTGAATATGCAAATGGCCGGGTTCCAATTTGGCGCCAATCATCTGCCGCGTGACCTTGCGGTGCGCGGCCAAGGCATCCAGCCAGCACATGATGAGCAACTGCAAGCGCTCGCGTGGCGGCAGGGACATGAATTCAACCGTTTCCGCTGCCCGTAACATCTGGCTGTCGGCCCGGTCGAACCAAGCATCGGCCAGATCTTCCTTTTCGCGGAAATGAACCCGGATTTCATCCAGCGTAATATCGAGTTCCGCCGCTACATCAAACAACCGTACCGCTTCCCAGTTAGAACGTTCCGCGATGGCGATTGCCGTATCAACAATGGCTTCACGTAAATCAAGCTTACTTTTTTTCATCTCGATCCTCCACATAGCGTTAACAGGAGTGGCGTGATGCGATGCCGTTTTTACTATAACACACTCAAAAAAATGCGATGTGATGCTGCCACATATAATCAGCGATAGCTGAGCGCCGGATGGCATCAACAGGCTGGCGGAGAGAAGGGATTACCCATAATAATGACAAGTATCCTGGTAAAAAAGGGCAGTATGAACTATGGCTATCTCATTGTTCTAGCGATTATTATGGGTAGGCGCGTATTTTTATGGCCATTCATCCGGTAAACGAGCATTTTTTGCATGTTATTTGTAACTTGATGAATGCATCATTTATTTCGCATTGCTGCTGTGAAATCTGATATTGGGCATTTTGCAAAAAAATTTTAATTTAAATGATTAGACGAGTAATCGTTAGATTACGTGCGCCTCGGCACAATAATAATGCTCGTCGCATCGGATTATGGATGAGGAGAATACATGATGAAAGCTAGATCGCTTTTATTACAAACAACACTGGCGGGAGCCGCCGTTTTGCTGGCCGCATCAGCTCAGGCCACTGTGCTGACTTTTGATTTAAGCCCGGATTTGCCAGATTATGGCGATATCCCGGGAAGTTATGGCGATAACGTAAACGCTTCAAGTGATGCGGTTGGATCGTACCTAACCGGTAACGGCTATACACCTAATGTAACGACCGAGTACCGCACATGGGAAATTAGCAGCAATACGGTGGCCTACAATAATCTGGATTTATGGCATTCTAATTACGGTGATTTAAGAAATGTTGCTTTTAGTGTGGTGAATGGTGGTCATTTCGCGGAAATCACCTTGGTGCCTGAACCGGGCTGGGCGGTTCGTCTCAATAGTTTCGATATGGCCGGTTATAGTGTCTCTGATCATCCCGGCTCTCAAGTGCAGATTTTGGATGGCACCAGCAATACGATTTTGGTTGATTATTCACCGGTAACCATTCTGGGAACGGGCGGAACACATAGTACTTTCACACCCGGGCTGACGCATAATGGCCCTATATCGATCCGCTTCGGTTATAACGATTGGAATGTGGGTATCGACAATATCAATTTCGATCAAGTGACCGCCGTACCCGAACCCGAAACCTATGCGATGCTGCTGGCTGGATTGGGATTGATCGGTTTCATGGCGCGCCGCAGAAAGCAAAGCGTTTAAGTTAATCGAGCTGTATTTGAAGACAACCCCGCCCGAGTGGCGGGGTTTGTTTTTGCAGTTGCCAATAGTTATAGTATCTGCGGTGTCGCATTGAGGGAGTGATTCCACCAACAAAAACAGGAGCCGAAGCTCCCGTTTTGAATCTGACTAATTTGGATTGTTATACCGGCATCTCTTTTCTGCGCTGTGCTGCAAATCCCAATAAACCTAAACCCAACAACAGCATCGCATAGGTTTCCGGTTCCGGAACAGCGGTAGTGAATGTGAAGTTATCCCAACCCAAGCCACCGCCATCGGTAATATCGTGAATACGGATCGACGTCACGCTATTAAACGCTGAAAGATCGACTAGATCCGGAGTATTGAAAAGACCGCCTACAACGATATTATTCGTCGCAGCGAAAGCACCATTCACGAAAACATCAACCAGCGCCTGAACCCCCGAGTTGTTACTGCCAACAGCTAAGAAAGACAGGCCGGATACCGGATCGGTAAAATTCAGAATGGTCTCGCCCACGCAATTAATGCCGGGACTCCCTGTACATAAGAAATTTAATCCATCACCGATGCCGGGTTGGCTGCTAACGATATTGACGTTAACGCCCGTTGATGAAAATACCACGCCAGGGTACTCGGTAGTAACGGTAGGGCCGCTGATACCGACGTTACCGAACTCTTCAAAGCCGATTACGGTCGGCGCTGCACTCGCAACGGATGCTGCACCCATTGCAAAACCTGCTGAAATAAAACCTGTTGCGACTGCGCGTTTAAAAGAATTTATTGTATTCATAATCTATTCTCCTTTTATTTGAGAGACTGAAAGCCCGCCAAAACCAGCAGTTGTTGATGACCGGTTTCATTGGCATGGTATGCCCGCTGCCGGGCAATTGCAAGAGGTATTCTTCCAATTAGTACAGTTAGTTATGTCTGTTCAGGGCTTGCCATTTCTAAAAAAGAACTAGAACAATAATCGCCAGCAATTTGTTTTTCTGAGTTGTCACTTTGCGACTACTGCTGAAAAATCTTCCCGCTGCTGCAAAGACGATTTATCATCGGCGCGATGGTGCGCAGTTTGCCGCTTTCTACAACTCTCCTTGGATGATGGATGACCGATAATCCGCCTGACGCTTTCCTGTCGCATCACAGTGCCGATAAGCCATCGGTAGAGATCATCGCCGCTGCGTTGGAAAAACAAGGGCTGAACTGTTTCCTGGATAAGTGGGAAATTGCGCCGGGCGATGAATGGTTGCGCAATCTGGAACAAGGATTGCGCGACAGCCGCTTCATCGTGATCTTCTTCGGGCCGGACGGCATCGGCCCGTACCAGCAAGCGGAAGCCGACGCGGCACTGCGGCGGCAAATCCAGCAGCGTCAGCATTGTGTCATTCCAGTGCTGCTGCCGGGCGCGACGCCCGAGCACATCGCGCAGTGTTCGATGTTTTTGCAGGGCGTCAACGCGCTGAAATTTCATGATCTGAACGATCCGTTGCCGAACGGCCTGCTCGCTGGATTATTACGCGGCGAAGATCCCGAGTACTTGCGTCAATTGATCCGCGACGAAGCGCAAGCGCCCGCCGGTCTGCTGCAAACTTTGCAATCCTGGCTGAGCGGCCTGTCTATCGGCTGGCAGGGCGACGAATGCATCATCAGCCAAGGTCAGGGCCAGCGCTGCCTCAACATTCCCGATCTCAGCGGCAGCTTCAACGCCGCCAGTATCGAATATCTGCTGAGCTGGAAAAGCCGCTTGACCGGCCTGATCGGGCGCGAACAGGAACTGCAAACCTTGCACGCTTGGACGGACGCGCCGCAACAGATCAGTTGCTGCTTGATCACAGGCGAAGGCGGCACCGGCAAAACCCGACTAGCGTTCGAGTTCGCCCGCCAATTGCGCGAATACAAAGGCTGGCAGGCGGGTGAAGCGCAAGGGCTGAGCGGCAGCTGGTATACCGGCGGGGCGGGAACGTTGCTGGTGATCGATTACCCGGAACAACGCCCGGACAAGGTGCGCGCATTGCTGGAAGCGCTCGCGTGCCAGCCGCTGACGTGCAAACTGCGCGTATTGCTGCTCGGGCGCAACGGCGATTTCCTGCAACAACTGACGCAAACCGCGCAAACCATCATTACGCCCGGATTCGAATTGACCGGTCTGGCGGATGGCGCAAACACCAACGCCGATGCCTGGCAATTGTTTCAGGAGGCGTGGCAGTCATTGCACCAGCGGCAACAACGTGCCGCACTGCCGTTGCCGATCACGCCAGCCGCCTTTCACCAGTGGCAGCAGCGCGACACCACGCACCAGCGCCCATTGTTCGTGCTGGCGCTGGCCGTGCATGGCATGCAGCAACCCGGCGCGCACGAGCTGAACGCGCCGGAGATACTGCGCGCCTTGGTGCAACAATACGAAATTAACCGTCTGGTCAAGGAAGCCAAGCAAATGCAGCTCGATCCGCATTGCCTGGTCATGCTGCGCGCGCTGGCCGCGATCGTCGGTAAACTGCCGGGCGAGGCGCTGCGGCAGTTGATCCAGGCCAGCGAGGCGCTGCCGCTCGATATCCGTCTGCCCGTGTTGAACCGGCTCAAACAAACCAGCCTGTGGCGGGACGGTGGCATTTCCGCGTTGCAACCCGACCTGCTCGCCGCCGATTTGCTGCACCACGCATTGACTGAAATCGCCGATGACCAGGCCGGTGCATGGCAATACTGCGCGCTAGCTGCGGCGCCGGATCAGCGCGAAGCCAGCTCCATGCTGGGGCGGTTGATACACGACGCGCAGTTCATTTTGCAGCGATCATGGCCATTGCAAGCGTTGATCGATTGGGTTATTCAGGATGACGAACGCAACGCCAGCGTCAATGCGGCATTAGCCCGGAATAATCTGGAGTGCAGCCTGCTGCCGTTGGCCGTCGCAACCGGTCAAAAAGCGGTGCATGCTCAGGAGCAACTGGCGCAAGCCAACTTTGCCACGTATGGTCCGGCTCTGGCGAATAGCCTCAACAATTGGTCGGTTGATCTGGCTGGGTATGGACAGCGCGCACAAGCGCTAGATGCGATCGGTCGCGCGGTGGCAATCCGTGAGCAGCTGGCACAAGCCAACTTTGCCGCGTACGGCCTGGCTCTGGCGCAAAGCCTCAACAATTGGTCGGTTGATCTGGCCGGGAACGGACAGCGAGTACAAGCGCTGGATGCGATCGGCCGGGCGGTGGCGATCCTCGAGCAATTGGCGCAAGCCAATTTTGCCGCGTACGGCCCGGCTCTGGCAACGAGCCTCAACAACTGGTCGATCCGTCTGGTGGAGAACGGGCAGCGCGCAAAAGCGTTGGATGCGAGCGGGCGCGCGGTGAGTATTGACGAGCAGCTGGTGCAAGCCAACTTTGCCGCGTATGGCGCGGATTTGGCGATGAGCCTTAACAACTGGGCGATCCATCTGGCGGAGAACGAGCAGCGCGCACAAGCGCTGGATGCAATCGGCCGCGCGGCGAGTATTTACGAGCAGCTGGCGCAAGCCAACTTTGCCGCGTACGGCCCAGTTCTGGCAACGAGCCTCAACAACTGGTCGGTTTATTTGGCGGAAGACGGGCAGTGCGCACAAGCGCTGGATGCAATCGGCCGCGCGGTGAGTATTTACGAGCAGCTGGTGCAAGAAAACTTTGCCGCGTATGGCCCGGCTCTGGCGAACAGTCTTGATAGCTGGTCGGAGCGTTTGGCGGAGAGTGCAGCGCTCACTGCCGAAGAAGCCAAACAGTTAATGAACATTGAGGCGAGGTTGCGCCAAATTAAGCGCCGCGTGCGCGACGAAGGCATTCAGGTTCCTGCTCAATTTGCCTGGTTATTTGAATCCGGCGAGCCAGATGATGACGATTGACGGTGGCTGCTTGCCAGCGGCAATGGTATCGCAATCAAACCGAGCGGTTAAGGAAGCGCTGATTAATTGACTACACGAGCGAATCACTTCGTTGCGCGGTACTCGCTCCCTTGCCTATCTAGTAAGATATGCCTCGGTTGCTGTGTTCCGTGCGCCTCGTGCTTCATCTCGTTCGCCGAATTAATCAGCGTTTCCTTAGCGTTTTGCCGCTGTGCTATCGCCCAGCCGCATCGTCAGGGCAATCCGTTTGCGCTTCTCATCGGCTTCCAGCACTTTGACCGTGACCACTTGACCCACTTTCACCACCGCATGCGGATCCTTGACGAATTTGTCCGCCAGCGCCGAGATGTGCACCAGGCCGTCCTGATGCACGCCGATGTCGACGAACGCGCCGAACGCGGCGACATTGGTGACCACGCCTTCGAGCACCATGCCGGGGTGCAAGTCCTTGATCGATTCGACGCCTTCCTTGAACGTCGCGGTTTTGAACGATGAACGCGGGTCGCGGCCGGGTTTTTCCAGTTCGTGCAGTATGTCCTTGACGGTCAGCAGACCGGATTGCGCCGTGGTGTATTTTTCCGGGCGGATCGATTTCAGCGCGGATTGATTGCCGATCAGTTCGCTGACTTTCAGGTTGATGTCGGCGAGAATCCGCTCGACCAGCGGATACGATTCCGGGTGCACGGCGGAGGCGTCGAGCGGATTGTTACCGCCCGGAATGCGCAAGAATCCGGCCGCTTGTTCGAAGGTTTTTTCACCCAGGCTGGGGACTTTCAGCAGATCGGCGCGTTTGGCGAAGCGGCCCTTGCTGTTGCGGTGCGCGACGATGTTGTGCGCGATTTTGCTGTTCAGCCCGGCCACATAGCGCAGCAACGCCGGTGACGCGGTGTTGACGTCGACACCGACGGCGTTGACGCTGTCTTCCACCACGGCGTCGAGCGATTGTGCCAGCTGGCTTTGATTGACGTCATGCTGGTATTGGCCGACGCCGATCGATTTCGGGTCGATCTTGACCAATTCGGCCAGCGGGTCTTGCAGCCGCCGGGCGATCGATACCGCGCCGCGCAGCGACACATCCAAATCCGGCAATTCTTCCGACGCCAATTCGGACGCGGAGTACACCGAAGCACCGGCTTCCGACACCATGATCGACGTCAGCTTGAGCTGCGGATATTTTTTGCTCAGCTCCTTGGCCAGATGATCGGTTTCGCGCGACGCGGTGCCGTTGCCGATGGCAATCAGGGTCGCGGAATGGCGCTCCGCCAGCTGCTTTAGCGTGTGCAATGCGCCGTCCCAATCGTTTCTCGGCGCGTGCGGATAAATCGTCGCGGTATCGAGCACTTTGCCGGTCGCGTCCACAATAGCTACCTTCACACCGGTGCGCAAACCCGGATCGAGTCCGATGGTCACGCTCGCCCCGGCGGGCGGGGCGAGCAGCAGGGCTTTGAGGTTCTGCGCAAACACCCGGATCGCCTCGGTTTCAGCGTTTTCCTGCAAGTTGCCCATCAACTCGGTTTCCAGGTGCGCAAAGATTTTCGTGCGCCAGGCGGTGCGCACGGTGTCGATCAACCAGCCATCGGCCGCACGTTTCTGGTCGCGGATGTTGAATACCCGTCCAATCATCAATTCGCACGGATTCAGCGCCAAGTTGCGGGATTTGTCTTCCAGCTCGGAATCCAGCAGCAGCTTCAGTTTCAAAACGCCTTCGCGCTCCCCGCGCAGCAACGCCAATGCGCGATGCGACGGGATTTTGCCGATTGCTTCGCTGTACTCGTGGTAATCGGTGTATTTGGTGTCGTCGTCTTTTTTGTCCTTGGCGGCTTTCGCCGTCAGCACGCCGTGCGCACGCAAGTAGTCACGCAACGTTTGCAACAACGGCGCATGCTCGGCGAAACGCTCGATCAGGATATGCTGCGCGCCTTCCAGCGCAGCCGCTGCATCCGCCACGCCGGGATTGTCACCTTCTTCGGTGGTGAACGGCGCTTTCAGGTATTTCGCGGCTTCCGCCTCCGGATCGAGCCGCGGATCGTTTAATAGGCTATCCGCCAATGGCTGCAACCCGGCCTCATGCGCAATCTGCGCCTTGGTGCGGCGCTTCTTGCGGTACGGCAGGTACAAATCCTCCAGATGCGCTTTGTCCGTTGCGTGCGTCAACGCATCGAGCAACGGCGGCGTCATCTTGCCGAGCTTTTCAATCGCCGTAACGATCGCCGCACGCCGCTTCTCCAGCTCGCGCAAACTATGCAACCGCTCCGCCAGCAACCGCAACTGCGCATCGTCCAACCCGCCGGTTGCCTCCTTGCGATAACGTGCAATAAATGGCACCGTCGCGCCATCGTCGAGCAATTGCACAGTGGCTTGGATTTGTGAGAATTTAACCGCGAGTTCGGTGGCGAGGCGTTGTTCGATGGATGGCAGCATGGAGTGGTGTTTCGGTCGTTGAAGTGGGTAGGGATGGTAAACCAAGAGGCGGTGGGGTCGCAATATCTTACTATCGAGTCGGATTGTGCGATTTCGATCCCGCTTGCGTTACTTCGTACTGCTACATCTTGTCTATCGATGGGTATGCTGTGTTGTCAATCAAACTGAATCGTATAGAAAAGATCCACTGCGCTGTCTTCACCCGCTTGGGTGACAACGGTCACTTTGGGCGTCAGATTGTAAGTCAATTTGGTGATACCTATCGTCGTGGCGGTTAGGCCGCGTTCGTAACTCAAGTACGCGCGCGATGAAATGCGTTTGCCGATCACGCCGATTTGTCCGCTCAAAGAGCTGCCAACGCCAGCTTGCTTGAACGTGATCTCGTCGACGCCGAGCGCTTGGGTAATCCGGTCAGTGAGACCGCTGCCGGATTGGCCGCCGAGTATCGAACCGGCAGCCGACAGTAATACCGAAGTATCGAGTCCGCTGGTGTCGGGTTTTCTACCCAGCACGATCCAGGACAGCTTTTCAGTATCGGGAACTTCCGGCGTCGACACCAGTTTCACGCGCGGGTGACGTACTGATCCGGCGATTTCGACACCGGCTTCGACTGCCAGACCCTCTCGCACCGCCAGCACATTCAGGTTCGGATCATCGAGCGAACCTTGGAAGCTGACGATGCCGCGTCTGACTTTCAAGTCCTGGCCGTATGCCTTGAATGCGGCGTCCTGGGCGGCGATGGTGCCGGTGAGCTTGAGCGGCTGATTGCCGCTGCTGCGGGCTTGCAGTTGTCCGGTTAGACGGCCTTCCAGGCCGGAAGCACGAATATAAAACTTCTCGCCTAAGTTCAGGTTCATGTCCAGGTCCAGCGCCAGTTTTTGCGGCTGTTGTGCTGACGGGGTATTCACCAGAACGATATCGTCCGGTAACGCCGGGCGGTTTTCCGGCGGTTGCATGATCAATCCCGCATCGGTTTGTAGGCCGCCGGTGACGCTGAGACGGTTGTTTTGCAAGTGGATGGCGCCTTGGCCGGAAGTGACGATCCAGTAATCGGTTTTATGCGCAAGCGGCAGCCGGTCGAGGGAGAAATCGAGCTGACCCGAGCTGCCGGTTAATCCGATCTTGCCGCTGACAGTCAACGAACCAGCCGTATCCTGCAGAGCCAGATCGCGGAACAGGCGGTTGTCCGGCGGCGCTGCATGGGGACTGGCAAAATGCAACCGGTCGATGTGCAAATTCGCTTGCTGAAAACGCGCGGCCAAAGTACCTTGCTGCAAGCGAATTCCTTGTTCCAGTAAAGCCAGGCTTAAATTCGTGCCGGCAACCGTGCCGTGGATATCGGGTTGCTGCAAGGTACCGTGGATACCGGCCTGGACCCGCAATTCGCCATCGGCGCGCAGATTATTACCGGATGCGTTGAGCCATTTCAAGCTGGTGAGGGTGGCGTGGATATTACCCTGCAGTGGTGATTCCTTGGCAGTGGACCACTGTGTTTTCTTTGACGGCAGCATCAGCGCTAATTCCGCCTGAACGCTCCCCAGCGCTTCGCTGTTCAGCGCGAATTGTCCGGACAGGTTTCCGTGCCGTGCGGTTGCTTGCAGTTGCAATTGCTGCAATCCCAACCGTTGCGGCACATCGCCGGGCAAAGTCCAGTCGCCGCGTTCGCGTTGAATGTGCAATTCGCCGGTCAGTTGCGCGGCGGCATCGAACTGCCAGCGGCCACCCAATTGCAGCGGAGCGTCTTTTGCGTGCGCCGGTGTGTCGGGCAACAGTGCAATGCCGGTGAAATCGCCGCGGGTTTTCCAGCTACTGGGCGTCCAGTGCAATTGCTCGATACGGACCGATCCGCTGGAAATCGACAGTGCTGCATCGTTCAGCGAAAACAAAGTGGTGCTGGCCGCGAGTGCCGCCGGTGCCAGCAGGCGAACCGGCATGTTCCCGGTGGCGGAGAGCTCGGTCAACTGACCCTGCCAGCGCGGCGGTAGTCCCGGCTTTGCAGGACTCAAGCTGCCGCTTGCCGCCAATTGAACGGCGGTATCTTTATTGATATTGGCGTTGACCGCCAGACGGTGACCCGCGGTTTTACCGTCGAGGATAGCGGATAACTGCTTGATCGTTGCTTGTTCGTGCGCGCGGTAAGTCTCCACGGCAAGGTTCAGTGCAATGGTGTCTTTTTGATGCCATCGTGCGCTGGCGGAAATGCCCGAGAGTTTTTGTTTGCCGGGTAATTCCAGTTGTTTGCTGGTCAATTTCCAATCGAGATCGGGCGCTTGCATCGTGCCGCGGAAAGTAAGCTGTGTCTGCAAGTCGCCAGATACACCCAAACCCAGTTGTGCCAACGCTGGGGCATTCACTGTCAGTTGGACATCGTGCTGTTCGCCGTCCATGCGGCCGTGCGCGAGCAGCCGGTTTGAACCTGCCAGCAATTCGGCCTTGCCACTGAAGCGGCCGGTACCGGTGAATGCGATTTCACCCGAACCGTTGACCGGCGATTTCGCCAGACGGCTGTTGTGAATGGCATAGGTTAAAGTACCACTAACCATTGGCAGCAATTGACCGGATACTTGTAGGGTGGCGTTCAGGCTGGAATCGGCGGTCTGAATAAAATCCGCGCTGTTGAAATTGATCAATGCTCCCGACACGTCAAACATTTGTTCTCCGGTCAGTTGCAGTTTGCCTTGACCAGTCAAGCGCGAGCGGTTGCGTTGCAAATTGAATTGTTCGAGTATGAGTTCATCGGCGTCACGGGTAATTCCGGCAGTTAAACGCAGCGACCCGTCGCGCAGATCGGCGCGGGCGGATTGCTTGTCCGCATCGCCGGTGAGCTCGATCTTGCCCGAGATAGCGGCGCTTTGCAGTCGAGTGTCCAATTGCTGCGGATCGATCCGCTCGACTGCCAAGTCCGCTGTGAGGGTGTGCTTGTTCCGATCCCAAGCCAACGGTCCGCGCACAACGCCACCTTTTCCGGATAACGCGCGAATCTCCGGCAGCGCCAGCAATTGAGAAGAAATCAGTGCGCGGGCATGGATGGCCGACAGCGGGATGCCGCCTTGGTCGAGCGGTGCGGGCGCATGATTTTCGATGTCGATATTACCTGTCAATTGTCCGGCCTCATTTTGCGTCAACTGTGCCGACACCGACAGCTTCGCTTGCGGCGCATTTGCCGCAAAATCACTCGGATTCCACTGTTGCAGGATGGCGTGTAGTTGCGTAACCGGGTTTGCGGCAAACGGTTGTAATTGCGCTTGCAGTGTCATATTGGTTGCGGGCGGGCGGCTGGCGGATTGAATCGTGAGTTGATTCAAATTGCCGGTGACGGTTGTGTCGATACCGCCCCATGAACCGGCAGCGATAGCGCCAATACGCGCATTCAGTGCAAACGGCGCGTTGCCGTCAAGCTCCGCTTGCGATTCGACGGTTGCCCACGGTGTGGTGAAATTCAGTTGCTTGAGCTGGTGATGCTGGCCGTCGCTTTCCAGTGTCAGCGCTAAATCGGTGATTACCGGTGCGGCATCTTCCTGGGATGCCGCATTGAGATGGATGGCATCGGCAGTCATGCTTGCAATCGATAATCCGAACGGCAGCAGTAAGCTATCCGGCGGTTGCGGAGCGGAAGGTGCGGTGTCAATCGCGTGCTGATCGATGTGGATCGACGCCAGCGCCAGCCGCTGGATACTGATCTGCCGGTGAAACAATTGCGCCGGATCCCAGCGCATGTGGAGATTCTGTAGCGTTAGCGACAGTTCAGTGTTGTTGAAATGAATAGTTTCAATGTGCAAGTCTTGCAGCGTGCCGTGCACACCGGTCAACCGGATCATGCCGCCGCCCCAACGATTAGCAGCGGCGGCGGCCGATTGCAATCCGGATGCGCTGTACAGCAACCAGTAACCGGCGGTGGCCGTCAGTGCCAGCAAAAGCACTAAGCCGATCGCCAGCTTGCGATAGCGCTGCGCGGCTTTGGGTGGAAGCGGGTTTTTAGTGTGTTGATCGATCATGAACGGCTTTACCTTATCAAAAAGCGACAGCCATTGAAAAATGCACGCGTAGCGTGCCGGTTTCGTGGGCGCGCGCCAGATCGAGCGCCAGCGGACCCGCCGGACTGCGCCAGCGTACTCCCGCGCCATAGCCGAGAAACATGCGCATGTCTTGCCAGCGATCGGCCGCGCTGCCAATATCGGTGAATGCTGCTGCGCCCCATTGCTGCGTCAGCCAATGCGTATACTCGGCGGTGCCGGTCGCCATGACCCGGCCACCGACCACGGCGCTACCTTCGTGCACGCCGATGCTTTTAAAATCATAACCGCGTAGTGACTGGATACCACCGGCGCGAAACAGATATTCCTGCGGAATGCCGAAGCGCGACGAGGCCAATGTATAACCGGCCTCAGCCCGCAGGAAAAATGTATCGCGCGCTCCCACCGGCCACCAGCTTTGATGGCTGACATAAGTGCGGATGAAATCCTGATCCGATAGTAATTGTCTGATGCCGCCGCCGACGCGTACTTCGGTAATATCGCCGCGCCGGACATTGACCGGATCATCGACGATCAGCCGCCGCCAGCGCCAATCCAGTACCAACGCCTGGTTGATCTGATCGTTCGCACCATCGGGTTTTTTATGCTCGCGTTGCCAATTCAAACCGAGCTGCATAACCGTCGTCGCGGTCTGGTAATTACGCGTCATACCGATTTTTTGCACATCGGTTTTCAGACCTGCGATATCCGTCATCTGCAGGCTGGCGCTGAGCGAATGATTGATATTGTTTTGATCGGGCAGGGTGTCGATTCCTGCTAGAAACGTTTGCCGCTTTTGTTCGAGACGCAGCAGGCTGGTGAGATTCCAGGCTTGATCGAGAAAATTATGATGGCGGTAATTGATTTCGCCACGCGCGCCATTGTTCGAGCTGTAACCGGCGCCGAAGGCAAAACGCTGCGCTTGCGCTTCCGTCAGCGCGACTTGAACCGGCGCTGCTTGATGCAGTGCGATGTCCGGCGAGATGCTGACCGATACAGTACTGAATTGTGGCGCTTTCTGCAGCAGGATTTGATATTGATGCAGCAAATCGCGCTGATACTCATCACCCGCTTTGAACGGCGCGAGCCGGGTGATCAGTGTTGCATCGTAGCGTTGCAAGCCGGTGATCCGGATATCGCCGAAGTAGAACACCGGCCCGGAATCGACGGTAATCACCAGATCCGCGCGTGCCTCGCCGGGGTCGACGCTGGCTTGGCTGGCGGTGATCGTTGCTGCGGCGAATGCCCGTTGTGTCAGGTCAGCGATCAACGCCGATTTGGCCTGCTCCCAAATGGCGGAGCGGAACGGCTGCCCGGCGCTGAGAGGCCAGGCGGCGCGCAACCGTTCGATGCGCTTGCGGTGGTTTTCATCGCCATTGGCAATGTCACCGGAAAATTCAATCGTGACCGAACCGACGTGTGTTAGCTCGCCGGGATCGACTGTGATTTCGGCAGTCTTGGTTAAGGTTTGTGCGGATTGCTGCGCGATGGACACGCTAGGGTTGAAGTAACCTTCAGTTGCCAGGATGTCGCGAATTTCCTTTTGCACGCGGTGCAGAAAGAGTAATTCATCGTAGTCGCTGGCAAACGGTTCCTGGGGGAGTTGAATGTATTTTTGCAGCATTTCCTTGACCGGATCCGGCGCCGATAACGTGACGATCGCCGGATTGCCGGATGATCCCGATGTTTCCTGGGCCATCGCCGGGAGGGGAAAAGCGCTGGTTAGTATTAACAGCGCAATCCAATGCAATCGGTATTTCAGAAAAGTAGTCAGCAATTGAGAATTAGAGCGATGAGTTTCCGGTGATGAGAAAATTTGCCGCTGCTTTACAAATGGATTGATGGTATTGAGATTGATAGCAGCCAAAGGGTTCCATCGCGCCAGCGAATGACTCAGCCATTTGCCTGGTAGCCTGTAAATTGCTTGATTGCCGCAATCCGAACCGGTCACCGGAAGTCAATTCGCACTAACGCGACCGGAAATGACACTAACGCCTGGGCCGCTGCCAATGAGACCATACCATTGATTTCAGTGATCGGTACGGTTTCGCCTGTTAGCAGATTCAAACCGTGATTTTTTACCGCCGGGCTGGGTTGCATTATTTCGATCCAGGTCGCGTTACCCCATACTGCTTCACCCAATGGTAATTCTGTATTCGCGGCTGTGATCAACCGGGAAAACCAGCGTGGAGCGATAACGATCAGTCTGATTTCTCCCGTTTGCCGCATGAAGGCGCAGATGTGTTCCCTGTGTTCACCCGAGACGGACAGCGGCAGGTAAGCGCCGTCCTGGAAGACGGTCGGCCATTGCTTGCGGATTTGCAGCAATTGCCAGGTTAAATACAATTTGGCCCGTCCATCAGCTAAGTGATCGAGTAATTGCCGTACTACAGAAGCTAGCTGGTTTTGTGGAACGGTGGTGGATTTCTTGATGTGTTCCAGCAATTGCAGCCGCTGCGTGAAATCGACTGGACGCCGGTTATCCGGGTCGACCAAATTCAATTCCCACAGCTCGTTGCCCTGATAAATATCGGGAACACCCGGAACCGACAGCTTGAGGAGGGTCTGGCTCAGAGAATTGAACATGCCGCAGCGCGCGATATGCCGGTTGAAATCAATGAAATCGGCGAGGAAAGCATTCGTTCCGGCGGGATTTGTGATTTTTCGGATGAAGTTCAGCAATCCGTCTTCATAAACCGTATCGGGATTGAACCAGTTGGTATGTTGTTTGGCTTCGCGTGCGGCTTTGATCATGTACGTTTCAAGACGCGCCAGCAGCGCATCATATTCGTTCGCGGCAAGCGTTACCGGCGGCCAGATGCCGAGCATTGTTTGATACAACAAATATTCATCATTGGCGCTGGGTATTTCGTGATGTTCCACCACTCGTTTTTTATTCCGGTTGAGCCGCCGCCAGCGCCGCACCTGCTGGTTCCATTGTTCGGGAATTTCGGACAACACATTGATGCGCATGCGCACATCCTCGCTGCGCTTGCTGTCGTGGGTAGAAGTATTGAGCATGGCATGAGGCCAGTGCTCCAAGCGTTTAAGATTTTCCGCATGAAATGCTTTGACCGATGTGCCGAAATGCCGCGGATCGCTACCTACTTCATTAAGTGAAATCAACCGGTGATAGAGATAAAAAGCCGTGTCTTCACAGCCTTTCGCCATTACCGGGCTGGAAACTTGCTGGAATTTCATGGCAAAAGCGGTAATCGCCGCATGATAGGATGCATCCGCATTCTTTGCCGCATCGAGCAGCAAGACATTGCTGATGAAATCGAAAATGCTGGTATCCTGGGTTTGCGCTCTTTTCTTCGCGATGGCGACCGCCCACTCCACGTAGCGCCGGTCCAGTTCCGCCACATGGCCGTCGCGGATGTACGTGCGGTAAACTGGCAGATGGGCGATGACTTCAGTCAGGGCATGACGCAGATGATTGGTTGTGAAATCACGCGTGTGCGGGCGCATTTCGCAAATGTGGCTGAGCTGGCCGGCCAGAACGTTGAGCTCACTGGCCATCGCATGTTTCATGATTTGGTGTTTGCAACGATACACCAGTTCGTCAAAATCGGTTTGCGTCCGGGTAAAGGCGCGATAAGTCCGGTTGAGCATGGTCTGGGCTTCGGGATCGATGAACAATCCGTTGATCAGGCGGCAGAACTCATAACCGGTGGTGCCGTGAATGGACCAATCCTGCCGTAATGGCTCATGTTCCGCGAGAATTTTTTCCGCCACGATATAAACCGGCTGCTCGCCGGTTTGTGCCGGTGACCGGATGGCGACACGGTCTTGCAGCCGCTGAAAATACTGCTGTGGATCGTACAAGCCATCCGGATGATCGATTCGCAAGCCGTCGATTTTGCCTTCGGCGATCAATTCCAATACCAGTTGATGTGTCGCCTCGAACACATGACAGTCTTCCATGCGCAATGCAGCCAGATCGTTGATGTCGAAGAAGCGCCGGTAATTGATTTCGTCGGACGCGACGCGCCAATTGGCGACTCGCCACGATTGCGCTTCAAGCAATTCATGCAATAAATTGGATGACGCAGGATGATCCGGTGTACCGTTGTAATCGCCAATCGTATCCTGAATCATCTGCCGGACCGGTAATGATACATTCGCCAGCATCGCTAGGCGGCGTTTCAGCAATTCTTGGTCGCGATGCCGTTCGAGGATGGTATCGGGGGCTGTGATGCCGCCAGCGGGCAGATTGGCGAAGGCGGTAATTAAACTGGCGAGTTCTTGCAAATCGGGGTGATCCGGCCGTAATTGCCCTTCCAGTAATGGCAGGCGATGCCTGAGCAACCGGCAATATTCGCGTGGCGTGACCGGTAAGCGATGCTGGAAATACCACACACTGAAATTGCCGTTTGCTTCATCGAACAGGAGCGTCAATTGACCACTTTCCAGCGTATCGCCGTATGACTGGCCGAGAATAGGCAGCAGCACTTTATGGTGCAGTTCCGGTTTTAGCGGGTGCCAGTCGATGTCGAAAAATGGCGCATAGATTGAAGCAAGGCCATTTTCCAGAACATCGAGCCACCATCGATTGTCTGCTCCCATGACGCCCATGTGATTGGGAACCAGATCCATGATTTGTCCCATGTCATGAGCATGCAATGTAGCGCATAAGGTATCGAATGCTTCTTTGTCGCCGATCTCGGGATTAAACAGGTGATGATCGACGATGTCGTAACCGTGACTGCTGCCGGGGCGTGCTTTGAGATAGGGAGAGCAATACACATGACTGATGCCCAGCTGCGCCAGATAGGGCACGATTTGCGCCGCTTGCGCGAAAGTGAATGCCTGATTCAGTTGCAGACGGTAAGTTGCTAGCGGGATGCGCAAGTGCCGCTCCGGTTTGGGGTGGCTGCGGATGCGCGGCCGCTCGTGCCGCATTGCCGCGATGAATGTCTGTATTTTGCGATCGGCTATGTAAGTTTCGAAATTGGTAGGCAGTTTGCGGCGCCAGTTCGGGTGTTGCGTAGTCGTTGATGGAATATTGATTTGATCCAGTACTTCGAGGATGTCTTCGATTTGTACCATCAGAATCTTGGCAGGGCTGCGCGCCAAATAACTGTATACCGACTGGATGAATTCCGGAGATGCGGACGGCAGCGAGACCGGATTGACTGTTAAGCCATCCGGTAGCAATCCGGCTTGTTCCAACCGCAGCAATAAATAGGCGCGCTCCTGGGCGCGTCCGACCACCTGTTCCCGGCGCGCTTCTTCCGAACTGAATAGTTGCAGAGCGGTGCGCTGCATGATGTCGCGTCCTGCCCAATAACCCGGCAATGTCGGCAGATCGTGCGTGGTGACGGCAGTGAGGGCGTGCGCGGGATAATTATCCGGCAGCACGAAGTTGCCGCCGGGTTCTTTTTCCAGAATCAGCAAACGATATGACAGGATACCTCGCAGCGGCAAGGCGGCGGTAACTTCTTCCGGCACGGTGCCGAGATCCTCGCCAATGACCAGGCACTGATTACGCTGACTTTCAAGCGCTAGAATGCCGAGCAGGTCATCGAACGGAAATTGAACATAGGCGCCTTCGGCGGCCGTGCATCCAGCGGGAATCCAATATTGACGCATAAGTCCCATGACATGATCGATGCGCAACGCACCGGCATGGCGCATGTTGTGCCGTAGTACACGGATGAAAGCCGCATACGCTGTTTCGCGCAGACGATCGGGTAGAAACGGCGGCAATCCCCAATCCTGGCCGAGTTGATTGTTCAATTCCGGCGGTGCGCCGATACTGGCGCCGGATGCGTAAAGCGCTTGATTGGCCCAGGATTCCGCGCCGCCGCCATCCACCGAAACCGCCAGATCCAAATACAGACCGATGCCAAGCCCCAGTTCCAGCGATCTCATGCCAACCGCTGCAAGTTGCAGATCCGCTTGCCACTGCAAGTAGGAAAAAAATTCGAGGCGGCCGCGGTGATTTTCCGCGAATTGCCGTACCTCGGATGATTGCGGATTGCGATAAGGTTCCGGCCAAACTGGCCAGCCCCAAACGGCTGGGTCCTGCCGGTGAAAAAATTCCTGCAATGCCTCGAACAGCGCATGCTGATGCAAATCATCGCCCTCGCGGCGCTGAAATGCGCGAAATGCTTCGGCGCGGCTGCTGTCCGGTTGCAGATGATGTGCGCAGAAATGCTCAAACAGCATTTCCAGCAACGGCAGTTTGAGCGTGGCTACTCCGGCATAATCCACCAGTTCGGATGACCGCAGTCCCTCCAGACGGGTTTGAAATTGGGGAGTTCTCAGGATCGCGCGAGCTTCTTCGCATTCGTGAAAATCGGTGACTGCTTCGACATCCAGATAAAGAATGTTGAGAAACAAACGGCTCGACGGGCTATAAGGACTCGCATGTTCCGGGTTATACGGGAACATGGCGTGTACCGGATTAATGCCGATGATGTCGGCATCCTGTGCCGACCAGTGTTCCAGAATTAAGCGTAAATCGGTAAAGTCACCGATACCCCAATGCCGTTCTGAACGCAACGCATATAGCTGTACGGCCAATCCCCAGACGCGGTTTTCATTGCTGACGGCCTGCGGTTGATAGCAAGTGGCGGGGACGATGATAAGCGATTGTTCCGCGCAAGGTTCTGCCGCATGGAAGAGCTCCAGGCGATGATAACCGCATGGTAGTTGCGGCGGTAAATCCAGCTGCCACCGGGTGTGACGGTTTTTTGCGATTCTTTTGGCGGCGAGCTTGGGTAATGCCGCAGGGTCGAATTGCCCTTGCAATATTTCATGATTTTCAAGATGCAGGCGCCATGTCCAGATTCCGGTTGCCAGATCGTCCGGCAAGGTGACGGACACCCAAGCCGGGTGTTCTTGCGTGATCACCGTAACAGGTTTCAGGATACGTTGCCATGGCTGCAATTCGTGCGCTTTAATGGCGGATGCGATGCGTTGCGGGGTGGATACATCGAATCCCATCGCCTTTAGCAGCTTGCGCTGTGTTTCCGGCCGGGTGAAATGCGGCTGTTGCCAATTGTCGGAATAGACCGGCAGGATACCGGCCAGGCTGCTGAGACGCGCTAATAACGCTAATTCATCGTTATCTTGATTCATGGGAATCTTTCAGATACAGGGCAGCGGAAAATGCAGGCAGCATTCCGGGCGCTGGGTTGGATTGTCCGGATTGATCGTGACTCGAAAAAAGCAGCCGTCCTGGTGGAAGGTGGGAAATTTTGACGGGAACATCGCCGAGATTGACAGTAATGGTGAGCTTTCCGTGACCGGTGAGCTGCCAGGCGGCTTGCAAAGCATGTGATGTCAGAATTTCAAAACAGCTGCCGGTGATACTGGGCAAGAGCGGCACGATTGTTTGCAAACGCAAAGCCAGTAACGTCCGGTAGAGCATCAGCCATGCGCGGTGCGGCGGATCGTTTTGCGTTTGCCAGTTTAGTTTTGCCAGTAAAAATGTGCTTGCGTCACAAGGATCGGGAATTTCTTGCAGCCTATGTGGATCGTGAAAACCTGAAAATTGCGCGAATTCCCTGCGTCTGCCGGTCGTGACAGCTTGAGCGAGTTCGCCGGTGAAGCCGCAAAAGAAAGGAAACGGCTCGCGCGCGCCCCATTCTTCCCCCATGAACAGCAGCGGTACCGATGGCGACAGCAGCAGCAAAATCACAGCGGCACGCAATGCTTCGGGCGGGACCTGTGTTGCCAGACGCTCGCCAAACGCGCGGTTGCCGATCTGATCGTGGTTTTGCAGAAACCAGACGAAAGCTGATGCGGGCAGGTGCGCGCTGGGTTCGCCGCGCGGTGTGCCATGACGATAAATGGAGACTTCACCTTGATAAGCAAAACCTTCGGTCAAGCAACGGCCCAAATGTAGAATGGGATTGTCGGCATAATCCGCGTAATAACCGTCACGCTCGCCGGTCAACAGCACATGACAAGCATGGTGCGCATCGTCGTTCCATTGCGCAGTGAATCCGGTGCATTCGCCTGACCGGTTGCGTTGCAGGTAATGCGCCGCATTGTGGTCGTTTTCCAGGATGAGGTGAATGTGGCGGTTTGCGCCGAGCGTTGTATGGACTTGCTGCGCCAGTTCTTCCAAGAAGTCCGGTTGACTATCGTCCATGATGGCATGCACGGCATCCACCCGTAATCCGTCGAAATGGTATTCTTCCAGCCAATAAAGCGCGTTGTGGATAAAGAAATCGCGGACGATGCGGGAATATTCGCCGTCGAAATTAATCGCTTGACCCCAAGGCGTCTGATGGCGATCGGTAAAAAACTGCGGCGCGTAGCAGTGCAGGTAATTGCCTTCCGGTCCGAAATGGTTGTACACGACATCGAGCAGTACCATCAATCCGTGGCGGTGCGCGCTTTGCACCAATCGTTTCAAATCGCACGGAGTGCCGTAAGTGCTGTCCGGCGCAAATAATAAAACACCGTCATAGCCCCAATTGCAACGGCCTGGAAAACCGGCAACCGGCATCAATTCAATGCCGGTAACACCGAGATCGGCGAGGTACCCAAGTTTTTGCTCAATTGCGGAGAAAGTGCCTTGCGGCGTGAAAGCGCCGGTATGAATCTCGTAGATGACCGCTTCTTCCCAGGGGCGGCCATGCCATTCGCCGTCACACCAGTCAAACGCCGCAGGATCGATTAACTGACTGGCGGCGTGCACATCATCGGGATTGTAGCGGGATGCCGGATCGGGAACCCGCATGTCATCGTCGATCTGAAAAGAATACCGGCTATCCGCCAGAACCGGCTGGCAAGTCTGTTCATACCAGCCGCCGCCAATTGCCTGCATGGGGCGCGGCCTATCGTTATCGATCAGCAGTTCAACGCGCCGGGCGGTTGGTGCCCAGAAATTAAAGCGCACGGTATCCTCGGTCATGAATTCGGCGCCAAACGGCATGCGGTGTTGTCTTTTCATATAAGTGCGGACCGGATTCCGGTCACGTTCATTGTTTATCGGCGGCCTGTATGCTGGCTGATTTCGTGTTGGCCAGTTTGTTTTGGATTGGTGCTGAACCGGGGTGGTGATGTTGCATTTACCGGTTTGTTCGAGTAGTGGATTCGGTCGATTTGACTTATCCATCGCCTATAGAAAATAGTGCGGTTTGCTCAATCAAGTCAAGCAGAATCAGCGCAGAAGCTTCCATCAACGCTGCTTCATCATTGTCCATATCATTGATTTCAGAAAATAATTTTTCCATTAAAAAAAATTGAAGCAAATGCCCGGTCAATTCCGGTTCACCGGGATGTGTACAGCAACCGGCGATTGCACTGCAATATCCGCCAAGGAAAGCTTCCGCGGAAACCGTCAGCCACAACCGCACGCTGGCTGCAAATAATTCGCCGTGCCCGGCGTATTCGGCCAAATGCCGCTGTTGCGCTTGTGATGCGGCCAAGCAAAGCGAAAAGCACAAGCTCGCGGCATCGGCTATTGGCAGCTTTTTCGAGCGCCGTGCTGCCAATGGCAGATCGGGATCACCTTCGAAATCGGTAATGACAAAGTCGTTATGCGCCATCAATATTTGATCGAGATGGAAATTGCCGTGGATGCGGCTGACAACCAACCGGCGGGAACGGGATTGCAGCGCTGCAAGGTGCCCGGCTATTCTGCCGCAGACGTCACGTAGCCGTTGAACAGTATCCGGTGCAAGCGGATGAGAACCAGTCTCAAGAATCGTGCGCAATGGTTGCAGTTGCGCTAAGAATTCACTGAATGGCACGGCTTCCGGATCGAACGCGGAATCTCCAGTAGTTTTGGCAAGCGCGGAATGCAAACCGGCCGTGCACGTGCCAAGCGAGGTCATTTGCGATTGATAACCGGCGTGTAGCGACGGCTCGCATGCTTGATCCGGTTCATTGATGCAGGACTTGAGGCAGCGATCCAGATATTCCTGAGTGTAATCCCACATCGTGCCCTGGTTAGGAATATAGCGGTGCAGCACCGCAATGGCTGTTGTGCTGTCTCCACTTTGATATTCCAGGCTGCCGGCAAAGGGCGCAACATTTTCGCACGGCGATACTTCGGTCAGGAAGCGTCCGATTTCGAGTTCCGGATTAATCCCTGCTTGTATCCGGCGGTAAATTTTCAGAATAAGGCTCTCGCCGTAGACGATGACAGTATTGCTTTGTTTTACCGCTGGCCGGTTGATCGCGAGCGCTTCCGGCAGTTCCGCGAGTGCGGAGATATTGGCGAAAACCATCTCGCCGGATGCGAATGGCAGGCGCGTTGCCGCATGAATGCCATCAAGCAGGAATTGGCAGAATGCATCTTCTCCGATGGCATCGTAGAGAATGCCTTCGCGCGCGCGCTGCCTGACTTTGGCTAACATCCAGGGGGATAAGGCATGGTATTGCTGGTCGACGGTTTCACCGAGCAGCAATCCGAGCGGCAGGAAAAAGGTTTGCGCGATATCCGTATCAAACTGGATATTAATCAATAAGGGCAGCCAGCTTCTACCGTCAGCCGTTTTCCAGGAATGATGCAAATCGAGATTCAATTGATCGATCCGGTGTCCGGCACCCGTGTACCAACGCTGAGATGCAAGGAATTGAGGCAGAATTACTTTTTCCAATTGTTGCCGGGTTTTGCTTTCGAGCACGCTGCTGACCTCTCCGGCGGGTTTGGTGATGAACGCCGCCAATAAGCTTTCAGGCAAGACCAGCACCGGCATTTCTTCGCGCGGCAGCTTATCGATGTGCCAGACAGGCGCTGCAACATCAGCCGCCAGCCGGAACCAGTAAAAACCGTAACCTGGCAAACTCAGCAGGTAAGGTAATTCACCAATCGCTGGAAAAGCGGTGCGTCCGAGCAATTCCACCGGTACGCGGCCTTTAAAAGCGGCAAGCTCGAGTTCCACCGGCTGGGCGTTGTTCGCCAGATTAGCGACACAAAAAATGCACTCATCCTGATACTCACGCAAATAGGCGAGTATCTTGCGATTGCCGGGGTGCAGGAATGTCATCGAGCCCCGTCCAAATGCCTTATGGCCTGTACGCGTCACGATCAGCCGCCGCATCCAGTTGAGCAGTGAATTGGCGCTGCGGCACTGCGCTTCGACGTTAATCGCTTCATAGCCGTACAGCGGATCCATGATAGGCGGTAAATAAAGCCGCTGCGGATCGGCCCGGGAGAATCCGGCATTCCTGTCGGGGCTCCATTGCATCGGTGTGCGCACCCCGTTGCGGTCGCCGAGATAGATGTTATCCCCCATGCCGATTTCATCGCCGTAATAAATAATGGGGGAACCCGGCATGGAAAGCAGCAAGCTGCATAGCAGCTCGATTTTGCTGCGGCTGCCGTCCATCAACGGCGCCAGCCTGCGGCGTATGCCCAGATTGATGCGCGCGCGCGGATCGGTTGCGTAAGTGTCATACATATAATCACGTTCACGATCGGTAACCATTTCCAGGGTTAATTCATCGTGATTACGCAAAAATACCGCCCATTGGCAATTCTCCGGAATCTCGGGAGTCTGGTCTAAAATTTCAGTGATCGGATGGCGATCTTCTTGCGCTACTGCCATGAAAATTCTCGGCATCAGCGGAAAATGAAAAGCCATGTGGCATTCATCGCCGTCACCGAAGTATTCACGCACATCTTCCGGCCATTGATTGGCTTCCGCGAGGAAAACGCGGTCTTGGTAGCGGTTATCCAAGTCGGCGCGCAGCTGCTTGATGACAGCATGAGTTTCCGCAAGGTTTTCATTGTCCGTGCCTTCACGCTCACACAGGTAAGGAATGGCATCCAGACGCACGCCGTCGACACCCATGTCGAACCAGAAACGCATGGCGTGCAGTACAGCATCGATAACATGCGGATTGTCAAAATTCAGATCAGGCTGGTGCGCAAAGAAACGGTGCCAGTAATAAGCTTTTGCTTCTTCATCCCAAGCCCAGTTGGATTTCTCGGAATCGGTAAAAATGATGCGGGTATTCTCGTAGCGTTTTACCGTATCGCTCCATACATAAAATTCCCGTTCAACCGATCCCGGCGGCGCTTTACGCGCGGCTTGAAACCACGGGTGTTGATTCGAAGTGTGGTTTATCACCAGTTCGGTAATTATCCGCAGATGACGTTTGTGCGCTTCTTCCAGAAAATATTTGAAATCATCCAGAGTGCCGTAATCGGGGTGGATATCGTGATAATTGGAAATGTCGTAACCGTCGTCGCGCAAGGGGGAGGGATAAAATGGTAATAACCAAAGCGCATTGATACCGAGATCTTTCAGGTAATCCAACTTGGAAGTCAAACCGGGAAAATCGCCGATACCATCGCCGTTACTATCGCAATAGGCGCGCACATGCAATTGATAAATAATGGCGTCCTTGTACCATAACGGATCTGCTGTGTTATCCATAATTTCCTCAGAGAAGTTTCAGCTTGCCGGGTGGCGGTGTTAATGCCGGTGCCGTGCCACCCGCCACCGATCAATCGCAAGGTAGCCCAATGGTCAAGTTGATGGCTTAGTTCCGTAACATCCTGTTTATTGGTTTTTTATTAGAGAGGCCGGAAAATGCAGAGAATCTTTGAAATTACCGGCTTATTACTAATGCGAGTGATACAAAGTTGAATTGGTTCAATCCGGAATAATAGAAGAGTAGAAAAGTGCTGGAAAAACAGTGCTCAAAAAAATCTGTCATTCAAGTCCGATGCAGGGCGGTGTGGGGTTGTGCTCCGCTCAATGAATTCCAAGATAGGAAGGTGAGCCGTGTGGTGGCGGGATCGCAATGGGTTACGTCTTATAAGTGGGCCTCGTGCATTGGGCGCAGATATTTTGCGGTCATGATAATATCGCCGGTATGAATGCAATCCGTTGATAAAGCTAGGTAGGAGCTTGTGGCGTGAGTGATACATACCAGAAAAAGATTATCATCATCGCCGGACCGAATGGTGCTGGGAAAACTACTTTTGCCGAGGAATTTCTGCCGAAAGAAGCTGCATGTCCGGCTTTTATCAACGCTGATCTGATAGCGGCTGGATTGGCTCCCTTTAGGCCGGAAACGGCAGCTTTCCGGGCAGGTAGATTGATGCTGGAAGAAGTTTTCAACCATGCCCGGCGCGGGGAGAATTTTGCCTTTGAAACAACGTTGAGTGGCAGGATATACGCCGGATTGATTCCAAGTTGGCAAGCCAATGGTTATGCCGTCAAGTTGTTTTTTCTTCAATTAGTTTCCCCGGAGCTGGCAATCGCTCGAGTCCGGCAACGGGTTCGCGAAGGCGGTCACAACATTCCGGAACCGGTGATCCGGCGGCGGTTCACGGCAGGGTTACGGAATTTTTCCAATCTTTACAAACCCATCGTGGACGAATGGGCGCTTTATGACAATTCCGGTAGAGAACCAAAATTGATTGATGAAGGCATGAAAACATGAGTGATCAGACTGCAAATTCGAATAAGAAGCAAAAACAACGCGACCCAGACTTAGCTGCGGCCGAGATCGCTATGAAGCGGGCTGCTCAAAGAGCGCGTGAACGGGCCAAACGTATTGGAGCGGGTGTTATGGTTCTGAAAGATGATCGGATTGTGGAAGAGAAATAGAATATGAGCGTTTGTGATTGTATCGTCGGATTGATCACCAATATCAAAAGAGCCGAAAGCTACCAAAAAAGCTTCACTGATCTGGAAAGCCTCTACGATGCCTTAATCCAGCAGACATTCAAGGGGGAGCTGGATTTGTCGCGAGTGCCGCAGGGCGCGCGGCAGCCGGAGGAAGGGTGGAGTAAATGATTGAACTCCAGAATCTTGGTCTTGCCTATCGTAAAGCCAAAGTTGATTTGTACTACTCGTCACATGCCTCGCTGGACGCAATTGCAAACTACGAGGAAAGCCTGCACGAAAACCTCTCTGCGCTGCTGGAGAAGATCAATGGTGAAGATGAATCCTGGGTATCAGAAGCCAGTTTCATTGGAACCTGGACACTGGCAAGCAAATCCGTCGATATGGACGGTTGGAGGCGTCGCCGGAAGGAGAGTGGCAACAGCCTGATTTTCTCTTCCCCGACCGATGAATGGGAATATGCCTGCAAGGCGTTGGCTGAAAACGGAAACTCTGAGAAGCCAAAAGCTGAATTCCGGGTGATGGCGAAGTGCAGCCTGGATTTTCATGTGTTGTCCACGCTGTGGATGCTGGAAGTCGGCTATCTGTTTGATGCCAAGTTGACTGACTGCTCTTATGGCAATCGTTTGCGCCGCACCAAGGATGGTAAACGCATCAATCCGTTGTCGCTGGGTTCGTTCCAGCCCTACCTGAAGCCCTTCCGTGACTGGCGTGACAATGGCATTGTCGCTATGCGTACAGCACTGAACGCTGATAAAAAGATTGTTGCGCTCACTGCCGATGTCAGCTCTTTCTATCACGAACTGAATCCTGGCTTCATGCTGGCCTCAGTCTTCGTCAACGAGGTGTTAGGACTAGAACTGACGGAAGATCAGGCCAAGCTCAACCGTCTTTTTATCCGAGCCATTCAGGCTTGGGCAGCAGCAACACCATTGAAAAAGGGCCTGCCAGTTGGTCTGCCCGCATCGGCAGTAGTAGCTAACATCGCATTGGTTGAACTGGATCGCTGCATCGAGCAGCAGGTGGCACCAATCTACTACGGGCGCTATGTGGACGACATTCTGTTGGTCATGGAGAATGGCGCCGACTTTGGTTCCACCGTTCAGCTGTGGGAATGGTTGTTTGCCCGCGCTGGCGGAAAGCTGAACTGGGTTGATTCAGAGAAAAAGCAGCAAATTTGCTTCAAACCGGATTACCTCGGCCAAGGTGAAAGCAAAATCCATTTCGCCAATGGCAAGAACAAGGTGTTCATCCTTGCGGGTGAGCCAGGGAAAACTTTGGTAGACGCTATTGTTCACCAGATTCACGAACGCGCCAGCGAGTGGCGAGCCATGCCACGGCTGCCGCGATCAGCCGAGCATGTCGGAACTGATCTTCTTGCCGCCACACAAAGCGATGGTGAAACCGCGGACAGCCTGCGCAAAGCCGATGTCCTGACCATGCGCCGAGCCGGATTTTCCATCAAGCTACGCGACTTTGAAGCCTATGAGCGTGATCTGCTCCCGGAGGCTTGGGCGAAGCATCGACAAGCATTCTTCCGTGCTTTTATCCAGCATGTGCTCGTGTTGCCACAGTTCTTTGACTTGGCCATCTACCTTCCTCGCGTGATTCGTCTGGCCACGGCGTGCGAGGATTTTGCAGATTTGCGCAGAATCATCGATACACTGGAAAAGCTCTGCAAGCAAGTCAACGATCAGTGCGAAGTCGTCGTTAAGGCATGGCCCGAAGGCGAAGAAAAGCCAAATGCCACCGCGATGATCAGCCGCTGGCAAGAACAGCTCTTTTCCAGCGTCCGCGAGAGCATCACAGCTGCCTTTCCTCCCCGTTTATCCAAAGCGGGCAAGCAGGCATGGAAAGTACACATGGAAGACTGTCACCCAACGGTTGACCTTGAAACCATTCTGGCGTGGCCGCTATCAGCCAAAGACTTTCAAACACAACAGGCGCGACTGTTCTCATTCGACCTCGCGCATATGCCTTTCCGTTTCATTGGCTTGCCAAAGGAGATGGTGGCCCAGCGCGGCATCCCTGCTAAAAAGACGGTTGCTAATTGCACCGAAGTCACACAATTACTGCCGGACAATGTAACGACTGGCACTCAGTCGCTTGCCAAATGGCTAGGGTTCAGGAGCCTGCCGCATGGTCTGATGTTTGCCACCCGCCCTTTTAATCTGCCGGAGCTTTTCGTCCTTAACAAGGATGCCTATGCCGAGACTGAGCGCGCTGCCATGCAAAAGGTTGTGCTTGCGGTGAGGGGCTTTGAACTCAATGAGAAAGCCCCTTGTTTCGACAAGCACGGAGTTCTGCAAATTCCGGATGGCATCATCTCACGCAAATATGGTGTTGCGGTATCCAGTTGGCAGACACACATGGGGAGCTGGATGGCATCCGTCACGCGAAAACCCGACCCAGACGAAGACCGCTACGCACGCCTGTGCCGTTTGCTGGATGGTGTGATAGCTCAACCTCGCGATAGCCGCTACCTAATTTTGCCGGAACTGGCACTGCCTGCGCACTGGTTTATCCGCATTGCCCGCAAGCTGCAAGGCCGAGGCATTTCGTTGATCACGGGTATCGAATACCTGCACGTCAGCAAAGCAAGGGTACGCAACCAAGTCTGGGCAGCGCTTTCACACAATGGTTTGGGGTTTCCTTCACTGATGATTTACCAGCAGGACAAGCAACGCCCTGCGCTGCATGAGGAACAGGAATTGCAACGGCTTGCCGGACTTGAGATGAAGCCCAGCAAGGTTTGGAAAACGCCACCCATCATTCAGCATGGTGATTTGCGTTTTGCCATGCTGATCTGTAGCGAATTGACCAATATCAGTTACCGTGCAGCCCTACGCGGCAAGGTGGATGTATTGTTTGTACCGGAATGGAATCCCGATACCGAAACCTTCATTGCATTGGTGGAATCCGCTGCGCTGGACATACACGCCTACATCATTCAGTGCAATGACCGTCAATACGGTGATAGCCGCATCCGCGCTCCGTTCAAGGACAGTTGGAAACGCGACGTACTGCGGGTCAAGGGTGGTGTCACCGACTACTGTGTCATTGGCGAAATCTACGTACAATCTCTGCGTCAGTTCCAAAGCAGCCACCGCTCGCCCGACAAACCCTTTAAGCCGGTACCGGACGGATTCAACGATGCGATGGACTACAATCGCAAAGTGTTACCTACAGAAGATGAGGAATGAATAAGGTGATGATCACTACACGACCTTTGCCAATGCAAACTACCTGAGCAAATGCCTATTTTCGGTATCGGCGATATCAAGGGCAAGCATCACAGCAAATGGGAGGCCTGCAATAACTATAACGCCTTCAACCTGTATGCCGCTCAAAGCTAGGGATGTCCTATGAAATATCAACCACCTTATATTATCACTCCAACAATCCTGAATCTGGTTGCTGAGATCAGCGAAACCATCGGCCGCTACACCGTGCTGGCCGAGCAGAGTCTGACGCCACGTTTGCGCCGGGAGAATCGCATTCGTACCATTCATGCTTCGTTGGCTATCGAGAATAATACGTTGACGCTGGAGCAAGTGACTGCGGTGATCGAAGGCAAGCAGGTGTTGGGTCATCCGCGCGAGATTCAGGAGGTACGCAATGCTTTTGCCGCTTACGAGGCTTTGGAAGGCTGGAACGCCGGTTCAGAGCGGGATTTGCTGTCGGCGCACGAGTTGTTGATGCGCGGCCTGGTGGATGGGGCCGGATGTTATCGTTCCGGCGGTGTCGGTATTTTTCAAGGCAAGCAGTTGGTGCATATGGCGCCGCCTGCCAACCGGGTGCCGGAACTGATGGCCGATTTACTGGAATGGCTGGCAATGACTACCGAACATCCGTTGATCGCCGGTTGCGTCTTTCATTACGAGATTGAATTCATTCACCCCTTTGCTGATGGCAATGGTCGCATGGGGCGGTTGTGGCAGACCTTGATCTTGCGTGATTGGAAGCCTTTGCTGGCTTATTTGCCGGTGGAAACGGTAATCCGGGACCATCAAAAAAGTTATTACCAAGCACTGGCGGCAGCCGATGAGCAAGCCGATGCGACACCTTTCATCGTGTTCATGCTGAGCGAGCTACTGGCTGCCATTCGCCAGGCAACAGCTACCGACCAAGTAACCGATCAAGTAACCGACCAAGTTGCAGCGCTGATTCGGGGGATTGGTAACGGTGAATTAAGCAGCAGTGATTTGATGCAGACGCTAGGGCTGGCGCATCGCCCGACTTTCCGGGAAAATTATTTGAATCCGGCATTGGCGGGTGATTGGATCGAGCGCACAGAACCTGATTCACCGCGCAGTCCCAAACAGCGTTATCGATTGACCGCTAAGGGAAGGGACTGGTTGCAGTGGCATGCCGATCAATGAACCGGATTTACCGATCAAGTCAGCTGACGGTTTCCAGCAGTTTCCAGCCCGCCCCCGCACTTCCAGCACAACTGAAAATTGGCCGGATTCTCTTCGCCGCAGGATGGGCATTGCACGTTGCCGGTAGTGACCGGGGTATTTTCGTAGGTTTCGATCACATGTTTGCCACGTTCATAGTCTTCATCGCGCTTGATCCATACTTCCGGGCAGGCGTGGTGAACCGGTATTTCTCCGGCCATGCCTTGCGCGTATTGGTTGAAAATTTGCGCCGGAATGTAGGCGTGTGCGAGCAGATCAAGTACTATCTGCGCTTCCATCAGATTATTGGCGGAATAAATTTTTTTCATGCCGTGATGAGTACCTAACAGATCAATCGATTAACTGACAAAAACTATGTGGTTCAGAAATATACAAGCTTATCGTATTACCAGTGGAAATATAACCCCGGATAGTCTGGAAGAAGCGCTTTCGCAGCACGCGTTGCAGCCGTGCATGCAAATGGAATTGCAAAGCCGCGGCTGGCTAACGCCGCGTGACGAGCAGCCGAATTTTGTACATGCCTATGGGCAGCATTGGTTGATTGCTTTCGGGGTGGAGAAAAAGTTGTTGCCCGCTGGGGTGATCAATCAACATGCGAAAAACCGTATCGTGCAGATCGAGCAGATGCAGGGTTACAAGGCGGGTAAGAAACAGGTGCGCGATATCAAGGAAGCGACCATCGTCGAGCTGCTGCCGCGCGCTTTTGCGCAGCGCCATAAAACTTACGCTTGGATCGATGCACTGAATAACCGGCTGATTCTGGATACATCCAGCGCGCATAAAGCCGAGGAGTTCATCGAAGTGCTGGTGAAAACGGTGCAGGGCATCACGCTGGCGCCGCTGGAAACGAAAATCTCGCCGTCATCGGCGATGACGCGCTGGCTGACGGTTGATGGCGATTTGCCGTCCATTTTTACCATCGACCGCGATTGCGAGCTGCAAGGGATGAGCGATGAGAAGGAAACCATCAAGTACTCCCATCACGTGCTGGAAGCGGAAGAAACCGCGCGGCACATCCGTGCCGGGAAAAAGGCGATCAAACTCGCCATGACATGGGATAGCAAAATCTCGTTTGTGTTGCAGGACAACTTGCAGCTGCGGCGCATTGCACCGCAGGATATTCTGAAGGAGTCCACCGAGAGCGCCGAGGAATTATTCGTCAGCGATTTTACCATCATGACCGGCGAGCTGAGCCAGCTGATCACGGATGTCATTGATGCGCTCGGTGGTGAAGATCACAGCTAACGCAGCTCAGCGGGCCTGTTTAGTGTTTGCCGGTTTTGGTTTGATCCTTGATTCCCGACAGTACACCGCTGGCGGCTTTGCTGACAATGTCAGCCGTCTTTTGCGCCAAACTGGCGCCGGTTTCCACTTGCACGTTGCCAACCGACGCGATCTGCTGCGCAAAAGTCGCTAAGGTTTCCTTCAGCTGCGAGCCCACATTAGTGCCGGTATTTTTGGCATGGTGGCTCAGATCGAGCAGCACATCGGCAATCAGCCCTTGCGCTGCGGTGGCGGTGTGATGCAGTGTCTCCACGAACAAGCTTTCGAGGCTTTCCAGCTCGGAACGGGTGCGCGCCAATTCGGTATCGGAGAATCGCTTGGCCTGCCCTGCGGCTTCTTCGACGGCCAGTTTGGACGCTTCGGCAAATCTTGCCAGCGCGGAATCCAGTCCGGCCACGGCATCGGTAATTTGTGATTTAGCCGCTTGGGTTTGATTGGCTGCTTGTTGCAATTGCTGCGCCGCGCCATCGTGTATCCCTTGCATCACCGCCGTGATGATGCGCCGCAACGACTCCGGATCGACGTTTTTCGCATTCATGGCTTTCAGCGTTAAGCGGTGCACCGTTTCCTGAATATGCGAACCGCTGGCGATGGCTTCACGCACTTCGGCTTCCAGCGTTTTGATATCGTTGTCGCTGCCCGGGGTGTTATTAGACTCATGGGTATTTTCATTGTGCATGATGACGTGTCCTATTAGAAGGTGAAAAGATGAGGTCCGATTTCATTGTCCTCTGCTACTTGCGAGTTGGTCAAGGCCATTCATGTAAGGGCGCAAAACTTCCGGAATAGTGACGCTGCCGTCGGCATTCTGATAATTCTCCAGCACCGCCACCAGCGTGCGTCCGACGGCCAGGCCGGAGCCGTTCAACGTGTGCAACAGCGCCGGTTTGCCGTTTTCGTTGCGGAAACGCGCTTGCATGCGCCGTGCTTGGAATGCTTCGCAGTTGCTGCACGAGGAGATTTCGCGGTAGGTATTCTGCGCGGGCAGCCAGACTTCGATGTCGTAGGTTTTGGCCGCAGAGAAACCCATATCGCCAGTGCACAAGGCCATGACCCGGTACGGCAGCGCCAGTTTTTGTAGAATCTTTTCCGCATGGCCGACCAGTTGCTCCAGCGCTTCATACGATTGATCGGGGTGGACGATGTGCACCAGCTCGACTTTGTCGAATTGATGCTGGCGGATCAGCCCGCGTGTGTCGCGGCCGTAACTGCCCGCTTCGGAACGAAAGCAGGGCGTATGCGCGACGAATTTCAACGGCAATGCTTGCAGTGGCACGATTTCATCGCGCACCATGTTGGTGATCGGGACTTCGGCGGTAGGAATGAGATGGAAATCAGCCGCAGGCGCTTCGCCGGGCGGATTTGCGCCACCGGCATGAACGGAAAACAGGTCTTCCTCGAATTTGGGTAACTGTCCGGTGCCGCGCAAGCTATCCCGGTTGACCAGATAAGGCACATAGGCTTCGGTGTAGCCATGTTCCTGCGTGTGGGTATCCAGCATGAATTGCGCCAGAGCGCGATGTAAACGGGCAAGCCCGCCTTTCATCAAACTGAAACGCGCACCGCTGAGTTTTGCGGCGGTTTCAAAATCCAGCAATCCCAGACCCTCACCGACACTGACGTGATCCTGGATGGCAAAGTCAAATGTGCGCGGTTCGCCCCAACGGCGGATTTGCACGTTGCCGGTTTCGTCTTTGCCTTCCGGCACACTGTCGTGCGGCAGATTCGGTATTTCCAGCAAGATTTTTTGCAGCTGCTGTTGAATCTGCTCCAGGTGGTCTTCCGCTTGCTTCAAGGCATCGCCCAGATGGGCGACTTCGGCCATGATAGCGGAGACATCTTCGCCTTTGCTTTTGGCATGGCCGATTTTTTTCGACGCCGAATTACGCTGCGCTTGCAATTCCTGGGTTTCGGTCTGGACTTTTTTCCGTTCCGCTTCCAGCGCATTGAACGCTTCCACGGGAAAGGCATAACCTCGTTTGGCCAGCTGCAGAGTGACAGTGTCCAGGCCGGTGCGTAATTGTTGAATCTCTAACATGCAAAAACTCCAAAATTATCGATAGATACGGATAGCTATATTTTATGCTTTGCTTTCTCATCCAGGTTGCGCAAATAAGCCAGTTTTTCCCGGATTTTCTGTTCCAGGCCGTAAGCGGTCGGCTGATAAAAACTGACTTCGGGCATGTCATCCGGAAAATAATTCTCTCTCGCGGCATAGGCTTCCGGGCAATCGTGCGCGTAGCGGTAGGCATCGCCGTAGCCGATATCCTTCATCAGTTTTGTCGGCGCATTGCGCAAATGCACCGGCACGCGGCGCGATTTGTCGTGCGCAACCAGTGCGCGTGCTTTATTGTAAGCCAAATAGGCGGCGTTGCTTTTCGGTGCGCAGGCGAGATACAGCGTTGCTTGTGCCAGCGCCAGCTCACCTTCCGGGCTGCCCAGCCGCTCGTAAGTCTCGCACGCATCCAGCGTCAAGCGCAGGGCGCGCGGATCGGCTAGGCCGATATCTTCCGTGGCCATGCGGATCAACCGCCGCCCGATATACAACGCATCGGCGCCGCCATCGAGCATGCGGCACAGCCAGTACAGCGCCGCATCCGGCGAGGATCCGCGTACTGATTTGTGCAGCGCGGATATCTGATCGTAAAACGCATCGCCGCCTTTATCGAAGTTGCGGTTATTGCGTGACAGGGTATTAACGACCATATCCTTTTCGATATGCGTGATGGCTCCAGTTTCCGCCGCAGTATGGATTTGCTCGAGCAAGTTCAGCAGACGCCGGGCGTCGCCGTCAGCGTATTCGATCAACAGTTGCCGTGCTTCGGCGGAGAATTGCAGGTTACCGAGCGCCAGTTTTTGCACGCGCTCCAATAACTGGGACAATTCCGCTTCCGACAACGCTGTCAGCACATAAACCTGGGCGCGCGACAGTAACGCGTTATTGACTTCAAACGATGGGTTTTCCGTGGTCGCGCCGACAAAGGTGATCAAGCCTTGTTCGACATACGGCAGAAAAGCATCTTGCTGCGATTTGTTGAAACGATGCACTTCGTCGACAAACAGGATGGTATGCCGTCCGCTTTGTTGCAACGTCAATTCGGCTTGCTCGATGGCGGCGCGGATATCCTTGATGCCGGACAACACGGCGGACAGCGCAATGAATTCGCTGTTGAATTCGGTCGACATGATGCGCGCCAGCGTGGTTTTGCCGGTTCCCGGCGGGCCCCACAAAATCATCGAGTGCGGTTTGCCCGATTCAAACGCCAGCCGTAACGGTTTTCCGGCGCCGAGCAGATGGCTTTGCCCGATGATATCGTTCAGATGTTTGGGACGTAATTGTTCCGCCAGCGGTACTTGAGGTTGATTCGGTGCAAACAGACCGGCTTCACTCACGGATGACGTCGGCATTTCCAGGCGGTGTGAATTGGAATAAATCGGCGGGTAGCGTTGGATTTTTGTCCCAATCGGAGAATGACAGGATGGTGGTCTGGCCGAAATTATCGCGTAATGCCATGATCTTGAGCACGCCATCTGGAGAAAAAGCCATTTGGATGAACTCGAATGCGCTTTCCTTGCTTTTGGGAATAGCTTCGAGCCATTCCATTTCATTTTGCACACCCAATTCAACCAGTTCAAAATTATCTTCGATGGCGCTGCTGCCCGCCAACAGCGCAGCGGGGCTGCTGCCGATGGCGATATTGAACGGCCGTTCGGTGACTTGGTTCAGATCGCGGTCATAAAACCATACCTTGCTGCCATCGCCGACGATCAATTGCTCGTAAGGTTTATCATACGTCCAGCGGAATTTCTCCGGACGTTCGAATTGCATCGTGCCTTGCGATTCTTGCACCGTGCGCGCGCTTTTGTCGTACAGCGTTTGAGAGAAATTAGCGCGTACCGTACGCGTTTGCTGGATGAAGCTTTTCAAGCTGTTGATGGCGGCTGCTTCAGCCCAGTGGGGTATCAGACTGCTGACGAGCAGGAGAAAAACGAGACAGCTTGAGCGGGCCATAGTATTCCTAAAATGAAATGGGGGTATGAAGCGCATGACGGCAGGGCAGTTGATCATTCGTTGCGTGCCGGAGCCAATACCTCCCGGTTGCCGTTGCTTTGCATCGATGAGACCAGACCGGCGCGTTCCATGTCTTCAATAAGACGGGCGGCGCGATTATAGCCGATGCGTAAATTCCTTTGTACCAGAGAAATCGATGCGCGGCGGGTTTTGACGACGATGGCCACGGCTTCATCATAAAGCGGATCGGCTTCGCCGCCTTGCGGTTTTTTCAGTTCGGAGGAATCGCCGCTATCGTTTTCTTCATCACCAGTTTGTAGAATTTCCTCGATGTAATTGGGTTCGCCATGTTCTTTCAGATATTCAACCACTTTATGTACTTCGTGGTCGGCGACAAAAGCGCCGTGCACGCGTTGCGGGTAACCGCTGCCGGGCGGCAGATACAGCATATCGCCTTGGCCGAGCAGGGCTTCCGCACCCATTTGGTCGAGAATGGTGCGCGAATCGATTTTGCTCGACACTTGAAAAGCGATACGGGTCGGAATGTTGGCTTTAATCAGACCGGTAATTACATCGACCGACGGGCGTTGTGTCGCCAGTAGCAGATGGATGCCGGATGCGCGCGCTTTTTGCGCCAGCCGGGCGATCAGGTGTTCGACTTTCTTTCCGGCGACCATCATCAAATCGGCCAGTTCATCGATAACCACGACAATGAGCGGCAACTCATCCAGATATTCCGGCTCTTCTCCCGGCGGCAGCAATGGATTAACGACAGGTTCTTCGCTTTTAACTGCATCGCGTATTTTCTGATTGTAGCCGCTGAGGTTACGCACACCTAATGCAGACATCAGCTTGTAACGCCGCTCCATTTCACCGACGCACCAATGCAGTGCGCTGGCGGCTTCGCGCATGTCCGTGACAACCGGCGTCAGCAGATGCGGAATGCCTTCGTACACCGACAATTCCAGCATTTTGGGATCGATCAGGATCAGGCGGGTTTGTTCCGGTGTGGTTTTATAAATCAAGCTGAGAATGACTGCGTTGATCGCGACCGACTTGCCCGAGCCGGTGGTGCCCGCGACCAAAGCGTGCGGCATCTTGGCCAGATCAGATACGATCGGGCGGCCGCTGATATCCTTACCCAGCGCGATGGTGAGCGGAGAAGGGGAATCGGCGTAGACCTGCGAACTGAGAATTTCCTGCAAGCGCACGATTTGCCGTTTGGGATTGGGGATTTCCAATCCCATGCTGGTTTTTCCCGGAATGGTTTCAACCACGCGGATGCTGGCAACGGATAATGCGCGCGCCAGGTCCTTAATCAAATTGATGACTTGATTGCCTTTGACGCCGACCGCCGGTTCGACCTCATACCGGGTGATCACCGGTCCTGGGAAAGCCGCAACCACTTTGACATCGACGCCGAATTCCTTGAGTTTGCGTTCGATCAAGCGGGATGTGAACTCGAGAGTTTCTTTGGATAGCACTTCAAAATCTTTTTCCGGCTCGTCCAGCAGATGCAAAGGCGGCAGCGGAGAATCGGGCAGATCGGAAAACAACGAAGGTTGTTTTTCTTTGATGATGCGTTGCGATTTAATAATCACCGTCGTTGGCGGTTCGATATGTAGCAATGGTGTGCTCTCTACCCGTTTTTTTTCGCTTTCGACGATTTTATCGCGCGTTCGTGCGGCAATGATACCGGCGAGTTTATCCTGCCGTGTTTCCCAAGTGTTTATTAGCAGGAGCAGCAAATTTTCGACACTTTCACCGATTTTTTCTACAAATCGCACCCACGACAACCCGGTAAACTGACTAAAGCCGACAGCGATGAGGATCAGTAAGGTTAGTGTCGCGCCAGTAAAACCGAGAATTTGCGACAGATAATGGCTGATGGCATTGCCCAGCATGCCACCCGGCATCAGTGGCAGGGCAATATTGATGGAATAAAACCGCAGTGATTCCAGTCCGCTGCTGGCGGTCAGTAGTAAGAGAAAACCGCCCAAGGTCAGGAATAAGGAGTGACGGTCAAAAATGCCGGCGCTATCGATGCGGCGGTAGCTCCAGGCAATTGCGGACAGAAAGAATGCCACCAACCACCATGCCGATGCGCCGAATAAGTACAGCAACAAATCGGCGAGCCAAGCCCCGGCATGCCCACCAGCATTCTGGATTTGATTGAAATCGCCGCTATGCGACCAACCGGCATCGCCACGGTCGTAACTGAAAAATATCAACACCAGATAAAGTGCCGCGCCCATCAGTATCAGCAGGCCGGATTCCCGCAATAACCGGGATACTCTGGGTGAGAAGGAATGGCCGCTTGATTTCTTGGCCATCGGCTTGTTAATTAAACTCATGGGTATCTCAGAAACGAAAAATTTTGTCTGGCGGATACGCTGAATTATATAAGAGAATATGCAGTAATTTCTTTAATGCAGCAGTAAATGCATTTAGTTACTGTATTAACAGCGGGTATTGATGTGTGGTAGTCGTGTTTAGCGATCTCAAATGGGCAAAAAGCGCACGCTAAGAAGCTTAAACGGTGTCTGTCGATCTTGAACGCGATAAAATCGCAGGAACCGTCGATTTATCTTTATTGACGATCTGCGGCAGCGTGGAAACCTGGTTTCCGCCGTTTCGTTTCGCGGTAAAGAGTGCATCTTCGGCACGTTTACACAATTTTAACTTGTTATCGGTTTCATCCAGCATGGCAATGCCGATGCTGACCATGATTTTATTTTCAGTGTTTTTATCCATTTTGGTGGAAACTTTTTTGCGCACCGATTCGCATACTTTTTTCGCTTCGTATAGATCCGTTTCCGGAAATAAAATGGCAAATACATTGATATCAATGCGATAAAACAGATCGGTGATTCTGATATTGGTTTTGATCTCGTGAGAAATCTGTTTTATCGAGTCATTTTTGTTTTTGTAATCATAATCATCGCTAAATAGCTTAAGCAGATCGAGATCGATGATCGCGATGGAGAAGCTCCGATGATATCGTCTCGAACGCAAGATTTCCGTATCCAATTCGGATTCAAAAGCCTGTCTGTTTTTATAGCCGGTGATTGGATCAATCAGCACCTGGGTCAGCAAGGTGGACATGTCGCTATTCGTTTTTTTGATCTTGATGACCATCAATGCGGAACAAATAATCAATAACAAAGTCAGTCCGCGATTAAATACTACGACATTCATCGGCATTACAATGCCGGGAGATAGATAAAAGCCAGTGATGGTAAGAATAAGCGTCATTGCGGTAATGCAATAGGTAAACCGGATTCCGCTCACCCAGAGGCTGGAAAATATCACCAGTATATACGGTACCGCAGCAGCAACTCCTAATGGAGTATTTAAGTCAACGACAAAAATGCACAGCATTAAAGCTATGACAATGAACATGTTTGCCTGAATTGCACATTCTCTGAATAAGACTTTCAAAGCAGCGGCTGCTGAGATAATTTGGCTACGCATGGGCTATATAGTAATTTGTAAAAAAGTCGGATTGCTTATTTTTACGGATTCCGGAAATTAAACTTTATGAACAGATAAGCGCATAACTAAATTGATAACAATCAATTTATTATACATTCTTTTAAAAATTAAATTGTAAATTTTGCATATAAATTTATGCTAACAAATGAAAATTTATCATTGGCTTGCCAGTGGTGATCCGGTCCGGCAATTACTCCTCTAACCGGATAATACGCGTTCTGGCTAACCGGTCATGCAGATACTGGCGATCGCGATCGAATAATGCCCAAATGAATCCGGAGCCAAAAATAAGAACGCTGATGAGTACGAGCTGATAGTGAGAAATAAAATTAATGGGAAAAACCCAATCGATAACGACAAAAATGAATATGCCCGCTAAGGAAAATAAGTACCGGGCAATGGCTTGTTTTTTTGTCAGGCCGTGGCCATCCGCGGTGACAAGCCGCATCTTCCAAGTTTGCATCGCGAGCGTTTGTCCGCCATGGGTCCAGAACCAGGTAAAGTAGTATCCCATGATGGCAAACAGATAGCATTGAAACAGCGGTTTGAAATAAGCAGCTTGCGTGTCGGTGAAAATAAAATGAAAAATGAAACTGGCGATAAACAAAACAGCCAATATCAGAAGAAAATCATAAATCAGGCAGACGATGCGGCGCCAAAAACTGGGAGTGGAATAGGTCATGTTTATTGTTGTAAATGAAAGTGATGAAACTATCCGTGCGATGACTGCACATGAATTGCCCGGAATCGGTGACATTGTATGTTGAAATGGAATTTAATATAAGCTTTGGTTATTGATAATTATTATCGTTTTCGTTAAAATGTTTATTTGACAGGCTTAATCTGAATTAATGCGCGTTTAATTGCAGCATAGCGTTGTTTTCAGGGATTGTTGCCGATGAGTCAAAAATCAAAATCAACGGTGTCCGGCGTATTTTAGATCAAGTAAATAAGAAGTCTGTCTGATTTGTTTATTCTGTAATGCATTCACTATCCCGGAAAAATATTGAGTATTTAGGGCAGCAGCGCCTTATTTCATTACCTGGGCTGTTGTTTGTACTCGTTATCCATGCCGCGCTATTTTATTTTTTGTGGCATCAGCGTTTGATTCCACATCCGGAGCAGGCACTGACATTGTTTGCCGAATTGATCACACCGCCCGCGCCGGTTACGCCGCCTAAAGCATCACCCGAACCGGCACCGGTTAAACTCCAGCCGGTGAAAAAGCCGGTGGTCAAACCAAAACAGGAACAGCTGGTAGCGAAATCCCCGAAAGTCTCCGAAAAGAAACAAGCTGAGCCAGCGCCGAAACCGCTGCAGGAGCCGGTGACCGAGCAAGTGACAGCAGCGCCGCCCGTGGTTGAAGCATCACCCAAGCAAATGCCAACAGCACCGGTGGCTCTGTCTTCGGAATTGTCGGTATCCTGCCCCAAATTAACGCCGCCCGAATATCCTGCCATTTCCCGGCGCATGGGGGAAGAAGGGAAACTGGTGCTGCGTGTGGAATTGGATGAAAACGGGCATATCGATAATGCGAAAGTTCTTAACAGCAGCGGCTATGAGCGGCTTGATGCTGCTGCACTGAGCGCGGTGAAGAGCTGGCAATGCAATCCATCGCTGCGTGATGGCCAGCCGGTCCGGGCTGTTGCCTTACAACCCTTTAATTTTGTACTGCAAGGAAATTAATTCATGGAACAAGGGCTTGGTTTTTCTAATTTTCTCGATCAGATTGACGGCGTTGGCATGAGCGTGCTGGTGTTGCTGTTGTCGCTCTCGGTGGCAAGCTGGTATCTAATCATCACTAAAAGTATCGCCAATTTGATGGCGAAGCGCCGTGCCGAGGCGTTTTTGAAACACTTCTGGAGTTTTGATTCGTTGGAGGCGGTGCATGTCGAATTCAGAAATGCCGCGCCGGATAACGCCTTTGCGGAGCTTGCCAAACTGGGCATTGACGCGGCCGCTGATTCCAAAATTCACAGTTCTCACAAGTTGGCTGCAGCTGGTGGAACCAGCGAATTTCTGACACGGACCTTGCGCAACGGCATCGATCAGGAAGCGACGCGTGTTGAAAATGGCCTTACATTGATCGCAACAGCTGGTTCGGCCGCGCCTTATATCGGCTTGTTTGGAACCGTCTGGGGTATTTATCATGCACTCATTCAAATCGGACTTTCCGGTCAAGGCACCTTGGACAAAGTTGCCGGTCCGGTTGGTGAAGCTCTGATCATGACCGCGCTGGGATTGGCGGTGGCGATACCGGCCGTGCTGGCTTATAACGCTTTTGTCCGCCGTAACCGGATCTGGCTCGCGCGTTTGGAAGCTTTTGCGCATGATCTGTTCATACTGATCACCGTCGGCGATGACAATGAACCGCCGGAAGCCGCATCGCAATCGCCGGTTACGGCGGCTATTCCCGGAACTGCCGATATTGCGATTGAAAGGGGACAATAAGAATGGCCTTTGGAAGCATGCAGGATAGCGGGCGCCAGGCGCCCATGTCGGAAATCAATGTGGTGCCGCTGGTGGATGTCATGCTGGTGCTATTGATTATTTTTATCATCACGGCTCCGCTGCTGACGCATTCCGTTAAAATCGATTTGCCGAAAGCGGAAAGCAATCCCAATATCACCCAGCCTGAGCATGTCGAGCTGGCGATTCGCGCGGATGGCAGTCTTTTTTGGAATGGTGAGCCGGTAGCATTGGAGCAGTTGGCGCCGCGTTTTGCAGCAAAAGTAGCGCAAGCGCCCAATACCGAATTGCATATTCGCGCCGATAAGCTGGCGCATTACGAACATGTCGCGCGGCTCATGAGTATTGCAGCCAAAGCCGGTCTGACAAAAATCGGTTTTATTACCGATCCGTCTGAAAAATAAAAACTGTTTGAAGCCGGTTGATGCAGGCTGTATGACCGGTTAAGTTAATCGCTGTGTTGCTGGGATTGTGTTTGCCGCTCCCGGAAGATACGCAATCCATTGACGCGGCCCAGTAATGTCAATGCCGCAGCGATCATTCCGCTGGCAATCGCTAATAGCCAGTCGTCAACATGCAGCGGTGCGAGGTGCAGGAATCCCGCCAGCGCAGGTATCTGCACCAGCAAACATGACAATCCAATGGTGAGGCTGACGATGTACCACGCAGCACTGGAATGCATGCGGCTCAGCACGGCAGTGATTCCCACGCTGGCGGCGATCAAGGTCACCAGCGCCATCGCACGGGCATGATCGACATCGTATCCAGCCCCCAAGCTGCGGATGTAAGCCAGCGTCACAATCACGGTTAAGGTTAATCCGGCCAATCCCATCGCGAACCACTGCCACCTGCTGAAAAAGCGCAGTTGCTTTGTGGGCGGCTGGTACACCAATGTTTTATTGCCGGCTATCTCCTGAAATACCAGCAATGCAGTGGGATGAATGACCAGTTCCAGCCAGACGATATGAATGGGCAGATACAGCATCGGGTATCCGGCCAGCGGAATGAGCGCGGCGGTGAGCACGAGCGGTAAATGAATCATCAGCAGATATTGGAAGCTCAGCTGCAGGTTGGTGAATAATTGCCGTCCTTCGGCGATGGCTTGCACGATGCTGTGGAAATTGTCGTCGAGCAACACGATTGCAGCGACTTCACGTGCACTGCGGGTACCGCGTTGTCCCATGGCAATGCCGATATCGGCCGCTTGCAGGGCGGGCACGTCGTTAATGCCATCGCCCGTAGCGGCGACGATTTCCCCGCTGTTTTGCAGTGTTTGCACCAGAAGCAATTTTTGTGCGGGCACGGCGCGCGCGATCACATCAATGTTGCGCAGAACATCAGATTCACCGCGCACCAACTGCGTTTGGATCTCATCCGCGGTTACCACCTGCGGCGTGGCTCCACCTAAACCGATTTCTCTGGCTACCGCGCGCGCAGTGGCGGGATGATCCCCAGTTATCATGATGATGCGGATCTGGGCATCGCGGCATAAGAGTACGGCTCCGGGCACACCTTCGCGCACCGGATCTTCGAATGCCAGCGCACCGGCAAAAATGAAATCGCGATCCGGTTCACCGCCATGCCAGCTCGCGCCATCGAGTGTTTGCCAAGCACAGGCGATTACTTTGTGCCCGCTGCCGGCCAGTTCATCGATACGTTGTTGCCAGCCGGTAAGTGCCGTTCCATCAAGCTTGCAGTGCGCCAATACAATTTCCGGGGCGCCTTTAAGCACGGCCAGCAGCGCATCGCTGGAGCGGATGATGGCGGCTTCGCATTTGCGGTCTTCGGTAAATGGAAAACTTTCAACCACAGCGTCGTGCAACGGTGTTTCCAGCGAATTAAGAATGGCCAGATCCACCGGATCGCTTGTTTCGTGGCGCGAAGCCATTGCGGCGATTTCCAGCAAGCGCTCTTCGCTGAAACCCTGTGCCGGATAACGGTGCGATAGCTGTAAGCGGCCTTCCGTCAGTGTGCCGGTTTTATCGGAGCAGATACAGGATACGCGGCCAATGTTTTCCACTACGACAGCGCGTCGCACCAAGGCTTGCCGTTTGGCTAAGCGGTAGACGCCGACGCCGAGGAAGAAGGTCAGAACGACGGGAAATTCTTCCGGCAATGCGGCCACTGCAAGCGTTACCGCACTCAGCAGCGCATCCAGTAAACCGTGCCCTTGCTCCCAGCGCACCCACGCTAAGCCCAAGCAGATGACAGCAGCTGCAGCCAGCAGTATTGCGACGAGGTTGCTGACGGCACTTTGTAGCGGTGTGCGGGTGTGCGTGCCTAGCATCGCCGAATGCACGATTTCACCATAGAGGGTTTCCACGCCGGTGAAAACAATGCGCAAGCGGACGTTGCCCTTTAACAGACGGGTACCGGCAAATAGCCAGGATGCACTGGCTATATACGCGGTGTGTTCCTGATGCGGCAAAGCGGCGACGGCAAGTTTACGCACCGGAAAGGCTTCTCCCGTCAGTAACGATTCATCGCACAATACATCTTCGGCATATTCGATCAGTCCATCGGCAGGGCATGATTCGCCCGTGCCGAGCAGCACCAAATCGCCGGGAACCAGTTCTGCCGCAGCGATTCGTTGCGGCTGACCGTCGCGTATCACCGTGGTCTGTGCTGTCAAACAATCGCTTAGGCCGGCAATGGATGCTTGTGTGCGCCGGTGCAGATAGGCATCCATACCGAGAAAAGGAATCAGTGCGACAAGTAAAATAATGGCTTCGGTCAATTCACCAACTGCCAAAAACAACGCACTGGTGCCGAGCAGGAACCATAGCATCGGATCTCGAAGGGTATTGCGGAGAATATCCCGCCAGCCCGTTGGCGGTATTTCAACGATACGGTTGTCGCCATATTGCTGCTGGCGTATTTTTATTTGCGCGGAGTCAAGCCCATCTTGCAATGAGCCGGAAATATTCAGGCGATCCGGGGGCGCGTAGCGCAGCATCTTAAATGTTGATTCGGGTGGGCCTGGAACAGTATGGATAAGCTACATCAATGCAACTATTCTGAACGATAACCGTGCTGATTGATGTGGCTGCTGTGAGAAGATTGGAGCAGTGATGAAGGGAATTGCTTCTCTGAATGATCCGTAATAAAAAACGGCTCCTCATAACTGCTAGGAGCCGTTTGATAATCAACCAGCCGATTATTATTTAGTGGGTTCAGCACCCAGCCTTTCGCCTGATTCAGGATCTTTGTATAAGCTTGGCGGTTTGTTGTATGGTTTTGGTTCGCCACATCCAGCAAGAATGGCTGTGGCTGTAAATGCGATAAAGGCGATAGCTAAGAGTGAGTATTTCATGAAAATCTCCTTTGTTATTAAAATCAAAAATTGTTTATCAACAAATTTAATGTCACGTTGGAACTTAATCAGCTACAAGCCATATCCCAAATCTAATTCAGCATTAAACTATCTTTCGCAGAAAAAGACCTTTTTAGAAGATCAAATGATTGTGCAACCTAAGTGCCTTCTAAACAAGATATGGTTTCATCACGAATAAGAAAATTACTTATTCCTAGTAAGGATAACACTAAAAAAAAAAGTATGGAATATATTACCAACTCTGCCAGCCTGGAAAATCAACAGTGGGCATAACAAGTCAGTAAATCGGTTAGCAGCCAAAAAGCAATAATTCAGGAACAAAACCGGAAGGTTATGCTGTTTAGCTACCCTACGGCCTGTTGGTACGCTTGCAAGCAGCGCTCGCGCGCGAATGTGTGATCAACGATCGGTGCGGGATAATTTAAGGTATGCCAATCGCTTACCCAGGTTTGAATGTAAGCGAACTGTTTGTCGAATTTTTCCGTTTGTGCACTCGGATTAAAAATCCTGAAGTAGGGCGCGGCATCAACCCCGCAACCCGCTACCCACTGCCAGTTGCCGACATTGCTCGCCATTTCATAGTCCAACAATTTTTGTGCGAAATACGCCTCGCCCCAGCGCCAATCGATCAACAGATGTTTGCACAAAAAACTCGCAGTGATCATTCTTACGCGGTTGTGCATGGTGCCGGTTGCATTGAGCTGGCGCATGCCGGCGTCGACGATGGGATAACCGGTGGTGCCTTCGCACCAGCGCTTGAATTCCGCCTCATTGTTGCGCCATTGGATGCGATCGTACTGCGGCTTGAAGCTGCGCTGTGGCGTATGCGGGAAATGCCAGAGAATCTGACTGAAAAACTCGCGCCAGATTAGTTCATTGCAAAAAATATCGCTACGCGGGAATGCATGTTGGAATATTTGCCGGATGCTGACCGTGCCGAAGCGCAGGTGCGGCCCCAGCAACGATGTGGCGGCTAACGACGGAAAATCGCGGTCGCGCGCGTAGTATTGCAGCCTGTCGTGTTCCACCCGGTAAGCGGGGATGGGCATTGCCGAGCGGGTAAAACCGATATCTGCCAATGACACATCCGGCAGCGCTGCTTGTTTGACCAAGTGGGTCAATTTGGCTGCGGTCGCGTAAGGTGTCAATGTTGTCTGGCTTTGTACCTTTCGCCATTTGCGCATGTACGGGGTGTATACCGTATACGCGCCGCCGTCGTCCTTGCTGATCTCATCTTTTTCAAACAGCACATGGTCTTTGTAGGTGCGAAGCGCTATCGCCTGTGCTTCCAGCCATTGGCGCACAGCTTCGTCCCGTTCGCGTGCGTACGGTTCATAGTCATGATTGGTGTAAACCGCGGTAATCGGGTGTGAACGCAGAATTTGCGCGAAAACATCCAATGGTTTGCCGTGATAGAGCGCGAGTGAGCTGGCATGCTTTGCTCCAAGTTCGGCACGCAGGGCTTGTACAGTATCGTAAATGAACGTGACGCGGGCGTCGTTCCACGGTAATCCGGCCAGAATGTCCGGATCGAAAATAAAAATGGGTAAAACCGGGCGTCCCGATGCCAGAGCATGCGAAAGTCCGGCGTTATCGTCCAGACGCAAATCGCGCCGGAACCAAAAAACTGCAATTGGGGTTGTCATGATATTGTTCTGCCGGACCGGAAAATTCAGTGATGGTTAAATAAATCCGCCAATGCCGCCGGTAAATGATCGAATTTGAATTGGAAGCCGTATTCTCCCAGCAATCTTTTGGGCGCGATGTGATAACTGTTCAAAGCCAGCGCGGCAGCTTCGCCTAATGCCAGCTTCAGGATAAATGCCGGGGTAGGGAAGAATGCGGGCCGGTGCAATACGTTTCCAAACGCTGTTGCAAATTCGCGGTAGCGCACCGGGTGGGGTGACACCGCATTGACCGGGCCTCGGTAGCGTGTATCCAGTGCAGCGTTACAGTAGACCGAAACAATGTCCTCGAGATGTATCCACGGCAGCCACTGCTGACCGTTGCCAACCGGCCCGCCCAAGCCCAATTTGAAAACTGGCAGCAATTTTTTCAGCATGCCGCCATGGCCGAGTACCACACCGGTGCGAATACTGACCCGGCGCACACCTTTGCTTTCGATTCTCGCCGCTTCTTGTTCCCAATCATGACAAATGGTTTGCATAAAACTGAGCTGCTCAGGTACAGCATACGATTCATCATAAAGATCATCACCCGTACCCGGATAAATACCGATGGCAGAGCCGCAGACAAAAGCCTGCAAGCTATCCGGCGCAGCCGCGACCAATTTTCTCGTACTGAGAATGCGCGATGCGTAAATCTCGTGTTTGCGCGCCTTTGCCCAACGGCCTTCACCCAGATTTTCACCCATCAGATTGATGATGATCTGGCAACCGTGCAGCGCTTCGGCGGGTACATCTTGCGTCGCATAATCCCATTCCAATGCGGGTACATTCAGCAGTTCGCTGGCCTTGCTGCTGTTGCGGCTCAGTACCGTTATGGTGTGTTGATCTTGCTGTAAACGCTGTACCAAATGCCGGCCGATAAACCCGGTTGCGCCTGTGATCAGTATGTTCATTTTGCCATGCTCATGAGCCGGTTGAAAATCAGTTTAGGATACACCCATTCCGGGGTTTTTTCAGTCCGCCGGTGCATTGAAACCGGTATCCGCGCGCAGAGGAAAAACAAGGTGCGCTATGGGTCCGCTCTGAATGATGTTCACTGATGTAGTCACTAGCGAAAAAAGCTGGTTGCCGCTACACTCAGCTCCCATGACGATCCCGTCGCACACTCCTTCTTCGAATCGACCTTTTTTCCAGCAGGAATGGCGCAGTTTTTTACTCGCTATCGGTTTCTTTACGCGCATTCCAGTCCCTGATTTGCCGGATTTTCAGGAACAGGAACTGAATCTGGCGGCCAAGTATTTTCCTTTGGTGGGCATCATGGTGGGGGCTTTTGCAGCCCTGGTGTACATGCTTGCCAGCACAGTGTTGCCGCAGGACATTGCTGTTCTGCTCAGCATGGTTGCTACCTTATTGCTGACCGGGGCCTTTCACGAAGATGGCTTGACGGATGCTGTCGATGGGCTTGGGGGCGGCTGGGAAAAGGAACAAGTGTTACATATCATGCAAGATTCCCGGATTGGCAGCTATGGTGCGGTGAGCATTATCATGGCGCTGTTGTTAAAATTTACCGCGCTGACGCATTTCTCGCCGCTGCTGGTACCGGCAGTGCTGGTAGCAGGCCATAGTGTGAGCCGTTTTTGTGCTGTGCTGGTGATGGCAACGCAACGCTATGTGAAATACGCAGGCAAGGCCAAACCGCTTGCGACCGTGATGCCGCTTACCCATCTGGGTATTGCCGCTGTGCCGGGTTTATTGCCGCTGCTTTGGTTGGAGTCCTCCTGGTACCTGGGCTTATTGCCGGTGGTAGCTGTCTGGGTGTGGTTTAGCCTCGTGATAAAAAAGCGCATCGGCGGCTACACGGGGGATTGTTTGGGCGCGATGCAGCAACTCACCGAAATCGCTTTTTATCTGGGTGTGCTGGCATGTGTGGCTATTTAGTGTGTTACATCAATAATTGCTGAGTTGGATACGCCACCCCAGGTATCGTGCTGCCGCTTGCACTTTCCGGTATCTGAGGAAAACTAAGTCTGTTCAGACGGCAATGATTTTGCCGTGACCTCTGGTCAGATAGTCTTCCGATTGCATTTCCGTCAAGCGGGAGACCGTGCGCTCAAACTCAAAACCAGCATCGCCATCGCTATATAGCGATGGCAGCGGTACGGCGGCGGAGCAGAGGAATTTGACGCCATGTTCGTACAATGCGTCGATAAAATGAATAAAGCGTCTGGCTTCATCGCTGTTTTCCTGGGTGAATTGCGGAATCGCAACCATGATGACAGTGTGATAGGCGCGGGCGATGGCGAGATAGTCGGCGGTGCCGAGCGGGTTGGCGCACAAGCGTTTAAACGAGAAAACGGCAACGCCGCGCGCCGCTTTCGGCACAAATAACCGGCGTCCCTGCACAATTAATTCTTCGCTCGGCACTTTGGCGCGGTCTTCCACGCGGCGGTCGGTGAGGCGGAAGAACGCCGCCGATAACTGCGCAGTGGTTGCCGCATTGATGGGGAAATAATAGGTTTCCGCGCCTTGCAAGCGGTTGTAGCGATAATCAACCGGTCCCTCGAGCGGAATAATGTCCAGCTTCTCCTTAATCTGCTCAATAAAAGGCAAAAAGCGCTGGCGATTCAGGCCATTCTTGTACAGATCATCGGGCGGGCGGTTGGATGTCGCCACTACCACTACACCCTGGGCGAACAATTCCTTGAACAGCCGCGTCAACACCATGGCATCGGCGATATCGGTGACTTGCAGCTCATCAAAGCACAATAGCTGCGCTTCCTGGATGATTTTGCGCGCAATGAATGGCATGGGATCGTCATCATTGGCGCGTCCGCCTTGCTGTATTTTTTCGCGCGCGGAAAGCTCATGCCAGGCTTTGAGTCGCGCGTGAATATCGAGCATGAATTCATGGAAATGCACGCGCCGTTTGGCTGTGACTGGTGCTATTGCATAAAATAAGTCCATCAGCATCGATTTGCCGCGCCCGACGCCACCGTAGAGATAAATCCCTTTCGGAGCCGGTTTGTTGTTGTTTAACCAACCGAACAATACCGTCGATAAACGCGATCTGGAACGCTCGCCGCGCGTGTGCCCGGCCGGAAGATCGATCAATTCCCGGTATAGACGCTCGAGTGCGGTTACTGCACTGGCTTGACCGGCGTCCGGCTTCAGCTCGCCCGCTTCGATCAGGGCATGGTATTCCGCTTCGGGGCCGGTTTTTTGTGACGCTTGTGACATGGATGAATGGTGGTGGTTTATTCGCTGGAATGGGCAAATGTGGCTTGTCCGGCCAGCCAGACCAGAACTAAAACGGGCAGGCCCAATAGCGCGGTGGCGATGAAGAAGCTTTCGTAACCGTAAGCGTCGACGAACTGACCGCTGAAACCGGCGATGAATTTCGGCAACAGCAACATCACCGAGCTGAATATCGCATATTGCGTCGCCGAATACGCCGAATTGGTCAGGCCGGATAGGTAAGCGATAAAAGCACTGGAGGCGATACCGGCGGAGAGATTATCGGCCGAGATGGTGAACACCAGCCCGCTGACATCGTGGCCGCGCCCGGCGAGCCAGACAAACAGCAAATTGGTCGCGGCGGATAACACGGCACCCAGAAACAGTGTGCGCATGATACCGATCTTCGCCGTCAGCACGCCGCCGATTGCAGCTCCAGCGATCGTCATGATCACGCCGTATACTTTGGAGATCGTCGCGACTTCGTCCTTGCTGTAACCCATATCAACGTAAAACGGATTGCTCATAACGCCCATGACGACATCGGAAATGCGGTAGATCGCGATCAATCCCAGGATGAGTAATGCCTGGCGCCCATGCCGCACGATAAAATCGCGGAATGGCGCGATTAGTGCACCGTACAGCCATACCAGCAGATTGCCGATGCGTGCAGGAAGTTGCCACTTCGCAATGGCTTGCCGGGCGATTTTCTCATTGTCGGAAATCAATCGGCTGTAAGGCACATCCGGTTCGCGGATGATCAGCGTCGTAATCATCCCGACCGCCATGCTGACCGCCATCACCAAATAAGCGAAGCGCCACGGCGCGTGATCGTAGGTATCGGCCGTTGTATCAATCGCGGCGGCGATCCACAGCACACCGGCGGAAGCCAGAATCATCGCGATACGATAGCCTGCTTGATAAGTCGCCGCCATCGCGCCTTGCAATTCCACTGCGACGGCTTCGATGCGGTAGGCATCCAACGCGATGTCCTGAGTCGCTGAAGCAAACGCCACCGCGAGTGCGAAAAATACCAAATGCGTCAGATTGGCGGCCGGGTCGGTTACGGCCATGCCTATCAGCGCGCAGGTAATGACGATCTGTGACAGCAACAACCACGCACGACGGCGGCCTAGCCAGCGCGTCAACAGCGGCAGCGGCAAGCGGTCGACCAGCGGTGACCACAGCCATTTAAAGCTGTACGCCAGGCCGATCCAGCTCAAATAGCCGATGGTTGCGCGGTCGATGCCTGCTTCACGCAGCCAGAACGACAATGTGCCCATGATCAGCAGCAGTGGCAGCCCGGCGGAAAATCCCAGCGACAGCATGCCAAGCACGCGCGGGTGCGTATAAACCCGCAGCGCTTGCAACCAGCTGGACGGTACTTGAGTGGTCATAACAGGTGGTCGTAATCGACGATCAGCGGCGCATGATCGGAGAAGCGCTCGTCTTTGAAAATTGAGGTGCTGCGGGCTGTTTGCGCGATGGCGGGCGTGGCGATCTGATAATCAATGCGCCACCCGACGTTTTTCGCCCAAGCCTGGCCGCGATTCGACCACCAGGTGTATTGATCGGGCTCGGTGTTCAAGCGGCGGAATACATCGACAAAACCGATTTCATCGAACACATGAGTCAGCCAGGCCCGTTCTTCCGGCAGGAATCCGGAATTTTTCTGATTCGAGCGCCAGTTTTTCAAATCGATTTCCTTGTGCGCGATATTCCAATCGCCGCACAAAATGATTTCTCGCCCGCTGGTCATCAGGTTTTGCAATACCGGATAGAATTGCTCCAAAAAATAGAATTTTGCTGCTTGCCGGTGCTCGCCGCTGGAGCCGGACGGCAGGTAAAGCGACACGATACTCAGATTGCCGAAATCCGCTTGTAAAAAACGCCCCTCGGCATCGATATCCGCAACGCCGATGCCCTCGACGATGCGATCCGGTTTTTTACGCGAATAAATGCCCACGCCGCTATAGCCTTTTTGCTCGGCGCAATGAAAATAGCCATGATAATCGTCCGGCGCTTGCATCTCGGCGGAAAGGTCGGGCAATTGCGCTTTTAATTCCTGCACGCACACCACATCCGCCGTTTGCTGGGCCAGCCAGGGGAAAAAGCCTTTTTTCGCCGCCGCGCGGATGCCATTGAGGTTAAGCGTTATAATTTGCATCTTTTTTATTTCGGGATGGTTAAGTGTATGTCCGATTTCCGGCAAGCCTTCATTCAATTCGCCATCGAGCGCAACGTGCTGTGTTTTGGCGAATTTAAAACCAAAGCGGGGCGCATGTCGCCGTATTTTTTTAACGCAGGACTCTTCAACGATGGCGATGCCTTACGCAAACTCGGGCAATTTTACGCCAAAGCGATCGTCGATGCCGAGCTTCCGTTCGATACCCTGTTCGGTCCCGCTTATAAAGGTATTCCATTGGTCAGCACCATCGCTATCGCGCTAGCTGAAATGGACAAGAACTATCCATTTTGTTTCAACCGCAAGGAAGCCAAGGATCATGGCGAAGGCGGCGTGCTGGTCGGCGCGCCGATGCAAGGCCGGGTGTTGATCGTCGACGACGTTATTTCCGCCGGTACCTCGGTGCGCGAATCGGTCGAACTGATCAAAACTGCAAGCGCAACACCCGGCGGTGTCGTGATCGCGCTCGACCGCATGGAGCGCGGTACCGGTGAGCTTTCGGCGGTGCAGGAAGTGCAGCAGACGCACGGTCTGACAGTCACGCCGATCATTGATCTGGACGATTTGGTCGCTTATTTGCATCATCATCCGGAACTGGCGCAGCACTTGCAGGCGGTGCAACGCTACCGGGATCAGTATGGTGCGATTTATTAATGGCGTTTTTCGCTACCAGGTTTGACTCCACATTCTTCTTTCGCTACATTAACTTCTCGCAACAAAGTGTTTATTTTTAAAAACTTCCATAAGGAGTGTTTCAATGAAAAAATCACTCGTCAATGCATCCTTGATGTTGTGTTTAGTCGGCGGTACCTCGGCGCATGCCGCGGTGACGCTGTATACCTCGCAAGCCGATTATTTGGCAGCGGTCGGAGCAACAACCAACTACATCGACTTTGCCGGATCTCCGGCGCTGACCGTCAACGGCGGCAGCTTTAGCTCGGCGGTTACGTTCGGCACCTGCGACCTCGGATTGGCAAGTTGCAGTTCCAGCGTGTTTCATAACAGCGACGGCATCACCGATACCGGCGGCGTTGCCGCGCCGAATTTTGTCGCGGCAGTCGGCGGCCACTTCACCAATCCGGTGCACGCTTTTGCTTTTAACTACATCAGCGGCGGCATGGGTTCCATCGAATTGAACGGATCGACAGTCGTTCCGGTTGGCAACACAACCTCGGGGTTTGTCGGCATCGTATCGACGGACCCGATCGATGGCTTTGTCGGACTCAATTACATTTTTCCATCCACCGGCGGCCGTGACCGCTATTTCATCGACGATTTCTACATCAACCCAGTACCGGAACCCGGTGTATGGGCTATGCTGCTCGCCGGTTTGGGTTTGCTAGGATTGCGCGTTGCCAGAACACGCGGATAGGTTTTCGTTTTTGAATCGGGTGGAGTCAGAGGCTGTTCGGATAGTTTCTGGCTCCATTTTCATTATTTCAGCCAACTACGAAAAGAGATTGTGGAAGATTTTCTGCAGCAGGATGATAGCCACATCAGGCAGCGGTTCAGGATAGCAGTTAGCGTCAGCAGTTTGGATGTTATTATTGCGTGAATTATGTATCTGGTATCTGATTTGCAGGGGGTATAACGATGAATTCAAAAAAAATGATCGAAGAGATTACTGCACTTCCAGTAGAAGAACGTGTGATGATCATTGATTCACTGCTTCGCAGTCTCAACCAACCTGAATCCGAAATCGACAAAAAATGGATCACAGCTGCTCAACAACGCTTGATGGAAATGCGTTCCGGAACTGACAGTACAGCGATACCGGGCAACCAAGTCTTTGACAGGATCTGGCAACGCTTTCAAAAATGAATTACTGGTTTCACCCTGATGCGGAAAGCGAATTTAATCAAGCGATCGACTACTACGAGGAGATTGAAACCGGACTTGGTTATGATTTCGCCATCGAAGTATATGCAACGATACAACGCTCGATTATTTATCCAAACTCATGGCCTGTTTTGGAAGGTGATATCCGGCGTTGTCTGGTCAGACGCTTTCCGTACGGTGTTTTGTATTCGATCGAGCCCAATGGATTGTTCATTCTAGCCATTATGAACTTGCACCGTGATCCGGATTATTGGAAGCATCGCAGGTAGTATCATCTATTTCAAAATAGCGTGTGATCACTTTTGTAACATCAACACAATTTAATTTCTCTTCTTGGCAAAACCTAAAATTATCAAATATTGAGCAAGTAATGAATAGTGAGATTATTACCATAATAAGAGAGATAGAACATTTACAAGAGCGATTAAATGCAAATCATCAGATCATCTTCTCAAAAATTCATAACATCCAATCCTCAGATAGGCGCTTGACAGTTTTTACCCAATTATTTGGGATTCTTGATCGAGCAAAAATGGGTTTTGAGTATTCACATTTCTCACTGAATTCCGAAGAGATCAAAGCTAGTATGTTTTCTGGTTTAACGAATGATGAATTCATTCAACGAGTCAATTCGTTTATTCACTTTATCGCAATAGAAATGAATCATGCATATTTCAGCGTAATTGAAGCTTTTTTGCGACAAATTCTACGTGTGTCAGCTAAAAATTCACCCCAAAACTTTTGGGAGCTAAAGGAGTCGATTTTAAAAACACTTAACCTCCAACAATGGGCAGAGTTTTTGAGATTCTATAGTTATATTCGAAATACTCAACATAATAATGGGCTCTTTTTTCCAAGCGATCAGAAAGATGTCGAAGTTTCATACAAAGGAAAAATTTTTCCATTTATCTGCGCCCAAAAGATTGAATTTTTAAATCCTGATTTAAGATTAATACTTGTGAGTGACGGTAATTCATTTGTTTATGATGTCTGTACATCTGAGAAAATTATTGCACTCCCATATATTCCTGATCCATCTCATTTTGAATACACACCAATTAGTGAGGTTTGATCATGTTTAAACACGCCACTTTCATTGCCGCCATTGTCGTCTTATCCGGTTGCGCAACACTCCGGCAAGACACCACAATCGCCTACACCCGTGCAGTCGACGACGCGGCAGTTGCCGAATCGAACGAAATCAGCGACCGGTTGTTCGCCATCAATTCAGCGAATCAAGCGTTGCAATGGAAGGACGGCAAGGTGCTGGTGGTGAGCTGGAAGAGCAAATCTTCCTATGAATCGAACTATAAGAACCAGACGTATACTGCGCCGCAGGAGAAGTATGTGACTTGGGTGACGGCGGCGCCACAGTTGCAGGCGTTTTGCCAGGATTTCGTCAAGAATAATCCGCATGGGGATCTCAATCAACGCTTGAAACAATATCTGGGACTTAATCCCGATTGGAATTACGATGTGTTTATCGAGTTGTGGGTCGATCCGGCGGATGTGTTCCGGCCTTGTGTCGATCCGGAGATTGACGATGGCAGTTGTCAGCTCAAATTTGCCGAAGACAAAGTTCCAACGGTGAAGAATATCGCCGATTATCCGGTTTTCTACAAGAATCTCTATTTCAACGATTTCCGCTACCGCCCCGGCGTGCCATGGACTGGCTTAGGTTACACCTACGATTGGGGTAATCCGGCAAGCCGTGTCGGCGCGAGTGAGTATATTCTCAGTCCTGGCTCACCGTATCAAATCGAGCGGGTCGTGGAGACGGCCGAATATTGCCGCTAAGTTTTGCGTTGGATGTGAGCCGTGTTTCCCGGGCAGGCGTCGACCATATGGGATTTGTGGCGTGCCCGTTTTTGAATCCGGTCAGTTTCTTTGAATCGCGGTGCATAATTACTGGCCAAGTTCCTGCTGCTTCCCTTGCCATTCACATATACATAATGATAACGGTATCAAGAATTATTATCGTTTTTAATCAATAATTTGTTGTTGTTTTTGTAGTTTTTGGCTCGTATAATGCCGGGTGTTTGCAAAATACATCACGGCTCTTGTGCGCTGCGAAATCTGTCAAGAGCTGCCTGTCACCCAATAGCGTAGAGGAGCACCATCATGAAAGGCAATCCAAAAATTATCGATTTGCTGAATAAACTGCTGGCCGAGGAACTGACGGCCATAGATCAATATTTCGCCCATTCGCGCATGTACGAAGATTGGGGATTCAACAAGCTGTATGAACGCATCGATCACGAAATGAACGATGAAAAACAGCATGCCGATCATTTGATCAAACGGATTTTGCTGCTCGAAGGCGTGCCAGTGATCGGTAACCGCAGCCCCTTGCGGATTGGCCGGGATGTGCCGGAAATGCTGCAGAACGATCTGACGTTGGAGCGTTCGGTGATCAGCGCGTTACGCGATGCCATCGCGATTTGCGAACAGGAACGCGATTACCAAACGCGGGAAATTCTCGAGAACCTATTGGCCGAAACCGAGGAAGATCATGCGCATTGGCTGGAGCAGCAATTGGGATTGATCAACCGGGTAGGGCTACAGAATTATTTGCAATCGCAAATGTGATTGTGGATGTATCGCTCATGCCGCCAAGAATGGACTGTGTCATGAGCGATCACTTCAAGCCGGTCTCGTACTCACGAAATCACGATCGGCTAGGATTCACCCGGTAGCCTGAACAATAGTCCGTCAACCGGCTACCGGTTGTTACAAAGAATACCTTCTGAAGCTTGTCATTGCCTCCGGAATCAGAAAAACGAATTCCGGAGTACGATTCCGCATATAATCACAACGTTAGTGCAGCTTAATCCGCTATCGGCCGGATCAATCCTCTTCTATAACCAATTTTATTTGCATGCTGGATCAGACCCGAACATCAACTGGAGTGTCTTTGAAGATCATACGGCACAATGCATTTGCGGCTACCGGTTATGCCCTGTTAGGCTTCCTGGGGTTGTTGCTCGCGATTCCGCCGGGTTATGCGAGTCCGGTGTTTCCCGCCGCTGGCTTGGCGCTGGCGCTGACACTGGTGTTGGGTTACCGCGTGTTACCGGGCATCTGGGTCGGTTCGATGGGACTCAATGTCTGGGTTGCATGGAATCATAACGCTTTCACGCAGGATAGCATCCTGATCGCTGCGTTCTTAGGCATGGGTGCGATGCTGCAAGCGGCCATTGGGGCTTGGCTCGTGCGCCGGTATATCAAGGACCGCTGGCAAACTTTGATGCGGGAACAAGAGATCTTCGCTTTTTTTCTGCTGGGCGGCCCGTTGTCTTGCGTGATTTCGGTCAGTATCGCGCATCTGACACTGTTTTTTTCCGGTGCTATCCATGCCGACGATATCACTTGGTCGTGGTGGAACTGGTGGGCTGGCGATACTTTCGGGGTGCTCGTTTTTGCGCCGCTGTTGCTGGCTTTCTTCGGCAAGCAATCCTGCTGGAAAACGCGGAAGATCGTCATTGCACCCATTATGCTGATTCTGGTGGTGCTGATCGTGACCGGATTCGTTAGCACATCGAGACTCGAAAATAGACAACAGCACGCCGAAATTCAAAGCATCGGGCAAAACATTGCTTTCCTGTTACAGGAGCGTTTCAACGCCTACAACGAAACGCTATCGGCATTGCGGCGTTTGGCCGAGTTAAATCCGGCTATGAGCTACCAGCAATTCGATTATTTTACGCAAGAAATATTGCAGGAATCTCATGGTATTGCAGGACTAAGCTACAATTATTTTGTGCGTGACCGGGATCGGCAACAGTTCGAGCAGACTCAATCCGGAAGTGTTCCCGGGAAACCGTTCCACATAACCGAAATGGACGCGCAGGGCGAAATAACCGTTGCTAGCAAGCGTCCGGAATATATCGTTGTGACCTATATCACGCCGCTTGGAAGCAATCTAAGAGCGATCGGTTACGACATTTATTCCAATCCCGTCCGGGCGGAAGCCATTGACCGCGCCCGGCATTCCAGTCAGCCAGCGGCCACTGGTTTGATCAATCTGGTGCAGGATCAACATAATAAAGCCGGCATATTGGTACTGCATCCCGCTTACCGCCAGAATTTTGATCAGAGCGGCCCGGAACATGCAGCGGAATTTATCGGTTTTGTGGTGGGGGCATTGAAAATTCCCGATATGGTCAAATCCGCTACCGGCAGCATCGCAACGTCAGGTATTGTGTTTCAATTGAGCGATTCTGCCGGGCAACGCGATAGTCAATTGTTGTTCAGTTCAGCGCCAGGGGTTTCAATAGATCCTCGTTTCGATTGGCGGACAACGCTGATGATGGCCGATCGCAGCTGGGAATTAGTCATTTTCCCGGACGCGAAATGGTTGAGTGCGCACCGGCCATGGCAGGCGTGGACGCTGTGCTTCGCCGGGTTGCTCGTGGCGAGCATGCTGCAAATGCTGATGCTAGTCACCACGGGCCGGACCCTGCTGATTCAGGAAACCGTCGATGAGCAGACGGCGCAATTGCGTGCGAACAGCGAAGCGCTCCGGCAGGCTATGGTCGCGGCAGAATCGGCGAATTTAGCCAAGAGCCAGTTTCTGGCCACGATGTCACATGAAATCCGGACGCCGCTGAATGGCATTCTGGGTATGGCCTACCTGCTGCAAATGCCGGACATCAACGATAACGAGCGATTGGACTATGCCCGGGTGATCATCACTTCCGGAAACAATTTGCTGGTCATACTCAATGATATCCTTGACTTGTCCAAAATCGAGGCCGGACAGATCAAATTGGAAAATCATGTTTTTGATCCCGGGCAACTGCTGCTGGAGACGGCGGCGCTATTTGCCGAGAGCGCGAATATGAAGGGACTGGCACTCGATGTGTCATGGCACGGAGAGCCGCAAATGCGCTACTGCTCGGACTCGTTCAGAATAAGCCAAATGCTGGCCAATCTGGTCAACAATGCCATCAAGTTCACGCCGCAAGGTTTTGTGCGTATCGAAGCACGCGAACTTAGAAATGCATCCGCGGAAACTTTGCTGGAGTTTACGGTGACCGATAGCGGCATTGGCATTCCCGCGGACAAGCACGATAAATTATTTAAACCGTTTTCCCAAGTGGATGCCTCGACCACTCGTCAATACGGCGGTACCGGTCTTGGTTTGTCCATCGTGCACCACTTGGCACAATTGCTGGGAGGCAGTGTTGGTGTCGAAAGTCAGGAAGGTAAGGGCGCGAGAATATGGTTCCGGGTCCGTGCTACCCCGGCCAGCGCTGGTGATGCAAGCAATCCTGCCGCGAGCGATACTCGCATTACCGGTGAAGTACCGGTAAGAACAGCTTCTCCGCAAGCCGGGGTGATTTTGGTGGCTGAGGATAATGCGATCAGCCGCACGGTCATCGTTGCTTTACTGGAGAAACAAGGATTCCGCTGCAAAGTTGTTGAGAATGGCCAGGAAGCGGTTAATGCGGTCATGCAGGGAATGCAACCGGCGCTTGTGCTGATGGATTGCGAAATGCCGGTGATGAACGGGTATCAAGCGACGGAGAAAATCCGTCAATGGGAACGGGAAACCGGAAAAGCACACCTGCCTATCATTGCCTTGACTGCAAATGCCTTCGAGGATAACCGTCAGCGCTGCTTTGCCGCAGGTATGGATGATTTTCTTGCCAAACCCGTCAATATGAATCTGTTAGTGGTGGCCCTGAATAAGTGGGCCAATCGGCACACTGGCTCCAGCCACTAAAAAGATTATTCAATCCGTTACCAGTAACGGAAATTTCCCGTATCCAAGTGAATAAAGTTGGAAGAAGGATAATAACCGACGCCACCGGCTTGCAGCGACATGGCAGCAGAGCGGATATCGGAGAGTTTACGACCGGGCAAGCGGATATCGATGGCTTTGCCGTGCGTATGCATGCTGTTTTTGGCGACGCCGCCGCTTTGTTCGGCCAGTTTGGCGTTGGTGGCGGGGGAGCGGTACGCGGAGATGACATGGAATTCTTGTTTGGTGCCTAGTTTGTGTTGCAGCAGGTAAAGCAGGTCAAAAAGCTGGGGATCTATCGAGCGGCGGTCGCCGGTGCGGTGATCGCGCAGCACATAATTGATAGCGCGCATACTTTCCGGGATATAACGTCCATTGGCCCAGAAGGTTGCGTGCGTGCGTTCGCCGGTGTGTAAATTCAGAAAACTCAGCTTTTTCTCGAACGGTCTTCTGATCGCCGCATGCGCAGTCGATGCGCCCATCGGTAGCGCCAGTGCGGCGCAAGCACCTAATCCTGCACGTAAAAAACGGCGGCGGCTTAATTCGGGTTGTTGGGTAGTTTCTGATAATTCTGATAAGTTAGCTTGATTGAAGAAACCTCGTATCATCGGCTGTTTTCTCCCTGAAAATCTTGCGAATGTGTGCGAATAATCAATTGCTACCAGCGAGCATAACGCAAAGCGTTGGAATCTCGGTCATAAATATCGGGGTAAAACTGCACCAATTTGCTTGGTTCATCAACCCAGGCCGTAATATACACTAAGTAAATCGGCAGTGGTTTAGGTAAATGCTTGGTGATGGTCTTCTCGCTGTCCAAATCCTCGACAAATTTTTCCGGTAAGTTCTCTTGATTCAAAGCAAAAGCGGCCAATTCCAGTGGTTTCTCCAGCCGGATGCAGCCGGAGCTGAACGTGCGGATATCTCTCTGGAACAGCGATTTGGACGGCGTATCGTGCAGATAAATGTCGAAAGAATTGGCGAACATGAACTTGATCCTGCCCAGCGCGTTGTGTTTGCCGGGATCCTGGCGCAAGAAATAAGGAAATCCTCGCTTGAGTTTATGCCAATCGATCGTTTCCGGGTCGATGGCTTCGGCGTTGCGGTTATTGCCGGGATAAATCTTGAAGCCGCCCTGCGTGAAGAACATCGGGTCGCTCTGCTGCTTCGGCAATAAATCCTTGGTGGCGATACTGACCGGAACATTCCAATAAGGATTCAGCACCATATGCGACAGCGCGCCGTTGAAACTGGGCGTGCTGCGATAATCGCGCCCAACGATGATGCGCATATCCAGAACTTGCTCGTCGTTTTCAAACGCGGAAAGCTTGAAACCGGCGGTATTGACCAGCAAGTAGCGCGCACCCAGATTTCTCGGCAGCCAGCGCAAGCGCTCCATGTTGATGCGCAGCTGGCGGATTTTCCAGGTCAGCGGCCGGTTCATGGCGCGGAGCGTGTTCTTACCGATCACGCCGTCGCTGTTCAAGCCATGTTGCGCTTGAAACGCCTTGACCGCTGTCACCAGCTCGTGATCGTAGTGCTGGTTCCCGCTGGCGGCGATGTGATATTCGGCAACGCCATCGGCCGCATACGCTTGCACCATGCGCTGCCGGATCAAGGGAATGTGCGGGTGTGTGTCGCCCGGCCGTATCGAAGGTGAAGTGGGAATATGAACCCATTCGGTGTGATTGCCGGCAAGCTGGCGATAGTGCGCCAATGTCTGCTTGAGCGACTGATAACTGGGATTCTTCGGGGATAACTCATCGAATGCGGGTTGCAAACGGTCTTTCTTGAGCGCTTCCTGCAAGAACGCGACGGCATCGAAAGTGCGTTGTGGAATGTGCCAATCCTTGTCAGCCGCAGCGGCCGTCAAGTGACCGCGCGCCAAATCCCGCGCCAGCATCAGCACTGCATGCGTCGTCAGCACTTCCAGCTCGGCTGCTGCGGATGAAGACTGCCCGGCGTGATGCTGCAATTGCTGCAAATGTTGCAGTTGATAGTCTTCGCTATCCAGCCCTTCGGTTTCCGCATTTGCGATGAACGTTAACGCCGTTTCAAGCAAAGACGACACCGGGTTTGTGACCCATACCGGCTGAGAATTCCGCGTGGCATAGAATCGCTGCAAGTCGGCAAGCCCGTTTTTGCTCAACGAAAGCGACGCGGGTTTTGCGAGTTGCCGTTCGATTTCTTTCGCATCCGCGATCAATGCGAGGGTAATCGATGGATTGAACAGAAGAAACAAACAACAGAAAAATTGGAAATGCGGTAAGAACAGTTTATTTTGAAAGCGGCGCACGCAGCGGTTCCTTTGCTGAACAGTGTGATTAAATGGGTTGCCGGGATTTTATCATCAATGCCGTACGGTCATGTGTGTGCCTGAGAGGTGGAATCACCTTTTATTTTCTGCTTTGCGCGGTGTGAAAATCTGATCTATTGGATTGTGCAGCAGCATCATTGACGGAGTCTGCGCCTTTCCGTATATTTTTCCCGCAACAGAAACCCTGAATAAATCATTGAGAAAAAATACCAATCATGACAGCCAAACAACACGTGCAGCATTTGCTGGATTTCATTGACCAAAGCCCAAGTCCCTGGCATGCGGTGGCTACGGTCGAGGCGGCGATTCAAAAGTTTCAGTTCGTGCGCCTCGATGAAACCGCCAAATGGTCATTGCAAGCGGGCGGGCGCTATTACGTGGTGCGCGACGATTCGTCGATTGTGCTGTTTGTGGTGGGACACAAAGCACCCGCCGAATCGGGGTTCAAGATCGTCGGCGCGCATACCGATTCGCCGGGATTCCGCATCCGGCCGAATGCGGCGACCGTGAACGACGGTCTGGCCCGGCTTGGCGTTGAAATTTACGGCGGGCCGATTCTCGCGACCTTTGCCGACCGCGATCTGAGTTTGGCTGGACGGATCAGTTACATCGACGAGCAAGGAAATCTCGCTTATAAGCGGGTGCGCTTCGACCGGCCGCTGCTGCGCTTGCCGAATCTGGCGATACACATGAATCGGGGTGTCAACGAGGACGGCTTGAAATTGCACAAGCAGAACGAATTGCCGCTGCTGTTCGCGCAATTGACTGGCGGCCAGCTACCGAAACCTTACTTTTTGCAACTGCTGGAACAAGCGGCAGGCATTAACGCTGCGCAAATGCGGTCGTGGGATCTGGCGGTGTACGATACGCAAAAGGGCGCATTATGGGGCGCGAACGAGGAATTTTACGCCGATAGCCAGATCGACAACCTGGCTTCCTGCCACGCCGCATTGCAAGCCATGCTGGACGATGCCGTGCTGGATTCCGCGCAAAGTACGCTGGTGTGCGCGTTTTTCGACCACGAGGAAATCGGCAGTGAAAGTCACATCGGCGCGGGCGGCAGTTTTCTGGCCGACGTGTTGCAGCGCATTGGCATCGCGACGTCAGCGGAGCGCGAAGACACGGCGCGCGCAATGGCGCAGAGCTTTCTGATCAGCGCTGACATGGCGCATGCCTACCAGCCGAATTTTCCCGCCGCGTATGACGCCGATCACCGGGTTTTCGTCAACAAAGGTCCGGTGATCAAATCCAACGCCAACCGCCGCTACAGCTCGGAAAGTGTCTCGATTGCACATTTCATCCAGTGGTGCGAAGAAGCCGGTGTTCCCCATCAACGCTACTCGCACCGCAGCGACTTGCCATGCGGCAGCACCATCGGCCCGATTGCCTCGGCCAAACTGGGTATCCGCAGTGTCGACATCGGCTGCCCGATGTGGGCCATGCACAGCGTGCGGGAAAGCGCCGGTGTGCAGGATCATGGTTATATGATCCAAGTGTTGAAGCGGTTTTTTAGCGATTAGGCGCGGCAATTATTTCAGGGGCGTCATGCTCTTTTCAAGGCGCCTGCAATTGTTGTGAGGGTGTTTGCAGGGCAAATTCGTACCATCTATCGCGCCAGTTTCAGCGCTGCGCGCATCGTTCACAACCCCAGAACAAGTACCGCAACAATGGAGTGATTCGTCTGTTGCTGTTGTAGTCTGACTTGCTTTCTAAATATCTTTGTCGTTAGGAATGCGTGAATATCCGAAGGCAACAAGCTATTTTGGTGTTTTCTTAACAAAGCGTTAACAGAGATTTTATGAAAATTTTACATCAATTAAGATATAAGTAAACTGTCAAAGTAATAGAGTGTATTACCGGCAATAAGTCATAGGAGAATTACTCAATGGAGTATCGAACATTAAATCTCTTGTTGTTCATTGTCATTTAATTTTATTGGGGGGAACAGTTTATGAAATCGCAAACAATAGAGAAATTGTTGCCTGGCGAACAAACAACGACTGTAGCTAAGAAAGCCGGTTCCGCCGCTTTTCAATCGCAATACCTGTTACGCGATACTGCCGCAGGTTTCATTACCGGCGCAATGGCGATTCCGCTAACGGTTGGTATTGCGATCATGTCTGATTACCCAATCAAAGTGGGGCTGGCGACGGTCGCTTTTGCTTCCTTCATTGGCTGGATTAATGCCTGGTTCAAGCCAGGTAACTACATCGGTTCACCGGGTATCGCTGCGGGTTTGGCGCCGGTGCTGGCAATGGGTGTTGCTACTTTTGGCTGGGAAAATATGGCATTTTGTATTTTTCTGACGGCGGTCATGCAAGCAATTATCTGGAAATTCAATTGGCAACGGTATCTGCTGGTTGCTGTTCCGGTTTATCTGGTTGAAGGATTGCTGGCCGGTGTAGGATTAAAAATATTGCTGAAGTTTTCGGAATTTACTTATGAAATTTCAGATGCACTGGTTACCGAAGAATTCTGGAATAGTGCGCGTATTCAAATGGTAGCGATCTCAGGTGCAGGTCTTGCGGTATTTTTATTGCTATTCTCCAGATTTAAGAACACGCAACCTGCCATTCCCTATTTCGTGCTCATTGTCGGCGGTGTTATCCTGGCTCGGTTTGTCAGCGTGCCGATGATTTCTGTGCAAGATGTCGATCTTCATTTGCGCTTACCATTGCCGCAAGCGGACGTATCTTTCTTGATGCTGGCTTATATGGTGCTGTTTTGTGCCATGCTGGCGATTGTTGACGTGATCGAACAAGTCATGAGTAATGCGGCGATAGAGAAAATCGATCCATTACGGCGCAAAACCAATAGCAATAATAGCTTGCTGGCCATCTGGATTGCCAATCTGGGGTCCAGCTTCTTTCATGGCATGACCAATCTGGACGGTTTAGCTAAAAGCACGACAAATAAGCTCGCCGGAGCAATGACCAAGTTTTCCGTTTTGATCATTGGGTCAGTGGTTTGCTTCTTTACCTTCAATACTCATTATCTTAACTATTTGCCCAAGTTCTCACTGGCGGCGATCATGATGTTTACCGGGTATAAAATGATTGCCGGATTGGTGCATGTGACGCATTATGGTCCTTATGCGGTGGTACTTTCTTTTTTAACCGCGGGGCTGGTTTATAAAGTGGGTATTTTTGAAGGTTTGCTGATTGCGATGGTATTACACGGTATCATTCATTTTATGGTGTTTACCAAACACGACAACTTGTCAGGCAAAACGGTCGTTAAGCGGTACTTTGATAATCTAAAGAAAGATAGCAGCAATCTACAGTAACATTTCGTTGTTATTTTCTTAAGAATCAGCGTACAGGGGGCGGACTATCAAATCCGCCCTTCGTTGGCTGGGCGATGCAAAGCTGCTTGGCGGGACCCTAATTAATTCTTCTGGATTTTATTGGGTAAGGATGCGTCATGAAAGTGCTTGTCATAGAAGATAACCAAGATATCGCTGCCAGTATTCGTGATTATCTGGAGAACTTAAACTACTCAGTCGACATAGCCAGCGACGGTATGACTGGATTGAATCTCGCTATTACGAAAGATTATTGCGTGATCATTCTGGATCTCGGGTTGCCGGATATCGATGGCATTGATATCTGCTACCGGATTCGCCATGATGCACGCCGCTCAGTTCCGGTGCTCATGTTGACCGCCAGAGGTTTACTGGAGAATAAATTACAAGGTTTTGAATCAGGTGCGGATGATTACTTGGTCAAGCCTTTTTCCTTGAAAGAGCTCGCAGCGCGGATCAAAGTATTATCGGAACGCATTGGCCGTGTGCCGGATTCACGATTACAGATCGGCGATCTCACGCTCGATGCGAGCACTCACGAAGTCTATCGCGCAGGCAAACGGATAGAACTCAGCTCGTCATTATTCCGGTTACTCATGTATCTGATGCAGAATCCGCACCGCGTCATTACCAGGGAAGAATTGGAACGTGTCGTTTGGCAGGATCATCGGCCAGACAGCGATGTGTTGCGAACCCATCTTTTTAATCTTCGACAGCTCATTGACCGGCCGTTTGATCAGCCACTTTTGCATACGGTACGCGGTTTTGGGTTCAAGATTACGGACAGGAATGCAGAAGACTAAGCGGCTGAGCCGCAGCATTATACTGTCGTTTCTATTACTGGGTACCGTGATCACACTGTTACTCGGTTTGAGTCTGGTCGCTGCGTTGAAAACGATTGAAATCAACATACTCGATGAAATACTGCATGCCGAGCTTAAACGGTTCCAGCAGCAAGGCAATGACGCACAGAAATCCGGATTCTCGCATTCACGCTCAACCATCGTCATTTATTCCGCACTGCCGGACGAAACGGACACCATTCCGGAATACCTGCGTAAGCTTCCTCGCGGCATTCACGATGTAACATACAATGGCCGGGACTATCGCGTGCTGGTCGAGGATATCGGTGATGCACGTTATGCGATCAAATTTGACGACACCAGCATCCATAAGCGTGAACTTGAATTCATCCGTCTCGTTGGATTGTGTGCATTCATTACCTTGCTGATCGCGTTTATCTTTGGCTGGAGAATGGCGCATTATGTGATTAGCCCCATCAGACGGCTTGCCTATCAAGTGATGGCGTTTAAGAATCAACCCGGTGAGGTTCTTGATTTATCCGAATTTGGCAATGACGAGATAGGCGTTCTGGCGCACAAACTGCAACATTATCATCAGCAATTACAGCAACTGCTGAGCCGCGAGAAAGAGTTTGCCAGCAACGTCAGTCATGAGTTACGAACACCCGTTACCAGCATTAGCATGGCGGCAGAGGTACTGGCGACTAAAAAGGATTTGTCCGCGGCGGAACATGAACGGATTCAGCGCATTCAACGCGCCGCCGGAGAGATGTCCGAGCTGATCGAAACTTTTTTAGTATTAGCGCAGTTGCATAACGAGCCGACGGATATTGGCACGCATGAAATGGAGCCTATCGTCCGCAAAGTGATCGAGCAGCAACGGGTGTGGCTGGGCAATAAGCCGGTTGAAGTTGTTGTCGAGGAGAATGACCGGTTAGCCGTATCGGCGCCTTCCGGTATCCTAAGCGTCTTAGTCGCCAATTTGGTGCGCAATGCATTCCGTTACACCGAGCGGGGCAGTGTGGTGGTGACGCTGGAACCCGATCAATTCACCGTTACCGATACCGGTGTGGGTATCGATCCCGTAATGCAAGCGCAAATATTCAAAGGATACGCGGTATACAATCCCAACAACTCGGATAGAGTCAGACTGGGTTTGTCTATCGTTCAGCGTATCTGCGAGCATTACAACTGGACTATTTCGGTTGAAAGCACAAAGGGGCGAGGTAGCCGGTTTACTGTTAAGGGCCTCGGAAGAGAAAGGGGGTAAGTATAATTCTAACAAAACAGAAAGAGAATAAACGCAGTATTAACACCCGTGCCAGAAGGCGGTTATGTTGCTTTCAATCCTGAGACTGGAACGACTATGCAAGGCGAACCGTTGGAAAAGCATTGGCCAACTTAGTCGAAGCAACCGGGCTTTACCTTGAAGAATTTTCGATAACTATTACTTCCTTGCACTGTTGACAAGCTTCCAGATTCAAGCATTTTTCACTTTGAAATTAATCGTATAATTTCGCTTACCATTATTCGTATAAATTGACAGATGCAATGTGATGTCATCTATATTTGTCTGAGGGATTTTGCAAAGTATATAAGTTTCGTGTGCCTCATTGAAATGAGGTGTGAGGTTATTCACAGAGAAACCTACGTTCATTTTGGAATCTACAAAAACTCTTTTTAAAGGCTCTTGTAAATTTGGAAAATGATCCTTCAAGTTGCCATGAAGTGAAATTTGCATCGATTCTTCAGGTATTACTTTCCCCGAAATATTTTCTATGGTTAGTGGGATCTGATCTACATTTTTCGCTAAAAATATCTCTGTGACCTGTTCTTCTGCCAAGAGCTGTCCGAGGATATATAGATTTAAGCCAAATTTAAGTTCATCGGCGCTTTTTCCTAAGTTGTCGAGATAAAAAACTAAATCTTTTTCCAATCTTTGCTTTAATTGGGAAATATCATTTTTATCGTAAATGATATGTCGAAAATGTTTTAGATCAAATGGAATATCTGTTGATTTTGATGTTAAATAAATAATCTTTTTTTCTAATGCATTAGCATAGCCAATTTCAAAAAAAACATTAGGATTTTGGTCACTCATATCGCCAATTACAATGTCTGCTTTGGCTATTTGATTTACGATTCTGGCGTATATGCTTTCTTGATATATTTGTTCGTCAACTCGTTCGCAATAGGTTTCCAATTTTTCGCAAGTGGCTTTTATTCCAAGTTGATAAATATTGTCATAGCTTTTATCGAATGGCATTAACGTAAAAACAAATGGTTTCATAAAATGCAATTAATTTAGGTTATGGTTTATTAGCGTTGTAGTGTAAAGCTTTTTAACCTAAACCTGTTTCTTATCATGGAATATGAACGAGAAATTGAAAGTTAGGTGCTCGGTATCTGCCTTCGATGAATGCAGTCAAGTTCAAATTGGAGAACATCTTATTTCTATTTACTAGGCCAGGATAACAGGGATGCGCCCCCGCCGTTTGACGTCCCAGCCGCTTTTGCCTATAGTCGCAATTAGATGTGTTCCCGATCCTTACCGGCAATATTCTACGAAAGGAGCATCCGTCATGAAGAAAATCAACGACTTTTCGCGCTACAAAAATATCCTGCCTTACGATAGCGAGATCTTCGGTGTGTATCAACCGATGATCGGGTGGAAATCCAAACGCATCAAGCAGCGTATGGACAAGGGGTTCAGCGCCGATTTGAGCAAGGTGCGCGAGCAATTGTTCAAGCGTTTCCGCGGTGATTTCGAGATGGTGCTGGACGAGCGTGGCGTGCTACAAAAGATCTCGCGGCTCGAAACGGGCGGTAGCGATGTGCCGCGCAAGGGGGCCATTGGTGCAATGGGCAGCTTTGTCATCGAGAATTTGACGCGCGAATTGCCGCCGCTGGAGCGTTACGACGAGCGCATGTGGGACAAGCTGATCGATGCTGAGCGCATCAAGACGGCATTGAATCAGGAAGTGATTCTCAAGGTGACGGAATGGTACAAGACCGCGCAGGACGCGCGGGCGAATCCTCGTAGCGTGGAAGCCGCCAACGAACTGGCGGCGGAGCAGTTGCAGCGTGAATCCACGGTGGCGGGTTACGTGCTGCACTTGAAGCAAACCAAGCAGTTCGAAACACTCAAGCAATTGTTTTACAAGCAGGACAATCAGCTGGCAAATCTGCAAAAGCTGCTCAGTTTCAAGGACCCGCTCGACTACATCGATCCGTTCAAGGATCTCGACCGCGCCGGGCTGTCGCCGATCGGCATCGTGCATCTGTTCCGCCAGTATTTCTTTGAATTCGACACATTTCTGGGTCCGGCGGTCGGGCATGTGTGGCTCAGTCCGGGCAGCAGTGTGGAGCTGGTCGAAGTCAGCACGCGCCGGACATTGGTCGAACGGACGCTGGAAACTTCGCTGGAAACGGTGCTGAGAACCGAAAAGTCGCTGACCGAGGAAGACGAGTTGTCGCAGGCGGTGAAGGAAGATAACAAGTCCGATACCAAATTCGGCATGAATGCTACCGCCAACCAGAGCTGGATCGGCGGCAGCGCCAGCGCATCGGCCAGTATCGATATGGCCAATACGCAATCGAAGGCGCGCGAAGTCTCGCACAAGCACATGCGCCAGCAAACAGAAAAAATTTCCACTGAGATCCGCAAGAACTATAAATCCACTTTCCGCACTGTCACCGAAACGACCGACACTTCGAGCAAGCGCTACGTGCTGAACAACACTACGCCCGATCTGCTCAATTACGAGATGCGCCGCAAGATGCGCCAGGTCGGCGTGCAGGTGCAGGATATCGGCACCTATTTGTGCTGGCAGACGTATGTCGACGATCCGGGCCGCCAGCTCGGTATCGCCAAGCTGGTGCATTTGGCTAAAGGCCCCGAGGTGGGCGAGATACCACCGCCGGAAGCGATTCCGATGCCGCAACCGGTCACGACCGACTTGAACATCGATATTCCGTTTGTACCGAAAACCGAGGATACGCTGCCGGAAGACGATATGGACGAAGTGTACCGCGAAGGCAAGGAGGTGAATCTGGATGACAACGAAGGCTCGCCGGAGCAAATTCAGTGGTATTTCGGCGGCTTCAAGGCGCAATGCGATCAACCGGGTTATGAATACGGTGAAGATGGTTTTATCAGCTTCGATTATGGCGGTAGCGATATCCGCTTGCAGTTGGACGAAGTGCAAGAAGATAAGCCTGGCGCGATCCGTTTTTCCGTCAAGGTCAAGCATGTGAACTTCCGCAATGTGTCGCCGCTGCGCGTGGTCGCCAAGATTACCTGGCAACCGGGCAAAAAGCTGAACGACGAGGTTACTGCGCAGAACGAGCTGAAAATCAAGGAATTCAACGAGAAAACCAAATTTGAATACGAGCAGGCATTTGTCGAAGCGGCGCGCGACCGCATCAACAAGATGTCGCGCATAGAAACGCGTAAGTACGAGGATTTGCGCGAGGAAGAGCGCATCGTGGTGTACCGCAGCCTGATCCAGGATATGCTGACCAAGGGGCTGCCGATGCCGGACGATCGCACGCGGCATGTGGTGTCGGAACTGCTGAATACGATTTTCGACATCGACAAGATGCTGTACTTCGTCGCGCCGGAATGGTGGCGGCCGCGTTTGCACCATAGTCATCAAGGCTTGGGCGGCATCCGCAAACCATCTTCCGTCACGCCCGCGCCGGTGAGCACCGCCGCTGCGGGCGGTTCGGTTCATACGCAAATCAAGAGTAAGGCAGCCAAGAACTTGATCACCGCTGCGACAGCCATAGCGGAAAACACGCAAATTGCCTCGATGGATACCGTGACCTGGGGCGGAACACACGATAACCGGGTGGACAACTACTACATCACGGAAGAATCCGATCCCGCCAAGCTGGGATCCTCGTTGGGCTGGTTGTTGCAACTCGACGGCGACAACATGCGCAATGCCTTCCTGAATGCACCGTGGGTGAAAGCCGTGATTCCGATCCGCCCCGGCAAGGAACGCGCCGCGATGAACTGGCTGCAACGCTTGCATGTGGAAGGCACCGAAGGGTTGGACGATAACTACGTCGCGTCCGCGGATGAACTGGCCAGAATCCCGCACAGCGGCCCGAACGTGACGATCCGCGATGCAATCAACCATTTGTGCGATGTGGTCGCGGACAAACATGCTAAATCTATGAAGGTGGGGCGTTATCCGGGCGACGAAATCAACGACGATAACCGCGTTTCTGCCACACCGGTCGACAAGGTGTATGAGCATGGTTTTTATCCGCTGCAAGGCGGTTTCCGCGCGTTGCAGGGCGGCGAGGATTTTGAGGTATTCGATCAATGGGTAGAGGTGCTGCCGACCGATCAGGTCGTGCCGGTGCCGGTGGCTTACGATCCGAAAACCGGGCGGCAGTTGTAGGCATGGCCGATTTCGAGGTGCAGTTTGCCGATGCGGCATTTATCGAGCCGTCGGCACAGGAGGCGGCTTTTGGCTGGAAGCACAACGAAGTCGTGGTGTTTCGCGGTGCCAATGAGTCTCAGGTTTTGCAGCCCGATGCCAATGGTTCCTGCAAGTGGTCGAGCGGTACTGCCGATCCGTGGAGCGTAGCCGATGTCCGCCGGCGCGTGTTGAATGTGCCGTATGCATGGCGCATGGTGGGTCAATCGGCGTTAATTCCCAAGGTCGAAGTCGGTACGCCATTGCGCGTTGTTCTGTCGGCACGATCCAGGTTGTCGCTGTGGACGGGATTGGCCAATTTCACCAAGCGCGTGGCGGTCGCGCACAAAATCGAAGGCCAGATTCCATCGGCGCAGCAGTACGAGTCGTTCATGAGCAAATTTTGCGCAGACTTGGATGATATTTCGCTGATCGCCACGATCAGCAGACGGCCGGACGGCTCGGTCGATCTTTCTCCCGAATTGGCCGTATTCGGCCACGCGGTTGGCAATAAACCCGGCAAGGAGCGGAATTTTGTTGAGTTGGCGCTCAAGAACTTGATCAGCGCTTGTCATTCGCTCGGCATTCAAGTCACTGCCGGTTATGAAGTGCGTGACGACTTCGGCAAGCAGACGCAAGGCAATTTTGTATCATTCATCACGTCACGCAATTCCGATATGACCGATCACGCCAACCGCATCCGCGATGTGCTCGATACCTGGGATTTTGATGGCGTCGGTTTCGATATCGAGGTGAACGGTATCGGCCCGAGTGAACAAAGCGATACCATGAAAGCCTGGTTCAAACAGGGTAAAACGATCAAGGATTGGGTGGTTGCGAGACCCACATCGTCCGATCCGGCCGCCAAAAAGGAACAAGCTGCGGCGGATAATATTCGTATTTTGTATCACACCCTGGCGCAATTGCTGATTACCAAGAAACGGTTTGTGTCGTACGCCACGGCTGCCTTTGTGGATGCCAAGTCCGGCAAGTTTGACGATGGCGTATATATTTTCGGCCACACCCGGGTACAGCCGCTCGAGCTAGCTGCGGGGCGCGCCAATGTGATCGCGCGGATTATGGCGTACGATGAGGGGTTTCAAGCCGGTGGCGGAAAAAAAACAGAAAAATCGCTCCCTGCGCAGGATTCGCTGACAAAACGCCATGTGCAAATCCTGAAATCGATTACCAGCGCCGGTGTTCATCCATCGATCGTGCAACTGGGCATCAAGATGGAAAGTCTGAAGGATTTTGGCATGAAAAGCGGGCATATGACCGTTGCTCAAGCGGTGGAGCGTTGCGCCGATTTGCGCCGTTTTCGCACCGGACTCATCACATTCTCCGGCAGTACCTCGTCTCCCTCCGACGAAGTGGCGGCATTTGCCCGCTACGACAAAGTGCTGAACGAATCGGAATTCAACCGGCGCCACTTCCTCGGCGTGCCGTTTCAAGCACCGCGTTGAGAAGTTCAGGGTATTGCGTTTTCCTGGCGCAGAACTTTTGGGTTATAGCCACCCGTCTTGCAATAGAACGCTCCCTACTAGATGGGTTGCAGCCTCGCCGCTTTGTGCAATTTCTACGGCGAGCCAGCTGCGATCCACTTGATGGCTTTCCAGCCGTGACAATTGCAGATTGAGTTCGTCGCCGGTTGCAGACCGTCCCAATGTCCGGGTATAAATCGTTTGCACATAATCGGTATCGGATAGATTTTGTAAACCGGCGTGTTGCTGTAACCAATCCAGAATGCTGTCATGACTGATTTGATCTTCCAGCGCTTTTTGGCCTGATTGCCATTCTTCCACGGTGGCGTCGCGATTTAAAAAGCTGTGCACCAGGCGTGCCAGGATGCTTTCGGCTTGATTGTGCGCGATCACGACGGTTTCATGGTTGTCGAATGCGATCATTTCCGCGTTTTTCAGGCTGAACATGTCGCCGTCGCTGAGTTGCGTCAATTCCAGCCGGTCCCCGGAGAATTCCAGGTGCACGTCGTTACGGCCGCCTTGCATGCGCAGCACATCCTGGCCAGCGCCGCTGTCCGCATTGATGGCCAGCCCGGGCGGTAAATAACCCTGATTGTTTTCATTGCCGCCGGTAAAATCACGGGTTGCATCGACGCGGATAATGTTGGGATCGGTTTCCAAACCGGCCAGTAATTCATCGCGGGTTTTATCGTGGAATGCCGCTGCTTCGGGCAGGCTGCGGAAGGCCGCTAAAATATCGTCCGCTGTTGCGCCCGCCCAGTTTTGCACCGCGCTGCCTTCCGCAGCCGTCAAGTCACGTCCCAGCCAGTTTTTAGCCAGGTGATGGGCAACTGCTTCAATTTCAGAGTAGGCAATCGCCAGACTCGGGCCGCTGGCAAATCGGACCAGTTCGACATCAGTCAGGGTATCGGTTTCGCCATTTGCTTGTGTCAGTGTGATCGCATTGCCATGCACGGCTACCCGGTAATCGGATAATTGACCCGCTTGAACCGCGCTATCGAAACCCAAACCGCCATTGAGCCGGTCGTTGCCGGTGCCGCCGTTCAAGACATCATTGCCGGTACCGCCGTACACCGTATCGTTACCGGCGTCACCGGAGGTTTGATCGTTGCCGCCCAGACTGCCGACGGTGTCATCACCGCCGCCTCCGGACAAAATGTCGTCGTCCGCGCCGAGCACGATGAATTGACTCTGGTCGTCGCCCGCGGCGAAATTTTCACCGCTGCCGCCGACGACCCGGACAGCGCCGATGATCAATACGAAGGCAACATTATCCAGTTGGATGACGCTGCCGGAAGGCAATTCGCGAGCGTCGATCAGTAGCATGTTGCCGGGCCTTACGGCTGCTGGACTGCTGATGATAATCGGTAGCGCAGGCGGCTGATCACCGGTAAAACGCGGTGTGACGGTATGAATGCTGATCGAGTTGCCGTCCGGCAGTTGCGTCAGAAACTCTCTTGCTTTCGCGGTCAGGTCACTGGCGGTGCCGCTGCTCAGTCCGCTGATTTGCGCCAGCGCGGCGATTGCGCCTGTTTCGGCTTGCGCCGGATCAAGCGTTTGCACCCTGCCAGCGGTTGTTAATCCGGTACCAACCGGCAAGCTGATCGTCAGAAAAGGATTGCCTTCCGCATCCTGCACCAGCGGAATATCCGCATAATCGCTGAATAACGAATCGGGATCGTCTTGCCGGGAAGGTTCGACGGCCGAAATAACGGTGACGACCGTGCCGTCCGGTTGCGTGGCCGTCGTGGCGGTTGCGCCGTCGATGGTTGTGGTGGTACCGCTGCTGCCACTTCCTCCGCCACCACTACCGCCGCCGGAAGACGAGGTGGTCGATACGGTAATGCCGTTGCCGCTGGTGTCGGCGATCGTGACGGCGGCATCGGCACCCGCCGCCCAATCCTCGGCGGCTGCCAGATTGTATGTCGTTGCATCGTCGGAAGCCGTACCGGTTTTGTTTAACAGCAGATTAACCGCAGCCTTGTCGGTCGAACTCAACGTGAGGGTGAACGTTGTACCGGAGGTGATTTCGACATCGGCGGAATCGGTCAAGGTATAGGTTCCACTGCCTTCGCCGGTGAAAGTGAATTTGGAAGCGTCGATATCGCTGGCGGCACCGTTTGCTTTCAGGAAACCGGTGCCGGTTACAACCAGTGCGCCGGTGCTGGTGTTATAAGCCGCCGATGTGATGACGGGCACGGCAACATTCGAAGTGGTAATGCCGTTACCGGTCGCATCGACTACGTTGACCGACGCATTAGCGCCCGCGGCCCAATCTTCCGCAGCGGCCAGATTATAAGTGGTGGCATCGGTGGAAGCGGCGCCATCCTTATTGACGATCTGATTAACCGCTGCTTTGTCGGTACTGCTCAATGTCACGGTGAATGCCGTGCCGGAAGTGATTTCGACATCGGTGGAGTCGGTTAGCGTATAGGTTGCGCCGCCTTCGCCGGTGAAGGTGAACTTCGATACATCGATATCATTCGCCGCGCCGCTGTTTTTCAGCAGGCCGGTGCCGGTCACCACTAAAACACCGGTACTGGCGTTATAGGTGCCCGAAGTAATGGCAGGTACGGCGACGTTGGATGCGGTGATGCCGTTACCGCTGGCATCCGAGGTATCGCCGCTGGTGACATTGGTATCCCAGTCATCCGCCGCGGCCAGATTGTAAGTAGTTCCGCCGGTCGAAGCGGTGCCGTCTTTGTTGACGATCTGATTGACGGCGGCTTTGTCGGTGGCGCTCAAAGTGATTGTGAATGCGCTACCGGAAGTGATCTCGACATCGACGGAATCGATCAGCGTATACGTGCTGCTGCCTTCGCCGGTGAAAGTCAATTTGGAGGCATCGATATCGAAGCCGCCGCCATTGGCTTGCAGATTGGTGCCGGTGACAACCAGGGTTCCGGATGAGGCATCGTAAGTGGCCGAGGTGATGCGCGGATTGATTGAAACCGTGACCGCATTGGTTGTATCGCTGATATCGGGTGTCGCATTGGCGCCGGCCAGCCAGTTGTCTGCGGCAGCCAAATTGTAGGTGGAGCCGCCGGACGACGTGGTGCCGGTTTGATCCAGCAAGGCATCGACAGCGGTTTTGTCCGCACCGGATAGCGTTACGCTGAAAGCAGTGGTCGAAGTAATTTCTACGTCCGAGGAACTGGTAATGGTGTAGGTGGCGCTTGTGGTTCCACCGGTCAGGGTGAGCGTGGAAATATCGATGTCGTTGTTAGCGCCGATTTTTTTGAAGAGATTGCTGCCTGTCACCACCAATATGCCGGTGTCGGAATCGTAAGTGGCTGAGGTAATGGCGGGTGTTTGAACATTGCTCACCGTGATGCCGTTGCTTGTCAGATCGGCGACCGTGATCGAAGCTGCGCTGCCAGCCATCCAATCTTCAGCCGCAGCGACATTGTAAGTCGTTGCACTGGAAGAGGCCGTGCCGTTCTTATTCAGCAATCCATGAACTACCAACTGATCAGCCGCATTGAGCGTCACGCTGAAGGCAGTGGCGGAAGTCACGTCGACAGCCGATGAAGTCAGTGCGTAGCTGCCGCCTTCACCCGTCAACGTGAGCAGTGAAACCGTCACATCGTTGCTGGCGCCACTGTTGGAAACGAAGTTTGTTCCGCTGACCGTCAGCACGTTGGTGCTGGCGTCAAACGTAGCAGAAGTAATGGCGGGTGCGGCGTAGTTGCTGACCGTGATGCCATTGCCGGTCAGGTCGGCGACGGCAACGGCGCTATCCGCCCCGGCTGCCCAGTCTTCGGCTCCGGCCAGGTTATACGTCGTGCTGCCGGCTGCGGAGGTGCCGTCTTTGTCGAGCAATGCTTCCACGTTGGTCAGGTCTGTTCCGGTCAGTGTCACCGAGAACGAAGTTCCCGACGTGATTTCTACATTCGTACCACTGGTCAGCGTGTAGGTTGCGCCGCCTTCGCCGGTGAAAGTCAGCTTAGATAAATCGATGTCGTTGCTGGCGCCGCTTTTCTGCAAGAAACCACTGCCGGTGACGGTCAGTACATTGCTGCTGTAGTCATAAGCGGCGGATGTGATCGCCGGTACTGCGACATTCGAGACGGTGATGCCGTTGCCGGTGGTATCGGCGACGACGACAGCGCTGTCCGCACCGGCCGCCCAGTCTTCCGCCGCGGCGAGATTGTAGGTGGTGGCGTTCGTTGAGGAAGTACCGTTTTTGTTGATAATCTGGTTGACGGCGGCTTTGTCGGTGCTGCTCAGCGTAATCGTGAATGCCGTGCCGGAAGTGATCTCGACATTGCTGGAATCGGTCAGGGTGTAGGTGCTGCCGCCTTCGCCGGTGAAGGTGAACTTGGCGGCCACGATATCATTGGCGGCGCCGTTGGCTTTCAACAGTCCGCTGCCGGTGACCGCCAATGCGCCGCTGCTGGCATCGTATGTAGCGGATGTGATTGCTGGTACCGCAACATTCGATACAGTGACGCCGTTGCCGGTCAGGTCGGCGACGACGAGAGCGCTATCCGCCCCGGCTGCCCAGTCTTCCGCCGCGGCGAGATTGTAGGTGGTGGCGTTCGTTGAGGAAGTGCCATTTTTGTTGACGATCTGGTTGACGGCGGCCTTGTCGGTGCTGCTCAGTGTGATCGTGAACGCCGTGCCGGAGGTGATCTCGACATTGGCGGAATCCGTGAGTGTGTAAGTGCTGCTGCCCTCACCGGTAAACGTGAATTTGGACGCCACGATGTCATTGGCAGCACCGTTCAATTTCAGGAAGCCGCTGCCGGTAACTACCAATGTGCCGGTGCTGGCATCGTAAGTGGTCGATGTGATCGCGGGGGTGGCTACATTACTGACGGTAATGCCGTTGCCGGTTGTGTCCGCAATATTGGTGTTGCCGATTACGGTGTTCCAGTCATCCGCTGCAGCCAGATTGTAGGTGGTGGCGTTCGTTGAGGAAGTGCCGTTTTTGTTGACGATCTGGTTGACGGCGGCTTTGTCGGTACTGCTCAATGTCACGGTAAACGCGGTGCCCGAGGTGATTTCGACGTCGCTGGTGTCGGTCAGCGTGTACGTTGTTCCCCCTTCGCCGGTAAAGGTAAGCAGCGACGCATCGATGTCGTTGGTAGCGCCGCTGGCTTTGATCAGGTTCGAGCCGGTAACGGTCAGCGTGCCGGTGCTGGCATCGTATGTGGCGGAAGTGATTGCAGGCGTTTGCACGTTGCTGACGGTAACGCCATTGCCCGTGGTGTCCGCATTACCGCTTTGCGCCGGATTCCAGTCGGCCGCTGCGGCGATATTGTAGGTGGTGGCGCCGACCGAAGAAGTGCCGTTCTTGTTCAACAATCCTTCCACGTTAATCTGATCGGTAGCATTTAAAGCAACGGTGAACTGAGTGGCCGAAGTGATTTCAACATTCGATGACGTGAGCGTATACGTTGCGCTGCCTTGGCCGGTCAATGTCAGTTTCGAGACATCGATGTCGTTGAGTGTCCCGGCGGTGGCCGCCATGTTGGTGCCGGTGACGACCAGCGAATTGGTGCTGGCGTCGTAGGTGGCGGAGGTGATGGTTGGCGGCACCACGGCAGAGGAGGTATTGATATCATCAACGGTAAGTTCTACCGCACTGCCAAAAACAAAACGTATTTCGTCAACATTATTAAATGCGGAGTTAAATGTCAGCAATCCGCTATATTCTGTCCCTGCGTTGCTTTGCTGCGTATAACTGATATTTCCAGCCGCATCGCTGGTTGTTAAATTGACTGATTCCGCCGCAACGATCAAAGCGCCATCACGGTAACCGGCAATGGTCAAGGAACTCGAAGCGCCACTCGGGCCATTATCAATCTTAAATGAATTAAGCTGAAAGTCGGAGCCATCCGAAGATTTGAAATAGAAATTGGTTACATTGGCGCCGCTATAATTGGAAATAATGGATCGTCCGCCGGATTGATTCAGAAGCGCGGTAAGTTCCGCGGCGTTGGCATTTGCGAAATCAACCGCGCTGCTGGCGCCGAATGTCCACCCGCTATAAGTGGCCGAGGTAACGCCATCGTTAGTGACTAGCGAACCGCTGTCGAAATTGGTAGTGGTCATTGCGTAACTCCTTTAAGTGCTTTAGAACGGAAAATCAACCGTTGCGATTGGATTTCATCAACGGGTTTCTGCTTAATTTCGCTGTAAATGCTGGGCAATTTTCCGGTCGAGTTCGGCCAACCATGTTTTTGGCATGATGGCGAGTATTTGTTGCCGGATTGATTGGGCGGAAAGAATCTCTTCCGTATCTTCGGATCTTTGTATTGCGGCGGAGATCCACAGATACGCTTTGGCCAGATGTTCCGCCGGGAGCCGATTGGTTTCCGCATCGGGTTGCGCGGCAAAAAAATGTTTGCCCGCTTGGAAATAGGCCGGAACGTATTTAAGTGCGGCGGCTTGTTCGAAAAGCTGCCGGGTTTGCTCCGCATCAGGGTTTTCGATCACGCCTTGATCCAGCATCATGCCTAAATGATGGAAGGCTTCCGCGGATTGTTTTTGCGCAGCTGCAAGGAACCACTGGTAAGCATCCTGGGGGTTGCGCACGGTGGAGTCGCCGTACAGGTAAAACTTGCCCATCCAGACTTGCGCCGGTACCGACCCTTGCAGCGCCACGGGACGGCAAAGCGCCAGCGCCTGGAGCGGGTCTTTGGCCATACCATTTCCGGTCATCAGCAAATTGCCGAGATGACAGTATGAGTTCAAATGCCCGGCTTGCGCGGCTTTGTGAAACCACTGAGCAGCCGTTGCCGGATCGGCCGGGCGGTGCATGCCTTCCTCGAAGCACAAGCCGGTCATGTGCTGCGCTGCCGGAACGCCGTTTTGCGCCGCTTGCTCGGACCATTCGCAAGCCGCTTTGCGATTGATCGCGCGCCCCCAGCCGTTCTGGTAAAACAATGCCAAAGTAAATTGCGCCAGCGGATGGTTGCCGTTCACGGCAGCGGCTCGATACTGGCCGAAAGCGTTGTCATAATCGCCGGATGCAAGCAGCGCTTGCGCGGTTTTCAAGTCCGGATCGTTATTGAGCGGCGCATTTGCAGGTGCTGTGACGCTTGCGAAGGCATTGGGCAGGAGGGCTGCGATGCAAAGGATTATCCAAAAAGATTTGATCATTTTTTAACGGGTACAGTAGGTTGCCGGATAACATCAATGGATTGGAAAGGTTGATCACGTCCGGCAGAGAACCCATCCGTCCCGGACGTGACCAACGCGATCCAATCGTACATTCCGGTTGAAATTACGGACGTGACGGATAAACGCCTTGCCAGGCGATGATGCAGTTCACGACGGTATACGGCTGCATGATCGAGAATGGCTGGGAATTACCGGCCGAACCGATGCTGACGTTGGTGCTGGTGGTGGTGACGATGTTGAGCCCGTTCAGCGTGGTTTCGATCGAAGCCGCATTCATGCTGACATTCGGCGCGGTGGCGGAGTACGCCGAGTTCAATCCTTTGGCGTTGGCCAGCGAATTGCCGCTGGCGTTTTTCTGGTCGGCGTCGCTGTTCACTGCTTTCAATGCCGACGTGGCTGTGGCGCCTGGCGCAACCGCCGAAGTGGAAGCCGATGTGGCTGTGGCAGGGTGATTATGGGCTGGCATATTATTGATAGTCAGTGTTACATTTTCCGCACCATTGGTTTGTCCCATGGTGAACATCGAACCGCCCGGATGCTGCCCCTGATGCACAGGAACTCTACCGCGCATATCGGGCAATGCAAAAGTCGTGCTGCCGTTACCGCCATAAGTGGTGCCGATCAGCGAATAAAGCGCGTTGTACTGGTTGATAGGTAGCGTTTGTCCATTACATTGCAACCACCCCTCGGGTGCATAATTAAACGCGACATAATTGATTTCACCGACAAACGGCTCCATACCGGCTGTTGCGCTGCCGGGCGCGGTGGTTATCAGCAGAGTAGCTGCCGTTAATGAAAGTACGCTATGTATTGTCTTATTCTGTTTCATCGGTTCTTCCCTTTTTTTTGAGATTAAACTTCCGGTTCCACAACTGGCTAACCCTATGGATACGACTGTAGGTTTTTCCTGGTATTTCTGATTCAAAGGAATGTTAGCAGGCTGGCAAGCCGGTGATAGTGTGCTAAAAGGATACTTTTCACCCCCTTTTATTGGAGATGGCCGGCGGTTACCGGCAACCGAGCAAATTTAATTCCGGGGTGTACTGATGATAAGATGACCGCATGAATTGGAACGATCTGAAAAACGGGACGGCGTATTGGGAGCAATTGCGCACGGCATTGCTCGAGCCTAAAGTCGATCCGGCGTTGCTGGAGGCATCGCTACGCGAAGCGCGCGCGAAGATGCCGGTGCCGGTGTTATGGCTGCTGGGTAAAACGCAATCCGGCAAGACATCGATCATCCGGGCATTGACCGGCAGCCCGGCGGCGCAAATCGGGAACGGTTTTCAGCCGTGCACGCGCAATTCCCGCTTCTATGATTTTCCTGCCGAAATGCCGGTGGTGCGCTTTCTCGATACGCGCGGTTTGGGTGAGGTGGCGTACGATCCGGGCGATGATATGCATTATTGCGAAGCGCAAGCGCATTTGCTGGTGGCGGTGATGAAAGTGGCGGATGTCCATCAGGCTGCGGTATTCGATGTGTTGCATGCAATCCGGCGGCGTCATCCGGAATGGCCGTTGCTGATCGTGCAAACCGGTTTGCACGAGCTTTATCCCGATGGCTGCGGGCATATTCAGCCGTGGCCGTATGCCGCCGATCCTTTGCCGGAAACGATACCACTGGATTTGCGCCGCGCTTTGCAGGCACAGCGCGATGCTTTAAAGCTGCTGCCCGGTTTTGCGCCGGTGCGCTGGGTGGCGGCCGATTTGACGCTGCCGGAAGATGGCTTGGCGCCGCCGGATTACGGTCTGGAAGGCTTGTGGCAGGCGATTGAGTCGCTGACATCGCTGGGTTTGCAGCATCAATTGAGCGGTGACCGGGAAGTACAGGATTTGTACGCGCGCACCGCGCATCAGCATATTGCCGGTTATGCATTGGTTGCGGCTGGATTGGGCGCTTTGCCGGTGGTGGATCTGGTCGCGGTGTCGGCGGTGCAGGCGAAACTGCTGCATAGTCTGGCGCTATTGTACGGCCAGCATTGGGATAGAAGCACGATCACCGAATTTCTCGGGCTTGCAGGCGCGGGTATTGCATCCGGCTACCTTGCGCGGTTGTTGAGCCGGGCTGTGACTAAATTCATACCAATCTGGGGGCAAACTGCGGGTGCGTTATGGGGCGCCAGTTCCAGCGGCGCGACCACGTATGCGTTGGGTAAGGCGGCGATCTATTTCTTTGCGCAGCGTAAGGATGGTCTGAATGTGGACGCCGATACCTTGCGGCGGATTTATGCGGAAGAGCTGGAGCGCGGTGCTGCGGTACTGAAAGATCGTCTGCGGGGTAAATCAACATGAAAGCGCCGCTGCCCTCCGTCAATCCGTTGCGGTTATTGGTATTCATCCTGATGCTGTTGCCGCTGCTGGCGTTGCTGGGATTGGGTTTTTTCTGGCTGTGGCAAAGCGGCAATTTGCAGTATTGGTTGATCGCCATGGTGGTTTGCGGCGGTTTGGGCTATGGCTTGCAGCAATGGCTGGTGCGGCAGGAGCGGCAATTGTTAATGGATTCATCGACCGAGCCTAATCCGGAGTGGCCGCCGAGTGCAGATGAAGTCTGGCAGCGGGTCGAAGCGCTGGCGGAAACGTGCAATCCGCAGGATTGGCCGATCGAGGAAGGCGCCTGGGTGATGGAACTGGGGCAGAAAACGCTGGAAACGGTTGCGCATTGTTATTATCCGGATGTCGAAAAACCCTTGCTGGAACTGACCGTGCCGCATACTTTGCTGATTATCGAGCGGGCGAGCCGCGATTTGCGTCAGGATGTGGCGGAAAAAATACCGTTCAGCAATCGCCTGACGATCGGCGATCTGTTCCGCTTGCAGCGCTGGAAGGCTAAAGCGGAACGGCTGTTTACTATTTATCGCGCCGGCAGCCTGCTCATTAATCCGGTCAACGCGCTGCTTAGCGAAGCTTGGCGGCATTTGCGCGAACGCAGTTTCGATCAGGCCAGGGATGAATTGCACCGCTGGTTTTTGCGTGCTTATGTGTGCAAAGTGGGTTATTACGCGATCGATCTGTATAGCGGCCGTTTGCCGTTGGGTGATGAAGAATTTGTGACTGCGCCAACTCCGGAATCCAAAGCCGATCTGGGGCAAGTCGAAGAAACCGCAAAACCTGCGATTGAGCCATTGCGCATTCTTGTTTTAGGACGATCCAACTCGGGCAAATCGAGCCTGATCAATGCACTTTTTGGCACGTTGACGACGGCTACCGATGTGTTGCCGGACACCACGCAGACGCTTAAACCATTTGTATTGTCGCGCGAGGGGTTAACGCAAGCGCTGATTTTCGATAGCCCGGGATGTGACAGCGCGTTGTTTGATCGTCAGCAAATGCTGGCAGCAGCGGGTAATGCCGATTTGATTTTATGGGTTACCCCGGCTAACCGCCCGGACCGGCAGACGGAACGCGATTGTCTGGATGCATTGCGCGCAACCCAAGCGGCGCGTACCGATCGCCGCGCGCCGCCGATGCTGGTGGTGGCGAGTTTTGCCGACCGCTTGCGACCGCTTAATGAGTGGCAGCCACCGTATGATCTGGCGCATCCGGCGAGCAGCAAGGCAACCAATATTGCTGCGGCGGTGCGGGTTATCGCGACCGATCTGGTGGTGGCGGTTGAGCAGGTGATTCCTGTCTGTCTGCTGCCGGGTAAAGTTTATAATGTTGACGATACCCTTTGGGCCGCGATTCTGAATCATCAGGACAAAGCGTTGCGGGTGCGGCTGATGCGTTGCCTGGACGCCAGAAAACGCGCCGAAGATTGGGTGATGCTGCGGCGGCAGCTGGCGGGTGCGGGCCGGTTCGTGCGGGACTTGCCGGAGATATTGGGAAAACGTACCGGACAGTAATGGATTGGTTATGGAAATACATCAGTAAACCTGATTTCGCATATACTGCGATCAATTCCAGTGCTCCTGGATGGCATCATTTTTAATCCCTAATCAGTTGAATCACTCAGTGAAGCGCACCTTAACCGTAGTTTTCCTATTATTTACTTTGGGGCTGATCGTGCTGGCGGTTGTTCCGGACCGGGCGCGTGCACAGTACTGGTGGAATGCGAGCCGTGAGCCGGTGGGATTGGCGCCCGATCCCGCGTCAACGCCGGAAGCAATCGTGCAGGTTTATGGCGCGCGTGCATTCAGTTGGCGCGGCTACTTTGGAATTCATACCTGGATTGCAGTGAAACCTACTGCAGCGCAGTCGTACACTATTTATGAAGTCATTGGATGGATGCAGCGCCGCAAGCTCCCGGTGGTCGTGATTTATGAGAATGTGCCGGACCGGCGTTGGTACGGTAATATGCCGGAGCTTTTGCTGGAGAAACGGGGCAATGGGGTGGATGCGCTGATCGAAAAAATTGACTATGCGGCGCGCAATTATCCTTACGCAAAAGATTACACGATTTGGCCTGGTCCCAATTCCAATACTTTCACGGCCTGGATTTCCCGGGCTGTTCCGGAATTGCAATTGGATCTGCCGCCTACTGCGATTGGTAAGGATTATCTCGGGTACCGGCTGGTTTCGCAAGCGCCGAGCGGCAGCGGCTTCCAAGTTTCCATTTTCGGTTTGCTGGGTGTGTTGGTCAGCGCGGTCGAAGGTGTTGAGCTCAATTTGCTGGGATTATCGTTCGGTGTCGATCTCGACCCGCCCGCGCTCAAATTGCCGCTGGTCGGGCGCAAAGAACTGAATGCATGGTTTGAGCCTGCGGTTGAAAATTAATTGCGCGCTTTAAACCTTGTGTTCATGGTATTTAATTGATAATTATTCTTATTCATACTATAGTAACCCTCAATAATTAATTCCCTTAATGAACCTTTTTGCTTGGAATTTTTCATGTTGAAATCGAATGTAAGTCATTTTTATTTTGCTGTTTTTTTTCTTTTCTTGTCACTGATCGCACCGCTGGCGCATGCTGAGGAGGTGGTTGTTTATTCCGCGCGCATCGAGCAACTCATCAAACCGATGTTTGATGCATTTACCAAGGAAACCGGGATCAAGGTCAAATACACCACGGATAACGAAGGTGCATTGCTTGCCCGGCTGGAAGCGGAGGGGAAAAACACGCCCGCGGATCTGCTGATTACTTCCGATGTGGGTAATCTTTGGGCAGCGGCACGGGCAAGTTTGTTGAAGCCGGTGCAATCGAACGTGCTGGAAGCCAATATCCCGGCGCATTTGCGCGACCCTGAACAGGAATGGTTCGGTTTGTCGATCCGGGCACGCACGCTGATCTATAACACCAAGAAAGTGAAGCCTTCAGAGCTTTCAACCTATGAAGATCTGGCCGATCCGAAGTGGAACAAACGGCTGTGTTTGCGCACATCGAAGAAAGTGTATAACCAATCCCTGGTGGCGATGATGATTGCTGAACATGGCGAAGCCGAGACCGAGAAAATTGTTAAAGGCTGGGTGGCCAATCTGGCGACCGATCCGCTATCCGATGACACTCGGGCTTTGGAGTTTGTCGCTGCCGGTAAATGTGATGTGACGGTGGTCAATACTTATTACTATGGCCGATTGATGAAGAAAGACCGGAATTTGCCTTTGGCGATTTTCTGGCCGAATCAGAATGATGGCGGCGTGCATGTCAATGTTTCCGGCGCCGGTATTACGCGCCATGGCCGGAACACCCAGGCTGCGATTAAATTGCTGGAATTCCTGTCATCCGACAAAGCGCAAAATCTGTTTGCCGATGTGAATATGGAATATCCGGTTAATCCGAAGATTGCAGCGGATCCGTTTGTCGCGGCGTGGGGCAGTTTTAAGCAAAATCCGATGAACCTGGTTAAAGCCGGCGAATTGCAGACTACCGCAGTGAAACTGATGGATCGTGCAGGTTATCAATAAAAAGGTACGGTCGCTACAAAAATCAATGAGGCGTAGAAGCGCTAGAAAATAATAGCCTTTTACGCCAGTTCTTTTGTTCTGTTTCTTCACCAATATGTCATGGCCATTTGGCGCTCAGTTCCTTTTATAGCAGCTGCATTGGTACTGGCGCCTGTGGGCGTGATCGTGTCCGCCTTCTTCGCACCGGCCGGCGATGTTTGGCAGCATCTGCTTGAAACGACGCTTCCTCAGCTGCTGATCAACACGTTCTGGCTTGCCTTGGGTGTCGTCAGCGGTACTGCGCTATTGGGCATCAGTCTGGCGTGGCTCACCGCGGTTTATGACTTCACCGGGCGGCGTTTTTTTTCCTGGGCGTTGCTGTTGCCGATGGCGATGCCTGCGTATGTCACGGCATTTGTCGCTTTGGGGCTGTTTGATTTTACCGGCCCGGTGCAAACTATGTTGCGTGCCTGGCTGGATTCGGATTTGTCCTGGTTTCCGGATATTCGCGGCAGAGCGGGTGTGATTGTGGTCATGACGCTGGCTTTTTATCCTTATGTTTATTTACTGGCACGCAATGCTTTTCTGAGCCAAGGCAAGCGCTCGCTGGAAGTGGCGCAATCGCTGGGTTTCAACCGCAAGCAAGGATTCTTCAAGGTGGTATTGCCGATGGCGCGACCTTGGATAGCCGGGGGCGTGATGCTGGTGCTGATGGAGACGCTGGCGGATTTCGGTACCGTCGCGGTGTTTAATTACAATACCTTCACGACCGCGATTTACAAAGCGTGGTTTAGCATGTTTTCTCTGCCCGCGGCTTCGCAGCTTGCTTCTTTATTGATTCTGATCATCTTTGTTGTGATTGTGCTGGAGCAGCAGTTCCGGTTGCGTATGCGCTATGCGGAGAGTAAAAAAACCGAGCGCGCGCAGCGTATCCGGTTGACGGGATGGCATAACTGGCTGGTGGCCGGTTTTGTCCTGAGCGTCTTGTTTCTGGCATTTCTGCTGCCGGTACTGCAATTGTGCCAGTGGGCGATGCGATCGTTTACGCAAGATTATGACGTAGCCCGCTATCTGGAATTTCTCTGGCATTCGCTATCGTTGTCCGGTTTGGCGGCTTTGTTGATTTGTTTGGTTGTCATTGCCATGGTTTATGCGGCACGGCGTTATCCCAGTCCAGTTACGCGCTATGCGGTGCGTATCGCTACGATTGGTTATGCATTGCCCGGCACGGTGCTGGCGATTGGTGTGTATGTGCCGCTGGTGTGGCTGGATGGGCGGCTCAGTGAGTGGATGATGCATTGGTTGCAAATCGAGACAGGGCAATTGATCCAGGGTACGCTGATGATTATGTTGATCGCCTATTTGATCCGTTTTATGGCGGTTAGTCATTATCCGATTGATGGCGCGATGCAACGAATTACGCCTAATATCGACGAGGCGGCGATGAGTTTCGGGTTGCATGGCTGGGCGATGATCCGGAAAGTACATATTCCGATATTGAAACCGGGCATTTTTACGGCGGCGACTTTAGTGTTTGTCGATGTCATGAAAGAGATGCCGATTACGCTGATGACGCGGCCTTTTGGCTGGGATACACTGGCGGTGCGAATTTATGAAATGACTTCTGAAGGGCAATGGGAGCAGGCTGCGTTGCCTGCGGTTACGCTGGTGCTGGCCGGGCTGATTCCGATTTTCTTGTTTATGCGACAAACTGAGAAGTGAACCGATGAGTACTGGGTTGCTGCAACTGAATCACGTTTTGCAAGCGTATGGCGAGCAGGTCGTTATCCGTAACTTATCTTTGCAATTGCAGAAGGGGCAGATCGGCTGTTTGCTCGGCCCGAGCGGCTGCGGCAAGACCACTGCCTTGCGTTGTATCGCCGGTTTTGAGCGGGTTGCAGCCGGAGAAATTGTGCTCAATGGCGCCTGTGTGAGCAGTGCGGATTCCTTCGTGCCGCCGGAACAACGGCGGATTGGTATGGTGTTCCAGGATTATGCGTTGTTTCCGCATCTCGATGTGACCGCCAACGTCGGTTTCGGTCTGCACCGGTTAACGCGAGTGGAACGTGAGCGGCGGGTTGAAGAATTGCTGCATGTCGTGCATCTGGCCAGCGTTGCGAAGAAATATCCGCACGAATTATCGGGCGGGCAGCAGCAGCGCGTTGCGCTGGCGCGCGCGCTGGCGCCGAGACCGGATCTGTTGTTGCTGGATGAGCCGTTTTCCAATCTGGATGTGAGTTTGCGCGAACGGTTGAGCATGGAAGTGCGTGAGATCATCAAGCAACAAGGAACCACCGCGATTCTGGTGACGCATGACCAAGCGGAGGCATTTGCGATTGCCGATGAGATCGGCGTGATGAATCACGGTGAGATTCAACAGTGGGATACGGCATTCAATCTGTATCATCGCCCGGCCAACCGTTTTGTGGCTAACTTTATTGGTCAGGGAGTATTTCTCCCCGGTAAGGTGATCAATGCGCAACAGGTTGAAATTGAATTGGGCGTATTGCAAGGGGTAATTCCAGAGCACTGTGATGCCGGTTGCAGCGTGGATGTATTGTTGCGTCCGGATGATATTGTGCACGATGATAGCAGCACGATGCAGGCGGCGGTGGTTCATAAGGCATTTCGCGGCGCGGAGATTTTGTATACGTTGCGTCTGGCGGGCGGAGCCAAAGTCCTTGCGCTCGTCCCCAGCCACCATGATCATGCGATTGGCGGGAAAATAGGGATCAGACTCGAAGCTGATCATATTGTGGCATTTCAACAATCGGAAGGATGATTGTCCGATTCCGGTTCCTGCAGATGTGAGACAATATTCCGCAGTTTCTTCCGAGCGCTATTTTTAAAAGCTACTTCCCTTTTAACAGTTTTTTCTATAGCATAACAATTTAGTTTTATACCACTCTTTTACAGCGTTATTCCAACCAATCCCGTAAACCAATCTTTGAGATAATTAGGTTTACTCTTCTTAATACTGAATAATTGAATGAGGATTATATGAGTCAGCATATTCATTACGTTACTGATGCTAATTTTGATGCGGAAGTTTTACAATCGACAACCCCTGTACTGGTGGATTACTGGGCGGAGTGGTGCGGCCCTTGTAAAATGATAGCGCCGATACTCGATGAGATTGCAAGCGAATATGGCGAGCGCCTTAAGGTGGCTAAATTGAATATCGATGAAAATCAGCTAACACCGCCGAAATACGGTATTCGCGGTATCCCGACCCTGATGCTGTTTAAAAACGGCACTATCGAGGCTACCAAAGTCGGAGCTTTATCAAAATCACAATTAACCGCCTTTATTGACAGTCATATTTAAACCCGCTAGTCTATTGAACATAATAGATTTGTGGACTAGGTGATTGGTAAAGCCCACACCACCTTATATTTAATAATCCCATCCGTAACAACTTTCCTTCCAGCATCATTATCTTTCACCTGAGTATTATTTTTTCACGAGCTTTTTCATGCGCTTATCCGATTTAAAAAACCTACACGTCACTGAACTAGTAAAAATGGCCGTCGAGAACGAAATTGATGGGGCCAACCGAATGCGGAAACAGGATCTGATTTTCGCATTGCTTAAAAATCAGGCGCGCAAGGGCGAAAATATATACGGTCATGGAACGCTGGAAGTATTACAGGATGGCTTTGGATTTTTACGTTCTCCGGATACCTCTTATCTGGCCGGGCCTGATGATATTTATATTTCACCCAGTCAGATCCGGCGCTTTAATCTGCATACCGGGGATTCGATTGATGGTGAGATTCGCCCGCCGAAAGAAGGGGAGCGTTATTTTGCGCTGGTAAAAGTTGATAAGGTCAATAATGAACCGCCGGAAAATTCCAAACAGAAAATCCTGTTTGAAAATTTGACGCCGTTATTTCCAGATGAGCGGCTCGTGCTCGAACGCGATATCAAAGCCGAAGAAAATATCACCAGCCGCATCATTGACTTGATTGCCCCAATTGGAAAGGGGCAGCGCGGTTTATTAGTGGCCAGTCCAAAGTCGGGTAAAACCGTGATGCTGCAACACATCGCGCACGCCATTGCGGCTAATTATCCGGATGTGATTTTGATGGTGCTGCTGATTGATGAACGTCCGGAAGAAGTGACGGAAATGATCCGCTCGGTGAGAGGCGAAGTCATCTCATCCACTTTCGATGAAGCAGCCACGCGGCACGTGCAAGTCGCCGAAATGGTCATTGAGAAAGCGAAACGCTTAGTCGAGCACAAGAAAGATGTCGTGATACTGCTCGATTCGATTACGAGGCTGGCGCGCGCTTATAATGCTGTGGTGCCGGCTTCCGGTAAAGTACTGACCGGCGGTGTGGATGCCAGTGCGTTACAGCGGCCTAAACGTTTCTTCGGCGCAGCGCGTAATATCGAAGAAGGCGGATCGTTGACGATCATCGCGACAGCGCTGATTGATACCGGATCACGCATGGATGATGTGATCTATGAAGAATTCAAAGGTACCGGCAATATGGAAATTCATCTTGACCGGAAAATGGCGGAGAAACGGATATATCCAGCAATTAATGTGAACCGGTCAGGAACTCGCCGGGAAGAATTGCTGATTTCTCCCGATGTGCTGCAAAAAATCTGGGTGCTGCGTAAGCTACTACATCCGATGGACGATATGGACGCGATGGCGTTTTTACTGGATAAAATCAAGGCGACTAAGAATAATTCCGACTTTTTTGACTCCATGCGGCGGGTTTAGGATTTAATTTTCACAGTTGCGCCAATACGTACATTAAAGGATAATACGCAGCTTTTTAAGCTTCCCATTGGGGATGGAATAATTAAGGATATAGGCAATGAAAGCAGACATTCATCCAGACTATCAGGAAATTACCGTCACTTGCAGTTGCGGTAATGTTTTTACAACGCGTTCTACCATGAACAAACCATTGAGTATTGAAGTATGTTCACTTTGTCATCCGTTCTATACGGGTAAACAGAAAATTGTGGATACTGCCGGAAGGGTTGAGAAATTCCGTCAGAAATATAGTAAGCAAGCGCGCAACTAATTATCAGAAAGCGGCTAATATCAGGTCCTTACCAAGCTCATGATGGTGAGTCCGGGTAATAGAATTTCTTCGGGATTCTGCTTTCGATTCTGAGTTAAATAATCTCTTCAGTAATGAACAGCGAGCCAGATAGTCTCGTTGTCTGGATCTGTCCATGAGACTTTGTGCTTTTTATGAGCGGGGATATTAATAAAATCTCCCTCATTAAGATGTATTGGTGTTTCATCTTCAAAAGACAGTATCGCCTTGCCCCTTAATACAATAACCCACTCATTTTTCTCCTGATCATACCAACCGGATTCTGGCGACTTTTGCCCTTTCGAGATGATCTTTTCGATCACCACTTTGTCGTTTCCGGCTAGAAATTCAAACAATTCCTGATCCAGGTTTTGGGGAATTCCGGTAAAAATATTTTGTGATTTCATTTGAAAAAATAAACAAGGTTGTGCGAATTTCTTAGCTTATTTGTTGTAATAAGGACCATTGAGTAACCATTTGTATGGTAAATGCAATAGTGAATTTTCTGCTTGAAAATGGTTTTTGCGTATTTATTATGCTGTGGCGCAAGGTCGACTTGGGGTTGGTGCGTTGCAAATCTTTAAATCCATTTCCATTCTGTATTCATAAAGCTAAAAGTTTTCATAAAACTATGCTATAAACATCAATCAAAATTTTCCTGTTAACTTCATAGAATCAGAGGCTTCTTTTGATGATCAGAAAAATGAGTTCAAATCCGAAGAAGTTGATTGCAATAAAACAAAAAACGCGCATAAACCCATCTATCCCATCCCATCAACCAGTCAATCCTGAAAGGACATTATTCCCAGTGGTGGGTATTGGTGCTTCAGCAACCGAACTCAAGCCGCTACGGCAGTTTTTTACCCAGATACCAGCGGATAGCGGCGCGGCTTTTGTCGTTATTCAACAATCAGATACGATGCAAGGAAATCTATCTCCTCGGCAACTGCAAGATGTTACCAGTATGAAGATAGTGTGCGTGGAAAATCTGACGGAAGTGCAACCTGATCGTATCTATATAGTCGCGCAATCAAACAAGAATGTATTTATTTCCAACGGTTTTTTGTGCTTATTTGATGCTGAGCCGAGGCATGCATCAAGTTCCTTAATCGATTTTTTCTTTCACAGCTTGGCGGAAGAATATAGGGAGTCGGCGGTTGGTATTATTTTTTCCGGTTCGGGCGCAAATGGTATCCAGGGGTTACGCGCCATACGGAAAAAAGGAGGGTTGGGGCTTACGCAGGATTCTATGTCCAGTGAACCGGGTGGTGTGCCGGATTACTTGATTGAAGCAAGCACAGTGGATACGCTCGTAGCACTCGACGTTTTGCCGGACATTGTGACCAGTTATTTGAAATCCAAATTGCAAGGATTCCATCTTACCGGTGCGATGAGTGAAGTTGTGCAACTCTTATCTAGGCGGATGGGTAATGATTTCTCTCAGTATAAGAGAAGCACGCTATATCGTCGCGTTGACCGGCGGATGCGACAGAATCAAATCAGTAAGGTTGAAGATTATGCGCATTTTTTAAGTGAGAATCCTGTTGAACTGGATTTGCTATTTAAAGAGCTATTAATCAATGTGACGCATTTTTTCCGCGATCCGGTCATGTGGCAGTATGTTAAAGCAGAGATTATTCCACCCATTTTGGCAGCCCACCCTGAAGGAAAAACAGTGCGAATCTGGGTGCCTGCCTGTTCGACAGGAGAAGAAGCTTATGGATTCGCTATTCTTTTCTGGGAAGCTTTGGAGCAAAGAGGAGTGCAAGACCGGTACTTGGTGAAAATATTTGCGACTGATTTGGATCAGGATGCCATCACTAAGGCCCGTCAGGGTTTTTACCCCATAGCGATCAGCCAATATATCTCATTGGAGCGCTTAAACCGGTTCTTTATCAAGCACGAGAATGGCTACCGGATTTGTAATGAAATACGCCAGATGGTCATATTCGCGCCACAGAATCTTATTGCCGATGTGCCATTTTCCAAGCTGGATATTTTGTCGTGCCGGAATTTGCTGATTTATCTGGATCGTGAATTACAAAAAAGATTATTCCCGCTATTTTATTATGCGTTGAATCCTGGCGGTATTTTGCTATTGGGAACTGCGGAATCGATCGATTATTTTCCAGAGATGTTTGCCCCTCTGGAGCGCAGTTTGGCGGTGTATAAACGTCTTGATAATGGATTGCCGCAAGAAAGGCGCAATTTGCTTCAGGACTTCTCTCTTCAAGCGATGACCAAGAAAAATCCAATGATCAGTCTGGAAGAAGTCCTACGGCTTTCAAACATCGAGCAAGCAGCGGATTTATCCGAGAAAGGTGATGATATTGTATTGGCGATGATGACTGAACTGCAACTCATGCGTGAGGAAATGCAAGCCACTCATGAGGAAATGCAAACTTCGCAAGAAGAACTTAGATCCAGCAACGAAGAGCTGCAATCGACCAATGAAGAATTGCTGTCGACGAATAAAGAATTACAAGCGGCTAATGCAGCATTGGTTGCATCCAAGTCTAAATTAAAATTACTTTACAAGGAATTGCAAGCTGCCAATGCGGAGCTGACAACTTACCTTGAAGCCATTGGGCAGCTTGCATTGGTTTCCGTGAGTGACCGTTCCGGTCGGATCATTGAAGCGAATGACCGTTTTTGTGAGATTAGCGGGTATGGCCGTTCCGAACTTATCGGGCAGGATCATCGTATTCTTAACTCAGGCGTGCACTCGAGTGATTTTTTTATAGATATGTGGGAAACCATCACCAATGGCAAAATTTGGCATAAAGAGATTTGTAACCGGAGAAAAAGTGGCAGCTTGTACTGGGTCGATTCCACGATTGTTCCGTTCAAAGACAGCAACGGCCGGATAGTTCGCTATATATCCGTCCGCGTCGATATTACTGCGCGTAAACAGAAAGAATTGATTTTGCACGAACGGCTTAAGGAAAGAACATGTTTGTATGCGATCCGGCGGGAGATGGAACAAGACCTCTCTGTCGGGGAGCTTTGTGAACGGATATTCGATCATCTGATTCCGGCAATGCAGTTTCCCGATCATGCGGCCTGCATGATCAGTATTTATGAGCAACGCTATACTTCAAATCACTATAACGAAGATCTGACGCATGGGATTTTCGCAAGAATCAAAGTAGATGGACATTTTTGCGGTCAATTGCAGGTTTTCTACCGGGAAGAAAAGTCATTCATGCTACCGGACGAGCAAAACCTGATTAATTATATTGCGGACGATTTCAGGTTATGGTTGGAACGCAGACAATTGGAGCAGCACATCAGTTTTATGGCAAATCATGACGTGCTGACTGGATTGCCAAATCGATTGTTGTTGCAGGATCGCTTGTCGCAGGCGTTGGCGCATAATCAGCGCCATCATGATTTTTCGGCAGTGCTGTTTATAGATCTGGATCACTTCAAAGTCGTGAATGATACGCTGGGTCATGGTGTTGGCGATTTGCTGCTAAAAGAAGTGGCTGCAAGGCTTTTATCCAGCATACGCAGTGAGGATACTGCATCCCGTCAAGGCGGGGATGAGTTTATCGTGATATTGACGGAAATCACCGATCTGGAGGATGTTGAATCGATCGCGGAGAAAATATTGCACTTGCTGGCGCTCCCGTATCACATTAATGAACGGATACTCCATATTGACAGCAGCATCGGAATTGCGCTGTATCCTAAGGATGGTAAGGATGTTGATGCATTGTTAAAGCATAGCGATCTGGCGATGTATCATGCTAAAGCTACGGGGCGAAGCAACTATCAGTTTTACTCGGCAGAGATGGATCGCTTAATTCAAGAAAAGCATGAATTGGGTAACGATTTGCATAGAGCCATAAGAAATAATGAGTTGATACTGTATTATCAGCCGATTATTGATATGGACAACAATTATCTGGTTAGTCTGGAAGTGTTGTTGCGCTGGCAGCATCCTGAAAAGGGATTGATTCCGCCCATTCAGTTCATTAAGCTGGCCGAAGAAACGGGCCTGATTTTACCGATTGGGGATTGGGTTATCAGATCGGTGTGTGAGCAGCTAAAAGCGTGGCAAGATCAAGGTTTGAGTGTGCCCAGAATTGCTATCAATCTTTCCGTCAAACAATTTCAGAAAAAGCTGTTTGTGCAAGATGTGGCGAGTATTTTAACGCAAGCAAAAGTTTCTGCGAGTTGCTTGACTTTGGAGATTACAGAAAGCATGCTTGCTGAAAATATCGTTGAGGTGAATGAAACGCTGCAACAATTAAGTGCAATGGGATTCAAGATATCGATCGATGACTTTGGAACCGGTTATTCTAACTTGAGCTATTTGAAGCACTATACGATTGATGCGCTTAAAATTGATCGTTCTTTTGTGCGTGACATCGCTCTCGATGAGAATGATGCGGCAATAGTTACAGCAATTATTGCAATGGCTGGTAGCCTGAATATTCAGGTGATTGCGGAAGGTGTTGAATCAAAGGAACAAATTGACTTTCTCAAACAGCGTGGATGCAGTCAATATCAAGGATTTTATTTTAGTAAACCACTTTCTGCGTTAGAAATTATTCGGGAATTACAGCGATTCAACGGCTCGTGTGTCAATTAATGCCTGTAAATCAGTAATCTGTGTTTGTGAAGTACAGATCTGTCCTACATTATAGGATAAATCGTTAGTACGAGAATTGGGTCTGGTTAGACAAGCTGAATTAACTTGAGAGCGAAGCGGTAACGTGGTCATTATGGCCAGTTAGGATGTGACTGGTATGGAAACGGTGATATCGGATAAAGTATCAATTCAAAGCTTTATTAAGCTGATGTTTGGTTGTCTTTGGCTATTTTCGCTTTCGTTTGTCACATGATGACAATATAAGTGCGCGAAAATTGTTTTGCTTGAGTTTTCTTGGAACTTTACCAAATCAGCTAACAAGATTTAATCGTATTTTTGTTAACTTCGGTAACAGAAATAAAGGGACATTTAAGATTCAAGTGAAATCATTGACTAATGATCTTGCGATAGAGATGATTTTGAAGGAACAAGTCTATCAAGTTCTTTGTCATATGTTTTTTTAGATAAATTAATCGGTTATGCAGAGTACTCCTTAATCAATGGCGTTTTTCAAGTATTGAATCAGAAAATATTTTGTATATTGTTGATTATCAATGTATATTAATGTTCATTATAAAGAATTACTTTAAGTATTAAAGTTTATAATTTAATTGTCGTATCCAGCTTCATAGATGCTCAGTAGAACGTATTGTTCTCATTCTGTGTTTAGGCATTGTGTAAAGATATGTGTTGAATTTTTTTGAGTTTGTTTCATTATATTTGTAATCATTAAGGGAAATATTATGGTATTGGCAAATACTCGGACGGCACTAACAGGGCTTATGATTAGTTTAGCTTTAGTTCTCGCAGCTTGTGACAGCAATGAACCAAAAGAAAAGAAAACCGGGCAGGCTCTGGTTAGTGTCAATGGTAAAGAAGTTACCATGCTTCAGCTAAATGAAGAAATCAAGCGTGCCAATGTCCGTCCTGAACAGTATGAAGCCGCAAGTAAGCAGCTTTTGGAATCTCTGATTGTTCGTCAATTAATTCTTGACGAAGCGGTTCACAACAAGCTGGATCGTACTCCTGATGTAATGCAAGCACGCGATCGTGCAAATGCGCAAGTAATAGCGCAAGCTTATATGCAAGGTATTGTGAGTAAAATTGCTAAACCGACTCAGGCTGAGATTGATGAATATTTCCAGAAACATCCTGAGTTTTTCTCGCAGCGTAAGCAATTTGATTTAATAACAGTTCGTGTTGCAACGAAGGATCTCAGTAGTGAATTAAAGAAAACTATCGATGCAGCAAAGTCTGTAGATCAGGTCGTGACTTGGCTCGACAAAAATAAAGTTCCGTATCTCAGAAGCTTGGCATCACGTAGTAGCACCGATCTGCCGCCTCAGATGGCTAAAATGCTACAGGAAAAAAGTAAGGACACTATTTTTATCGTTAACGAGCAAGAGAATAGTTTGCTGATTTCGGTTAATGCAATAAAGGATAGTCCTATTACACTTGCAGCTGCTACACCTCAAATTGAACGATTTTTGTTGAACCAGAAATATAAGGAAGCGACTGACGCGGAAGTCACACGTTTACGCGCAGCTGCAAAAATAGAATATTTGAATGCTAAAGCACCAGAGTCCAGTGCTGCTGATAAACCAGTTGTTCCGCAAGCTGCTCCAAATGCTGATAATGCAACAAATAATTTAAATCTGACGGAGCCTACCTCTAACGGTTCTATCGAACGTGGTATTATGGGGTTAAAATAAGCCAATGTTTATATTAGGTAATTTGTCTTTTCTAATATAGTGTTCAGTGCAGTATGAATTAAGGGTTATGGGCAAATGATAAATGTTATGAAGGCAGTGAAGATTTTAGCGATAGTCATTACTTTGTTATGGATTGGTTGTATTGGGAATGTGGTGGCTGCAGAGGCAGGGGAAAGCGCATTAGGACCTGGTGATGCGCTAAGGGTTTTTGTTTACGGCCATCCAGATATGACGACCGAAACGAAAGTGAGTGAGACTGGGAAAATAACATTTCCACTTTTGGGAGAAATCGTAGTCGATGGACTAACTCCATCAGCTGCGGAAAGAAAGATAGCAAATCTTCTGGAAAGCAGGGATATTCTGCGTAAACCGCAAGTTATGATCGTTACTGCTTCGTTACAGAGTCAGATGGTATCTGTGCTTGGTAATGTTCGTAATCAGGGGCGCTACCCTATCGAAGGTAAACGCAGTTTAACCGAGATTCTTGCGATGGCAGGAGGTGTTGTTCCTGAAGGAGGCGAGCTTGTTGTTCTGATTCGCGCCGACGGAAATAAATTTATTAAAGAAGTGATAGATATACAGGAGATGGTTCGTGCTGGCGATCTATCGCCGGATTTAATTATACAGAGCAATGATTTTATTTATGTTGAACGAGCTCCTAGATTTTATATCTATGGTGAAGTACAACGTGCCGGAGCATATAGGCTTGAACGTAATATGACGGTGATACAAGCTCTGTCAGTTGGTGGTGGATTGACGCAGCGTGGGACTGAGCGAGGATTAAAAATTCAACGCCGTGACACAGAAGGTAATTTGCAGATATTTGCTCCGAAATCCAGTGATTTGGTACAGCCTGACGATGTGATCTATATCAAGGAAAGTCTGTTCTGACTTTGACTTTTGATTTCTTATTACCGAATTTATTTAAAATAATTATTGTAACTATTAGGTTCAGACTGGGGCTTACACATGGATTTTTCTCGTTTTTTTCTAATCATATTGGCTCGGCGAAAACTGATTTTATTCACATTGATTGTTACGATATTAACAACCTCAGTCGTTAGTCTACTTTTACCCAAAAGCTATAAATCTACAGCTACACTTGTGCTTACTTACAAAGGAGCTGATCCTGTAACAGGGATGGTTTCGCCAGCGCAGTTGAATTCTGGTTATATGGCGACACAATTAGATGTTATTAAAAGCACTAGGATTGCATTGATGGTGGTGGATCAACTTAGGCTTGATCAGAACGATGTGGTGAGGAGGCAATTTGAAGAAAGTGGGAGTAATTTAGGTTTACGTGAGTGGTTGGCGGCTTTGTTGCTGAAAAACTTGGATATTGAAACCTCTCGTGATAGCAGTGTGATTGGTATTAGTTATAAAGGTGCAGATCCTGCATTTACGTCAATTATTGCAAACGCATTCGCGAACGCTTATCAAGAAATAAGTATTCGCCTTACGGTGGAACCTTCGCAAAAAGCGGCGGCTTATTTTACAGATCAGCTTAATTTATTACGCGAAAGACTTGAAATAGCTCAGAAAAAATTAACTGAATATCAGCAGGAGGCAGGAATCATTGATGCCGATGTTCGGCTTGATATTGAGACAAAACGTTTAAATGATCTCTCTAGTCAATTGGTATCTGCCCAAGCGGAATTGATGGGAACTGTTGCAGAACAAGACATCAAGAACCGAAGGGGTGAAAGTAGCAATATTGCTAAGAATGCAATGATCAGTAATCTCAAGTTAAATTTGTCGCAAGCCGAATCGAGATTTTCTGAAGTCTCACAGAAACTGGGTCATAATCATCCTAGTTACGCGGGTGCTAAAGCTGAGATGGAGAAATTGAGAGCGGAGCTAAATAAACATATCAAAACTACTACTGATTCTGCTGTCAGTCAGGAAAGAGAAATACGAGCAGCATTGGAAGAACAGAAAGCTAGAGTGTTGGCTCTAAATCAAGCTAGAAATGAATTGTATCTTCATTTTAAAGAAGTTGAGGGTGCTCAACAAGCCTACAATAGCGCTATGCAGCGTTTAAATCAGACTAGCCTTGAAGGACAAGCTAATTTGTCAAGCGTTTCCATACTAGATACGGCAAAAATCCCCGATCAAGCGGATAGCCCGAAATTGCTGCTAAACGTGGTTTTGTCTGTAATCCTAGGAACTTTGCTTGGGCTTGGAATGGGGTTGCTTGCAGAGATGATTGATCGCCGCGTGCGTTCTCCTGAAGATCTTGTCGATGTGCTTCATGTACCTGTACTTGGTGTGATAAAAAAAGGAATACCAAAACAAAAACGCTTGCAATTGAGCTGGCCACGTTTAATACGATGAATCGGCCTAGGTTCGAAATATGGAGAATAAAATGAGTATTATAAGTTCCTCAGAAACCAGGAAGCTTAACGATCCCGGTTCTATCAGCGCAAATTCATCTCATATCCGAAAGTTTAGTATTGGACATATCCTTCTGGATATGGGAAAAATTACCCCTGTTGAAGCTGAACGTGTATTGCGCTTACAAAAAGAGACTGGATTGCGTTTTGGTGATGCTGCACTTAAATTAGGCTTAATTACTGAAGCTGATATACAGTTAGTTTTGGCGCAGCAATTTGATTATCCATATTTATTGCCTGGTCAGGGGAATCATCCGCCAGAATTGGTCGTCGCTTATCAACCATTTGGTGCTCAAGTAGAAGTTTTTCGTGCGGTACGCAGTCAATTAATGTTGCGTTGGTTTACTTCAGGTCATAAAGCACTTGCAATAGTGAGTTACAACCTGGGAGATGGTGTGAGCCTATTTGCAGCAAATCTCGCGGTCGTGTTTTCCCAACTTGGGGAACGTACACTACTGATAGATGCTAACTTACGTTGCCCTCAACAGCACGAGATATTCAATTTAAGAAACAGGCAGGGACTATCCGATGTACTTGCCGGTCGAGCAAATATTTCTGAAGTAATTGCAAAAATAGATTCATTTATTGATCTTTCCGTATTACCGGCAGGAACACTTCCACCGAATCCTTTGGAACTTCTCAATCGGAGCTTATTTGATGAATTAAACGATCAACTTGCAAATCAATTCGATGTGATTCTTTATGATACTCTGGCTGTTTCAAGTGGTGCCGATGCACTTGCTATTGCTGCTCGTACGGATGGAGTACTGGTGGTTGCGCACAAAAATAATACCCGATTAAGTGATATCAACATGATTAATGAACAGCTGAAGTACAGTGGGGCCGAAGTGGTTGGTTCTGTATTAATTGACTTCTAGAATAAAAAACTATGCTCTCATTTACTCATCAACATCGTGATTTAAAGTCAGCTATTGTGGACTGGTGGCCTATCTTTCTTGGATTGTTGATTTTATATGTTCCCACTTTTTATGATCTTGCTAATGGAATGTGGTCTAAAGAAGAGCAAGCTCATGGGCCAATTATACTAATACTTTCACTTTGGTTAATGTATCGTAAATGGATGGAGATGATCAATAAGAGTGAGGGGAAATCAGCTGCTTTCTTTGGATGGGTAGTTTTCTTTGTGGCTCTGGTTCTTTATGTTATTGGGCGTTCACAACAAATATTAGTGTTTGAAATGAGCTCTTTCATATGGATACTCGCGGCTGTTATCCTTATAAAACGAGGTTACATCGCATTGAAAGTGATGTGGTTTCCATTGTTTTTTTTTGCTCTTTATGATTCCATTGCCTGGTCAAGTGGTCAGCTTGCTTACTATGCCTATGAAGATGGCAGTTTCATTTGTAGCTGAACATATTTTATTCTGGGCAAATTATCCTATAGCAAGAAATGGTGTTATCTTGCAAATTGGGCAATATCAACTCCTTGTGGCAGATGCCTGCGCTGGACTTCAAACATTGTTAACATTGGAAGCGCTGGGGCTATTTTATTTGAACCTTGTGCATCATACCTCGGTATTACGCAATGTGACATTAGCCATTCTAATTGTACCTATTTCTTTTACCGCTAACGTTATTCGCGTTATCGTACTTACACTGATTACCTATCACTATGGAGATGCAGCAGGACAAGGATTCCTTCATGGTTTTGCTGGCATGGTTTTGTTTATCAGTGCATTAATACTTATTCTGGGTGTCGATGCGGCATTGCAATATTTCATTAAAGGGCAGCCTGTTAATGCTTCGCATTCTGCTATGGGTAGTAGCTGATTATTTTCGTACTGTACAAAGAATACGAAATTATTTAATAAAAATATTTGAAAGCTAGAAGAATAAAGGTGGTGGAATGAGAAAATCGATAATTATCAGTATTTTTCTGGGTATATTGATGGTGTCATCAGGAGCCTTAACTAAAGCATTAACTCCGACCAAGAAGATTGCAGATCAGCAAGAAAGAATTGATCTCGAGATCATGATTCCAACCGAATTTGGAGATTGGCGTGTCGACAAATCGATTATTCCGTTGCAGGTAGATGCTGAAACACAAGCCATGTTAGACAAAATATACAATCAAACCTTGTCGAGGACTTACGTAAACTCTATAGGCGAACGTATTATGCTTTCTGTAGCCTATGGCGGTGATCAGAGTGACAATCTAGCGGTACATAAACCTGAAGTATGCTATTACGCTCAAGGTTTCGAGATAATGAAAACTTATGCTGATGAGCTGCTTACACAATATGGAAAATTACCGATTAAGCGTTTATTGGCTGTTAAAGGTTATCGTAATGAACCGATTACCTACTGGGTAACGGTTGGTAACAAAGCTGTCTTACCTGGTATTGATGAGAAATTGCAACAATTAAAGTATGGCTTGACTGGGGATGTGCCTGATGGAATGTTAGTACGCGTATCTTCTATTGATTCTGATAAAGATAAAGCGTATCAGCTACAGACGATTTTTATTCAGGATTTATTGTCTGCAGTTAGTACAAATGAACGCATTAGGCTAATAGGAACCTTTGGTGTATAAGCAGAATTTTGTTTACAAGACTGGGGCCTCGCCCAATATAGGTAGTCAGAAAATATTTCTTTATATTATTGTATTGATCAGTGCGCTGATGGCAATAATGTTCGGTTTGTTTGCAGTAACGGCTAATCCTATAATTATTAGTGTTGCAGTTGCTCTCATGATAGGTGTGGTACTGATAACCAAGCCTGTATGGATCCTATGGCTTGTTTTATCACTTGGTTTGTTGGTAGTTGGTATGCTGCCACTTTATTTCGATTCTATCGCCTCAAAAGCAGCTTGGGGTGTTTCACTGCTTGGTTTTTTGTTGATGTTTATAGCTTTTTTTGGAATTGCTACATCACCAAATAAATTGAAAGATACTCCAGCCTTTGTTTGGATTGCTTTGTTTTATCTAGTTTATGTGCTGTTTGATTCACTCATTCAATGGGACTCAGCGCGTGAATTCTTGAGTGGTTTTAAGCGCTACTTTCAGGTGTGGGGGGTCTTGCTTGCGTTATGCTGGCTTAATTTTGATGACCGGGATATGGATCGTTGGCGATTATTCTTTTTAGTTACCGCATTGACACAATTACCTTTTGCATTGTATGAACTAATAGTATTCGCTCCTCAGCTTGTAAGTAGATGGGGAGTGGGGGCTGTCGATGTTGTTGCAGGTACATTCGGGACAAGTTCGGAAGTTGGAGGCGCTAACGGAGAAATGGTGCTTTTTCTTATAATCGTTCTCGCTTTCTTGTTAGCACGGGGAATGGAAAAGACTCTATCTGTTACTCGACAGATCTTGCTGATACCTGTGGTATTATTGCCTTTATTTTTAGGCGAGACTAAAGTGGTGATCATACTGTTGCCGCTGATGTTTCTAGTTTTATACCGTCACAAAATGATTACTCAACTTCATTACTGGTTGATGGGTTTTTTTGTAACAATACTGATTACCATAGCTGCAGGTTACTACTATTTGAGCCTTTCAGATAAGCCCGTTGATCAACAAGTTGAAGAAATCCTCAATTATAATTTTTATGAACAGGGTTACGGAAAGGATCGGATACTTAATCGCACTACAGTCTTAACTTTCTGGTTTGAGCAGCAAGGCACCCATGATCCGATTTCTTTCATATTTGGAAATGGATTAGGTAGCTCCCATACTGCTACGCGTGGTCATATTGCCAAACGCTATCCCACGCATGGCATTGATTTGACAACAGCTTCAACTATTCTCTGGGAGACAGGCATATTTGGCTTCAGCCTCTTTATGGCCATTTTTGCTTCTGCTTGGCATTGTGCTGGCCAGTTGAGACGGGGATCAACTATACCGGTAGTAAAAGCCGATGCTGCTGCCATTCAAGCTGCTCTGGTACTATTTGCGGTTTATGTATTTTATCGTGCGGGATTGGTGGAACTTATAAGCATTCAGATTGTATTTTTTGCAACACTTGGCTATCTGGATTGGTTGTATCGTAAGCATAACCTCCATTTTGTAAGGCATGCCCCCCCGAAATAATTCGAGCAGTGAAGTGTTTAATTCGTTTAACCAAAGTCGTGCGCAGATATTGGAGTATGTACGAGAAAATAAAGATAAGGGATCATTACTCAGACGTTGCTGTGTTTAACATATTGAAGTGTGGCGGCAAGGTTTATACGAATGTTGTTGGAGATTTCGTTGTTGCCGTTAATTACTAGAAAAATAGTGCCTGACAGGGTAGTTTATACAGATTGTTATCATAGTTACAATGCACTGGATGTGAGTCATTTTTGCCATGAACGAATAAACCACACACTATTCGCACAAGGTAGAAATTACATCAATGGCATTGAAAACTCTTGGAATAAGGCTAACGCGTCTTAAAAAAATACAATGGCATTTTTTAACCTACTCAACTACAGCCCCTTAAAATAAATCAGCTATGGTCAAATTGCTAGTGGAAAAGTCTGTGTGCATTGAACATGAGGTAGTCGGACTGTTACAACTGATCAACCCAGTTTCGAATGTGAGTGTTACATGAAAGTTAGTATCATCATCAAGGCGCTGAATGAAGAAGGGAATATAACTCGTGCGATTGAGTCCTCGCTAGCTGCAATTGCAAAGGTAGGGGAGGGTGAAGTGATTCTGGCCGACTCACTATCTATCGATCAAACCGTAAAATTAGCTAGTCGTTATCCAATTCATATTGTGCAGTTGGTGGATCCGGCTGATCGTTGCTGTGGAGTGGGAGCCGAATTGGGTTACCGCATAGCACGAGGTGAATATCTCTATATTCTTGACGCAGATATGGAGCTGAATGGAGATTTTTTGGTTGCTGCGGTAGCTGCATTAGATAACGATATCAGACTTGGTGGTGTGGGTGGCAGAGTCGAGGAGATGCACATAATGAATGCCGAGTTTCGTCGCCGGGTGGAAGATGATATTTTTAGATTTGGCGAAGTGGATAGTTTGAACATGGGAGGGCTATACAGGAAATCGGCGATAACGCCACTCGGGTATCTGACAAACCGCAATCTTCATGCCTATGAAGAATATGAGCTTGCATTACGTTTGCGTTCCGCTGGTTGGCGGTTACTGCGTTTAGACATCCCAGCTATTAAGCATTATGGTCATACTGATACAAGCTTCAGATTGTTGTGGCGGCGCTGGCATACGCGTCATGCTTGGGCTGCAGGAGAACTGTTGCGGGAAGTTTGGGGCAAACCCTATTTAAAGGAAACGCTGAGTGGCATTGCTCAGTATCGCCTGTTTGTGATTGTAAGTGGCTGGTGGTTAGGGCTATTATTCAGTTTCGCTGGTGCAATTTATCAACCTATTTTTTGGTGGGTGCTGATTTTGCTGGTTATAACTCCTTTTGTTTTGGGGATCTTGCGCAAACGATCTGTGATGGATGGCGTGTATATGATTGTATCGCAGAATCTTCATGCTGTCGGTCTCGTCATGGGTTGCCTGTTTCATCGACGAAGTGATCCTGCGCAATCGCCTAAGATTCGAGAAGTTAAACAAGTAGGATAACAGAGTCTGTCAGACTTTCGTGACTGAGATTTCGAGGTGGTATAGACGTGACCTTGCCCCGATATTCGTACATCTTAATGTACTTATTATGCGGTCTTTTTCAACTGTGCCACAAGCCAGTTTTGCTCAAACTTCATTGGACTGATGTGAATTTAGTGTCGAATGCAATTTTTT
>NZ_FNOE01000040.1 GCF_900106555.1 Nitrosomonas oligotropha | reverse complement strand
TACTCGCGAGGTTCATTGGCGGATTGCCCTTTCAAGAAGGGAAGCCGCTTGGTGTCGAAATGAACGAGCTCGCCCGGGTAAGATTTGTTATAGCGTTTCGCTTCACGCTTGAGACGTTCCTGGATGGTTTGCTCGACCTTGGCCAGACGTTTAAGGCCATACTGCAACGTCTTGAATCGTTGGTTGGTACTGTCACGCGGGATAAATTCCTGTAACCTAGCTCGTTTCAGTACGTCATAAATCGTTGGACGGCTGACCTGGAAGCGTTCCGCAAAATGCGCTACCTTCCACAGCCGGGTTTGATATAGCTGCCAAATCTCCTGGCGATCCAATAATATTAAGCGAGTGCGTTTGTGTATGTTCATCTACAGTATTCTCCTGAATACTGTAAACAACGCTAGGAATTCTTACAGTTTAGGTGTTCTGTTTCTGGTTCTTTATCTGAAATATCCGATTGATGCTGAGCCCCAAGCAACCGTTTCATGCGATCGCACAGAAGCGGCCCTATACCTTTCTGTCCGGAACGCTCTGCCTTTTCTTCCTGCAACCAGTTATTCAGAAAATTTAAGCCGAAGCTATGCCTGTCTCTATGGAAAGCACAGTGACGGGAAAGAAAAAATACCCAATGCAATAGTCTTTATTAGTATTGTCCAAACGATACTTTCAACGATATTGATTTTTTTGTTACTGCTGGCACTAAGAAACCACTTCAAAATAAAGTAAGCGTGCAGGGATTACCGAATCTGCCAAGGAAAAAATAATCGAATTTGACAGCTTATTCATTCAGGTTTTTTGTTCAGGCAGGCGCTCCGGGCCGATCTCCTCACATCCTGTACAGCCTTAAAGCCACTCACAGTGATTTCATATTTCTAACTGCATCGTTACTTGCGGGTTTACTGGCGAAGTATAAAGAGATGGAACCTACCAAGGTTCGATAGAACGCAACTTCCCGTACTGGATCAAATCCCGCATTCGCCATAAAAACCGGCAACAGACCCAGCATATGATCGCGAATCTCTTCAAACCAGCGTACGAACCAAGAGATTATCCACATACCGGCATCATGCGGCGCGCCAAAGTCCGCCACATGCAGCTCGCCACCGGGTTTCAGAACGCGAAACGCTTCCCGGAGCGCTTGCTGTTTATCTTCTCTCGTCAGATGATGCAACATCAAACTGGCAAAAACACGATCGAAACTCTCGTCCGGATAAGGCAAGCAGGTTGCCGATCCTTGTTGCAGGGTGATGTTTTGTCCCGCTTTCTCGATCTTCTCGCGCGCGATGTTCAAAGCCTGAAAATCCATATCCAGCCCATAAACTGCCGCACCCGGTTCGGTTTGTTTGATCAGCAACGTCAACGTTCCGGTACCGCAACCCATGTCCAAAACTGTCTGCCCGGACTGAACATGGGCTTGCGCAATCAATGCCGTCTTGATTCCCGATTCGGGAAACAGCCACCGTATCATGGGATCGTAGTAGCGCGTCAGCCAGTGGAAATGAAACGCCGGGATGAAATCGGGCCGCTTGTTCATGAAATCAGATTAGCTCCGGTAGTTGCGTGCAGTGAGGCGGGTTGCCAGCAAATTTATACAAAGACCTGCAATAATTAAAGCCGCAGCGCCGATTTTCCACGGATAGATGGATTCATCCACCACCCAGGCGGAACTCGCAAACCCGAACACCGGCACCAGCAGCGAAAATGGCGCCACTGTAGCCGCCGGGTAATGACTCATTAACCAGTTCCACGCCGCAAAGCCCAATAGGGTAACTGGGTATGCATTGTAGCCAATAGCAGCGGCGGAGCGCCACGTGAGCCCGGATAAGCTTTCGAGAACCCAGAAGTTTTGTTCAAAGATGAATGACACCAGCAAGAGCGGCGGCCAGGCAACGAAACTTCCCCATATGACCAGCGCCAGCATATCAATCTTGCCAAGCCGTTTGGAAATCAGATTGCCCGCACCCCACGAAGCTGCTGCTGCAATGATCAACCCCATGCCCAGCACCGAAATATCGCTGCCCAGATTGGCGGCGACAAGCCCAATACCGGAAAATGAAATAATCGCTCCGGCGATCTGCCAAACAGATGGCTTTTCATGCAAAAACATAACCGCCAGCAAGATGGTAAAAAACACCTGAACTTGCAGCAGCAACGAAGCGAGACCCGCTGTTGTTCCGGCAGTCATGCCGAGAAATAGTAAAGTGAACTGCAAGGCGAACATAACCAGCCCGAAAGCCACCACCTGCCCGAAAGCGATGCTAGGCCGCCGGATGAAAAAGACCGCCGGAAGGGCAGCAAAGAAGAAACGCAACGCGCACAACAGGATCGGCGGCAACTCCTCAAGCCCGGCCTTGATCATGACGAAATTGAATCCCCAGATCACCGCTACCGCGATGGCCAGTGCAATATGCTGCGGGTGCATTATCTTTTGTGCTTAATGTAAGTTAAATTCCCGGAATCATAAGTCATCATGGTATCCGGCGTATCTGGAAAAATACCTGAGATTTCCATTGCCAAGATTGTTGAAGCACTGGAGTACCAGTTGGTCGTATCTTGAGTGCTGCGGTTCGAGATTTTCTGGGGGCGCTATGTCAATAGTGAGGTTTGATTCTCAGATATTGCACATAGTCATTCCGGCACAGGCGGGAATCCATGATTGCAAGCGGCATGACAGGAATGCTGGAGTTCCTTACGTCACTCCAACCTAGCTTACTTCCTAAACTTTCTATGTAAATATCGCTTTATTCTGGAAAATAGTGAATCTGTATGGACGGCTTTCTCATCTTTCCATTGCGAAATGGCTTTTTTGGCTCGCTCACCTGTGATACGAATCGGCCGATTAACCAGAAAATGATCAACCTCAGCATCTTCAGGATAAATATTATCGATATAAGGATCATGTTGTGTAACCGCAATCGGCATACGATTTCCATCCTTAATCGCACTGATTACGAAACTTCCACCTTGCTGTGCCTGCAAAATCCCAAATTCCGGATAATCATCACACCAAACTTTAATATTCTTGAAACCAGCATCTGCAATAATTTGCAATAAATCCGCCTCTGCATAGACTCGCATTTCAAGTGTTGAACCTTCTCCCCCATGCCAGGTTAACCGGTCATACACCTCTATACTCTGATCTTTGCGTTGATTAACCAACAGCATACCTTGCTGGTCCCGGACAATTCCAAATTGATTCAAATGCGGGAAATGTTCAACGGTTTTTGGCAACATCGTATAAGGGACTGTCAACAACATCAATCCACCCGGTTTCAATAAATGCCAACTGTTCACAAACGCCACATGACGGGGCGGCGAAACATGTTCATAAACATCCGAGCTAATCAGTAAGTCGTAACTACCAACTGCCATATTTTCTATATTACAAATGTCTAAGAATGGTTCCGCGTGGTAAAAATAATTTGTGTAGTCAAATAGATTATTAAGCTTATTCGCATAATGCGGCGCATCGCTCAACCCCATCGCTTTTTGGTTCCGATCAGGAGAAAAATCAGCAAGCGGAACTGGTTTACCATAAAAATGGTGTGACAGTGCAAACATCAATGCACGAAAACGGACAATCGATCCACAATGTTGGCACGCCCCTCCCTCGCGGTGGAAATCTGGCACTACCACAGACTCTTTGCCACAAAGATTGCAGGTGTATTGTTTGTAATCCGGTGCAGACATATTGAAGAACCAATGAATGATGCTTAGTTTGGAAGAGAGGGCTCAGGAAAGATAAATCACCTTTTCCATGCGCGTTGAATGTACTGAAAGCCGCCTAGGTTGTCAAACACGAAGATAATCGATCGAAATTGAATCAACATGATCTTTTGGTCAAATCGATTCCGATGACTGTTATGTCATCAACTTCCGGAAATTCCGGAGAAATGTGCTGCCAATGCTTCTGCAGTGCTTCAACCAGCCCGATGAAATCCAGTCGACCACTATCATGGATTTCCCAATGATGTTGTTCACCTCGACACACGAGAACGAAAATACCCCGATTAGATCGATCATCCCGCAAGTAGTCGCCACAAAGCTGGTTTTCAAGTCGTTCAAATAGCTTCGGCCCGCTCCAGTTATCCGCAAGTTTGAGTTCAACAGGAACAGGGCCATCAAAGCTCATTCCCTGGAATCTCAGGTCAATCCTCTTGGCATCGGCCAATTCCTCTTCCTGTTGAATGGAATAACGCCCAAATGCCTTCTCACGCAACTCTCGTCCAATGAATTTGCGCATCTCAGTTTCGAGTGTAATCTTTTGTAGAGTACTGGCAATACTACTATCGCCATGCTCTAAGTCGTGCTTGAGATCCTCAAGCCGCAAAACAGCCAGTTCATACAATTCTTTATGATTGCTCGGGATGCGTTCCAGTTGCTCGTTAAATTCTTTCACTTGCACCGGCAACCAGGTTTCAATATCGCCGTCTTGCTCGGCTTTTGTTTTTGCTTGAAGCATCGCCCACTGCCGGGATTTTTCGTCTGGATGCGCTTCGGAAATTTCCATCAGCGCCAGAAATGATTCTTTACCGGGAATTTGATTCAGTAACTTGAACAAATTGCTCCGTGCATCTTGCGCATCATCTCTTAATCCGGGTGAATAAACGCCTTTCCCGGCACGGTCTATGTCGTCCTCACGGCGAATATATTTGTGCATCAACAGATAAAGTGATTTCAGATGTTGCGGTGTTTTGAATGTCTGCAGCACCGCAGAGCCATCAGTCCTACGCCCTCCTAGCAGCTGGGTAACAAAAATCATCGCGAACAAAGTTTGTTGCTCCGGATCGGATATCGACCCAATTCGGGTAATGAACGCTGACATTGCTTCATCGGGTGTAACGCTCATCCATACGGCAAACCAGCGAGCCACATGATCCCACTCCGTCAGAATGCGACATTTTTGAGAAGCCAATGCTTCAATTTGATTATCTGTTAATCCTGAGTCTTGAATAATCTTGAGCAGCTTATCGAGGTTAGCCAGATTCTTTGGTTCCATGCCGTTCAGCAGATCATACAATTCCGGTGCAATTTGGTCCCAAGCCCACTGTCCTGCCCAGCTCAAATCGCTGATGATGTAATGCGTTTCGGCTTCCGGTGTTTCGATCGACAATTCATAGCGGATTTCTTGCATGAGAAAATCGCTTACAAGCTGCGGGTATGTTTCAAAAAACCGGGGAAACCACACCGGAAAACCGTTCAATTCAAAGCTTGCGTATCTGCAAACCAGTTCAACCTCATCGGGATTCAAATGTTTAGACCAATCTTCAGTCTCATGAGCTTCAATTTCAAGACCAATCAATCCAATAATGACGCCATAAGTTGTTTCATTGAACGGTGCGCCTTCTGATCGTAATTTAGGTTTGTAATGCCGCCAAAAACAAACAGTGCCATCCCGATAATATCGCGCAACTTTTTCCCCATACTCGGGTATCAGCACTCGCCAGTTATAATCGGTCCTGCGGTTCGTTGAATTTTTCGTTTTCCTGGTTTGATCGAAGAGATAAAGCAAAGCATTTGTGAGAATTCCGGGACTCTCACGAAGCGCGGCTGAAGCTTCGTTAAGTTTCTCGTTAAAGTATTCCTTCCAGTCCGCCAGATTTTTTTCTTGTTGCTTTTGGTAAGTCTTATGCTGCCTGTTCCATTTGGATTTTTGTTGCTTTATGCGTCGATAAATCAAATCTTGTGCAGGAGGGTTTAAATAAGAACTAAGGCGTACGGATAGCTCCTCACTATCGGCAACCAGCTTTTTCAGTTGTCTACGCCAGACAGCTGGCCGACCAGCCTTTTTGTAAAGATCAAAGGACAATGACAAAGCGACCAGCCGATCATCCAGAAACGTTCGATTGGAAATTTCTTCGGTAATAGACTCAAAATCGCTTTCCTCGAATCGCCAGAACGGCCGGAATGGAACTTGATAAAATTCGGTCAATCGTTCCCCATTGCGTTTATCTCTGGCATTTCTGGACTTTCGCACTTCGAACCAAAATAACGCGCTATTCAATTTTTTCCATGCAGTAATCAGCTTTGAAAACTCTGCCTTGAAATCAGATGAGCGGTTGATTTCGTATTCACGTACAGAAGGCAGTTTATAGAGAATTTCGAGTGCATGCGGTTTGAGTGAGGCGGGATGACGAATCGAAATCAATCGCTCCACTGCCTTGCAGGCCGGTGCAATCAACCACTGAAATTGCTCGGATATTTCGCAGAACCACTGCTCAATTACCGGCGGCAAATCCAGTAATTTGTTAAAGCTTTCAATAATTTTAGGTAGCAGTTCGATGTCCGCCTCTTCAACAAACGCTGTTAAGTTGTGAAGCAAATTGTCACCATAATAATTTTCAACCGGCTGAAGCTTTTCTAAACCTGCCAATAGCCAAGTTAGCGCCTGTTCAGTGGGTTTCCTGCCTTCAACAAGCTCGGCAAACCATTCGCGGTTAAGTTTTGGTGCTTCGGCTAGAAAATTTTGACAGACATGTTCCTGATCTTCTTTGGAACCGATTGCTTTGATGGCTCTAAATGCCACGATGCGCACATAACGTTCCGCCTGAGGATTAAGCGCAACCTCCATGACTTCCTGCCGCGCACCTTCAAGCTGTCCGATCCATATCATGCGAAGCAGGAATGCTTTCAGGTCGTCGTTATCCGCATACTCCCGGAGCAATGCCAGCACGTCATCGGTCAGATCGGGACCTGCAAATCGCTGCACTGCTGCTTCGTCTCGCATGGTGCGCCCGGTTGTATTACTGGCCATTTGTTTGCAAACATCGTGCAGTACACTCCGGCGCACTGCTACTGGTAATCGACTCGGATCGCCTCCTTCAAAAAGGATTTCCGGTGCCAGTTTGCGGACACGCCCTCCGATTTTCTCGTCCCAAAGGATCAGCCAAGGCAAGATGGGACGTAGCGTGGGAGCAACAATATCCAAACCGTACTGATTGCGAAAGAATAATGCTTCGATATTCCGCCGCGATGTTTCGCGCTTGAGCAATCCGCGAAACCACTCGGCGGCCAAGTATTCCCGTACCGAGCGATGATGAAAACGCACCGTGCCATAAATCGCTTCATCGAAAATTGGCAATGGCAACAGTGTCGATTGATCCTTGCTATTCCAATCCGGCAGTACGGATCGGACATCGATTCCTTTGGAATTAGCGCTACCGTCAGGAACCTTGATTGCCGATTCACGCGTCAGTGTCGCAGCAGCTGCCAGTAATCTTGTTCCCTGTCGAGCACGCTCTGTCGAAAGTGGACGAGCATCGGCGCGATCCGGGTCGCGCTCAGTCAATCTGCGTTCGATACTGTTTTGCATGATCTCCAGACGGCTTCCAATTTGGTTATGATCTAGCCAGAATCCGGTTAATTCCTCCAAATCCTGAGGACGTGCTGTAAACGACCACGCATCCGCGCGTTCCACTGCGTCAAGAAAAGCCTTGCTATCCGCTATTCCTCGTGCTTTGACAAAAACTTCGATTTGATCGGATGCGAGATCATGCAGTGCAACGATTCTGAAAAATGAATCATTTTCTTTCTTCGGGATGGTTTCGGTTAGCACGCTTCCGTCAGGTTTAATCGCTTCTTCCGATTCAACAATGTTTGCTTTTGGATCGTGCTTTGATGTAGCAGCTGGTGCATAGGGAAAGCAATCGTTGCAATAATTGAGATCAGTCTTAGGCCGCCACGCTGTTGTTCGACCGGTGATGACAATATGCGCACGGTCTTTTGCGGGACTAATTTTTCGGCTCAATTTGCGAATCGCCAGTTCGAAGTCACTGGGATTTCGAAGACGTGCCTCATCCACCGAATCGAGAAAAAGCCATCCTTCGTTGTTTGATGTTAACCACGCAACAAATTCTTCGTAAGTTCCTTCTTCAAAAGAATCTTCAAAATCGTCAGCAACATGTTCCAGGCGAAGAAAGAACGCTGATTTTCCTTGGTTTCTAAGTGAGTGTGCGATGTTACGGATTTCGGTCGTTTTGCCCGAACCGGCTTCCGATAAAATAACCAAGCGGCGCTCTTGAATCAGATCCGGCCAGCGCAGGCGCTTATCATTAGGAAGCCATTGACTGAAGTCCGTATCATCGCTTTCATTTGCTTCTTTCGGCAGATCACGAAAAGTCCTGTGAAGCTCGATAAACTTATCTGTCATTTCACTTTTCCAATCGTGATTGACCCTCTGCAGTCAATCGCGAGCATTGTCGAAGCAAACTCTTTTGCCCTTCACTCACGAAACGGATTTTCAATCAACAGCTCACCAACCTGCTGCCCGTGCTGCAAATCTTCTGTGTACAAGCGAGTGCAACCGGATTCAAGCGCTGCGGCGACAATCAAGGCATCGTAAAAACTAAAGCCATAACGCGCCTGAAGTTCGAGACCTTGTTGATACAGCGCCAGACTTGGCATGGTTTGCCATAGAGGAATCAAAATTTGTTCGAGAAAGCGCCGGGCATTTTCCGTACTCATCGGGGATGGCAGTTTGCGGGTCACAACGTTGAGTGTTTCTTGGATAACTTGGTAACTGATACAAGCATTGCGTGTCTCCAATGCCTGCTGAATCAACTGTTCCGAGATTGCGCGTTTGCGGTCATCGGTTTCATCGAACAGGTAGATGAAAATGTTAGTATCGATAAAATCACCGCTCATTCATTTCCTCGCGCGTGAATTTGCGGCCGCCTGTTCGCACTTGTCCGCGCAATTCCTCGATCAATGCCATCGCCGATCCGGTTTTCTGCTCCTGCCGGACATAATCGGCCAGCCAACGGCGAAACTGCTCATTCAACGTGGTTTGTTCAGCACGAGCGCGGGCGCGGGCGGCTTCGATCAATTTGTCATCCGCGCTCAAGGTAATATTCTTCATTGCTATATCCTTTCAAACATTGTGTGCACGAAGTAAGTGTACACTATTATGAATAATTGGATTTGTAAGTGAATCGAGCAAGCATATCCGCCGCCCGCCATTCTTTACGCACCCGCCCGCCGTATCGACAACATTACGATCAACGTTTCGGTCAAGCAGCCAAAGTTTAGATATACCAGCAGGAATACCAGTGCGATGCAATTAAGCCTGACATTTGAGTGTCGGGCGGCATGACCGGCATGCCTGCTGATCGTTTGCGGACTTTACACTCGCAGTCCGGCACCACTCTGTGCGAAATGAGCACAGGTAAAAGTTTTGCCTCGCCAGATAACAGAACAGGCGGTTTTTTACACCTCAAGGAAGGAATCCATTTTGGATTTTTATCACAGCAGCGGAATCGCCCTCACCATCGCTACCCCGCCGTAAATTCCATGTTGATTATCGACGATGCCAGAATTTGGTAAATCAAATCTGTAAAAACCGTCTGTCGGTCAATGCGAATGACTGGGTGCCGCCGGCGTATGCCATTGCTGCTCATAGCGTTGGGCTTTGGCTTGATCCCCGGCTTCTCTCGCTGCTTGCGCTGCACGATACAGCGCATTGCGCCGGTTGGGTGTGCGTTGTAAGGATGCTTCCAATTCCTTCAATGCATCGGCGGGCTGCTTCAATTCCAACAGTAATTCACCGAGCAATTCCCTGGCCGGAATGATTGCGCCGGGCGTGACATTGTCTTTCTCGGTCGAATCTTCCAGTTCCGCCGAGGCGCGCATGAGTTTCACCGCTTCCTCCGCTTCGCCTTCCGCATAAGCAATCCAAGCCGCTATCGCCAGGCGTTGGATGTCGATTTGACCGGCGGTGTAGTCTTTATTGTCCGCTTGATCGGCATTGCGTAAAACCTTCAGCTGCCGCAGGCTGTGGTGGGCAATGTCCATTTTTCCGCTGCGCGCGGCACCTAAACCACGAGCAAAGTGCGTGATGGCTTCGCACCAGCCAAATTGCTGCCAAGGAAAATCCGCTGGCAATACCTCGAGTTTTGCGGCTTCACTCCACTCGCCGCGTTCTATCGCATAACGCGCCGGAATCGCGGCAAAGGCATAGGCGACGGTGGTATTCTCCGGTTGCGCTTTTTTGATGCCTTGCAGCTCGCGTAGGATTTCCCTGGCTTTTTCCGTCTCGCCGCTTTGCAGATAGGCGTACATCATGTAATCCATGAAGTGGAACTGCTGATCCCACGTTCCGGGCAATGCATTTTTCCGCGCGCGGTCTTTTGCCGCATGATAGGCGGCCAGATTCGATTGCGCCGCGTCATGCCATAGCCCGAGCCGGATAAAAATGTGCGAAGGCATGTGCAATGCATGCGGAACCGCCGGTGCAATGTGCGTATAAGCACGCGCCGCGTTCAATCCAAGCCCGGCCAATTCGGGGTAATCGCTGCTGTGAATGATGTAATGCGCCACGCCGGGGTGTTCCGGCTCATGCTCCAGCACCTGCTGCAATAGATGTAATGCTTTCTTCTGATTGGCGAAGGTCTTGTCTTTGGGCGATGCCGTGGAAATCAGCGCCAAGGCGTAGAACACCGCAGCTTCCCGGTCATCAGGATTGTGTTTCAGGACTTGTTCCATCGCTTTCTGGTACATCAGCTTTCTGGTAGCCAAGTCCACTTTTTCATCTTCGGGATACAAGGAACTGACAGCCTCAAGGTAGGCCTTCTCACGCGCTGTCTTGATTGCCAGCATTTTTGCCTGCCGCAATGCTTCGCGCCCCGTTTGCAGTTCTGCCGCAGTCGGCGCTGTAGCCCATAACTGGTAATACAGGCTCATCGCAACACCCCAATAGCCCATCGCACAGCCTGGATCGGTAACGGTCACTTGGCGGAATGTCTTTCCGGCCTCGTCGTACCAAAAGGAATGCAACATCGCGACGGCTTGATTGAACTGTGCTTGCGCGGCAGGCGTGCAGGAAACCGGGAAGGTCACTTTCCCCAGATTTTTCTCATCGAATGCACCGCCGTGATGATCCCCATCCGCCCGCAACATACCGGCGGACATCATAGTAGCGATCAGCAGTGTCCATCCCCATTTTTTCATATCAACGCTCCAGTATTGGTAAGACTTCACCGGAATGAACGATCTTCATTCTTCCCGATAGCGCCAAGTAGTCACAAATTAAAAGAACAACTTGTTGCGGCATGAAAATCATTTCGTTACAATAATCGCAACATTGTTGCATTTATTTGAGTATGCTTAATCAGTTTCATCATACCGCAGAAGACATGATCCGGCACAACGGCGGACGGGCAACCGCGGGCAGAATCGGAATTCTGGCCATCTTGCTGGCGGAGCAGCAAGCCATCACGCACCGGGAAATTGAACAACGTCTGCCGCAAGCGCAGCAATTAGACCGGGTGACTTTATACCGCGCGCTGGAGTGGCTGGTCGAAAAAAATCTGATTCACAAAGTAACCAGCGACGATCGAGCATGGCGTTATCACGCCAACCGTGAGTTGCATTCACATCAACATGCGCACTTCAAATGCACAGGCTGCGCGCAAGTGATTTGCCTGGATAAGTTACCGGTAGAAGCAAACTGGCCGTTACCGGCTGGTTACCGATTCCAGGAAATTGAATTGACAGTCAAAGGCCTTTGCGCCAACTGCTGCTGACAATGCTACGCAAAAGCTTATTGCTGTTTTTGACACTGGCTTTATTGGCTGTGCCAGTCTTCTTGCTGGCACACGCTTTCACGCATTATGCACAAACCGATGTGCTTGATGCCGCCGGAAGCGAAGCTGATGCCAATGTTGATCTTGACGAAATCTGCTTCGATTGCGTCGCGCTCACTGCGCTGAATTTCATTCTGATCGCCTCGAGTTTGCTTCTGCGCAACCCGGCCAATCACCGCCGGTTGCCACTATGGGCCATGGGGCATCACTCCAATCGCACCACACTGCCTTATTGCTCGCGCGCACCACCATTCCAGCTGCTCTGATTCTTGAGGTTGTTAATCCAGGTTTGACTTAATCATCAGCAATCGGTTGATTGCTTTGATTTGCATTGCTTGCCTGCGATTGATCAGTTCCATTGTTGCAACCCAGTTGCATGACAAATGCCCGTCCGGGCTAGGAAAGCTGTATGGATTATTCTGATCATGAATCCAATAATGCTCGATGGTTGCGCAAAAGATCGCCATTGAAACCGGCAACCATCGCGCTGTTTATATTTTTGCTGCACCCGCTGCATAGTCACGGGCAAACCGCCGGTAAAAACGTCGAGCTGCCTGGTGTAATGATTACTGCGCCTGTTTCAAACTCGGCCGAATCGGCCGGATTCAAACCGGACACGGTTGTGTCAGGAGATCGTCTGCGCCGGAAAAGGGAAACCAATCTGGGCGATACGTTATCGCATGAACTGGGTGTCAGCTCCAGTAGTTTCGGTCCTGGCGCTGGCCGCCCGATTATTCGCGGCCAGGATGGACCGCGGGTGCAAGTGCTGGAAAATGGCATCGGCACCGGCGATATCTCAACCATTAGCCCGGATCACGCCGTCGCGACCGAAACCTTAAATGCATCACGCATCGAGATATTGCGTGGACCGTCGACCTTGATGTATGGCAGCGGTATTTCTGGTGGAGTGGTGAATGTGATCAACGACCGCATACCCGACCGCTTATTCAAAACACCGCAAGCGAGTTTTGAAGGGCGCTTCAATTCCGCGCTAGAAGAACGCAACGGCGCTCTCATGGCTTCGGGCAGCTTGGGTAAAGTGTCCTGGAATCTTGAAGGGATGAAAAGAAAAACCAACGATGTGCATATCCCCGGGCTTGCAAATCCTAATGATCCGGACAGCGGCACCGGTCTAATCAGAAACAGCGCGATCGATTCCAGCAATTTATCGGTAGGCAGCTCGTACGTCGGCGAGCGTGGCTTTGTGGGGATGTCGGTTTCAAGATTGGAAAATTTCTACGGTATTCCCGGCCCGGAAGGTGCGAAAATTGATATGGGTCAGACCCGCTACGGTCTGGCGGGTGATCTGGATAATCCGTTGAAAGGATTCCGGCAGCTCAAGATGCGCTTCAATTACAACGATTATCAGCACAAAGAGCTTGAACAAAGCGGCGCGGTTGGCAGCCGCTTCAGTAATAATGAGCTGGAAGGACGCGCCGAATTAGCGCACAAACCGATCGCCCAATGGCAAGGCGTCGTGGGTATTCAACTACAAAACCGCAATTTTTCCGCAAAAGGCGAGGAAGCTTTCGTACCGTCCAGCCTGTCGCAATCGGCTAGCGCGTTTATTCTGGAAAAACGGCATTGGCAACGCTGGCAGTTTGAAGCCGGTGGACGCTTTGAACATACCCTGCATAACCCGCAAGCTTCATCGTTGCAAACGCGCGACTTTAATTTGTACAGCATTTCTGCGGGAGGCACTTGGCAATTCAGGGATGGCTATCAACTCAACCTAACCGCCACACGCGGACAGCGCGCACCGAATACCGTGGCACTGTATGCCAACGGTATCCATGTAGCCACCAACACTTTTGAGCAAGGCGCGCAAAACCTGCGCAAAGAAACCTCCAATAACTTCGATATCGCGCTGCAAAAAACCAGCGGCCTGATTACAGGCAAAGTGAATTTGTTCTATAACCATGTTAATGATTATATTTTCCAGCAAAGCCGCGATAGTAATGGTGACGGATTGGCGGACAGAATCGATGACGAAGGCATGCTGAATCCTCACGGCGCTTATCTGGTACAGGATTACACGCAAACCCGGGCAAAATTCTATGGTCTGGAAGCGGAAGCCATCGTTGCATTAGTACCGGATACGTTAAATTTGCGGTTATTCACCGATATCGTTTATGGCAGATTGAAAAATAACGGCAACATCCCACGCATAACGCCGCAGCGCTTTGGCTTTGATCTGGATTTCAAGAAAAACGCCTGGCAAGCCAATTTTAACCTCACCCGTGTCACTCAACAGGATCGCGTCGCCGTATTGGAAAGCGAAACCCCAGGTTATACCCTGATGAATGCCGAAATGAGCTATCACATGAAACTAACCAAGTCGGTCAACTATACGCTTTTTCTGCAAGGTCGGAATTTGCTCGATAGCGATATACGCGTTCATACTTCCTTCTTAAAGGATGTCGCTCCGCTGCCAGGACGGGCTATTGTTGCAGGTATTAGAGGCGCTTTTTAAATTTCCGCCGTATCCTAGCGCAGCCAGAATGCTTGCAAAATAACCGCTTAATGCTAATCTGCATGAGCAATCGTTCCTGATATTTTCTTCAATCAGTTAAAGAAACTATGGTCAGATGGCTTAAATACTTTTTTTTGGGCATTTTTACCGGTTTGCTCGGTGTAACCCTCTATTTGTCACCTGCTGGCTTATGGTTGGAGGAACGGTTCGGTTTGAACGCATTGTTTCTGTTACGCGGCGCAATCCAGGCGCCCGATGAGGTGGTCGTCGTTGCGCTTGATCAGCAATCCGCCGCGCAGCTCAAGCTGCATGTTAAGCCACGATTGTGGCCGAGAAGTATACACGCGCGATTAATTGACCAGCTTGCGGCAGCCGGTGCCAACACTATCATTTTTGATCTTATTTTTGATATACCCAGTGACATACCGGAACAGGATGAAGAGCTGGCCAATGCCATCAAAAGAGCCGGTAATGTCCTATTAGTGGAGCGGTTGGATTATCAGGATTCGGCATTGCTGAATCAGCTCGACGGCATTACTTATCAAGCATTTATTCAAGAAGGCGCTACTCAGCTCTTGCCAATCATCGGAGAAGCTGCAAAAGCCCGGGCGCCTTTCACATTACCGAAGGCGGAACGAGTCCATCATTACTGGACTTTCAAATCGCATGCCGGCGATATCGCTACAGTGCCGGTTGTGGTACTACAACTCTATGCAGCGGCGTTATACGAAGATTTTGCCCGGCTGCTCAATTCGGCAGAACCGGAGCTTGCCACACAATTACCCGCTCGCATCAACGAAGAAACGGATATTGAGGATCTGATTCTGACACTGCGTAATCTATTCGCAGGCAATCCGCGGCTGGCCATTCAAATGAAAGAAGGTTTGGATCGCGATCGCCATTTAAAACCGGAAGAAAAGAAACTGCTGAGATCGTTGCTCGACCTGTACGCTGGCGATCAAACCCGTTACTTGAATTTCTACGGCCCGCCGCGCAGCATAAAGACCATTTCGTATGATCAAGCACTGCAATTAGAAAAGGGCGCGTTAAAAAATAAAGTCGTTTTCGTTGGATTTTCCGGCGCTACTCAGTCCGAGCAAGAAATCGTCCGGGACGATTATCCCACGGTATTTTCCAATCCGGATGGGCTTTATATCAGCGGCGTCGAGATTGCCGCCACGGCTTTCGCTAATTTGCTCGAAAACAAACCGGTCAGACCTTTGTCTTTAGCCGGTAACTTAAGTATTTTATTCCTGCTGGGGTTTGCCATCGGCATGGCAACCCAAATCCTGTCGACGCGCAAAACCATCGCTCTGAGTCTTTCCGTCGTCCTTATCTATACTTTCATTGCATACTCTTTCTTTAAAAATACCCTGATATGGCTCCCGGTCATTATTCCGGCCCTGTTAGTGTTAGTTGCGCTTATGCTCGCCTGGGTATTAAAAATTCTTAAGCTCGAGGGCTTTATTGGCAAATCCGGCCCGGCTCGAGAACTTGATCAGATCATTGGAGAACAGGCGGGTAGATTCTCGGGCGCATGCCTGACAACGGATATCGAGGGTTATACGACCTTATCGGAATCGATGAATCCCTCCACACTTGAGAAATTAATGACTGGTTATCGTGTTGTACTAAGAAGTGCAATAGATCAACACTATGGAAGGGTTATGGATACCACAGGCGACTCATCCCTCTCCATATGGATTAAAAAACTGGAAAATCCAGTCACACAAAAATTTTTCAATTGGATCAAGAAGCCTTCAAATTCCGCAGAAAAGCTAAATGTATGCAAAGCAGCGCTCGATCTCAGCGCCGCAATCGAGCGTTTCAACAAATTACATAACCCGCCGCTGCCAACCCGAATCGGATTGCATTTTGGTGATATGTCACTGAACAAAAGCGATGGCACTTACCGCGTCACTGGAGATGTGGTCAACACAGCAAACAGGATTCAAAACGCTAATAAAATTTTAAAAACGCGAATTCTGCTATCAAGCGACGTAATCGAAGAATTGGACGATTTTCTTGTCCGCCCTCTGGGAAGCTTTCAATTACCGGGGAGAATTCAATCCGTTGCACTTTTTGAACTGATTGCCTACCGGCAATCCGCCAGTAGGCAACAACTATGGTTATGCGAAATCTTTACACAAGCTTTAAATGCTTATCAACTGAAACAATGGGCCGAAGCCAGTCAGTATTTTTACGATATTCTGAGAGAATTTCCTTCCGACGGCCCAACGCATCACTTTCTGTCGTTGTGTTCCAAATATCAGATGAATCCTCCTCGTAACCCGTAACCTCTTTGACTATCCTAAAATTTAGACAGCAAGTAATTCATAATAGCTGTTCAAAGAAATAAAAGCATTGTGTTTTGAGAACTCCTCTGTGAGAAAAGTCACAGACAGAAATATGCCTCTTTGAATAGAATCATTTACCTTACTGGTTATAAGGCCATCGATTCAGTATAATGAGAAAATGCATGACAAGTCTTCAATATCCTGTTATTTATGATACAGAATTGCAAATCAATGCTCAACAATTGAGCTGATAGCGAAAGATTGATAATGAAAATATGTTGGGCAGTCGCGATTTACTTACATCAAAAGAAATTCTCAGCGCTGATACTCACTATTTTTACAGTAACCGGCTGGATGGCGAATATCACCCAGGCGCATGCAGCGCCAACGTGCAAGCCGGAAGTAGCGCGAGTGGTATCGATGCAAGGTACAATCGAAATACGCCGGACTCAAGAGAATGTCTGGCAACAAGCGGGGATGGAAGTAGTTCTTTGCGCCGGTGACATGATCCGCGCCCGATCGCAAAGCCGCGCGGCGCTGCGTTTAAGCAATAACAGCATGCTGCGGCTTGATCAAAAAACCAGCATCACATTTCCAGCAGCTCAAGAAGAAAGAGGCACCTCACTGCTGGACTTATTCGAAGGTGCGATCCACATCATTACGCGCACGCCTCAGCCCTTTAAAATAAGAACCCCCTTTGTCAATGCCAGTGTAGAAGGCACAGAATTCGTTGTGGGTCTTAGGGAAGACAATACAGAAGTTGTCGTGTATGAAGGCAAAGTATCGGTCAGTAATGAACTGGGAAGCATACTGCTTCATGATCATGAAGCAGCTGTTACATACAAAGGACAAGCACCACGTAAAGAAATCATCATCCGGCCGGCCGATGCCGTGCAATGGGCACTGTATTATCCTGTCGTCCTGAATTACTGGCAGGATGGCGAAGCTGGTTCCAGCGCTTTGATCCGTCAGGCAAGCCATTTGTTGACTGTCGGACAGGCTGATGAAGCCAAGGAAATCATCCAGCAAATCCTGCAACTAGAACCTAACAATAGTAACGCACATGCGCTGCTGGCCATCATTGCTCTGGTTCAGAATGAAAAAGACCAGGCATTGGAGCTTGCAAGCAAGTCGGTCGCGCTCGATCAGGAATCTACTGCTGGTTATTTAGCGCTTTCATATACACAGCAAGCGCATTTTGAGATTGAAGCAGCACTAGAAAGCTTACAAAAAGCACTCACATTCGATGTCCAGAATGCACTGATCTGGGCTCGCCTAGCCGAATTGCAGATGTCGACGGGCTATCTGGAACGTGCCTTGGATGCCGCAAAACTCGCGGTAAATTTAGATCCCGGTCTGGCGAAAACGCAAACAGTATTAGGTTTTGCGCATCTGCTGCAAATCGACACCCAAACCGCGAAAGATATTTTCCATCGCGCCATTGCGTTGGATCAAGCCGACCCGACGCCACGGCTTGGATTGGGACTTGCCCTGATCCGCGAAGGAGAACTGGAAGCGGGCCGGATAGAATTGGAGATTGCCGCCAGTTTGGATCCAGCGAACTCGCTGATCCGTAGTTACCTGGGTAAAGCTTATTTTGAGGAAAAACGCTATCCGCTTGCCAGCACGCAATTCGATCTCGCCAAGGAACGCGATCCCAAGGATCCAACACCGTGGTTCTATGATGCGATTCAAAAACAAACGCAGAATCGTCCGGTGGAAGCTCTACGGGATATTCAGAAATCGATTGAACTGAACAATAATCGCGCAGTATACCGTTCCAAGTTTCTGCTGGATCACGATGAAGCGGCTCGTGGTTCCAGCTTGGCACGAATTTTTGAGAATCTCGGATTTGAACGACGTGCCGTGATGGAAACGGCCAAATCACTCAGCTTCGATCCTGCTAACTATTCCGCGCACAGGTTCCTTTCGGATACTTATGCCAATATCCCTCGGCATGAAATTGCTCGTGCTAGTGAACTACTTCAAGCACAGCTTTTGCAACCGATTAATGTGAACCCAGTACAACCACACTCAGCTGTGGCAGATCTCAATATTGTTACAAATTCTGGTCCATCAGCGGCAGGATTCAATGAATTCACACCTCTTATGGAACGTAATAAACCTCAACTCGTAGCTTCCGGTATTGTAGGCAGTAATAACACGCTAGGCAATGAAGTTGTCGCATCGGCATTATATAACCGCGCTTCTATCAGTGCGGGACAGTTCCATTATGAATCTGATGGCTTCCGTACAAATAATGATCAGAGACACAATATTTATAATATATTCATGCAATATGCATTGACTGAAAAACTTAATATACAAGCGGAAGTTCGCGCACGTGAAACTAATCATGGAAATCTGATAACCGACTTTGATAATGACTCAAAAGATCTTAATGCAGACAACAATCGAAAGCGGCGTGGACTAGATGATAATACTGTGCGTGTAGGTGCAAGATATGCACTGTCTCCAAAGCAGGATATTATTATTTCTACTATGTTTGCTGATCGACATGAAAAACAAATCAGCAGCGGTTTTTTTAATCCCGCCACAAGTAATCTTGAAATTTTAGGGCATGATAAAGGATATCAAACTGAAGCTCAGTATCAGTTCCGAGAAAGAAATTTTAATGCTCTGGGAGGAGGCGGTTCATACCAGATAGATTCTAAGGATAAATGGCACGATAAAGATATCACCACAAGGAAAATTGTAGAAGAGTGTATTGTATGTGAGTCTTTTAACAGAAAAAGAGATAATGGTTACATATATACGTATACAAACTTTAACAGATTGAATTTAACACTTGGTGGTGACTATACTTCATTCAAAGAGAATGCTATTGACATTGAACGCTTTAATCCTAAATTAGGCTTACAATTAGATATTTTTAGCAATCTGCGGCTGCGGCTTGCTTGGTTTAAAACCATTAAGTCGGCTTTAATTTCCAATCAAACGTTAGAACCAACACAAGTAGCTGGCTTTAATCAATTTTTTGACGATGTAAATGGCACAAAAACTCGACGAATGGGTATAGGTATAGACACACATATTAATAAAATTATATTCGGCGGTTTGGAAATCTCTCGGCGAGACATAGATGTTCCTTCTGTATTAGGCTCAGGTGCTACTTTTGAACAGCAGCAAGAGAAACAATATCGAGCCTATTTATATTTGGCCCCGCATATAAATTGGGTAGTACGCAGCGAAGTTTTGTTCGATAAATTTTCACGGGCCATCACTCCTGCAGGCCCTCATCAGATTGATACGCTTAGTACCCCTGTAAACATAAGTTATTTTAATCAGAAAGGAGTGTTTTCAACTTTAACAGGCACATTCGTTCGCCAAGAGGTAGATCGAGAATACACTCTAGCGGGCAATAAAAATATGAATCATGAGAATGAAGGTATTGAAAAATTCTTTCTTCTCGACATGATAATGGGTTATCGATTTCCCAATCGGATGGGTATCTTAAGTCTAGAAGGAAGAAACTTGCTTGATCAAGATTTTTTGTTCAGAAATATTAATTTTCAAGCAGCTGAACCTACAAATTCTCGTGTGAATACTAATTTTATTCCCATGCGAACATTTTTTGCGCGTCTCACTTTTAATTTTTAATCGGAGAATAATCATGAAATTTATTTCTAGCTTTTTACTGGTATTACTGGGATTAACCGGCTGCGCGTCATCTATTGAGAAACCCGCTCATCATTCAAATCATTTTCATGATGTTCCTCGTGATTCTCCATTAGCAGTTTTACCTAATTTACCTAAGCATCTTGAAGATGATCTTAAAAAGATTATCGGCCTGGAAGGTAAAAATATTGCATATGCTCTAATTATTGATATAAATGGACAGATAAAGGCACTAAAATCTGTGGATTCAATTGAGAAAAATGGGTTTCCTATACTAACAAACAAAATACTCGACGCTAATTCAATAACCCTAATTACTCACGAGGGTTCAACTTGTGTCACAAAAGTTGTAAATGGGATGAGTAGAACTGTTTGCTCCAAATAGTAAAGTTTCTGGACTAGCAGATTATTTTTGCTAGTCCAGAAAGATGTTAAAAAACAGAAAATCAATCGATTGTCCCATTTAAAAATAGGAGCAATGACGAAAGCTAATGTAATTCTCCTTGTGTAAGAATTCCTAGCGTTGTTTACAGTATTCAGGAGAATACTGTAGATGAACATACACAAACGCACTCGCTTAACATTATTGGATCGTCAGGAAATCTGGCGGCTATATCAAACCCGGTTGTGGAAGGTAGTTCAGCTGGCAGAACACTTCCACGTCAGCCGTCCAACGATTTATGACGTACTGAAACGAGCTAGGCTACAGGAATTTACTCCGCGTAATAGTACCAACCAACGGTTCAAGACGTTGCAGTACGGCCTTAAACGTCTGGCCAAGGTCGAGCAAACCAT
>NZ_FNOE01000025.1 GCF_900106555.1 Nitrosomonas oligotropha | reverse complement strand
CATTAAGCACTTCGCATTGCCGGGTAACCGGTCAATAGCTTTTGTGCCGTTCAATCCAGGCGTACTTCACACTGATTCCTGCGCAAAGTACGCCGTCGCTTTTTTTAGAATGTCACGCTCCATCTTCACTCTTGCAAGCTCTGCCCTCAGGCGCGCCAATTCCATTGGTTCCGAACTCACCAATTGGCTTTTTGCCGCTTGCCGAACCCAGTTCTCTAATGTCTGACTCGGCATCTCCCCAGAACTTTGGCTGTCTCTGCGCATGACCGACCACTCTGAACCAATCGCACCGCTTCCAATTTGTATTCCAGTGTATACGAAGCTCTCTTGACCTTTTCTGCTTTCATTTCTTCGTCTCCTTAGCTTCTATAGTTTAACCTCAGTTAAGAAATACGTTTCTACAGGGCAAGGTCACTGCATTATTTCCCGGATAATACTTGTGATTTATTGCACGCCCCCACGGCCGTTCATGAGAACGATGTCCAACGTCTAGCGCTTGTTTTTTTAGTCTACTTCTCTTCGTACCTTCATTTGAATCCATGGCAAAAAGAGGCTCGTGGAAATGAAGCAATTCAAATGGAAATTAATCGATTATCAAATACCACATGTCCGATTCAGCGCACAAAACAGCTTGTCGAATGCAGGCTTATAGCGTTATCGTCTACTCAAGAAATTAAGAATCTTCTCCGTTCGTTTTGATGAAGGTGAACGAAAGATCACAGCATTACTCTTATCTAACATGCTTCAATCAATGTAGGACCATGAGCATATTGCTCATGAATGAGTATCACTAAAAATTCCATGCAGAAAATTTCCAGAAGAGAATTGATCAAATTCAGCCTGCTAGGCAGTGTGGTCAGTGCATTAGGCAGCCGTAGTTTTGCCAAGGCATTGGCGCTGATACCGACTCCCGATGAAACCGAAGGGCCGTTTTATCCGGTGAAAGATCAGCAAGACAAAGATGCCGATTTAACGCAAATCAAGGGACATACGGCTGCTGCGCAAGGTCAGCACATTGTTGTGAGCGGTCAAGTTCAGGATGTGGCAGGGCATCCCGTTGCACAGGCTGCATTGGATATTTGGCAGGCTGATGCCCATGGGCGTTACCACCATCCGCGCGATCCTAATCCAGCGCGTCCGGACAAAAATTTCCAAGGCTGGGCGATCATCCATAGCGACGAGAATGGTTTATTCCGCTTCAAGACGGTGATGCCCGGCGCTTATCCTGCCAGCGGATCCTGGATCCGGCCGCCGCACATTCATTTTAAGATCTCAAAACCAGGCTATCGTGTTCTGACCACGCAAATGTATTTTCCCGCTGAAAAGCTCAACCACAGCGATTTATTGTTGAACGCAAAATCGGAGCGGGAACGCACCGCGATGACAGCACAGCTGGTTGCCAAGCAAGGCAATTTACCCGTTTACGAGTACAATATCGTTCTTGATTTACTTCGCCGATAAAACATGACAACCAAACACAATACATTGCTCATTCTGGGCTCCGGACCTGCCGGTTATACCGCTGCCGTCTATGCTGCGCGTGCAAATCTGAAACCAGTTCTGATCACCGGACTGGCGCAAGGCGGACAGTTGATGACGACAACCGATGTCGACAATTGGCCGGCCGATGCGATGGGCGTGCAAGGCCCGGAACTGATGGAGCGGTTTCAGAAACATGCCGAGCGCTTTCAAACCGAAATCATTTTCGACCATATCCATACCGCCAAATTGACGGAAAAACCGATTACGCTGATCGGCGATCAAGGCACTTATACCTGCGATGCGCTCATTATCGCCACCGGCGCTTCCGCGCAATATCTCGGTCTGCCGTCGGAAGAAGCGTTCATGGGACGCGGCGTATCCGGTTGCGCGACCTGTGACGGTTTTTTCTATAAAGGACAGGACGTTGCCGTGATCGGTGGCGGTAATACCGCAGTTGAGGAAGCGCTTTATCTGGCCAACATCGCGCGCAGCGTGACCGTGGTGCATCGACGCGATCAGTTCCGCTCGGAAAAAATTCTGATTGATAAATTGATGGAAAAAGTCCGCAACGGCAATATCAAACTGGCATTGAATCATGTGCTGGAAGAAGTGCTCGGCGATCAATCCGGCGTGACTGGCATGCGTATCAAAAGCACGCAGGACAATTCCACGCAGACGATCAACTTGCAGGGCGTATTCATCGCCATTGGCCATAAACCCAATACCGATATTTTCACCGGACAACTGGACATGGAAAACGGCTATATCGTCACGCGCGGCGGCGGTCAGGGCAATGCGACAGCAACCAGCATCCCCGGTGTTTTTGCTGCTGGCGATGTGCAGGATCACATTTACCGTCAGGCGGTCACAAGCGCTGCGAGCGGTTGCATGGCGGCATTGGATGCGGAAAAATACCTCGATCATTTGAAATAGCCCATGCACCGGGAACTCTGCAGCAAGCAGTCAGTGATATGGAATGAAGGACAAGAATCCCACGCAAGATGACGATGAGATGGCGCTGTTTCACGCTGCGATGCGCGACGTAGCGCCGTTACCCGCCACCGGCACGGTCGTCCAGCATAAGCCTTCCGTCTCTCCGGTTCCCCGTAAAAGTAATCTGCAGGAACAGCCCATCACAGCGGATGTACTCTCTGATCATATTGCCATCGAAATGGAGGCAGGTGATGATTGGTCCTATGTGCGCCCCGGTATGCCGCGCCTGACATTGCGGAAATTGCGGCGCGGTCACTGGGGAATCCAGGACAACCTCGATCTGCACGGATTTACTCGTGACGAAGCCAGGCAGGAATTAAGTATTTTCCTGAATGCCTGCTCGCAAAATAAGTTTCGCTGTGTCCGCATCATTCACGGCAAAGGGCTGAGCTCGAAGAATCGCGAACCGGTTCTGAAAACCCGGATTGGAAACTGGTTGCTGCAACACGCGGATGTGCTGGCTTTTTGTCAGGCTAAAGCGGAAGACGGCGGTGGCGGTGCAATCCTGGTTTTGCTTAAAAGCAAAGCATAGATCGATCGAACCTTACCTTCACAGCGAAGGACTGGATTCCTGCGGAAAAGCTTTTTCGTATTTGCTTTGGCACTCAATACAGCGTTGTGCGGACGGGTACGCCAGCAACCGCTCAAACCCGATTTCGTTGCCGCAATCGATACAATCACCGAATTCCAGCTCGTTGAGATACTCCATCGACATTTCCAGCTCGCGCATCTCGTTGATTTGCCGGTCGATCAGTGCGGTATCGATGTCATCCGGGGTATCATTTAAGTATTCCGACCGCTCAGAGTCACGAATATCGTTGGTATGCGCCAACTCGTTTTGAACCTCTTCCTGCAACGCAAGATATCGCTCATGGAGTGCGGTTTTTAACTGCGCTAACTGATCTTCTGTGAAATTTGCCATTCAGTCTCCTTTCAATTTTAGCTTTCATATATTGTCTGAGATGTGATTTTCAATCCTTGATCGAAGTCAAATGAACATGTCCCTATCAGGGCTCTGCCGGATCAAGCCGCTTGTAAATGCTTCAAATCCGCGATCACTTCAGCAGAGTTACGGGCTGCGCTCGCTGACAGATACATCCGTGCGATTTTTCCCTGCGGATCGATCAAGAAGGTATTGCGCTGGGCGAATTTGATAATGCCCAGATTAATCAGGGAATGATAACGTGCCGCCGTTTCTGTTGTAGTATCCGCCAGTAATGGAAATTGCAGCTGAAACTTCTTAGCGAAATCAGCATGACTGCTTGTGTTATCGACACTCACGCCGACCACATCAGCACCCAAATCCACCAATTCCTGTAAGCCGTCACGGAAAGCGCAAGCTTGTTTGGTGCAACCAGGCGTATCGTCCTTAGGATAAAAATATAATGCCAGCCATTTGCCGCGAAAGTCAGCCAAAACGTGCGTTTTTCCATGCTGATCAGTCAATTTGAAATCGGGCGCAAGCTGACCCAGCTCGAGTGACTTTCTATTCCTGGAAAAAAACCAGAACATGAATCCCAGCGTGAGGATTGATAAGGTAATAGTCAACCATTCCATCATATTTTCGTCCTTATTCGTTGTTATTCGAATGCCGCAGCGGCCAGGCCCATAGCCGTAATAATACAATAGGCAGTAACGCCAGCAGACTGGCGAACATAAAAGCCGCCGCCGCGCTGTATACATGCCATATCACCCCGAACAATAGTCCCGCCGGGATGGCCGCGATACCGCTGACCAGATGATACCAGCCAAAAGCGGTGCCGCGTTCGTCAGGCGCGGCATAGTCGCTAATCAACGCGCGCTCGGCGCCCTCGCTCAAACCCATCAGCAATCCGTAAAAAACACTGATGATCCATAGCCCGGTGCTCGTTGTGATCTGACTCAGCGCCATAAACGACAGTGCGAGCGCGGACCAGCCGATTAGAATCAATGCGCCGCGGCCGAAATGATCGGCTAATTGCCCTCCCTGCGTGGAAGTAATCGCCTTGGCGAGATTGAGCGCCGCCCATAGCAACAGTAATTCAACCACGCCGATACCTAATTCATGACCAAATAGCAAAATAAAAGTTTCAGAGGCGCGTGCGAAGGTGAACACCATCAGCACCCATAAGTAATGCTGCATCGGCACAGACAATGCAGACCAGCGCAACGGCGTAAGTACCCGCTGCGCTGCTGGGGATGGGATTTGGCTGGCCGTGGCTTCTTTCACCCCCGCGCCCAAAAGCGCCACCGCGACAAAGCCGGGGACTGCCGACCATAGAATCACTTCGCTCAGACTTAAATCCGACCATGCCAGAATAGCCGCAGCCGCCAAAGCACCCGCAACCGCACCGGCATTATCCAATGCGCGATGAAAACCGAATGCATAGCCGCGGATCTGCGGCGGTGTAGCGTCGGCGACCATCGCATCACGCGGCGCGCTACGCAATCCCTTGCCAATACGATCCACGCTCCGCAGCAATAATACGGTTAGCCAGGAACCCGCCAAGCCAAGGAGCGGACGCGTCAGATTGGAAAGCGTATAGCCCGCCAGCGCCAGCTTTTTACGCCGCCCGCTCATCACATCGGAATGCCGTCCCGCCCATAACTTGAGAAAACAGGCCAGCGCATCCGCTACCCCTTCGATCAATCCCAGCGCAATCGGCCCCGCAGCCAGCACAGTTGTTAGCAAAATCGGGATCAATGGCACCACGATATCAGACGCAAAATCATTGAAAAAGCTAACTAATCCGAGAACAATGACCGTTCCTGGCAGTTTTCTTGAGGTTTCCGGACTGGAAGGATCCGGTTGATCAGGTTTATTCATGGTGTGATATTAGCGTAAAATATCAAGTTCGCCCTGGTAGCTCAGTGGATAGAGCAACCCCCTCCTAAGGGGTAGGTCGCACGTTCGATTCGTGTTCAGGGCGCCATGAACAACGCATAATAAACATGCGCCCTAAAACGATGAAGTCAATTATATCCAGTTGGATGATGCGCAAATAAACTGTGCCAATCGCCATCCAGCTAGCGTAACCGCACAGTTATACCGGATTCAGGTGGTGAAAGAAGAAGTAGACTAACAGAACAGATTCAAAATCACGAATTTCGCGCTATGTTCTTATGTGATTGCCAGATGTGCAATGCCCGAATTGAGATCCTGCGATTTGGCTTCAGCGCCTTCCAGCTTAATTTTCAGGCGCAGTTCATTCATTGAATCCGCGTTGCGCAGCGCGTCTTCATAACTGATTTTTCCCGCTTCATACAGCTCGAATAGAGCCATATCGAAAGTTTGCATGCCAAGTTCACGGGATTTTTTCATGATGTCTTTGATCTCATGAACATTACCCTTGAAAATCAAATCTGAGATCAGGGGCGAATTAAGCAGCACCTCGATCGCGGCAACCCGCCCTTTACCGTCTTTGGCCGGTATCAACCGTTGCGCAACGAGGGATCGCAAATTCAGCGATAAATCCATCAGTAACTGTGCCCGGCGTTCTTCCGGGAAGAAATTGATAATGCGATCCAACGCTTGGTTGGCGCTGTTGGCGTGCAGCGTACCCATGCACAGATGACCGGTTTCGGCGAAGGCAATCGCATGCTCCATGGTTTCACGGTCACGGATCTCGCCGATGAGAATGGCATCCGGCGCTTGCCGCAAGGTGTTTTTCAGCGCCGCTTCCCACGATTCGGTATCGACGCCGACTTCGCGCTGCGTAATGACGCAGTTGATATGTTCGTGCACATATTCGACCGGGTCTTCGATGGTGATGATGTGGCCGTAGCTATTTTTATTGCGATGCCCGATCAGTGCGGCCATGGATGTGGATTTTCCAGAACCGGTGCCGCCGACAAAAATGACCAGGCCGCGTTTGCTCATCACCACTTCTTTCAGCACCTGCGGCAACCCCAAATCGTCAAATTCGGGAATTTTAGTGGTGATGGTTCGCAGCACCAAACCAACCCTTTGCTGCTGCACAAAAGCATTAACCCGGAACCGCCCGATTCCTGCGGGACTGATTGCGAAGTTGCATTCCTTGGTGGCATCGAACTCGGCCGCCTGTTTGTCGTTCATGATCGCGCGCGCAAGCATTTCGGTATGTTGCATGCTCAAGGATTGTTGCGACACCGGTGTCATTTTTCCGTCAATTTTCATCGCCGGTGGAAAACCGGCGGTCATAAACAAATCGGAGGCTTTCTTGCTGAGCATTAAGCGCAGTAGATCCGACATAAATTTTGATGCTTGTTCCTTATCCATAATGCACTCCCGGAATTCAACTCAACTGGATTGGCCATCAACCTCTGAAATTATCTTTATTCATCGCTTGCGTTCTGGCTTCGGTCATTGAAATCACGCCGCGCTTCACCAGATCAGTCAAATTCTGATCCAACGTTTGCATGCCGGCATTTTGGCCGGTCTGAATCGCCGAATACATTTGCGCAACTTTTCCTTCCCGTATCAGATTACGGATTGCCGGTGTGCCAATCATGATCTCATGCGCCGCCACGCGGCTTTTGCCATCCTTGGTCCGCAACAATGCTTGAGAAATTACCGCACGTAACGACTCGGACAGCATCGCACGAATCATTTCCTTTTCTTCGGCAGGGAAAACATCGATGATACGATCAATCGTTTTAGCGGCGGAACTGGTATGCAATGTGCCGAAAACCAAGTGACCGGTCTCGGCCGCTGTCATCGCCAAACGGATGGTTTCCAAGTCACGTAACTCACCGACCAGAATAATATCCGGGTCTTCCCGCAAGGCTGAGCGCAAGGCATTCGAGAAACTCAGGGTATCCCTTCCTACCTCACGCTGATTAATCAGACACTTCTTGCTTTCATGCACAAACTCGATGGGATCTTCAAGAGTCAGGATATGTCCGTAATCATTTTCGTTGATGTCGTTGATCATCGCCGCCAATGTGGTCGATTTGCCCGAGCCGGTGGGACCTGTCACTAAAACCACCCCGCGCGATTGCTTAGCAATCTCAGCAAATATTTTGGGCGCTTTAAGATCTTCCAGGCTTAATACTTTTGACGGAATCGTCCGCATTACTGCGGCGGCGCCACGTTGCGTATTGAAAGCATTGACACGAAAACGGGCAAGATTCGGCACCGCAAAAGAGAAATCGCACTCCAGGTGCTCTTCATAAAATTTTCGCTGACCGTCGTTCATAATGTCGTACACCATCGCGTGTACTTCCTTATGCCCCATCTCCGGCAGATTGATGCGGCGGATCTCGCCATGCACCCGGATCAGAGGTGGCATTCCGGCCGATAAGTGTAAGTCCGAAGCGCTATTTTTAACGACAAATGCAAGCAGCTCTACGATATTCATAGTGACACCCTCTTGTGACAATGCAAAATGTAACGTGAAACATTTGGATAAGAATTGATGACTGTAAGGATCAGAATCTGAATCAACCCGCTTATTAACGGATAGGGTCAATAAAAAATTGAATGCGGCTGGTTTAGAAATTCAAGCTTCTTCAGATCAACAGTTATGAGCACTACATCCGTTTCTATGCCGTCTGATTGACGGCATCACTGATCCGGTGAGCCCAGGCTGTGGCCTCCAGTTCCAGCCGGATAAATTCTTCCATGCTGAGAAATCCTAGCTCCGGCAACATCGACAGAACTATTTCCGACTCACCTTTTTCATATGCCTCGATCAATGCGAGTTGATATCCAAGCGATCCACGGCGTGTCAGCAAGGCCTCGCTCATGTCTTTTTGTATACTGAGGGTACTCACGAGCTCGGGCATTTCGATTCCCAGCAATGTATCCAGCAATGACAAAACACCGACCATAAACGCGCGATCCTGGTGGTTCTTATCATGCGGGCGATCCGCGATGGCAATCGACTCCAATAGTTTGCCCCGCACGGTTGCTGTTTGCATCAAGGCATCGGAAGTGCCGCCATCCCTTTGCTTGGCGGCGTAGAGCAGAATCTGCACCCAGCGTTGCAGTTGCTTACGGCCCAGAATCATAATGGCCCGTTTGATCGAGTTAATCGTGCTCGGCAAACCATTGGCAGCCGAATTCACCATGCGCAGGAGGTTATAGCTCAAACCGGGCTGATATTTGAGTTCATTTTCAATTTCACCCACTTCACTTTCTCTGACCACCAGTAACAAAAGCTTCAGCAAGGATAGTTTGGATGGATCGATCCGTTTTCCCGAAATAATCTCCGGTTTTGCAAAATAGAATCCTTGCAGCATTTGAAAATTCAGCGCAATGCAGTTTCTGGCAATCTCCTGACTCTCAACTTTCTCGGCTAACAGCAGCACCGGCCAGCGCCTTAATCTCTTCACCAGGCTCAGCAGATCCTGCTGGCTGAGTGCCGTAATATTGATTTTCACCACATTAATGAGCGGCATGATGCGATCAAATCGCGCATCCAGGTGGGTTACATTGGAAAGTGCCAGCTGATAGCCCTTTTGCTTCAGAAAGGAACAGCGTTGAATGATTTCATCATTAATGTCGACGCTTCGTAAAATTTCCAGCACGACATGCTTTTTCGGCAGCATGCAAATGGTATCGTTAAGCAACAACTTGTCATCCACCTTAATAAAACCGCGCCGCTTACCAATGACATTCTCTATACCTAACTGCCCATAGGTATCGATAATGACATTTGCAGAAGCTGCGGAGTTATCGGTTATCGTAACGACATTGTGTTGATCGGAGCGAAATAAAAGCTCATATGCCACTAAATTTTGTTTGTTATCAAGGATCGGCAATCTGCCTAGATAAACTTCCATCCCATCTGCTCCTGTAACTTTGCGCTGTCCTGCTGATTTTTGTTTATCGTCCCGGATAGGATCAACTTGAGCTTTTGTTTTCCAGGAATAACACGATGAAATAATTGAATTAAGACGACAATTTACAATTCCATGATCGTTAGCGGATGGCGTTAAATACTTCGATGACTTGCAATTTCGCCACCGTCATTACCGACTCGACGATTTCAGCCGATAAGCCTAGAAAACTCCAGGCCTGAAGTGCGCGATCGGAGATAGTTTCTTCGTGCTCTATCGGTTGATTGGTGCAAGGTTGAATATAACTGGCAATATTGACTGCCGCACACAATGTGCTGGCGTCATACTGGAACTCCTTTTCTTGCATTGGATTGAATTGATACTCAACCATCTTGCAGATATTGACCGGTAATTTCCATTGTTTCAGCAGTTCAGCGCCTAGTTGCGCATGGGTAAAACCGAAGATTTTACGTTCCGCCTGGATTACCGCATCTTCGCCCTGATTCATGCAGCTCAATACTTTGGCCGATTCCTTCGGATATTGACTGAAAAGAATTAATCGCCCCACGCCATGCAACAATCCGGCGATAAAAAAACGCTCCCGGCTGTCGACACTGGAAGCCAATAAGCGCGCAGTAACTCCGCAAGTGATGCTGTGATTCCAGAAGGTATCCATGTCCACCAAATCGGGCGGAATATCCTTGAATGTGGAGGTCACGGATGTGGCAAGAACCAGATTGCGCAGTTCTTTATGACCGATAATGGCAATCGCTTTTAAAACGGTTTCCACTTTTCCGGAAAAACCAAAATAGCTGCTGTTGGCAAATTTCAATATCTTTGCCGTTAATGCGGGATCGCTTGAAATAACACGTTCCAGCTCAGTATTGGTGGCTTCTCCGGAATCGATCAAGTCATTGACGCGAACCACAACATCAGGCAAGGAAAAAATTGAGCGAACGTTAGTCACTATCGTGCGTGGATCATCCATTCAGGTCTCTGTTAAGAAGAAATAAAAAGGGGTCTTAGGAAGTTAAATACTCACTAAGATTAAACTAAAACTGAAAGGGTTACGCTGACGATTAAACGGGGAAAACTATCGGATTTCGTCGAGAAGGATCATTGAGATGAGAAGCGTATTGCGAAATACTTTATTTCTTAGCGGAAATAAGCGCCTGATATTTTGCTTGCAGCTGTTCCTTACTTTCAATCACATCGGGATTGAGTGAAATGCAATCAACCGGACATACTTCCACGCATTGCGGCTCGTTATAATGCCCGACACACTCGGTGCATAAGGCTGGATTGATGCGGTAAATTTCCTCGCCCTGGGAAATGGCGCCATTCGGGCACTCGGGTTCACAAACATCGCAATTGATACATTCATCGGTAATGATTAACGCCATTTAATTCTCGCAAAACTATTGATTAACAATCTTTTCATGCAGCTTTTGTGCCACCAGGGGATGAACAAACGCATCCGCATTTCCGCCCAGCGAAGCGATCTCACGCACCATGGTGGCGGAAATGAACATATATTGTTCGGAGGGCGTCATGAACAAAGTCTCGACATCGGGATACAAACCTCGATTCATTCCCGCCATCTGGAATTCGTATTCAAAGTCGGACGCCGCGCGCAAACCACGCAAAATGATGCGCGCATTCTGCTGTTGCAGAAAATTCATCAACAAGCCGGAAAAGGGCATGATCGTGACGTTTGCACAACCGGACAAGACTTCCTGCGCCATTTCCACCCGCTCCTCCAGTGTGAAAAACGGCTTTTTGCTACTGCTTACGGCTACCGCCACCACTACCTGATCAAACAAGCGCGCGGCGCGCCGGACCAGATCTTCATGTCCGCGGGTTATCGGATCAAAGGTGCCGGGATAAATCGCTTTATCCATGCTGCGCCAGCTCCAACAGCCGGTAATGCACGCTGCCGGCTCTTGTGCCACGCTTTACCTGCCATTGCGCATCCACGCTCCAATCGCCTTTGGCTTCAGCATAAACCAACCCGCCGGTTTCAAGATGACATGGCAATAAAGGCAGCAACTCTGGTAACAACCCCAGACGATAGGGGGGGTCGAGAAAAATGACATCAAATTTGCGCATATCCGACTTCAAAAAATTCATCGCATTCATCATCACCAGCTCAACGTGTGTTGCTTGCAATTTTTCCTTATTCTCCCGCAGCATGCGATAGACTCCCGCATCGGCATCTACCATCACCACCGATGTCGCGCCGCGGGATGCCGCCTCAAAACCTAACGCTCCGCTTCCGGCAAACAAATCGAGACAACGCATACCGTTCAAATCCTGTCCCAGCCAATTAAACAGCGTTTCACGGATTCGATCGGCGGTGGGTCTTAAATCGGGATGCTCGGGAAAAGCCAATAAACGGCTGCGCCACTGACCGCCAATGATACGTACTTTTCCCCGGGTTACGGCCATCGGCACAAACTTTATTCGATCGCACCTACGATCACAGTCACCATACCGTCAGGCTGAATCCGGCGTTGAAATGCCTGCCGGATCTGTTCGGTGGTAACTGCCTCAACAGCTTCCAAGTAATCCGTCAAATAGGTCAACGGCAAGCGATAAAAACCGATCACGGACAGAAAACCCAATATTTTGCTATTACTGTCGATACGAAGCGGGAAACCGCCGATAATATTTTGCTTCGCTGCCGTTAATTCATCCTCGGTCGGACCTTGGGCGACAAAATCTTTCAGCACTTTGTGCGTCAAAGCCAGCGCTTCTTCCGATTGTTCCTTCTTGGTTTGCAAACCGATCTGAAACGGTCCTTGCTCCTGATAAGGAGAAAAGAAACTATACACACTGTAAGCCAAGCCACGTTTCTGGCGAATTTCTTCCATCAAGCGCGAAACAAATCCGCCGCCGCCCAGAATATGGTTGCCAACCAACAGAGGAAAATAATCCGGATCACTCCGTCGCAATCCCGGATAGGCCAACTGGATATGGCTTTGCGTTGCGGGATGGGGAATTCTTTTTATCCCCGCTGCCGGAATTGACACCGGCGCAATCCCGGTCTTCGCGCCATCGGCAGGTAAATTGCCGGTGAGTGATTCCGAAAGCGCTGCCGCCTCAAGCCGGGTGATGTCGCCCATGATGGCGATCACGGCATTCTTGGCGACATAATAGGAACGGTAAAAAGTCAGCAAATCCGCGCGCTGCAACCGGTTCAACGGCTCAATCTCACCCATTTCATTGAATCCGTAAGGATGATCGCCATACAGCATTTTCATCAATTCACGATCACCGATGTAATCCGGTTTCGTGCTGGACTCTTTAATACTGGCAATGATTCTGGCTTTTTCCCGCAGCACAACTTCTTGCGGAAATTCCGGGTGCTGAATAACCCGCGCCAGTATATCGAGTGCCTGCTTGCGTTCCCGCTCACTGCTCAAGGTGCGCAACGCAATACCGGCACGATCGCGGTCGAAATGGTTTTTCAGTTGCGCACCGACATCGGCCAGCGCTGTCGCAATCTGGTCTTCCGTTAAGCCACCCGCGCCAAGACTCAGCATATGCTGCACCAGACTGGCGCGGCCGGATTGATTGGCACTATCCATACCGCTACCGGCGGCAAATTCAACGCTGATATCCAATATGGGCAAGTCATGATTCTCGACAAAATACACCCGCGCGCCGGAAGCTGTTTGCCAGTATTGGATCGGCAATGTGGCCCAGGCCCATTGCGCGTAAAGACTGAGCAGCACAATAAAAATGAATCGTTTTATTTGCACCCCAATACCTCCCGCAGTGCGTTCACTAAAAGTAAATAAGGAAAATTCATATCCAGATTAACCGCTATTACGCAGACCGGCGGTTACACCATTGATGGTCAGATGGATGGAACGTTTAACCTCCTCGCTATCTTCACCTGAGCGGTAACGGCGTAACAACTCCACCTGTAGGTGATTGAGCGGATCAATATACGGCGTTCTATTGCGGATACTACGCGCTAACGTCGGATTATCCTGCAGCAACTCGGTATGACCGGTCAAGGCAAATAGCCATTTTTGACTTCTTGACCATTCTTCTTTAATACGCCCGAAAATCTGTTCGCGTAATGCCACATCTTCGACTAATTCCGCATAACGGGAGGCGATACCCATGTCCGTCTTAGCCAGCACCATATCCATATTCGACAATAATGTTTGCATGAACGGCCATTCCCGGTACATCTCCTGCAATAACGCCAACCCTTGACCACCCTGATCTTCACGATTGACAAAAGCTTCCACTGCATGCCCAAACCCATACCATCCCGGCAGCATCATCCGGCTCAAACTCCAGCTGAACACCCAGGGAATCGCGCGTAAATCTTCAATCGCATCGGAATTCTTGCGCGACGGCGGCCTGCTGCCAATGTGCAGCCCCGACATTTCCCGGATCGGTGTGGACTCCAGAAAGAATTTTTTAAATCCCTCGGTTTCGTACACCAAATCACGGTAAGCCGCAAAAGAAACGGACGCTAGTTTTTCCATCACCTGGTAATAGCGATCCGCATTCGCGCCAAGCGAATCATGACCCAGCAGTGTCGCCTCCATTGTCGCAGCCACCAGCGTCTCGAGATTCCGCCGTCCGATTTCGGGTTCAGCATATTTACTACTGATCACCTCGCCTTGTTCGGTAACGCGTATTTGACCATTCACACTGCCCGGCGGTTGCGCCAAAATACTTTGATAGCTGGGCCCGCCACCCCGGCCTACCGTGCCGCCGCGGCCATGAAACAGGCGCAGCTCCACATTGTGTTTGGCAAAAACTTTGGTCAGTTCAATTTCGGCTTTATAAATTTCCCAGTTCGACGTGATAAAACCGCCGTCTTTGTTACTATCCGAGTAACCAAGCATAACTTCCTGCACATTGCCGCGAGAAACCAAAAGCTTACGATAGTATGGCGTGGAGAATAATTGATCCATTATTTCGCCACAGACTCGCAAATCCGAGATCGTTTCGAACAATGGAATAATATTCAGGTGCAATTGCGGGTTTTCACCGCTTTGCAACAGACCAACTTGCTGCAGCAGATATGCGACTTCCAGAACATTGATAATGCTGGTCGTCATGGAAATAATGTAATTCGGCAGCGCGGCCCGTCCAAATCGGCGGTGAATGTCAGCAGCACAGTGCAAAATGCGCAATTCGGATTGCGCCAATTCGGAAAAGCCGTCATAAGTGGCGAGTATCGGCCGGGATTGACTGATTTCGCTCAGCAGCCACTCGGTGCGTTGCTTTTGATCGAGCTGCGCATAACCGCTTTTGCCAGTGTGATGCTGAAATAATTCGCTGACCACTTGCTCGTGAATCTTGCTGTGTTGCCGCATATCCAGCGGAGTTAAATGAAATCCGAAGACATCCGCGGCGCGGCGCAAATTGCGTAATGCTCCGCGAGCAATCCAGGCGGATTTGTGCTGCTTTAATGAAGCAATGATGGTATCGAGATCGCGCAAAAACTCTGCGCAGTCGGCATAAGGTTCTCTCTTTTCCGCTGTGCTGAGCTGCAAAACTTGGTGCCCGAATTGTCTGGCGGTTGCAACCAAACGTGCGCCGATACTAAGAAAAATCCGGCGATAGGGTTCATCAGACCGGTTGGGAATATCGGGTGCGGTGGCCACCAATTCCTTGACATCATCACTGACCTTGACCAGTTGCTCAGTCAGACTCATCGAGCGGCCAATTTTTTGTGCCGCATCAATGTAATAATCCAGTGCAACTGATGATTGACGCTCAACCGCGCGCAACATGACATCATGTGTGACAAAAGGATTACCGTCGCGATCGCCGCCAATCCAGCTGCCGATGCGCAAAAATGAGGAAACCGCAGGAATTTCGTTTTGATTTAAGCGGCGCTCGAGAAAATCCTCAATTTTTGCATAGATATAAGGAATTTCGGTCAAAAACGTATAACTGTAAAAAGTCAAACCGTTTTCGATCTCATCGTTAACCGATAACCGGCTTGGCCGCAGCATGCGGGTTTGCCACAGAATTTCAATGGTTGCCCGTAAATTTTCTTCATTATGACGCAATTCGTTGGGTGTCAGCTCCGTCCGCGCCCGCTCTCTTAACAACCGCTCAATGGTAAGCTGACAGTCCAATATACTCCGCCGTTGCACTTCTGTCGGGTGCGCTGTTAAAACCGGCGAGACGACCGCTTTCTTAAAGAAATCGAAAAGAATAGCCGGGGAATTGTTATTGCTGGTTAGCACACGCTCAAGCGCCAGCGTCAAACTGCCTTCCTGCAGCGGAGACTCTGCGCGCAAATGCGCACGCCGCCGCCGGTTGTGATGCACATCCTCGGCAATATTGGAAAGCAATGAAAAATAACTGAAGGCGCGAACAACGGGCAATGCATTCTCATCGCTCAAACGGTCAAGTATCGCATCCAGCTCCTCGCGCGCCTTGGGATCCTGGTCTCGATGAAAACGAATCGCAGTCTGGCGTATATTCTCGACCAGCTCAAAAGCGCTATCACCGTCTTGCTCCCGCAACGTATCACCCAGCATACGCCCGAGAAAACGAATGTCCTCGCGCAATGGTAAGTCTTTATCATTGACCAATTTATTATTGGCACTATTATTCTCTGAATCAGCAGCGCTCATCGCATTAACATACCCACGATCAAAAATGAACCCGGCGCGTGCTTGCAATAAGCAAAGTCCGTACCGGCCATGCTAAAATAATCATCATACAAAACTTTTTGTAATTTTTTCATTTTATACTATTAATGCCCAACTCACTTTTATCTCCACAGAAAATCATCATTGCATCGCGAGAAAGTTTACTCGCCATGTGGCAAGCCAAATTCATCCAAAAATGTCTCGGCGAATTATACCCGCAAACTGAAGTCAGCATACTTGGGATGACGACACGCGGTGATCAAATACTGGATCAATCCTTAGCAAAAATTGGCGGAAAAGGCTTGTTCATTAAAGAACTCGAACAGGCTTTGGAAGACGGCCGGGCCGACATTGCGGTGCATTCGATGAAAGATATGCCAATGAATGTGCCGGAAGGATTTAAACTGGCGGCCATAACGGAGCGGGAAGATCCGCGCGATGCGTTTGTTTCCATTCATTATAGCGGCCTGGATGCATTGCCTGAAGGCAGTGTCGTCGGCACCTCGAGTTTGCGGCGCGAAAGCCAACTACGCGCGCAATTCCCGCATCTCGAAGTTCATCCCTTGCGCGGCAATGTGCAAACCCGGCTACGTAAACTCGATGAAGGACAATATGCCGCGATCATTCTGGCTGCCGCCGGTTTAAAACGGCTGGGATTATCCGATCGCATTACCGCATTGCTGAGTCCCGAGCAAAGCCTGCCCGCTGTAGGTCAAGGCGCTTTGGGTATCGAATGCCGGGCGGATCGCATCGATTTGGTTGCACTGATGCAACCGTTGCATCACCAGGAAACTGCTTATTGCGTCGAAGCCGAGCGGGCCTTGAGCCGTGTATTAGGTGGCAGTTGCCAAGTGCCGCTGGGTGCATTTGCTGAAATCAGCAACGGCACACTCCAACTGCGCGGATTCGTGGCTCAGCCTGATGGCAAACGCATTGTCAGTGATGCACTGAATGGCAAACCAGAAACCGGCATTACGATGGGACAGCAATTAGCGCAAAAGCTCATCAACAAGGGCGCCGGTGAAATTCTGGCAACCTTGGTTCCTGCAGAGGGCTGGAAATAACATTGCCTGCAAGCACACAACTTACCGGTCTTAATATACTGGTCACTCGCCCTGAGCATCAATCCGCTGTTCTTGCGGAAGGTATCCGCGCTCTGGGCGGCAATCCGATTTTACTTCCCGTACTGGAAATCGCCGATGTCACGGATCTGAGTCCTTTAACTGATCTGATCAAACGCTTGGATGAATTCGACTGGGCAATTTTTGTCAGCCCCAATGCCGTGAACAAAAGCATGCCGTTGATAACCAAGCAGCATGCATTGCTGCCGTCACATCTGAAATTTGCCGCAGTCGGGAAAGGCAGCGCAGACACTTTGCAGCAATACGGCGTCAACGATGTACTCATTCCAACCGAGCATTCCGATAGCGAAGCGCTACTTAAGCTCGACGAGATGCAACATATGGCCGGGCAAAGAGTTGTCATCTTTCGCGGCAATGGCGGCCGTCAATTATTAGGCGACACACTTATTCAACGCGGCGCTTATCTCGAATACGCCGAATGTTATCAACGCAGAAAACCCGATCTTGATACCACACCTCTACTCGCTGATTGGTCACAAGGCAAAATCCATGCCGTGATCATCACCAGCAGCGAAGGGCTGCATAATTTATTTGACATAATAGGCATGCTTGGCCAACAATTGCTGAAATTTACTCCGGTTTTTACAGTTCATGAGCGAATTGCCCAAACGGCCAAAGAGCTAGGACTGGAAAAAATCATAAAAGCGCCTTCCACAGGTGACGAAGGCTTACTGAAAGGCTTACAAATATACTTTCAGGTAACCGGAAAATAGCACAACCGGACGGATGTTCATGTAATTTGCAATCGACGGTTCAATATTAACAATGATCATCTCTACTGCAATGAGGAGAATATATGAAACTGATACTCTGGCTATTGGCACTATTTGCTGCTGCTGTAGCTGTCACGCTAGCTGCTAAAAACACCACAGGGCGCGCTCTAATCGAGGCTCCGCCTTATCAATTGGAATTACCATTGGATCAATTCATCCTCGCGGTAGCAGTGGCGTTTTTTGTTTTTTATATTTTAGTCCGGTTTATTCTGGGGATTTTTGGTTTCAGTCAACGGCATCGTCATAAAAAAACGGATGAGATGCTCTTATCCGGATTAAAAGCTTATTTTGAAGGCGACTACGTTAAATCACAAAAAAATACCGCGATTGCGCTCAAGCTAGCGGATTCATCGACGGCCAAAGCAATCAGCGCTGTTATTGCAGCTCGCTCGGCTCAAATACTTAATGAAGTGGCTGCACGTGATCAATATTTGAACACTGCGCTGTCTCAAGCTCCGGATGAGAAATCATTGTGCCTTGCCGCCAGAACCGAATTTATGTTGCAAAAAGGGGATTATCAAGAAGCCCTTAGAATATTACAGTCACTGTATTCAGAAGGCGGATTACAATCCGTTGCCGTTCTGCAGCTGGAGTTAGAAGCTCAGCAGCAAGCCGGTAATTGGGATGCAGTTCTTGAATTGGCGGACATATTGGCAAAACGCCAATCAGTGAACAAGACGCTGGTAAGAAAATTAAAACACGATGCGCAAATAGAAAATATCAAAAGCAAAGCCACCGATTTGCAGTCATTGAATCAATATTGGCAATGCATATCACCGCTGGATAAAATGGACAGCAAGCTTTCTGTCGCTGCCGTACGCGCCTATATCTCGTTAGGTAACTGCAATATGGCCAATAAAATTATTGAATCGAATGTCCCGATGACATGGGACAACGAATTAATAGAGCTGTATTCGGAATGTTTGGATTATCACGTCAGCAGGCAAATCGAATGTGCTGAAGTATGGCTCAGAGTACACCCCAATAATGCGATTTTACTGCTAACACTGGGTAAACTCTGTACGTACTGCGAGCTTTGGGGCAAAGCGCAAAATTATCTGGAAGCAAGCTTATCCGTTGAATCCGGACATAAAGCGCATTTCGCGTTAGCGCAACTAAATGAAAAACTTGGAAAACATGAGTTAGCAATGGATCATTACAACAAAGGGCTGCAATTAACGCTCAAACAACTCAGTTAAAACGCTAGGGTTCTCGTGCAATCTGGGGATTGCTGGTTGAAGGCGTGAACACATCGGAAAAGAAAGCATCTTTTGGCAAGTTGCGATAACTGGTAAAGTCATGGTAAGCAGCTTTAACCATGGCAGGGACACCGCAAGCATACACTTGATGCTTTTCCAAATTATGATAATCCTGCATGACAGCTTCATGCACCAGACCTGTTCTCCCCTGCCAATTGTCCGTTGGCAGCGGATCCGACAGTACGGGGATAAAAGTAAAATTATCGTGCTGCTGTTGCCAGCTCTCTGCCAAATTCATCAGATATAGATCAGCTTTCGTACGCGCTCCCCAGTACAGCGTCATTTTCCTTTTCTCATTCCGATTACTGTCCTGATAAAAAATATGCTCGAGAATACTTTTTATCGGTGCAAATCCCGTGCCGCTTGCCAGGAACATAATGGCGGTATCGGTGGGCGTATCCCGCAAGAAGAATGAGCCCAATGGACCCGTAAAACGAAGCATGTCCTTAACTTTCATGTCCGTAAAAACATGCTCTGTAAATGCGCCACCTGGATAATTTCGCACATGCAATTGCAGCAATTCGTCGTCATGCGGTGCGTTCGCTAAGGAAAAACTGCGTCGTTTACCATCTTTTAGCAAAATATCGATATACTGACCGGCCAAAAACTGTAATCGCTGATTGGTTGGAAGTTTTAGAGAAATAATCATCACATCCGGAGCAACAAGATCGAGCCTATGCACCCGACAGGGCAAAGTTTTAATTTCAATATCTTTGATTGCACCGATTTCGTGACACTCGATTACCAAATCACTTAATGGGGAAGCACAACAAAACAATGCATTGCCTGCACGCTTATCTTCTTCAGTCAAGGTTTCTTCACTATAATTACCATAAGCGACTGTTCCCTCGATGATTCTTCCTTTACAAATGCCACAGGAACCATTGCGGCAACCATAGGGCAACGAGAATCCTTCACGCAGAGCCGCTTCAAGAATGGTTTCTCCAGGCTCAACCTGGAAAACATGCCCGCTGGGCTGAATAATGATTTGATGCGACATTGAGTAGCAAACAAATAGAAAATATAATAATTAGAAACAAATAACTTATATGAAGAAAACAGTATTAATTATTGGTTGTGGTGATGTAGCGCTTAGAACAGCGCCACTATTACAAGCACATTACCGGATTCTCGGCCTGTACCGCAACTTGGATAACTCCAACCATTTACAATCACATGGAATTATTCCAGTTTACGGAAATCTGGATTCTCCGAAGAGTCTTGAGAAACTCGCTGGGATTGCACAGTTGATATTGCATCTGGCCCCTCCACCCAACCAAGGATTACGCGATCATCGAACCGCGCATTTACTGTCCGCATTAACCAAACGAACTAAAAATCGTGCGCTGATTCTACCACAACGATTTATCTATATCAGTACCAGTGGTGTTTATGGTAATTGTCATGGCGCATTGATCGATGAAAATTACCCCGCTAATCCCGAAAATGACCGTGCAATACGGCGTATTGATGCTGAAAGGCAAATACGTAACTGGGGCAAACGAAATCATGTCCCTGTCTCCATTTTACGTGTTCCTGGAATTTATGCGGCGGATAGATTACCACTGAAACGCCTGCGCGAAGGCCATCCAGCAATTCTGGATAGCGAAGATAGTTATACCAATCACATCCATGCCGATGATCTTGCACGCATCATTTATGCAGCTTTACATCACGCTAAACCCGGCAGGATTTATCATACCTGTGATGACTCCCGGGTCAAAATGGGAGAATATTTTGATCTGGTCGCAGATCATTTTGATTTACCGCATCCTCCTCGCATCAGCCGAAGCCAAGCTTACGCGCAAATATCACCCGGCATGCTGTCTTTCATGAAAGAATCCAGGCAGCTTAAGAATCTCAGAATGAAAAAGGAATTGCGCATTCAGTTGTTATACCCAACCGTTCATGAAGGTGTTAAAGCCGCTCGAGCTAATAGTTCATAAAGTTCTGCTGTTGACCCCACGCTAGTGCAGTTTCTCAAATTAACACTAAGAATATACAAAACTCTGCCGTTAATTCCGCACAATCTCAAAACAATCATTTGGGTTTTGTTGTCCACAACCGTAGCAAAATTTTAGCCTCTACAGTATTTCTAACGTATTGATATTCATGAGAGCCCCTGTTCTTAGGAGTTAACTATGGCAACTGTCACAGCGCGCGCAGAAAAGAAAGTAAAAGAAATCAATTATTCATGGGAAGGAAAGGACAAAGCTGGAAAACAGCTGAAGGGTGAGATGCGTGCTGCCGGAACAGTTGTTGTGACTTCCACATTGCGCCGCCAAGGAATTAAAGTCACAAAAATCAAGAAAACCCAATCCGGCGGTAAAATAACAGACAAAGATGTCACGTTATTTACACGCCAACTGGCCACCATGATGAAATCGGGTGTGCCGCTATTACAAGCTTTTGATATCGTGGGAAGGGGTCACAGCAACCGCGCTTTAAGCAAATTACTTTTGGACATCAAAGCTGACGTGGAAACCGGTAGTAATTTGACGGATGCCTTCCGGAAATACCCGCTTTATTTTGATGCACTCTACTGCAATCTTGTTGGCGCAGGTGAAGCGGCTGGTATTCTGGATGGTATTTTGGATCGCCTGGCTACTTATAAAGAAAAAATTCAGGCTATCAAGGGAAAAATCAAATCCGCACTCTTTTACCCGATTTCAATTCTTGTGGTCGCATTCATCATTACCGCGGTAATTATGATATTTGTAGTTCCAGCCTTTAAAGACTTATTTGAAGGATTCGGCGCTGAACTCCCTGCCCCAACGCTTCTGGTAATGACGATCTCAGATTTCTTTGTTGCTTATTGGTGGGCAATTCTAAGTGTTCTAGGCGGTTCAATCTATGGCTTCTTGTATGCCTGGAAACGCTCGGTTCCCATGCAGCGGGTCATGGATCGTCTTGCACTCAAATTGCCGATTTTCGGTGAGGTCATTCGCAAAGCCACGATCGCACGCTGGTCTCGCACGCTATCAACCATGTTTGCTGCCGGTGTCCCATTGGTAGAGTCATTGGATTCTGTGGCAGGTGCTGCCGGAAATTTCATTTATTACGAAGCCACCAAGACCATCCAGCTTGAAGTCAGTACCGGTAACAGCTTGACGTCTTCGATGGCCGGCACCAACGTTTTTCCTAACATGGTCATACAAATGGTCGCCATTGGTGAGGAGGCCGGATCGCTTGACTCGATGCTCAGTAAAATTGCCGATTTCTATGAAGCAGAGGTGGACGATGCGGTAGCCGCACTTTCCAGCCTGATGGAACCCATCATTATGGTCGTATTGGGCACACTTATCGGCGGTATGGTTGTTGCGATGTACTTACCTATCTTCAAAATGGGTATGGTTGTTAATTAAACATAATTTCCTCAAGAACATGTCATTCTTATCCATATTGCAAGACTCGCCTGTTTTCTTCGTATCCTGTACGACAATACTCGGTCTAATGATCGGTAGCTTCCTGAATGTTGTGATTTACCGGTTGCCTGAAATGATGAAAAGGAATTGGCTGCAACAATGCGCGGAACTTCAAGGTGAGGCAATCCAAACATTACCGAAACTCAACCTTTTTGCACCGCGCTCAACGTGTATACACTGCGAACACAAAATAACCGCATGGGAAAATATTCCGGTTATTAGCTACCTTTTTCTACGAGGACGTTGCTCTCAATGCCATGCGAGCATTTCTCCGCGCTATCCGATGGTAGAAGCAGCAACCGCCATTATCAGCGGTTTTGTTGCTTGGCACTTCGGTTACGGCTTTATTGCGCTTGCAGCGCTTATCTTCGTATGGTCGCTCATCGCCTTGGCTGCTATTGATCTGGATACGCAATTATTACCGGACGATATAACATTGCCATTACTATGGATCGGACTACTGGTTAATATCAATCATGGCTTTACTGATATTCAATCAGCGGTAATTGGCGCCATCGCCGGTTATGTTTCCTTGTGGTCCATTTACTGGTGCTTTAAACTGATAACCGGTAAAGAAGGTATGGGATACGGCGATTTTAAATTGTTAGCTGCAATTGGTGCATGGTTAGGCTGGGGTATGCTGCCATTGGTGATACTTTCTTCATCTCTGGTCGGCGCGCTGGTTGGCATGGGATTGATTCTTGCCGCCAAGCTGAATAAGAATATCCCCATTCCATTTGGCCCCTATCTGGTCGGTGGAGCGCTTATTGCTCTATTCTGGGGAGAACAGCTCATTCATACCTACATTGGCTTATTTTAATCAATGACTTTTATAGTTGGACTTACTGGCGGAATCGGTTGTGGAAAATCAAGTGTCAGTCAATTCTTCGCTGAATTGGGTATTGATATCATTGATACCGATGTAATTGCCCGGAAATTAACCCAGCCAGATGGTCAAGCCATCGGTTTGATAAGAGATTCATTCGGAGATGCTTTTCTCACAGCGAATGGTTCTCTGGATAGAGAAAAAATGCGCAATCAGGTATTCTCCGACAGTCATGCGCGACATAAACTGGAAAAAATCCTTCATCCGCTGATACTGAAAGAAGTAATCGAGCAAACTGAGCAGACCCGATCACCCTATATCGTAATTGTGGTTCCATTATTATTTGAAACGGATGATTACGACGACATCATTCACCGCAGTCTGGTGGTCGACTGTGAGGAATCAATGCAAATTTCACGCACCATGGCACGCAGTCAATTATCGGAGCAGCAGGTTAAGGCGATCATGGCACAGCAGATTTCGCGACAAACTCGCCTACAAAAAACCGATGATATAATTACCAATAATCGGGATATTGATTTCCTGAAGACACAAGTCACTCAGCTACATAACAAGTATCTGATTATTTGCAAGAATAAATCAGATACCGTAAACTTGCACTAAAGAAATTATTTGGGAAAATTTATTTTTTTGTGAAATAATCTTAGTTGCAGCAAAGCTTCAATACCTCTAATTTCTCTTGTGGATGTATAACTATTGTGATTTGTTACGAACACCCGCTCAATGAGCGCATCCGTACCCTTCTTCGACTTGAGGATCTATTTAATAAGATTGATTTCTTCTCTACGAAAGATACTGCTACCGAGCACCATGCGTCACTCATCGCTTTATTTGAAGTGCTTGAGATTACCAGCCGGGCTGATATCAAATCAGATTTGTTGCAAGAGCTTGAGCGGCAGAAACAGATACTCGAAATGCTGCGGAAAAATCCAGAGGTTTCAGAAACCGCATTGGATAATGTACTCAATGACATAAAAATCACTTTCCGGGAAATGCTGGATTTCCCAGGCAAAGTCGGTGAGCATCTGCGTGAAAATGAATGGTTAATGGCAATCAAGCAACGCATTGGGATACCTGGCGGTTGCTGTGTATTTGACTTACCCTCCTATCATTACTGGTTGAATTTGGACCCTGCCCATCGTCACAAAGACTTCGATGAGTGGTTAACACCGTTCCAACCCATTCGAAACGCATTTGGAATTGTGCTTTACCTGTTGAGAAAAAGCGGGAGAACCTTGCAAGTGGTTGCGAATCAAGGCATTTTTCAGCAAACGGGATCGGAATATACCGCACACATGCTAAGACTTAATTTAAGTGATCAATTGCCCTGCGTACCAGAGATCAGTGCGAACAAATATGCACTGAATATCCGTTTCATTCCGATGCACACTAACCAAAAAAACAAGGTCTATGAAGGTGACGTCAAATTTGAGCTCACCTTCTGTAATCTATAACATCATTTCAAGTTATTCCAGCAGACAATTGCTCTTTTCTGTCAATACATAACATATCTGTAAGAAATCTCAGAGTTGTTTACAGATAGGTTGATTGAAATAAGCGGTGAGTATTTCATAAGGAGTGGCATTATTCAAACTCTTATGAGGCTTAACGGTATTGTAGAAATTAATCAAACGGAGAAGCTGAATGTGCCGATCGGCGCAGTCTTTAAAGTGAATCTTGCTGTGCCACATATCCATCAGGGTGCGGATAACCCGCTCAGCTTTACCGTTGGTTTGCGGACGATTGATACGGGTAAACTTCTGACCGATACCGTGCTGCCTGCAAACTTTGACGAAAGCGTGGCCGTCAGTTCCTTTAAATTCTTTGCCGTTGTCAGAATAAGCATAGTCGATCTGGTAAGGACATTGAGCAACAGTGCTTGTGAGAAAGCAAGCTGCACTATGCTGGGTTTTATCGGGAAGAATATCGGCATACAGCTCCCTGGAGAAATCATCGATAGCCACAAATAGATACTCGCGAGGTTCATTGGCGGATTGCCCTTTCAAGAAGGGAAGCCGCTTGGTATCGAAATGAACGAGCTCGCCCGGGTAAGATTTGTTATAGCGCTTCGCTTCACGCTTGAGACGTTCCTGGATGGTTTGCTCGACCTTGGCCAGACGTTTAAGGCCGTACTGCAACGTCTTGAACCGTTGGTTGGTACTATTACGCGGGACAAATTCCTGTAGCCTGGCTCGTTTCAGTACGTCATAAATCGTTGGGCGGCTGACGTGGAAGTGTTCTGCCAGCTGAACTACCTTCCACAACCGGGTTTGATAAAGCCGCCAAATTTCCTGACGATCCAATAATGTTAAACGAGTACGTTTGTGTATGTTCATTTACAGTATTCTCCTGAATACTGTAAACAACGCTAGGAATTCTTACACCCGCCTGAGATACGGCCCATTATTTACACCACCAATGCGATTGAATCTGTCAACATGAGCCTACGCAAAGTCAGCAAAAACCGTGGATCGTTTCTCAACGATGAAGCCATGATCAAATTGTACTATTTGGCTCTCAGCAATATCGCCAAAAAATGGTCTATGCAACTAAGAGATTGGAAACCTGCACTAAACAGGTTTACTATTCAATTTAACGAAAGAATGCCCCCTATTATTAACCACCGTTTACACAAGATCTAGGACACCCCCGAGTTTCATGAAAATTTCAGACACTACAATTTTACGTTAAATTACAGCGAGTATGGTTCTATGGCATCCTCTATAGGAATATTAAAAATCCCTTCCCTAGTCTTGATCAATCACAGTCCGCTACCGTAGAACCTTCATTGGCATCCGGCTGCGGACAAAAAGATTGAGACTGGACCAACATCGGTGAGTTGATTTGCAAAACTAGGACCCAAAACCCAGATGTGCTGATCCGTTGATAATGTTGCAAGATAGTTTTTTGTGTCAGGATAGTACCGGTAGTAGTAACCGGATGTGTAGTTCGAGAAAACTGATGTCGAAGTAAAATAATGAGAGTAGTTTTTCTCGGCATATCGAAATATGCAGTCCGATTTGGTGCTGGAAACAGGGAAAGGAATTGAACTGGCAGGCCAATCGGCAACACCTTCTATGGCAGACCAAAGTGAACGGTCAATATCTGCGAAATAGTCATCGGTTAAAGGCGCCGGGCGAGTATTGATAAGTATTGCCCAAACATATCCATCTGAGGTGCGAACAAGCAATGATCCTTGTCCCGGCAAAGTGTCATCGTGAAAGATGTTATCGCAGTTATAACTCCATCCTTTTGAATACCAAGCAGTACTTTCTGTGGCAGCATAGGATGGTCTGGCAATCATTTCAGAAATTGTTGCTTATGCTAGTAAGGAGTGACTAGCCGATGGTACAAATGATGAAGCAAATACAACGAGATCTACAGCCGATCCAACCCAGCCACCTGCCGCGTCAATCGATTCGATTGAAATTCCTCCGTTCGGCCACGTTGCAGTGCCTGGTGCACGATCATAAATCGAAGTTACAGGGTACAAAGATGGGTCGGTATAATATTGCACCTCCTTTAAGAATCGTTCTGCCGGTAGATCGTGGCCTATTCTTAATTCAGTGATTCCAAGCTCGGACAGTAAAGATCTCGCGTAGCTTTCATAGGACTGTCCGGATACTTTCTCGATGACGCGTCCCAACACAATGGGACCCACATTGGAATATGCCTATCGTGAACCAGGATTGAAGTCCAATGATTGATTCAAAATATAACGAACGAAGGTTGTTGGATCGGGCGGAGAAGATACCCTCATCGACCGCGCAATCGAAGCCATATTGTCGATCGAGTCGCCACTAATATTACGATCCCAGCCAACCAGTATGTTCAAGCAAATTACGTACTGTAATCTGATTTATCCTGGTATCTGATGGCACTCCTAAGTCAAGAAATGGAAATACTTTTGTGTCGAGAGAAATCCTCCCCTGTTCAACAAGCCTCATAACGCAGGTTGCAGTGATCGGTTTGGAGATACTGGCGATACGGAAAAGCGAGTCAGGCATTACAAGCTCATTTTTGGATTTATCCGCGTAGCCATAGCCACGTGCAAAAATAAGACGCCCTTCTTTCATTACTGCGACGGCAGCGCCTGGAATATTCCATCTCGACATGAGTGCGGGTATTACTGTATCGAATGACTCCATGTCAGAATGCGCGATACCCGTGGCAGAAAAGACAGGACACGAGCAGGTCGCCATAAGAATCAGGTTGACGATATAAGTAGGTGGTTTGTGTGTCATAACGGAGAGAATTATTTATCCGGCCATTTCAGCTTGCAGAGCAAGCTTAACCAAGACTTTGGTCGGTTACTAGTATCTGGATGTTCTATCTAGCATAAGGTCGAGGTTTTTGATGGAGAGCTTGTTATTTTCTAACATTATGATTGTATTATTTAATATTATGATAAAGTATTGTGTGAAGCTTAATCTTTTGTAGGCGGGAATTACTGACGCTGTTTAAAGTAAGCTTGATACTATCCATATAATTCATAGGTTGGACAGAAAGTGGAGTCTGATGATAGACGGGGCACTCCATTGAGCTACCGATCAGACTAAAATTTCCATTAGATCGGAAAGTCGTTTACTGTTCCGACAATCATAGTGGTTTCGGTCCACGCATCATAAAAGTAAATATCGCCATTTTTCTCCCCCAAAGCAGTTCCACTGTCTGCATAAATCCTAGCATGATAGCCACCAGCTATTTCCTGCGATTGAGAGTGACCGGAGAAAAGATCAGGATATTGACTCTCTGCCCAGGAAAAAATCTCGTCGGCTCTCTGATCTAATGAAGTATCAGTGTCAACACCTATAATCAAGTCATAAAATGTATAAAAAGAACCTTGATTCCAGCTTGCTTCGACATAATAAGTGCCTGTATAGGTTGCCATAAAATCTTTAACATAATCGGAGCCATGTCCTATACCATCAATCATAAACGCTGAATCAGGCGGATCATTGCTTTCATTATTCGTGACAAGAATATTTCCATTCTTGTCATAAACTCTCAGCAAGAAGGGATCAAAAAAAGATACCGAAAACAAGTCTAAAGTATCCCCTTCGGTTGCATTAAACTTATAAAGGCTATGCAAAAGTGCATTCGAGTCTCGTCCGGCTATGCTCGCTTCAACATTCCATCCTGCTTCATTTGAGGCCGATGATGCAGATTTCTGAAAGGGTATTTGCCGTGCAGATGTCATCTGGCTGCTAGTGAGGTTTGGCAAAGTTGAATTTGTGTTATCTTCACTCATAATAATATCCTTATTAATTAGTATTTAAGGCAAGACTTGCTATTGAGGGATCTCGATTAATTTGTCATGCAATTCAGAGGGGACATCTTGCAAAAGAACAATATTCGCACTATTCGGTGCAATTAATTCGCCTTGTTTTAATGCATTAAATGTCACGTTGACTTCATTGGTATCCAGTGTCCACATGGCTCCGGTAGCTGGGTCGATTATCAACAGACCAAGCAGGCCGCCGAACAAAATATTCCCAACATACCAACCGCCTACTTTGGTATCAACAGTGACAATTTGCTCGTCATATCCATCTTTCAAAATTCGAACATCATATTTCTTGCCGCTAAAATAACCTTTCTTTTTCTCTAAGGGTAACGATGTCGGTGTTTTTCCCTCGAAAATTTTAGTACCGGATTCATCAGTGATGATGACTCTCGCTTGATCGGGAGTGCTGCGGACATTCAGGGTTTCAGGGGCACTGTTCCCCATTATCGTTGCACAACTTGCAAGTGTGGTTAAAGCGATTGAAATTATTAATCCTTTGTATATTTTCGTATTCATTTTTATTCCCCTTTTTGATGATTGAGAATTCATGGTAGCAATACTAATAAGGCTAAGTCAGTACGTACATTTACGCATGATGAGAATTTTTAGCGTGACGGTAAATTGAGTTTCGTAATAATGCGTATATCCAGCAGGAATCTAAAAAAGAAGTGTAAATTGAACTAAAAGCTTCATTAATGAGCAGGGAGTTATTATGAAATCAGGCAATAGAAATTTATTGGTGACTGGCCCGTTAGTTCTTGTTCTAACAGTATGTGCAATTGGCTGGGTAATCTACCAGCAAGCCAGTAAACTGCCCCAGCAATTACGAGCTGAAATCAGAGCCGATTATCTCAAGAGCAAAAAGAATGATCTTAAAGGCTATATCAAGCTGGCAGAAAATGCCATTAAGCACCTGCGAGAACCGGATTTGGAGATTTCGATTGAGGAAGCCAAGAAAGAAGCTAAAAGAATTTTGTCCAATTTGAAGTATAGTGAAGAAGATGGTTATTTCTTTGTGTATGATGTTTATGGGAAAAATATTGTTCACCCGATTAAGAAAGACTGGGTTAATCAGAATAAATGGGACTATAAGGATAAGGAGGGGAAGTATGTAATACGAGATTTGATAACAGCTGCCAGAAAGGCTGCTAGAGGTGAGGGAGATGGATTTGACGAGTATATTTTCCATAAACCTTCAGTGGCAGATGAAATTGGCGGCAGATCAAAACTCGCTTTTGTGATTGAGTTAACAGACTGGGAATGGGTGTTAGGAACAGGTATTTATCTTGAAGATGTAGATAATTTCTTAGATGGCGCAGATACAGAGGTACTGAATTACATTCATATCTCGATGATTTGGATAGCCGGAATTGCATTCATTGGCATGATGGGTCTGAGCTTATCGCAAAGAAATATTGGTAAAACTTTAGAACGCCTGCGAATTGGTGCGGATTTACATGATCAAGTAAAACAAGATTTGGCGTATATTATTCGCGAGTTAAATAACCAATTGCACCAACCTGGGGAAGTGATACTTTCCAGTTCTCGAGAATTTCTCGAAAAGATACGGGATCCGGCGCAACATGCACTGGATTGGATTCGAATCATTATCGCGGGTAAAGATCCGAACAATCTCGTATTGATAGATGGCTTAGGCGAGCTAAAGAGAAATTTTGAGATGAGGGAGCAAGTTCTGGTTACTTTATCCAAAACACAGAAAGCCGAAGCTTATTCAAAGAATTTATCAAAAGAAAAAAAAGCCACAATACTGAAAGTAGTCAATGAAGCCTTGAATAATATTAGGCATGCTGCTGCAACACGAGTGGATCTCCAACTGCAAACCGATGAATGCAATATTGTTCTGACCATTCAAGATAATGGCGTTGGATTTGATGTGAATCACGTTAAATCCGTCAGAATGGGATTAGGCCTTGGTAGTATGGAAGCTCGTATCCGAAGGATCGGTGGAGAATTGACGATTGAATCATCCGACTGCGGCACCACTGTTAAAGCCACATTGCCGCAAAATCATAACTTATGGAGCTATATGCTATGTCTATTGAAGCATCGATAAACGCTATCAATTTTTTACTGGTTGAAGATGATTGGCGCTTGAGAGATAGCCTTCTTCATGGACTGGCTAGAAACCGGAAACTCCGTTGCATTGCTACAGCGGATAGTGGACAGCAAGCATTGGCACATTTGAGAGTCCATAAGATTGATTTGGTTATTATGGATTATGCGTTGAATGATCATGGTCTTTGGGGGGTTGAGCTTACCAGGGATATTCATAAGCGGTTCCCGGAAACAAAAATATTGTTTTGGAGTGCTCATATTAGAGAAGTCGATCTTGAGCGGGCAAAAGAAGCCGGTGCCAACGGCTATGTATCTAAAGATAAATCAGATCAAAATGTTATTGATGCTATCGATAAAATAATGCGTGGTGAGCAGGTATGGGAGGCTGATGAACCTAAGGTGCTGGGTGTTCATGCAATAAACAAAAGATTAACGCCTATGGAAATCAAGATTATGGAGCTTTTAGCAGAAGGAAAACAAAATGCTCAGATTGCTTATAGCTTATTGGAAATAGAGTACCGGAAAATGGCCGAAGATTTCGGGAATGAGTATGTAATAACAAGCTACGGGGATCTGCGAGATTTCATCGATGAGGAAAAACTAAAATCTCGTACACGGACTGTGGAAAGGCATTTCGATAATATCAGAGAAAAATTGAGTATCCGGAATCGGAATGACTTATTCAGGCAAGCTCTTAATGAGTATGGCAAGCTGGAAATCAGGCGAACTTCTACGGAAATCGAAATAAAAGTATTAATGCTGGTACATGAGGAAAAAGAAGATGTGGAAATTGCTGAATTATTGGGCATCAATATAAAAAATGTTCAGAGTATTAAAAACAAATTCCAGGTTGAAAAATGATATGCGTATTTCTACGCATTTTGGTGTGGGGAACTTTCCAGTATTCTTCTGATAGTAAAAATCTGAAACATAATGATACAAGGAATGGGTAACTTGCGATCCGGCATAAAACCATCAGTGTAAGGAGAAATGATCATGTCATCAGAGAATATTACTAAAATTCTGCTTGTCGAAGATTATTGGTTAATAAGGAAGAGTATTAAAAGCGGTTTGTATAGGTATGGAAGTTTGCGGTTTGTTGCAGAAGCTGAGAATAGTTTTCAAGCACTCGAACACCTGGAGTCAATGTCTATTGATCTGATCATTATGGATTATCAATTAACCGATAGCAGCCTTTGGGGAGTCGAGTTAACAAAAGAAATTTTAAAGAAATATCCCAAAATAAAGATTATTTTCTGGAGTATTCATACGCGAGAAATCGATGTCATTAGTGCTATGAAGGTTGGGGCCCATGGTTATCTATCTAAGCAAAGTACAGACGATGAAATAAAAGCGGCAATTGATAAAGTCATGAGAGGGGAGGCAGCATGGCCTCTTGACTTTGAGAGTAAGATCCAGAAAAAGAAGGGATTGTCTCCTATGAAAATGAAGGTTATCGGGTTGCTATCGCAAGGCATGGGATACAAGCAAATCGCTTATGATCTTCTAATTGAGGAATATAATAAAAAGGTCAGCAGATTCGGCGTTGATCGTGTGCTAGAAGAATTTGGTACATTTGATAGATACATCATGCAGAAATGTACTTTCTCAAAAAGTGATGGCGAGAAACTAGAGAAACGCAGTAAAACCCGCTTGGATTCACGCAAACGCACTGTAGAAGGCTACGCAACTGCAATAAAAAAGTGGTTTGGTGCTAAATCACTTTGTATGCTCGGCAAGAAAATCATTCAGGAAGGCCGACTTGAATATCGACGCATTAGTTCAAATTGAACTTGTGAAGCTGATTTGACTTCAGAATATTGAAGTGAAAGATTGTCATGGAGAGTGCGAGGAGACAACAGAATTTAGCCTCCCCCCAATTACACAGCAATCAGACTTCAATAATTCCCTGTAAGTCCTGAAACAGCAACCGGAAACTCTTGGGTGGTTTTTCCGCTGCCTTTTCTTTTTGCGCGTTACGGATCAGCAGTCTTAGGCGCTGCAAGTCGGCTTGCGGATATTTCTGTGCAAATTCGGTGAGCGCGTTGTCATCGTTCAGCAGCCGTTCGCGCCAGCGTTCAAGCTGGTGCAGGCGGGCGGTTTGGTGCACCGATGTTTGATGCCAGGAGTCGAGCTTCTGCTGGATCGGCAGCGCGTCGATGTCGCGCATCAGGCGTCCAATGTATTGCATCTGACGCCGCCGCGCACCGTGTTTTTGCATGGGGCGGGCCTGGTTGATGGCGTCGATTAAAGTTTCCGGCAAATCAAACTCTGTCAGTTTTTTCGGATCCAGTTCCACCAGTTGCTCGCCGATTTCCTGCAAGGCGTGCATGTCTTTTTTGCGCTTCGTTTTACTCGGCGCGCTTTCTTCGTTGTCGTCGTATTCCGGTTCTTTTTGCACGGTAACCTGTGTAATGCGGTGTGAATAAGCTGTTATCATAGCTTCCTCGTTTGAAATCCGCTTATATTTTCATCTTTATTGCACGACATGAATAATTTATCCGTTTCCAATACCCGATTTTCATACCCCATAAGCACACTGCAACAAATCGCTCGCGATATTTTGCAACATGCGCAGAAAGGCGGCGCCAGTGCCTGTGAAACCAATGTTTCCGATGGCTTCGGTCAAACCGTCACGGTGCGCCAGGATGCGGTGGAAACGATTGAATACAATCGTGACAAAGGCCTGTCCGTGACAGTTTATATCGGACAGAAGCGCGGCCACGCCAGCACCTCCGATTTTTCCCCGCAGGCGATCAGCGACACAGTTGCCGCCGCATTGTCGATTGCCCGCTATACCGCGGACGACGATTGCGCCGGATTGGCGGAAGCGGAATTGCTGGCGAAAAACTACCCGAGCTTAGATTTATATTACCCGTGGCAAATCAGCGTTGAAGAAGCCATCGAACTGGCGAAGCAGTGCGAACAAGCCGCATACGCTGCGGACAAACGCATTACCAATTCCGAGGGCGCGACCATTTCCGTCAGCGAATCGCAATTTATTTATGCCAACAGTTTGGGATTCATGGGCGGTTATCCGCTGTCGCGCCACAGCATCAGTTGCGCCATGATCGCTGAGCAAGGCGACAGCAAGCAGCGCGACTACTGGTACAGCGTGGCGCGTGACGCCGCCGACTTGGAAACGGTGCAAAGCATCGGCGAAAAGACGGGCAAGCGCAGCGCAGCGCGTTTAGGCGCGAGAAAAATCGGCACCTGCGAAGTACCGGTATTATTTGAAGCGCCGATTGCTTCCGGCTTAATCGGGCATTTCGCGTCGGCGGTGAGCGGCGGCAACCTGTACCGCAAATCTTCCTTTCTGCTGGATAGCATCGGGCAGCAGGTTTTTGCGCCGGATATCCAGATTCTGGAGCGCCCCCATCTGCACAAAGGGCTGGCGAGCGGTCCGTTCGACGACGATGGCGTCGCGACCGTCGATCGTAACATTGTGGAAAACGGTATTGTGCAGGGATATTTTCTGGGCAGTTATTCCGCGCGCAAACTCGGCATGCGCACCACCGGAAACGCTGGCGGCACGCACAATCTGATCATGCAAAACGGCACAGCAATGAGTTTTGACGCGATGCTGAAGCAGATGGGCACCGGCTTGTTAGTCACCGAACTGCTCGGACATGGCATCAATGCAGTCACCGGGGATTATTCGCGCGGCGCTTCCGGGTTCTGGGTCGAAAACGGCGCCATCAGTTATCCGGTCGAAGAAATTACCATTGCCGGTAATTTGAAAGATATGTTCCGGAACATCGTGGCCATCGGTAACGATGTCATAGTGCGCGGGTCGAAACAGTGCGGCTCGGTATTGATCAACCGCATGACAGTAGCCGGAGGTTGAAAACGCTGCATGAAGATATTGCGGCATATTGAGCAAGCGATTGGTAAATTAACGGGTGCGGCCCGTTGCTCGGAAGTTTAACCGGATCGCCCTGCTTATCGCTTTTTCAGCAAAAAAATGAACTCTTTGTTTATCTCAGACAACGATAACAATTCATTTCCGGTTTGTTCGGCAAAAACCTGGAAATCGATCACGGAACCCGGATCGGTTGCAACAATTCTTAATATTTGCCCGCTGACCATCCCGGCCAGTGATTGCTTGGTGCGTAGAATGGGCAGCGGGCAATTCAAGCCGCGCGCATCTAACTCTTTATCTGCTTTCTGCATTTCTCAGTCATGATGTTTGGGTACATTACTATACTGTCTGTGTGGGCGGATTCAAAGACCGGAGTTAGCTTATCCATTGTTTTATCTTAACGCCAGGGGCTGCGATGACGTGTCGTATGGTTGATTCAAGGTTTCCCTTGGCTGCAGTGAATCTAGTTTTTACAACTAATTCTTTTAGAATAAATCGCTTGGTGTTATAATCCCGGCCTTTTGTTTTATCTTGTTATTCAATCAAAGTTATCGAGGATTTTGCCAATTTATGACGACAATTAAAGTTAAGGAAAACGAACCATTTGAAGTTGCTATGCGCCGCTTTAAGCGTTCAATCGAGAAAACAGGAATACTGACCGAATTGCGTGCTCGTGAATTTTATGAAAAACCGACCGCAGAACGCAAACGCAAGCTAGCAGCAGCTGTGAAGCGGAATTACAAGCGCTTGCGCAGCCAGTTGTTACCACCTAAGCTTTATTAAGTCGTTATATATTAATGCCGGTTTCTCTTCCGGTAGCGTTTTTTCAAAATGATGAACTGATAATCGATTAATTTCATCTATTTATCATGAGCTTAAAACAGAAAATCACGGAAGATATGAAAGCAGCGATGCGCACGGGTGACACCAAGCAGCGGGATACTATCCGTTTGCTGCAAGCTGCAATCAAACAGCGTGAAGTGGATGAACGCATAGTGCTTGATGATGCGGCTGTCATTGCGGTTATTGAAAAAATGCTCAAGCAGCGCAAGGATTCTATTACTCAATATGAAGCCGCGCAGAGATTGGATCTGGCCAATATTGAGAAAGAGGAAGTTGCAATTCTCAGTGCCTATATGCCGCAAGCATTAAGCGATTCCGAAATCGATGCGTTGATAACCGAAGCAATTTCAGAGACGAATGCAGTCAGCATGCAGGATATGGGTAAAGTTATGGCCATACTGAAACCGAAATTGGCTGGCCGTGCTGATATGGGTAAAGTGTCGGCGCTCATTAAAGATAAGATATCCACCTGATACTGATTGACTGTTCCGGATTATTCTTAAAACAAACCACAACGATTGCAATTTATTTATACTTGAAGCTGATTGTTATTGACAGCTCCGGGTAGATGATTCCGCAATCTTTTATACATGATTTACTCAGTCGCGTGGATATTGTCGATGCGATTGATCGTCATGTCCCGTTAAAGAAAGCGGGCGCTAATTTTGTTGCCTGTTGTCCGTTCCATAGCGAAAAGACTCCTTCATTCACCGTTAGTCAATCCAAGCAGTTTTACCATTGCTTTGGCTGCGGCGCGCATGGCAATGCGATCAGTTTTTTGATTGAATATAGCGGCTTAAGCTTTATCGAAGCAGTGCAAGATCTGGCGGCTTACGCCGGTATGCAATTGCCGGAGCAACAAAGCAGTAATATTTCTCATCATTCTGCTTCAGATGACTCACAACAGGATTTCGCAAGCGATTATGACCATAACAACGCTGAAATATCGCTGCAAGACCTGCTAAATGCACTACAAATCGCCACCCGTTATTACCGCGAGCAGCTAAAAGCTTCCGAAAAAGCCATCGCCTATCTTAAAAAGCGCGGCCTATCCGGTAAAACGGCGGCACGATTTGCCATTGGCTATGCACCTGCGGATTGGCAGAATCTTGAAGCGGTTTTTTCTGATTATAATTCTGATAAAACCCGGAAATTATTGACACAGGCGGGGCTAGTCATTACCAGCGGTGAAACCAAACAATATGATCGTTTCAGGGACCGGATCATGTTTCCGATTCTTAACCAGAAAGGGCAGATCATTGGCTTTGGCGGCCGTGTGCTTGCAAAAGAAGAGCCTAAATATCTGAACTCCCCCGAAACGATTTTATTTGAAAAGGGACGGGAGCTGTATAACCTTTTCTCGGCGCGCCGTGCTATCCGTGAAGCGAATTGCGTCATTGTTGTAGAAGGATATATGGATGTCATAGCCCTCTCGCAACACGGAATTGATCATGCAGTCGCTGCCTTGGGTACCGCGACGACGAGTTTTCATATACAAAAACTCTTGCGTCAGACAGATAACATTATTTTCTGTTTCGATGGTGACAAAGCGGGTAGAAAAGCAGCTTGGCGCGCACTCGAGAATAGCCTGGCTCTGCTATCCGATGGCAAATATCTGAGTTTTCTTTTTTTGCCCGAGGGTGCAGACCCGGATAGCTATATCAATCAATTTGGCAAAGAATCTTTTGAACAGCAGCTCAAACAGACTCTGCCGTTATCGGAATTTCTATTCAAGGAGTTATGCTCAGAAGTCAATCTTCAAACCAGCGAAGGCCGCGCAAAATTGATCAGCGATGCAAAGCCGCTACTGCAACAAGTCACGGCGCCGGCTCTATCGCTGATACTGATCAGGCGCTTAGCCGAGCTTAGCGAGATTGATCAAGGGGAATTGGATGAATTGCTGCAGATAAAACGTTCATCCAAAATACGTACAACTGAGAATAAACCAGCAAAACAAATCATCTCGCCTTTACGATGGCTCATACTGATGCTATTACTCAATCCGGATTGTATCGAAAAACTGGATAAAAGCTGGCTTGCAGAATGGAACGAAAACACGGAAGAAGCTGTAGCACTAAAAGCATTGGTTGATTTTCTTGATCAGCACCTCCATTTAACTAAAGATAAGTCAGCGCATTCATTAATGCCCTTTTTACAAAACAGTCCGCACAAAACATTGCTGGAAAGTATTAAAAGTGACGCACTAAAGTGGGATGACGGATTTGATTTAGAGGCAGAATTCTTAGGCGCATTAAAAATATTGCAGCAAGCATACCGCAAAAAGCGTGTTGCCGAATTAAAGAATAAATCTATGACAATGAGTATGTTAACTGATGCAGAGAAGTTAGAATTTCAGCAATTGATCAAGCAGCAAAGTTAGTTATTAGGTGTCAGTAATATCGAATTTTGATATAATCTCGCACTTTCAGCTTTTAATTCATCCAAATTATTGGGAATCCAATATGCCAAAAACAAAAGCGGTCGAATCAAAAGATAAAGATAATAAAAGTATTAAAAAATCAACAGCTCAGAAAATAAAAGATACCGGCGATGAAATGGTAGAAAAAGTAGAGTCTAAAAAATTAACAGCTAAAACTGAAAAAAATGTTAAAGCAACCGGCAAAAAAACAAATGAGAAAGCAATCAGTTTAGATGCAATCGATTCTGCTGAAATAAAAGAAGCGCCGGTTAAACCAACGCGCAGTGCGGCAGAATTCTCTCAAGCAATGCTTGGCAGCGATGATATTGAGTTCAATACAGGCAAGAAAGCCAGGGGCAGAACACCCAAAAAGAATAAGGCGTCGGGAGGACTGGATTCGCTTGATGATATAGACTCAGTTTCCGTTATTGAAGGCGGTAATCCGCAACCGCAAGATATCGAAGCGCGGCGCATGCGCTTGAAAATTTTGATCGGACTAGGCAAAGAGCGTGGCTATCTGACTTACGCCGAAATCAATGATCATTTGCCCGATGATATGCTGGATGCTGAGCAAATAGAAGGCATCATCAGTATGATCAACGATATGGGCATCTCTGTGCATGATGAAGCGCCGGATGCGGAAACATTGTTGATGTCTGATGCTGCAACTACCGTGGCTGATGAAGATGTGGCGGAAGAAGCGGAGGCAGCGCTCTCTACGGTAGACTCCGAGTTTGGGCGGACAACAGATCCCGTGCGGATGTACATGCGCGAAATGGGTTCGGTAGGTTTGCTGACGCGTGAAAGTGAAATTGAAATCGCAAAACGCATTGAAGGCGGTTTGCGTCATATGATTCAGGCGATTTCGGCTTGTCCTCCGATCATCGCGAAAATTGTCGATCTGGCTACGGAAGTTGAGAAAGATGTATTACGCATTGATGAAGTGGTTGATGGACTATTGGACGCCAATGCGCAAGACATCACGAATGAGGAATTTTCAGAGGAATCTCTCGAACAGGAGCTAGCTTCCAGCGACCTTGGTGATGACGACGAAGATGAGGATGGCGATGGCGCGTCAATTGCCAGTGCGGATTTGTTGAAACTTAAAGCAGATGCGTTGGAGCGTTTCACCGTAATCCGTGAAATATATACCGAAATGCAAGCTCTGCTTGAGAAAGAAGGTCCTTATCATCAGGGCTATATTGAGCTTCAGGATAAAATCTCATCCGAACTGATGGGTATCCGGTTCTCAGCGAAAATGGTAGAGAAACTCTGTGATACTCAGCGCGAACTCGTGGGAGATGTGCGCAACTATGAGCGCAGGATAATGGATTTATGCGTATCCAAAGCTAAAATGCCCAGAAATCACTTCATCAAAACGTTTCCTGGAAATGAAACCAATCTTGATTGGGTAGCGCAAGAAATCGGCATTGGAAAGCCTTATAGTCAAGCGCTTGAGCACTATAAGCCTGCGATTCTGGAAGAGCAGCGGAATTTGCTGGAACTCAAAAACAAGGTTGGTATTCCGATCAAAGACTTAAAAGAAATTAATCGTAAAATGTCTACTGGCGAAGCCAAAGCACGCCGGGCCAAGCGCGAGATGACGGAAGCCAATTTACGGTTGGTAATTTCGATTGCCAAGAAATACACCAACCGCGGATTGCAGTTTCTCGATCTCATTCAAGAAGGCAATATCGGACTTATGAAAGCGGTGGATAAATTTGAATACCGGCGCGGTTATAAATTTTCAACATATGCTACATGGTGGATACGCCAGGCAATCACTCGCTCCATTGCGGATCAGGCGAGAACCATCCGGATTCCGGTGCATATGATTGAAACGATTAATAAAATGAATCGTATTTCACGTCAGATTTTACAGGAAACCGGACAGGAGCCTGAGCCGGCGGTATTGGCGCAGAAAATGGAGATGCCCGAAGAGAAAATTCGTAAAATTCTTAAGATCTCCAAAGAGCCAATCTCCATGGAAACCCCGATTGGTGACGATGAAGATTCCCATTTGGGTGATTTTATCGAAGATGCAGCCACGATGGCGCCTGCAGATGCGGCAGTGTACGCTAGCTTGCGTGGTGTCACTAAGGACATTTTGGATTCTTTAACACCACGTGAAGCCAAAGTGTTGCGCATGCGTTTCGGCATTGAAATGAACACCGACCACACCTTGGAAGAAGTCGGCAAACAATTTGATGTTACCCGTGAACGCATTCGTCAAATCGAAGCCAAAGCGCTGCGCAAGTTGCGCCACCCCGCTCGTTCTGAACGTTTACGCAGCTTCTTGGATACCGGCAACAATTAAAAAATAAGGGTCTGTAGCTCAGTTGGTTAGAGCAGGGGACTCATAATCCCTTGGTCGTAGGTTCAAGTCCTACCAGACCCACCAATAAACCAAGAGGTTAGATAATTATCTAACCTCTTTTTTCTTTCTAATGTGACAAAATTGTGTCATCAAGGACGAGAAAATCTGAAACCAACTCAGCATGTTGCATGAGTTGCTGTTTCGATAGGTGTGCATATCTACTTACCATTTCTTCCGATTCCCATCCGCCGAGTTCCTGCAGTACGTTCATGGGCGTGCCTTGTTGAGCTAACCAGCTTGCCCAAGTATGACGCAGGTCGTGCCATCTAAAGTTCTTCTATCCCTACTCGTTTTAATGCTTCTCTCCATGCAGCCTTACGTTCAAGATCAACCTAGCTCCATTCCAGATTAATAACGTTTGATTGCCTCAAGCCTGTTGATAAAGCAACTATCATCATATCCTGTCGATGCTGCAGTAACTCATTAAGCAATTTTTTTACTTGCTCGGGAGTTAACCACCGAATACGGCGCTTAGGTTCTGGGAGAAGCCTGATTTTGGGAATTTTATCCATCTATTCCCAATCATGGCATGCTTTCCGCAGAATTGCGCGTATCAGGGCTAAATGGCGATTAGCGGTTGATGGGCTTGTATCCTTTGCATGTGCAATGTGATCAATTAATTCTCGATCAATTTCTTGCAATCGCCTATTACGTAAGAATTGCTGTAACCATCTCAGTTTCTCTTTGTCGCGTTCATGGGGGGGCTTTATGTTGTGTTGCGAGTAGAAACTTGCATGCTGCTTCATCCCATGTTTACTCCGGCTTTTCTCCCAATCGCTGAATGCGCCATGATTCGGCTTTTAGCTTGACATGGTATTCTTGTGCTGGGCTTTGTCGGCTGTGCCAGCAGAGCATCTAATACACTCTCCTCCTGGTGTGGTGAAAGTGACATGGTTTAATGGAACCGGACACTCCAGTTAAGAGAAAATAGCTTAATTGGAGGAAGAAATGATAACGAGAAAGCAATATGCAAAAGAATTCAAATTAGATGCGATCAGCCTGGTATTGGAACAGGGTCACACGGCGTCAGAAGTATCCCGAAGTCTGGAGATCAACGCCAATATGCTGAGGAGTTGAATCAGGGAATACCAGGCGGATGATGCTGATCAGTCATTCCGGGGTAATGGGAAATTGACCCCGGAGCAGGAAGAGATCCGGCAGTTGAAAGCACAGATCAAGCAACTCAAGCTGGAGAGGG
>NZ_FNOE01000061.1 GCF_900106555.1 Nitrosomonas oligotropha | reverse complement strand
TTCCAGCAACACTTCGTTGAGCGTATGCATCATCAATACCGGATCATCCTGCGACAGAACAATGCCGTGCTCTGACGCTATTCTTTCAATAAGTGCATCTAATTTGTCATTGCTCATGTTAAAACCGCAGCCACATTTTCAATGCTGGTAAAAAGTTGCCTGCGGATAATCGTTAATCTTTGGCGTACCATTACCGGTAATGCGCTATCTTTAAGCGCTTCATCGAAGGTAAATTTTGATTGCAGGATTTCGCTCAAATCTTTGCCGAAAGTCTCAGGCTTGTAATGTGGAATTCGGATGATGGCGGATACTCGCGCTTTGTTATCCACATACGCTTTCATTTCTTCAAACTGTTTGCCATTCATGCTGATTTCTCCCCAATAGGGATTTAACCAGACAACGAACAGCGCTTCCTTGGGGAATTGTTTAATCAGATGCACAAAACCGTTCAATGTGTCCAACAAAGCCTGACTACCGGTGATGACGGTATGCACAACCAGTTCATGCCCCATATCTAAAAGCAAGGCCGGTATCTGGTTGCTAATGAGATAATGTGACATCGGTACAAAGGTGCTGGCCCCATTATCAATAATGACGTCATTTTCTGCTTTGGCGATGAGTTCAATCAGATCATCAAACTTTCTCGGATCAATCTCATCATTGTTCATCACATTAATCTGCTTAACATTGAGTTTTTTAAAGCCATAAAAAGTAGCATTAACCGGATCTGTATCAATGCATAATGGATTGCCGCCTTTGGCAAACTTATGTTGTGCTAGCGTGGATGATATGAACGATTTGCCTACTCCGCCCTTCCCTTGCAGAATCATATGTATTTTAGCCATCAGACCAACTCCTCTTTTTCAGTTGCAGAATTAAAACGAAATCCTTCATGACCATTCCCAGCTGACTTTCCTTGATCAATGCGCGGATGCTGCTTTCTGTCCTCACCAATATGTCGATTGACCAAAGTCCTGAACCATTGATAAGAGCATTTGATTTTTTCTTCCTGGTGCAAAATGTTCCAGATCTGGCGAATCGTCCAACCATCCTTTAATGCTTGTTCAATATCAGGCTTCAACGCGATGAATGCCGGTAAAAATTGCTTACCGGTACTTTTGTTTTTATCCGCATAAAGTGCGATTCGATCTGATAAGGATTTAGTCATCACACAATTTCCACAAAAATATTTATCTTGGCGTACAAATAGCTTTTAGTTCTTTTGCTTTCCTTTCTGTTTCTTTTTGTTGCTTTCAGTCTCAATTAATTGCTTATCCTTTCTTTTTGTTTCCAAGTGACTGTTATTTAGTTGAATAAAGCTTCTTTCAAGTATTTTTATACTGTTTGTAATTATGATATAACGAAAATAAACTATTTGCAAACATCGATTATAGTGTTAGTATATTTCTTAAAACTCACACAACCGGGCAAGATATGTGGAGATGGCCATCTCCACTCCAACTTATTCGCACTCTGTGCTCAACGTTGATCTTGCTCTTCGAGGAAAACTGAAATGATTGACAAAAAGAACCCCAAGATAATCAAAAAAGAAAGAAGAGATAAGAAGCTCAGGGTTCCTGTTTTGCCAACAGAGGAAGCTGAAATAAAGAATAAAGCAACGGATGCCGGATTAACCGTTGCCGAGTACCTGCGCAATCTGGGCCTGGGTTATCAAGTGCCCAGTGTTATAGATAACCGGAAAGTGGATGCTTTGTTAAGAATCAACGCGGATCTGGGCAGATTGGGTGGTTTGATCAAACTTTGGCTTACCAATGACAAACGCACAAAATTGATTGGCAAGTCACAATTACATATGACTTTAGACATTATCCGGAATACGCAAAGCACGATGTTGGATGTCATCATGAAGCTTAAAAAATAATATTCAGATATTAAAAATAACTTTCGGAATAGTCCTTTTTGACTTAAGCAGCTTAAATACGATGATCGCTAAAATCATACCCATCAAATCAGTGCGCAAAAGCAACTACTCTGCGCTGATACAGTATCTGGCCGACCCTCAGGACAAGAGTGAACGTGTCAGCCAGATCAAGGTATCAAACTGCTATACAGACGATCTAACGGCTGGCTTACTTGAAATTCGGAACACGCAGGAAATGAACACGCGCGCCAAATCAGACAAAACCTGTCATTTGGTGCTGAGTTTCCCTGAAGGGGAACGTTTATCTCTTTCTGATCTGAATGTCATTGAAGAACGGTTTTGTGATGTCTTGGGTTTTGGTGGCCATCAACGCATCAGCGTAGTCCACGATGATACCAATAACCTGCACATGCATATCGCGATTAACAAGATTCACCCCAAAATCCATACCATCCACAATCCTTATTATGATTACAAAAAAGTAGCGAAGCTTTGTGAACAAATCGAACAGGAATATGGCTTAATAACAGTTAATCATGAAACTGTGAGTGATAAAGCGTCCAGAGTAGCGCAAGAAATTGAAACCAGAACAGGTGTAGAGAGCTTGCTGGGCTGGATTAGGCGTGAGGCACTTACTGACATCAAGCAGTCGGACAACTGGCAGGACTTGCATCAAGTTCTAGCTAGACATGGCCTTGAAATCAAGGAACGTGGCAACGGGTTTGTATTGGTTGCCAATAATGGCGTGGCTGTTAAAGCCAGCTCTATTGATCGCTCTTTATCCAAAGGGAATTTAACTCAAAGACTGGGTGCATTTGTACCTAGTGATAATTCTGGACAATCGTCACAACAAAACGACAAACAATATCAACCCAAACCACTGCAAAACCGGATTGATACTTCAAAGCTTTATGCGTGGTACCAACAAGAACAGAATGATTCTGCCAGACAGCGAACAAACCAATGGGCAATGTTGCGACGCACAAGGGATCAACTCATTGAGCGCGCCAAACGGGAAGCCAAACTCAAGCGCAACATCATTAAAAGCATCAAAGCTGGGAGATTGGCCAAAAAAGCGCTGTATGCAATTGCACATCAGCAATTCAAAACAACGATAGCAGTTATTCAAGGCGATTATCAGAAAGCCTACCAGCACTCAAAAACCAGTCATTCCAGAATGGGGTGGCTGGATTGGTTAGCATTTGAGGCCAAAAATGGTAATGCTGAAGCATTGGCTATTTTGCGATCCAGAAGAATCGGTCAATTTAAGGGCAATCAGGTATCGGCAAAGCAAAGCAATGATAAACCTAATGACTACTTCAAGGATGGCTTTATTAAAGACAGTTCTGTTGAATCGATCACCAAAATTGGCACAGTCACTTATAAAACAGGATCAACCACCATCCGCGATGACGGCAAGCGATTAATCGTTCTGCCGGATACAACACAAGATGCATTGGCAGATATTCTGCATGTAGCCATGAAGAAGTACGGCAGCCACCTGGCGATCAATGGGACAGAACAGTTTCGCCTTCAGATAGCACAGGTTGCAGCGCAAAACCAAATGCGCATCACTTTTGATGACAAGCGGCTGGAACAATATCGTCAGCAGTTGATGAAACAGTACAAAGTATCCAGAGCGCAATCGGTAGGTGGAATACGATCCATACCCTCAACTCCCAGAAGGAGTCTTTGATGAATAAGAATAGTCTGTTATCTCAAAACAATAGGAAAGTTAAGAAGGATAGGTTCATCGTTCGACTATTATCCGTTGTGTGTCTGATCGGAGGGTTGCAGGTAGCTACCCAGTATTTTGCCCACCAATTCAATTACCAGCCGCAATTAGGCGCGCACTTTTTTAACATTTATGAATCCTGGGCAATTCTGCTATGGGCAAATAAATGGTATGGCGAGTATTC
>NZ_FNOE01000010.1 GCF_900106555.1 Nitrosomonas oligotropha | reverse complement strand
TGTTTTCCTTTTTATTGGTTGATCTGCCCAGATCTTTACCAACAGGTTACACCGCTTTCTCCTCTACTGTCATACACCAGAAAAGATCATAGCTCGGAGTGCAGATAACACAGGTAAATGAGAAAGATTGGTGGAAAAGTATTATTTTGCATTTTAATAAAAAAGCAGGCAGGCTTTCCGAGATCGTCAAACCTTGGCTGATCGAAATCAATAAGCAACCGAGGCGAGTATCTTTTGCACATGGGGATCTGGGTTCGGAAAATGTATTTGAAGACTGTGCTGGGAATTTATATTTAATTGATTGGGAACGAGCACGATTTGACGCACCTTACCTAACTGATTACATTGGTATTTGGTTGGGGTCTTTTCATGAAGCCATCATAAATGCGGATGATAAGTGGTTTATTTCAGCTATGAAAGAGTTGTTGCAAGATAACTTAGATATATGGGATGTTATTCTTGCATTGCTTTATATTGCTTCGCTTAAATTTCGTTTGGCTGAAATAGTTATTGAAAGGTTAAGTGTTCAATCTTGCATTAATTTTAAAGATTAAGGATTATGAAAATTGTTCATATAGTAGAAGCATTATCAATAAAAGGCGGAGGTGGAGATTTGTCTGTTGCAGAATTAGCTGAGCAGCAGGCCAAGATTGGTCACAATGTATCGATTGTATATTTTAAGGATCTTAGGAAAGGTGATCAGGAACTTAATGTTCGAGGAGTTAGAAAGATTGGTATACCGCCTTCTCAAATACCTATCATGCGAAACCTTGGTTTTTTATACGGACTCACTGAATATTTTGAGAGGGAATTGAATTCGGTAGATATAGTACATATCCACGGTTTATGGCGCTGGTTACTTGTTGCAGCAGCAAGCTTTTGTTATAAAAATAATATTCCTTATATTTCACAGCCACACGGTTCACTTAGTCGAATACAATTAAAATTTAAATGGATACAGAAAAAAATTTGGTGGAGCTTGTTTGATCGTAAATTGGTTTTGAGAGCATCAAAAGTTCAGGCGGAAAGTGGTTTGGATTTTGTAGAGCTTACCGCTGCCGGTATCCCACGAAACAAAATTTATACTGCACCATGTGGCATCGATTTTGGTGCTATTGCAGAGGCAAAAAACATAATGCCGAATTGGGGGGTATCTTTGAAGGATAATGGTTTCATTTTATTTCTTGCACGTTTAGATGTGAATAAGGGATTGGATTTGTTGATAAAAGCTCTTGCACAAATCCCTGAAGAAATTCAGCTACCAAAGATAGTTATTTGCGGCCCAGATTATCATGGGACAGCTGATAAAATGAAAATGCTTGCACGAGAATATCAAATAGATAATAAATTAGTATGGACTGGAATTATCACAAAAGAAAAATGGTGGGCTTATAGGAATGCGGCTTTGTACATTCTACCTTCTAAGTCTGAGAATTTTGGAATTACTGTTCTAGAAGCAATGGCTAACCGTTGCCCAGTACTGACGACTACTGCAACGGCTTGGCAGGAAGCAGGAGAATTAAATTGTGCAATCGTCGTTCCACCCACTGTTGCTGGAATAAAAAAAGGACTCCTAGATTTCTTTAGAATCAGAGAAGATGAAAGGCTATCAATGACGACTCGCGCATATGAATATGTAATTTCTCGATTTGATCATGCAATTGTTACGCAGCGCATTCTCAAAGAATACGAAGAAATTCTTGCATTTAGTCATTCTTAGGGAGGCTCTGAAAAAGGTGGCGAACGATGGTCAGACAAGGTGAAATCAGGTGAAAAAGCACAGTTTACAAGGGGTAAATGAGTATTTTGAGCCTGATTTCAACGCAGCATAGCCGAGCGCAGTAGTTTTTCAGAGCTTCCTTAGAGATACAAAAAAGTGATTCGTTTCTGGATAAATTCTTTGGGTTAAGCGCTCTAGGGGCTGTTGACATTTAGAGATAAGTATTTCATAGAAAGAAACAAACTCGTAATATTGAGATTCCTATACCACCAACAAAACGAGTTTGTGATGCCCCGATTGATGCTCAATGATGAGTTCTGGTCGAAGCTGGAGAAGATTCTGCTTCAAGAAGCAATTTATAACAAGCGCAATCTGCGCATGACAGCAGAAGGCATGCTGTATCGAATGCGTGTAGGTTGCCCGTGGCGAGATCTGCTTGAGGCGTTCGGTTGCTGGAATTCCATCTATAAAAGATTCAACGCGTGGTCATTTAGCAGCAAATGGTTAAGGATTTTCAAGGCGTTGGCTATTGCCCAGATTGGAAGTGGGAATTTATTGATGGCAGCTATGCCAAGGCACACCAGCATAGTGCGGGAGCGGCAGGCCAACAATCGCAAGCCATAGGGAAAAGCCGTGCGGGCAATACCACAAAGATCAATTGGGCCGATGGTTATGGCTTGCCAGTTGAGTTTGAAATCACGTGCGGAGAAGACAATGACTGCTCCGCAGCACCTAATTTGATTGCCAGGCTGCCTGACGCGAAGGCGATTGTTGCGGACAAAGGGCTATGGCAGTGAGTGTATACGCGAGCAGATAACGAAGCAAGGAGCTCAGGTTGTAATACCGAGAAAGCGCAACTCGTTGGAGGGTAATGAGGATATGGATTAGAGCTTATATAGATACCGGCATTGGGTGGAGAATGCTTTTGCCCGGCCAAAACAGTATCGGGCAATTGCAATACGATACGACAAGCTGAAGAGAAATTTTGAGAGCATGGTAGCTATGGCGTGTGGATATCTGTGATTATCTTTGTGAAATGTCAACAGACCCTAGTACGAGTAAAAATAAAAGTATGAGAATCGTTGCAATAATTCTGACAAGAGATGAATCTATTCATATAGAAAGGTGTATTAGAAGTCTGCCTGAGGTGATCTCTGAAATACTGGTGGTTGATTGCGGGTCAAATGATGATACAGTCACTAAAGCAAGTAGACTTGGTGCTAAAGTTATATTCCATAAATGGACAAATTATGCATCCCAATTCAATTGGGCTTTGACTCAGCTTAATGACGATACCGATTGGGTACTTCGCATTGATGCCGATGAGTATCTGACTCTAACGCTCGCAAATGAGATAAAAACTTATTTTTGTAAATTAGAGTGTAATGATGTGAATGGTATTTTTTTTAGTCGACGTATGACTTTTCAAGGTCAATTAATTCGCTATGGTGGTATTTTTCCTGTGCGCGTTTTAAGATTGTTTCGTTTCGGATGTGGTGAATGTGAGAACCGCTGGATGGATGAACACATCAAAGTGATCGGACCTACGATCGAATTCAATGGTGAATTAATCGACGACAATCTTAATTCATTGACATGGTGGGTTGATAAGCATAATAAGTACGCTAGTAGAGAAGCAGTGGATCTTCTCAATTTGGAATACGGTTTTATGCCGCATGATTCGGTGGCTAACTTACGTGGTGGCTCCCAAGCTGGTATGAAGCGCTGGTTAAAGGAAGTTGTGTACTTTCGTTTGCCAGGTGGGTTTAGAGCACTGGTTTATTTCTTCTATCGCTATTTTGTCAGGTGTGGTTTTCTTGATGGTACTGTTGGTTCAACATTTCATTTTTTGCAAGGCTTTTGGTATCGTTATTTGGTAGATGCCAAAGTAGCAGAAGTGCGGCGATATATAAAAAAAAATGGATGTGGTATACAAGAAGCTATTGTGAAAGTATTAAATATTAAAGTCTGATTATAACTCTTGGGGTTTTTCTTGAAACCGGTTATTTCTATTGTTACTGCTGTTTTTAATCGTGCCGATACCATTGAACAAGCGCTTCATAGTGTTCACACTCAAACATGGCGTTATATTGAGCATGTGGTTATAGACGGTGGTTCTACCGATGGAACAGTACAAATTTTAAATGGGTGGCGTGAAATGATCTCGGTTTTAATTAGCGAACCGGATGATGGTATCTATGATGCGCTGAATAAGGGATTTTCTCGTTCCACGGGGGATATTATTGGACTAATGCATTCAGATGATTTTTATGCGAATGAACAAGTGCTTGAGCGCGTAGCCAAGGCCTTTGCTGATCCTACTGTGGATGCTGTATATGGTGATTTGGACTACGTGGTTAAAGACGAACCCTCTCGGATTATTCGAAAATGGCGCTCAGGTATCTATAAACGTAGCAAGTTGGCTTGGGGGTGGATGCCGCCTCACCCCACATTGTATTTACGTCGTCGTGTGATTGATGAATGGGGTGTTTTTGATACCCATTTTCGTATCGCCGCTGATTACGATGCTATATTGCGATATCTGGCACTGGGGAAGATCCGATTGGCCTATATCCCTGAAGTGTTAGTGAAGATGCGCGTAGGGGGCGAGAGCAACCGGTCTTTATCACGAATTTTGCTCAAGAGTCGGGAAGATTTGTACGCTTTGAAAAAGAATGGTGTGGGCGGTATCGGTGCCTTAGTCTGGAAGAATTTAAGCAAAATTAGACAATTTTTTTGATAAAGGCTTCGAGTAGTGCGTAGTCATATTTTTTGGATTAAGTAATGACAAAAATTTATGTGGCTGGACATAGCGGTATGGTGGGATCCGCCATTGTCCGGCTTTTGCAAAAGAGAAAACAAAAGGGTGAGCCGATCGAATTATTAACCCGCACACATGCGGAACTCGATTTAACCGAACAATCGGCTGTCCGGGATTTTTTCTCAGAAGCAAAGCCGGATGTGGTGATCCTGGCTGCGGCAAAAGCTGGCGGGATACATGCTAACAATACTTATCCGGCTGATTTTATCTATCTGAATTTGATGATGGAATGCAATGTTGTACACCAGGCATGGATGGCCGGCGTGAAGCGCCTGCTGTTTTTGGGCAGCTCTTGTATTTATCCTAAATTCGCACCGCAACCGATGCCGGAAGATTCTTTGTTAACCGGAACATTGGAACCGACCAATGAGCCGTATGGAATCGCTAAGATTGCCGGTATCAAATTGTGCGAAAGCTACAACCGGCAGTATGGTGCATCTCATGGCATAGACTACCGGAGTGTGATGCCAACCAATCTATATGGACCAAATGACAATTTCCACCCTGAAAACAGTCATGTAATACCAGCACTGATACGGCGTTTTCACGAAGCCGTGACGACCGGTGCGAAAGAAGTGGTGATATGGGGAAGCGGTAAACCTTACCGCGAATTTCTTCACGTTGATGATATGGCTGAAGCATCACTTTTTGTTCTTGATTTGCCGAAACAAACTTACGAAGCCAATACTCAACCGATGCTGTCTCACATTAATGTTGGAACAGGCCAGGAGGTATCGATTGCACAACTGGCTGAATCGATTGCGCAGGTAGCCGGTTTTGCAGGGAAAATTGTGTTTGATCCCAGTAAACCGGATGGCACGCCGAGAAAATTAATGGATGTATCAAGACTAAAGCAAATGGGATGGTCGGCAAGAATTGGTCTTAAAGATGGCCTGGAAGATGCCTACCGTTGGTATCAACAAGCAAATTCAGTGCGATCAGCGTGAATTAGCGTTGACTAAAGTAGTTTCGACCTAATCTGGCGGTTATCCGATTTGATAATATGCCTGTTTAGATCAAGTTTAGTTAGTATCCCATCGAAAGCAGCGAGATATTAACTGCGTTACCCATTTAAATCTATTGATTTTCAAAATCTTACGACCCCGGGGGGGTTACGCTTGAGTCCGCAATTTTGATGGTTTGATATTTTTTAGAAGTTTGTCATTGAGCGGCATTCTGCAAAAAGGCTTTTACTGGAAAAGAACTGTATAATATTACTTGTGCATTAATTCTGTGTACACAGATATGCACACAGAATTAATGGTAATTGGTGAAATTTCTTGAAACAACTTGGAGTCTAAAAAATTAATAACTCCATAATAATATGATAGATGCTGAGTTTACTGTACACGAATGTTCGTTTGATTATCCAGTGATTTTCATAACCGCATAAAAATGCGCATATTACTCAGTAACGATGATGGATATTTTGCTCCCGGTCTTGCTTGCCTTGCTGAATCACTCTCACAAATTGCAGAAATCATAGTCGTTGCACCCGAGAGAGATCGAAGCGGTTCCAGTAATTCTTTGACACTGGATCGCCCATTAAGTCTGCGTAAATCCCATAGCGGTTTCTATTATGTCAATGGCACACCGACTGACTGTGTCCATTTGGCAGTCACCGGCATGCTCGACATTATGCCGGACATGATTGTTTCCGGAATTAACAAGGGCGCTAACATGGGGGACGATACGATTTATTCGGGTACTGTTGCTGCGGCTACAGAAGGTTTTTTGCTGGGGATTCCTTCATTGGCTGTATCCCTGGTCGATGCGTCCAGAGGGAATTATTTGGCCGCCGCACGTGTTGCGGTTGATATGGTGGAACGTTTCAAAAAAAATGAAATTCAGAGTCCCGTTTTGTTGAATATTAATGTGCCGGATATCGAATATCAGCAACTGCAAGGAATCGAAGTGACCCGCTTGGGGCGGCGGCACAAAGCGGAACCCGTCATTAAATCGCAAAATCCTCGTGGTGAAACCGTATATTGGGTGGGCGCGGCCGGTCCGGCGCAAGACGCTGGGAAAGGAACGGATTTTTATGCTGTTCAGCATCATCGGGTTTCGGTAACGCCGTTACAGATAGATCTCACCCGTTATGATCAGTTGGATCTGATAACAAGCTGGCTTAATAATTAGGCGCTTGTTATGTCGAGAGAGTTGAAATTTTATAGGTACTGATTGGTGAATGTTCGTCATTCTGGAATAGGTATGACCTCGCAGCGTACACGCATGCGCATGATTGAACGTTTGCGTGCACAAGGAATCGCGGATGAGGTGGTTTTATCCGTGATGGGTAACATTCCTCGTCATATTTTTGTTGAAGAAGCCTTGGCAAGCCGGGCTTATGAAGATGTTGCTTTACCTATAAATTACGGACAAACGATATCCAGTCCTTGGATTGTGGCGCGCATGAGCGAACTCTTACGCGCCAATTCAAGTTTAGGCAAGGTGCTGGAAATTGGTACCGGCTGTGGTTATCAGACTGCCGTGCTGGCACATATCGCGCAAAAGGTTTTTTCGATAGAACGGATCGGACCGCTGCTGACACGTACTCGTATCCGGCTGCAAGAGTTGCAGATCCGGAATATCTATTTAAAACATGCGGATGGTTTGCTTGGGCTTGCCGAAGCGGGGCCTTTTGATGGTATTATCATGACGGCAGTGACGACGCACGTGCCACTTTCGTTATTGGAACAACTGGAAGTCGGCGGCAGGATGGTTTTCCCGAAGGGGACCCAAAAGCAGTATTTGTGCATTATTGAGCGGAATGTGCAAGGTTTTACCGAGACGGTATTGGAAGAGGTGAATTTTGTACCTTTACTGGCAGGAGTCATAAAAAAATAGCGGCGCGAGGTATAAAATGGCAAATCATGCAACGATCAAACTGATCAACACTATTGATATCTGCAAGTATATGGTTACGATATTTTCTTTACCGAAGCGGTCAAAGTTACCCATTAGCGATTTTTATTTGTTGTGCGGCGCCAGTCTTCTGTTGATTGGGTGTAGTACGACACAGCCTCCTGTGCAAGTAGTCGATCGCGCAAAAAGCGATGCGGTACAACCTGTAAAGCCAGTCGAATCGAACAATGCGGATAATCAAGTCTATACGGTGCAGAAAGGGGATACGTTATACGGAATAGCGCTTAATCATGGCGTGGATTTCAAGAAATTGACGGAATGGAATAATATTACCGATCCAAATTCGATCAAACCGGGGCAAAAAATTTATTTGTCGATACCGGCAAAAAGCTCGCAACCGGCATTATTCGCCTTACCGCAGCAACCGGAAACGGTAACACTCGAACCGGCGCAGAATCCAGTTGACCGGGTTGTTCCTATTCCTCCCGAAGGCAATCCAGCAGTCAGTAGCGGCAAGGTAAAAAACAGTCCTAAAGCGCTAAAACTTCCTTTCTCAGAGCAGAATGTGGCGCGATTACAATATCCGGCCAATAACCCTACGCCCGCAGTACCCCCTGCATCCGCTGTAGCAGAAAAAAATACCAAAATTGAAGTCGCTCCTCAGCCTGAATCATCAATATCCGATAAAGCGGCCAGTTCGGTTGCCGATTGGATCTGGCCGACAACAGGAAAATTATTGTCATCTTTTTCCAAGAATTCCAAAGGGGTAAAAATATCCGGCCAGGCAGGGCAGCCAGTTCTTGCTTCTGCGGCGGGCGAAGTGGTTTATAGCGGTCATGGCTTGCGCGGCTATGGAAACCTGATCATCATCAAACATGACAATACATTTCTGAGCGCTTATGCGCACAACAGTAAGCTGCTGGTCAAAGAAGGTGAGGCCGTGGTGAAAGGGCAGAAGATCGCGGAAATGGGTAATACCGATACGGACACGATCCAGCTGCATTTTGAAATCCGTAAACATGGAAAACCAGTTGATCCGTTACAATATTTACCTAATCAATCGTAATAGCCGGTAGTAAACCAGTTCGATAGAATAAAAAAAGTGCATAACTCTAAAGGGTTATGCACTTTTTTATTTTCGCTGTTTTTTTATTCAGCAACAGAATGCCGCAGGTGTTTCAACGCCTCGGCAGTATGTTTGGTCGCTTCTTCCGCATGATCTTGTTTCGCATGCGCAATCGCTTCTTCTAGATGCTTAATCGATTCGGTTATGTGTTGATGTGCCTCAGCAGACTCTTTTTCGGCGGCTTTTGCATGGGTGAGACTTTCTTGCGCGTGATCCAGCAATGCTTTGCTATGTCCGGCTTTGCCGTGAATCTGCGCATCCTCCGCGTGTTTTATCGCTTCCGTTGTATGTTGGTGTGCGTCCGCTGCAATGGCTTGTGAGCTGAAGTAAAACAAAGCGCCGATTACAGTAATCGCTAAGGTTTGCTTGAGTTTCATATTACTACCCTCCGTGCTGGTTAAGAAATGATTGCTAGTGTTCAATAGTGTTCATGTTTGCACAAACGGGACTAAGGATTGATCAGGCTATTGAGTGTTTTATAATCGACCCATCCTTGCTCAAGGGTCACACCGCCCATGTGCGTGAATGGCTGGGATGGTTCGCCCAGATCGGACAGAATAGACACCGCGCCGCCGAAATTTTGTGAACGGGTATAACCGCTGACGGTAATGAGAGTGGAAAGATTTGCCGCGCGTGCCGATTTCAAGCCGTTTTCCGAATCTTCAATGGCGATGCATTGTGGCGCGATTAGTTTGAGCTGATCCAGCACCCAGTGGTAAATATCCGGCGCTGGTTTTTTCAACGGCACAATGTCGCCGGCACCGATCACATCAAACCAGCCGATCGATTCTTCACCTAGTGTCGATTTAAGCAGCGCGGTGACATTTTCCATCGTCGTCGTGGTTGCGATCGCAAGCTTTACTTTTTCCCGGCGCAACTCGTGAATCAACCGGGCGACACCAGGACGTAACGGGATGTTGCCGGTTTCCATTAACGACTCAAAATGCTTGGTTTTGGTTTTGTGCAAACTGGCGATCCATTCGGTCAGATTACTTTTATCGAGCTCGGCGGGCATGTATCTTTCCAGGAAATAGCGAATTCGCTCCTTGCCACCGGTAATTTGCAGTAACTCACCATAAAGATCGATATCCCAATTCCAGTCGAGATGGAATTGTTTAAAGGCGGCATTGAAAGCCAGGCGATGACCATCCTGCTCCGTGTCGGCAAGCGTGCCGTCAACATCAAATAGTACAGCTTGTAATTTATTATTTGTATTCATTGTATTAGTCGTAGTAAATGTTGAATCAGTGATAGCTGGCGCGTTGCAAACGATCCGTGACGGCTAACCATCCCGGATGATCTGGCGGCGCCTCAACGAGCAGATAATCAAATGCTGCCCGGTCAAACTGCCGTAATCTGGCATACAGTTGCTGGCCATACGCGACAGGATCGGACGGCATGGCGAATTGTTCGATGGATTGACTCAGGGCGGGCCATGATTGAGCGTTATGCGACCAGGTTATGACCAGTATGCGCAAATCTTGTTCCGCCAGAGCTACTGCGCGCTGCCATAGTTGTTCCGCAGGGTAAATTCTCAATGGCGTTGCCGGCGCATAGTGTGCGGGTAAAGATCCAGAAGTACGGATGGTTTGCTGGCCATTATGCGGCAGCAGAACCGGACCTTCCAGCACCGTCTCAAGGGCGGATAGCGCAATTCCTCCCGGTCTGAGTAATTGCGGTAAGTCATCGTGAAAACTAATGATGGTGCTTTCCAGACCGACGGCACACGCACCGCCATCCAGAATCATATCGACTTCCGGACCTAATTCTTGCTGTACGTGCGCGGCTGTAGTAGGACTGATGCGCCCGAACCGATTGGCTGATGGCGCCGCCAATGCCTTTTCCGGACCTAATGCCTGCAGCAAAGCCAACGCGATGGGATGCGCCGGCATACGCAATCCTACAGTATCTTGTCCCCCCGTTACGCAATCGGGTATGCGCCGGTTGCGCTGCAGGATCACTGTCAAAGGCCCGGGCCAGAAGTGCTGTGCCAGCTTCCAGGCGGATTCCGGAATCGCTTGCGCCCAATGATGCAATTGGGCGATGGCGCCAATATGGACAATCAGTGGATGATCCGCAGGGCGTTGTTTTATCCGGTATATCTTGTGAATAGCGGAAGGATTGGTGACATCGGCACCCAGGCCGTAGACAGTCTCAGTTGGAAACGCAACCGTTCCGCCCGCACATAATATCTGCGCAGCGGCACTAATCTGCTGTTGTTGCTCCGTGGTCAGCCCGGACTGTGGTGTGGATAGCGTTGGTTCCATTGTTGTAACTTTCGATTCTCAATTTAAGGCAAACGCTCATGCCATGGAGCGGTGAAATGAATCACGGTGTATTGTCATGCCAGTCATACCCCAGTATGCCTTGCATCATCCGCACGATATGAAAGCTTAGCCAATTCACGATGTAGTTGCGCCATGAAAAGATACTTTTGCTGGCCGGCGTCACAGGGATCGATTGCTGTGCAATAGCCGTTTTTAAACTGGTTCTTAAGGTAGCGGCAAATTCGTGATCTTCAATAACGACATTGGCCTCGCGCGCGAGCAGCAAACTAAATGGATCAATATTGGAAGAGCCGACTGTGGCCCAATGCTGATCGATGACTGCTACTTTTGCGTGTAAATAACTCCGATTATATTCATAAATTTTAATTCCCGCCCCCAAGAGATTTTCGTACAGGGCTTGGGTTGCATGATATTGCAAGCGGTATTCGATTTTACCTTGCAGCAAAAGTTCGACATGCACACCGCGCCGCGCGGCATTTTTTAGCGCGTTGCTGAATTTTCTTCCCGGCAGAAAATAGGCGTTGGCAATAATAATTTCGCTATGCGCCTGATTAATAGCGTCCAAATAAGCGTGCTCGATATCGTGACGATGCCGCCAATTATCGCGTATCAGCAATGCGGCTTTTTGCTTTCCGCATGGCTCCCCCGATGGTTTGATCGCGGCGGGATGGACCCAGCGCTTCTTAAAATGCGCCCAAGCGACGATCAGCCATAAATGCCGCGCAGCTTTATGGATTTGCATCAGTAACGGGCCGCGGATAATGACGGCATAGTCGAAACGCGGGGTCAGATTTTCCGGGTTATGCTCGTCGTCGATGATATTGATTCCGCCGATAAAAGCAGTTTGTGCATCAATGATCGCTAGTTTGCGGTGCATGCGGCGCAACCGGTAGCGGCGCGGTTTTGAGAAAATATATTCCGGCCGGAATATAAGCACTTTCATGCCCGCTTGCAGCATCCGCTGTATTTCTTCCCGGGGGAAATCCTGTGAACCGAAGCCATCGAGCAGCAGAAATACCGCCACACCACGCTGAGCCGCGCGTTTTAAAGCATCGGTGATTTTTTGGCCAATTGCATCGTATTCAAAAATATATGTTTCGAGGTGGATTTCAGTGTGTGCTTTGTCGATTGCGGCTTCTAGTTCCGGAAAATACTCCGCGCCATTGTGCAATAAAGTGACTTGATTATTCTCAGCAAAGTGAAAATTTCTCATGGAGAAAACAAAGGCTGTACCGGTGTGATCGGCGTGAACGCACGATCAATCAGCCGATGGAAATCTTCCGGAATGTTGCAACACATGGTGGGCGGATTTCCAGACATGGATTGATGCGAAGCGATTACGAGATGCTCAGCATTCTATCCAGCGCCACTTTTGCCAGTTTGGCCTCATGTTCAGGTACTTTGATCTGATTGACCACATTGCCATTAACCAGATTTTCCAGTGCCCAAGCCAGATGCTGGGGATCGATCCGCGCCATGGTCGAACACATACACACCATCGGCGACATGAATTGGACAATTTTGTCCTGTGATTTGAATTCCTCGGCGATCCGGCTGACCAGATTCAATTCCGTGCCAACCAGCCAGCGTGTGCCGCTTTTCGCGGCTGCGATGGTTTTTATGATGTATTCCGTTGAACCGACATAGTCCGATGCTTTGCAGACTTCAATGCTGCATTCCGGGTGCGAGATAACAATGCCATCGGGGTGTTGATTGCGGAAACGGATAATATGCTGCGGCTGAAACATTTGATGCACCGAGCAATGGCCTTTCCACAACAGAATTTTGGCTTTCTTGATTTGTTCGGGTGTCAATCCTCCCATTGGTTCGTCAAAATTCCATACCACCATTTCATCCAGCGGAATGCCTAATTGATGACCGCTCCAGCGGCCCAGATGCTGGTCAGGAAAAAACAGCACTTTTTCGCGTCGTTTGAACGACCATTCCAAAACTTTACCGGCATTGCTGGAGGTGCAGACGATGCCTTCGTGTTCCCCGCAGAACGCTTTCAGGTCGGCGGCGGAATTGATGTAGGTTACGGGGGTGATCACTTCCTCAGGATTCAGTATTTCCGCAAGCTCACGCCAAGCGCGTTCGACGTTGGCGAGATTGGCCATGTCAGCCATGGAACAGCCGGCCGCCATGTCGGGCAGAATAGCGATTTGCGCCGGACTGGAAAGCATATCCGCAACTTCCGCCATGAAGTGCACACCGCAGAACACCAAATAATCCGCATCCGTCTGCGCGGCAAGATGGGAAAGCTTTAAGGAGTCACCTGTCAAGTCTGCGTGCCGGTATACATCGGCGCGTTGATAGTGATGAGCCAGAATGACGGCGCGCTTTCCCAACGCTTTTTTGGCGCTGATGATACGTTGTGCGCATATTTCATCCTGCAGTTGATCATACTGTTCAAATTCAAAGGCTTCTTGATGCATTGCGATCTTATTCTTCCCAATTTGTTGATTGAATGATGAACATTACTCTACTTTAAGATATAGATTCAAGCTGAAATTTAAAGGACTGCGGTGAAAATCTATTCACAAAATGAGAATTAGTGTTCTGTTATAATTCATGAAAGTGGAAATTTTAATCGGCAGTGGTCGTCCGATTCCAAATTGCCGCGGTTAAAGAAACGAATAAAATTTCCAGATGAGCACTCGCCTACATATCAGATCTCCTTTGATTCTCATAGTTTTGTTGATCTTTTTGACCTTCTGGCTGGATCGTCTGACCCGGCCGCTGGAACAAATTAAGGATGATTATTTGTATCGCAATCCGGATTATATTGCGGAGAATTTATCCGGCATCCGGATAGAATACGAACATGCGGTTCAGCGTAAATTCACCGCGCAAAAATTATTTCATTATCTTGATGATAAGGTTACGGAATTGGAGCATGTCAATTTCACCAATATCGAGCCGGAAAAACCGTTGATACGTTTGTTTGCGGATCGGGCGGTCATAATCAGTAAAGGTAAGGATATTTATTTAACCGGAGATGTGACGGCCGTCAGAGGGGCGGATGATGATAAAAGCAAGATTACTTTAGCGACTAATTTCTTGCATCTTATTCCGGATGAAAGCTTGATTAAGTCAGATCAGGCCGTAGCCATTTCCAGATTCAAGACCACGGTTAATGCGAATGGACTGGAGTTCAATAACCGCACCGGGATAATACAGCTCCTATCCAATGTAAAGGCTGTTAATACAAAGTAATTGAATAAAATATGAAGATACTGTTCGTTATTGGTTTTGCTAGTTTATTTTTTATCCAACCGGCTGCGGCTGAGCGGGCCGATCGTGAAAAACCGATCCATCTGGAAGCGGATCATGCCACGGTGGAGGACGTGAATCGTAAGGAAGGCAGCCGGATTAGCACATTCACCGGGAATGTCGTACTGACGCAAGGAACGATGCGGATACTGGCTAATAAAGTGGTGATGAAAGAGGATATGCAAGGATTCCGGCATGCCACCGCAACGGGAGACTTGGTGAGTTTCCGGCAGAAGCGCGATCGTATGAATGAATACGTTGAAGGATGGAGCGAACGGGCGGAATACGATAGTAAAGCGGATAAAATTGAATTGTTCCGGCAAGCGCGGCTGAAGCGCGGTTCCGATGAAGTGCAGGGCGACTATATTTCCTATGACATGAACACTGAGTTTTTCAAGGTTGTCGGCAGCAAAGAGCGCGGCGTTGAAAGCGGTCCCGATAAACGGGTGCGCATCACCATTCAGCCTAAAAACAAACCCGAAGAATGAATCACCGATTAAAGAGTGGAATAAATCTCATAAAATGAGTGAGTTAAAGGCGAATAGTTTAAAAAAACGCTATAAATCACGCACGGTTGTGCAGGATGTTTCTTTTTCACTGAGCAGCGGTGAGGTTATTGGCTTACTGGGACCCAATGGCGCCGGTAAGACGACCTGCTTTTACATGATTGTCGGCTTGGTGCCGCTGGATGGCGGCGGAATTTATCTGAATGATCAGGATTTAGGTCAGATGGCGATTCACCAGCGCGCAAAACTCGGATTAAGTTACCTGCCGCAAGAAGCCTCCATTTTCCGGCGTTTGACCGTTGAAGAGAATATTCTGGCGATACTGGAGTTGCAGCCTTTTGACGAAGACACGAAACAGCGGTATTTAGATGACTTATTACACGATTTGCACATCAGTCATTTGCGCGATAATGCCGCAATCAGTCTGTCCGGAGGTGAACGCCGCCGTGTTGAAATAGCGCGTGCATTGGCGTCCCAACCGCGGTTTATTCTGTTGGATGAACCGTTTGCCGGCGTTGATCCGATTGCTGTCATCGATATTCAGAAAGTGATTTCCTTTCTAAAAGAAAGGGGGATTGGTGTTCTCATTACCGATCATAATGTGCGCGAGACTTTAGGAATTTGTGACAGGGCTTATATCATCAGCGAAGGCCATGTGCTGGCCCAAGGTAAACCTGAAGAGATCATCAATAATGAAAAAGTTAGAGAAGTCTATTTGGGGGAACACTTCCGGCTATAGCGTTCCGGGCGGACTGCAACTGAATCGATTGGCGATTATTGTTTTTTCAGGATTATGAAGCAGACACTCCAATTAAAGGTATCGCAGCAACTCAGATTGACTCCCCAATTGCAGCAATCTATCCGGTTGTTGCAGTTATCCACCGTTGAGCTGAATCAAGAAATTGAAAGAATGGTGCAAGAGAATCCATTGCTGGAATTGGGGGAAGAGTGGGGTGCCCCGCCAGCGGTTGTCTCATCCGATAACCCGGAAACCGCTTCCGAATCAGCAGATTCTGACGCTATCTCAGCAGAAGCGGAATCGACTGAAGTTAAAGCGGAGCGCGAAGAAGATTTTGAGCATGATCCAGAATGGCAGCAGGACAATATTGTCTCTTATGGTGCTCCTGAAGATGATGATCTGGATGGACCGCAGATACCTGACAAGCCGTTAAGCTTGCGGGAACACTTGAATTTTCAAACCTGTCTGAGTCAGATTTCCGAGCGTGAAAAAATAATCATCGGCCTGCTGATCGACAGTCTGGACGATGATGGCTATCTGTTACAGGACTTAAACGAGTTGATGACTCTGCTGCCCGTGGAATTGAACATCGGTCCCGATGATTTGCAGAGTGCGCTGCAACGATTGCAGCATTTTGATCCTGCGGGCGTGGGGGCGCGCAATTTGCAGGAATGTTTGTTATTGCAGCTACAGGCGATGCCAAGTAATGCCGGTCACCGTGACCAAGCGATCAAGGTGGTGCGAGATTATTTGGAAATTCTGGCTTCTCATGATTTCGGTCAAATAAAAAAGCTGTTGGCCTGTGATGATGAAAGCCTTCGTGCGGTCAACAAACTAATTACTAGTTTGAATCCTAAGCCGGGTGCTCAATTTGGTTCTCATAGCGAACGCTACATTGTGCCCGATATTACGGTGACGAAAAGAGGCAGTGTATGGGTTGCGCATCTTAATGCGAATGCGATTCCGCGCCTCAATATAAACCATCTCTATGCTAACATACTCAAACAGGAGCATCATTCCGCGCGTCAATTAGTCAGTCAGCTGAATGAAGCCAAATGGTTAATAAAAAATATACAACAACGCTTCAATACCATTCTGAAAGTAGCCAATGCCATCGTGGAGCGGCAGCAGCAATTTTTTGAACACGGTGCAATTGCGATGCGACCGCTGGTGCTGCGCGAGATTGCGGAAACTTTGGATCTGCATGAGTCCACAGTATCACGGGTAACGACACAAAAATTTATGTATACTCCGCGAGGTATTTTTGAGCTCAAATATTTTTTTGGCAGCCATGTCGCCACGGATTCAGGCGGCTCTTGTTCAGCCACGGCGATTCGTGCGTTGATCAAACAATTTGTACAGGATGAAAATCCAAGGAAGCCGCTGAGCGATAATAAAATTTCAAGTATTCTTGAGCAACAGGGTATTGTTGTTGCGCGTCGAACCATTGCGAAGTACCGGGAATCGCTACAGATTCCCGCGGCAAATCTTCGCAAGTCCATTTAATCAAATTAGAGGAAGGATATGAACCTTAAACTTACCGGTAACCATGTAGAGATTACTGATGCCATGCGTGATTATGTCACTTCAAAAATCAGTAAAATTAAACGCCATTTTGATCATGTCATTGATGTCAGCGTCATTCTCTCGGTTGAGAAGCTTAAGCAAAAGGCTGAAGCTAATGTTCATATACGCGGTAAAGATATTTTTGTCGAAGCCGACAGCGAAGACATGTACGCATCGATTGATAGTCTGGTAGACAAACTGGACCGGCAAATCCTCAAACACAAGGAAAAAAATCTTGAACGGCGCAATCATGGCGCGTTGAAAGATCAAGAGCTTGAACAATAATAGGATGCCGCGTTCATGCGGTTTCAGCATGAATCGCGGCATTATCATCTAGAAGAAAGTATTCCATTCTCCATGAATCAAATTTCGCAATTGCTGCCATTGACGAATGTCATTGTCGATCTTGATGTCAGCAGCAAAAAACGTGTTTTTGAACAAGCCGGATTGTTATTTGAAAATACGAATCAAATTGCACGTAGCCAGGTTTTCGATAGCCTGTTTGCGCGTGAAAAACTCGGTTCAACCGGATTAGGGCAGGGTGTTGCTATCCCGCATGGCCGGATCAAGGGATTGCGCGAAGCGATCGCTGCGCTGGTGACCATGAAGGAGGCGATACCGTTTGATGCGCCTGACGGTCAACCGGTTAATATTGCCTGCATTCTGCTGGTTCCGGAAAAAGCCACTGACAAGCATTTGCAGATTCTAAGCGAGCTTGCGCAGATGTTCAGTGATAAGCAGTTTCGTGAAAGCATCCTGAAATGCAAGGACGCTGCGGAGATCCATAAGCTCATTACCGACTGGGAACCCAATGTCGCGAATTAGTATTGCACAGCTTTTCGAGGATAAAAAAGACAAACTCAAGCTGACCTGGATCACGGGTCAGGCCGGTGCCGCTATCGAGCTCAGCGATGAGGAAATCGCGCAATCGGGACAGGGTATGATCGGTCATTTGAATTTCATTCATCCAGATTGGATTCAAGTCATCAGCAGTGATGAAATTCATTATTTGAACAAGCTGGAAGCCGCTTCGCTGGAGAAAAAGATCAACCAGCTCACGCAGATTAATCTGGCTTGCATCATTGTCGCGGATAACGCTGAAGTGCCGCCACCGATCTTTAATATGGCGAGTGCAAACAATATTCCGTTGCTGCATTCACCTTATCCCGGCTTGGAAGTGATCTGGCTGATCCGTACCTATCTGAGCACTGCGCTGGCGCCATCGTGCAGCTTGCATGGCGTGCTTTTGGATGTGCTCGGCATGGGGGTGATGATAACTGGCGAAAGCGGGGTCGGTAAAAGTGAATTAGCGCTGGAATTGATCAGCCGCGGTCATGGCTTGGTTGCGGATGATGTAGTGGAATTAAGGCGTATCGCACCGGAAACATTGGAAGGTCTCTGTCCGCCGATGCTTCGGGATTATCTGGAAGTGCGCGGTCTAGGCATGCTGAACATCCGCACCATTTTCGGCGAAACGGCAGTGCGGCGCCGCAAAAATATGAAATTGATTGTGCATTTGCAAAATGGCGGCGGATCCAGCTCAGGTCAGTTGGAGCGCCTGCCGATCAGCGATCTGACCGAGAACATTATGAGTGTCGATATCCGCAAGGTTGTTATTCCCGTCGCGGCCGGGCGTAATCTGGCCGTTCTGGTGGAAGCGGCGGTACGGAATTATGTATTGCAATTGCGTGGCATTGATGGCACGAAGGAATTCATTGAACGCCACGAACGTGAGATGAATAACGAATTAGCCGATAAGAATTAATTCCGGCGCGGATTAATTCTTGCGCATTTATTTTTCTCAGCCTTTCCGGGAGTGATCTCCAAGTCAGCACGGATGTTATGAACAATCCTCAAACAATTACCTTGGCGTTGACGGGCGCATCGGGCATGCCGTACGGTATTCGTTTGCTGGAAATGCTGTTGCGGGAAGGTAAACAAGTCTACCTGTTGTATTCAAAAGTAGCGCAGATTGTTGCGCAACAGGAAATGAATCTGGCGCTGCCCTCCAGCGCCAAGGAAACGGAAGCGTTCTTTAACCGCCGGTATCAGGTGCCGGATGGACAGTTGCGGGTGTTCGGACGCGAGGAATGGTTTGCGCCGGTTGCTTCCGGTTCTAACCCGGCCGATGCGATGGTGATCTGCCCATGTACCATGGGTACCATGGCTGCGGTGGCTGCCGGTTTGAGTCAGAATTTGATTGAGCGCGCAGCCGACGTCATGTTAAAGGAACACCGGCCGCTCATTATCGTCCCAAGAGAAACGCCGTTTTCTGTCATTCATCTGGAAAATATGCTCAAACTGGCGCGAAGCGGTGCAGTCATTCTTCCAGCCAATCCCGGTTTTTATCATCATCCGCAAGCGGTGCAGGATCTGGTGGATTTCGTCGCGGCTCGCATTCTGGATCACTTGGGTGTCAAGCATGATCTGATTGCGCGCTGGGGAGCGGAATAACTGACGTCGCTCGTTTTATTCCTTGGTTGTTACTGAGGCGTATCTTGCAGTATCGAAGCAGGCATTAGCTGATGGTCCTTAGTACGAAAAATTCCAGCTTCGGTTACCACATAGTGCATCGAAATATCATGTGCTTGCGGATAAATACTATCAAGCCGTTGCAGCTCAAAAGCCACGCCGATGGTCAGCGGCTGGCGTTCGTAAGTAGCCAAGGTGCGGTCAAAGTAACCGCTGCCGTAACCTAACCGGTAGCCGTGTTGATCAAAACCGACCATCGGTATAATCAAAGCATCCAATCGGACAATCGGAGTTTCCAGCGGGACTGGAATACCGTAAGCGCCGCTTTTCATCGGTGTATCCGGCGACCATTCTCGGAAACAAAGCGGTTCGTTTTTGCTGGTTATTTCCGGCAAAGCAAGGATGGCACCCTGTTGCAAAAAATACTGGGCGATCGAGCGCGGATCGTATTCACCGCGAAATGGCCAATAAATCCCGATGATCATTTTCTGCGGTTGCTGCAAACCTTGCTTGAGGAAGCCGGTAATGGCCTGGCTCCATTGTTGATGGATTTCTGCAGGGATGGCTTCGCGGGCTGCGATTAAATGCTTGCGTTGCTGTTTCTTCCATTCCGGTAAATTGTCCATGAGTCTTAATTTAAACGCTGTGAATGGCGTTGTCAGATAAAAAATTTTGTTTTAACAGTTTTCTGACCGGTGCCGGAATACCTTGTTCAAGCGCATCAGCCGGATTGATCCAGATTGATTCCGGTGTTGTAATCCCGGAGTCTGGCACAACCTGCAGCAAGCGCGGATGAATGCGCAGCTTGAAATGTGTAAATTGATGATCCAGAACCGGTAACTCAAGCGGCGAATGAGCCTTGATGCCAAGCTGATGCTGGCAATAATGAATCGCATCGATACCGGTTTCGATTTCCGGAGGGCACCACAATGCTCCCCAGATACCCGAAGAAGCTCTTTTCTGCAAAAGCAATTTCTGCTGCCACATCAGCAATAAAAATACGGTTTCTTTTTGTGGCAGCGCCTTACGGGGTTTAGCGGACGGCAATTGATCCACACGTTGTTGCTGGAATGCAGCGCACTGTGACTGCAGCGGGCAGACTTCACAGCGCGGAGTTTTGCGTATGCAAACGGTGGCGCCCAGGTCCATGAGCGCCTGAGTATAGGTTTCAATCGCACCGTCGCTGTAGTCAACGGGCAGTGATTCTTCCGCCTTTTCCCACAGCAGGCTCTGAACCTTGGTTTCTCCCGGGTAACCGCTAATGCCGAAATAACGCGTCAAGATTCGCTTAACGTTGCCGTCCAGGATCGCTTCGCGCTGGCCAAAAGAAAAGACGGCAATAGCGGCGGCGGTGGATCGCCCGATTCCTGGCAGTTGCTGAATAATTTCCCGGGTCGTGGGAAATTGGCCTTGATGATCTTGCATAATCCTTTGAGCCGTCCGGTGCAGATTGCGCGCGCGGGAATAATAGCCGAGGCCGCTCCACAAAGCCAATATCGCATCGAGTGGCGCTTGTGCCAGACTTGCTACGGTCGGGAATGTCTGCATAAACCGGGTGTAATAAGGAATGACCGTATTGACTTGCGTTTGCTGCAACATAATTTCAGATAGCCAAATCGCATAGGGATCGCGATTTCGTTGCCAAGGTAAATGGTGACGGCCATGGTCGGAATGCCAATGGATAAGCCGGGATGCTATAAACGACATGAAAGCTCAAATGCGCCGGAGCAGGTGACCTGGAAAAACTGTCATGATTGCTATATTGCGATCACTCTTTGGCAAGATTTACGGGAAAATAACTTCACTGAATTTGGCACTGGGTGTTAGCACTTCCATTTTGGCGAGACGGATTAATTCGACTTGCTGCCGCGTATCGCTATCGATCACCAGGCATTCATTTTTCTCGGGTGAATTGACAATATCGATGGCTTTTCCTTCGATAATTTGATCGTTTTTTAAGATGAGTTTCAGCTGGTAGCCGTACATGCAAGCAACCTCCACAAAATCATGAAGATCGCATGAAATTGCGTCTTGAGTCATGGTGATGAATCCTTAAATGATAGTATGAGGGCATAATATACACGATACTAAAGCCGCAAAATCAAATTATGGAAATTCTAAAAACACTGGGTTTATTCACCGTTACTGCGCTCGCTGAAATAATCGGCTGTTATCTGCCGTACCTCTATTTGAGAGGAGGCAAGCCGTTCTGGCTGCTTTTCCCCGCAGCGGTCAGCTTGGTAATATTTGTTTGGTTATTGACACTGCATCCGCAAGCGGCTGGCCGTGTCTATGCCGCTTATGGCGGTGTTTATATCTGTGTGGCGCTGATGTGGTTGTGGGCGGTCGATGCTATCCGCCCGGCAATGACGGATTGGATTGGAGTAAGTATCTGCCTGATCGGGGTAATCGTGATTATGTACGGAAGACAACTGGACCGGTATTTATAGCAAAACTGACTGGCGTATTCCGGTGTGACAAGTTGTTTTCCGAGCAGTTATTTGATTTTTCTTATCTGCTCCTGCTTGATAATGTAGCGTTGAATCATCGCTTCCATGCTGGCTGCCAGTTCAATGAATTGACATCCTGCGCGCATGCAGTTTTGTCCGTTACGCAACGTGATTTCGTAGGTATTTTTTACCTGAATGGTGACCGTGATGGTTCCGATTTCGGGAAGGACGATTACGCAATCGCTATAGATCATGCCTGGATCAAAATCAATGATTGGATGGTGATCAATCACGGCGATTCCGCCGCAGCTGATATCGAGTAATGCCACTTCAGCTTTTGTGGATGCGTCCTTTCCTGGAATTGGAATGACGCATTTAAGCGGTTTGGCGATGGGAGTGGTAATGCGGAAATGATTTCTTCTTTGTATGCGTAACAGTGATTTAGGAATATTGACTGCGAAAGCATCTTTACCGTCATACTGAATTTTTCTGATTTGATCGCAAACAAATTCAATTTTTACTCTATTTTGCGTGGTTACAAAGACCAGTGCTTTGGAATGCAGTGCTTTCTGGCAATGTTTGTCATCGATGCCATAATCAATCACCATTTCTTTTTTGTTCGTGTCGATCGCGAGGATTGAAGTTAAAATAAAATCACTGGCGTAATCGGGATAGAGAGTGATTAATGAATTTGTTTGCATAATCCCTCGAAGAATAAAGAGAATATCGATTTCCGAATGGATGCGGAAATTCTCGCTCATTTCTTCTCGAGAGAATTGAGTGGGTGTAAATACGGTAGGCTCTTCAGTGACTTGGTCGGATGTATGCAACATTATTAATTCTCCAGAATTTTCTGTGTAATCTTTTTGTTCAGGCTATTTGCGGTTAAAGTTGCTTTGCCTTGCTCCAATTTGTAAAGCCATGCTAATAATTCCGCCACAGCGAGGTAAAGTTGGGGCGGAATTCGATCGTCAAGGTTCACTTGCATGAGTAGCGCGACCAGTTCACTCGATTCATGAACATAGATTCCAGTTTCTTTGGCGCGTTTAATAATCTCTTGGGCAATCAGACCGCGGCCTTTTGCAACGACTTTAGGGGCAATTTGCCCTTCGCGATAAGCGAGTGCAACTGCAGTAAGGTAAGACTCATTCTCCATCACACTCGACCTCTACCGCGCGAATATTTAACCCCGCAGATTGCATGCCGGTGGCGAGCGGTAATTGATTACCTTTCAATAAACCGGCAGTTTCTAATTGCGCGGCGTTCAGTTTGATGCTGATGCCATTTGCACTCAGCGCAATGTTGGCGGTAATATCACCCAGCTGCGGCATCGATAAACGAAGCTGTGTACGCCACTGCGCTGCTTGATCGAGCTCATTTTCCTGCGCCTTTTCGTCTGCGGGCTGTTCATGAATATCCCATTCCATCGACTGACCTTGCCAGACTTCTCCGCGCCAAAGCAGATGACCGGTTTCCAAGGTGGTCAGCTGTTGTTGCACTAGCGGGATTGCTTGGGTGTGCACCGGCATCTCCGGACTTAACGAAGCCGCTGCAGCAACTTTGGCAGTAGACAAATCAGCTGTGACCAGCATTAATTTTCCTTGAGGTTCTTGCTGCAAGTTTTCAAGTGTATTTTCTCCATTAACCCATTGCGCTTGGTGTGATTCATAGAATAAACCACTTTGCACAATTGCTTTTTGCAATAAACTGGGTAAATCAGTGCTATTTATTGGCGCGCTGGTCAGAATAGGAGCGGAACTGCTGAGTGATTGCGTGGTCTGGGTATCCGGCGCATCTGCTGGCGCTTGCTTCAGGATGTTTTGCATCAGCGCTCCCAAGAAACGTCCAGTGGTACTTATGGATGTATTATTTGTTTCATTATCTGATGGCGTATCGCTCAAGGCCAGAAACTCAAGCTTTGGTTCATTCGAGATGAAAACGAGTTGCAGTTTGTTACCCGGTTGAAAATTTTCAGGCAGGCGCATTTGTAATGACCTGCCTGCAACCAATACCCGTGAATCACCATTCAACAAGCGCGATTCAACTAATGCTTGATACTTTTGACCTTGTATGAACTCTGCGGGAGAGGTTTGTGAGTCGAGTATCGCCGTTACGGGCGTAACGGGGGGGGGTGGCTTGATTTGATTAGAAATTGCTGCTACATCTGTTTTAATTATGGTCGGAATCACGACAACTCATCTTAAATCTAAATAATGAGTTGGAAAAATTCTGAGTGCGGCATATTGTTTCTAATGTGTATTTATAGATTGCTAACGGGTTGATAAGCTAGTTGAAGATTACGTGTACGGCTATTCGTGTAGAGCATATCTTGCAATTTCATCATCCATGGCTCTGTGATCGCTCTGATTTGCGCATCATCAGCTAATATTTGATGGATAATTTTCACTTTCTTTTGAAGTAATTCTTCGTCTAATATGGGCTCCTGATCGTTCTTAATGAGTACTTCGGTTAACTGCCTGCATTCTTGTTCCAATTGTATCAATTGATCCCATTCGCTATTTTGAGCTGCCGCCAGCATTTTTCCAGTGGTTGCTAAAATAGCATCATATGTTTTCAGTGTTTGTACACTATCCATTTATCTTTGTACCCTTATTTTTATTTCAGAATTGTGAGCTAGACTGCGACTGCTTTGATTGCGGTTTGTGTTTCACCGGTTTGCCCAATTTCTTTCCAAGCGCTATGCAATTCAGATAGCAATTTGCTGACTTCGTTGACAATTTCAAGATTATTTTGGATATTGGCAACCAGAAGTCGATATGCCATGTAATCGTAGAGTGCTTGAAGCTTAACTGCTAGATCACCACCGGCGTTCATGTCCAAGCTTGCTTTTAGGCCGTGATCAATGATCATAATAGCTTTTGAGATCATTTGCCCTTTCTCTGCAATTTCATTGTGGTGCATGTGCATTTTGGCTTTTGCCAAAGCTTCTTGCGCACCTTCGAATAACATCAAGATGAGCTTGTGCGGATCGGCCGACTCAATTCCTGTTTCAACACCAACGCGTTGGTAAGCGGATATCGCACTATTCATGGCTGTATACATTTTGTACTCCTTTATTTATTGACGAGACTAGTTGCTGGTTATTCCGATTTTGGCAATCTGGATAATTGCTGTTGTAAAAAATTGCTGGTTTGAGTCATGCTGGCAATGGTTGTATCCAATGCGGTAAATTGAGCGCGTATTCGTTTTTCTGTGTCAGCAAGGCGCTGAGTTAAAGTTTCTCGTTGTGTTCCTATATCTTTGATAGACGAATTTATACCATCAATGCGACTGTCAATTAGCTGGCCATTCAGCATTCCTCCCACCAATTTGTTCAATTTCGCTGCAAAACCATGCGCGAAATCTATATCCCCTCTTGCACCTGTGCTGCCTCCAGTTATTTTGAGTACGAGTCCGCTGCTATCAGCGGCGCCGGTTAGAGTTTGGCCAGAACCTGTTGCAGTGACGCCATTTATAGTGCCAGCTACGTTTACTCCTGCAGTTTCAACGGGTGTGCCAAATAAATCCGATTTGCCATTTCCACCTGTAATGGATACGGTTGAGGCAGAACCATAACGATCTGAAGTAATAGCTAGATTTCCAGCAGACTGACTCACTGCTACTTTGACTCCTGCAGAGGAAATTGCAGATGTGCCATTAATTCTTGATCGAATCTCAGCTGCCAGAGAGGTTGCCGTATAAGTACCGGCTGCAAGGGTTATACTGGCATTAACGCCATCAATGGTGAGATTCAGTGAATCATTAACTCCCGTATTAATGGTTAATGCTGCCGCAGTACTACCAATTGCGGTACCTTGTGTTGCAATTTGGCTGATATTCAGTGCATATTTGCCATTGACGGTTTCGGGTTTAGCGCTGGTAAATGAGACGAGACTGTCGCTGGTTTTTCCAACAGAGGCAAATAGAGTTGAGATATCTTTGGTTGGATCATTCAGTGCCTTTGATAGCTTAGCTGAATCCAACTTAAGTGTTCCATCTGACTGAAAGGAAATACCGGTTTCTGATAATAAGCTTAAACCTCCACCTGCAGTAGTCAATGGATCAGAAATTGCACTACGTATGCGTGTTTGAATTGATCTAACTGTTGAATCCCCAGTTAAAATTGATGCTTGCTTTGTTGCTGCATCATATTTCGAGAGATCAACGATCGTCTTGTTTAAATCGTTAAAGGATTTTACAAATGATGACACAACATTTTGAATGCTTGCTGTATCTCGCGATAAATTTAAGGTAGATGTGGTGCCAGGATTTGCTTTTAATAAATTTAATGTGACGCCCTCAATAGCATCCGTGATATTGTTTGATGCTTTGCTAATTGAGATACCATCGATAACCAGTGTGGCATTGCTAGCAGCCATCGTTTGAGTCATGTTAGTCGTGCCGCTAGTCGATGCATCATAAACAAGCTGGGAGAGTCCAGCGTTATCCGTATTGTTCCCATCGGTATCAGTCGCAGTTATTTTCAGAGCATTACTTAAACCAGTATCTTGAGATGCAACAACTAAGCGATTGCCTGTTCCATCATTGACTATACTGGCGTTTACTCCCGCATTCGCTTGATTAATTGCGTCACGAATACCAGATAGCGATGAATTGCTTGGGGAAATGATAATAGACTGTGCAGCTTTATCCGGATTAAGCGTAAATGTACCGCTATTGTATGTGCCAAATTGTATCGTTAAAGTGCCGCTACCGACTGTGGCGCTGGTATTTGCAAAGTTAGCCGATTTTAATTTTTGAGCTAGAGCGAGTGTTTGGATTTCTACAGAATGACTTCCAGTGACTGCTGACGATGATGCGCTTGCACTGGCCAATGTTGTATCAGAAAAATTAGCCATGACGGCGGTAAATTTTGCCGGGTCGGACAGTGCTACAAGGTTGCTCTGAAATGAAGATAATGCCCCTTTCAAAGTACCAAAAGCAGTTAACCGGGTTTGCTGTTTAGCTTCTTTGGCATCAAGAGCAGTAAGTGGCTGGCTTTCCGCCGTCATTAACTTACTGACTATGCCATTGACATCTAAGCCTGATCCGATTCCTGGAGATGAAAGCATTTCTGAGCTCTATCCAATATGATTGTAATTATGCTTTTCCGTTGAATAACAATCCTTGGACTTTGTCTAAGGTGCGGGCTATTTCAACAGCTTCTTCTGATGGAATCTGGCGGATAATTTCTTCGGTATGCACATCCATTACTTTAATAATTGTTTTCCCAGTATCCTCATCAATTGAAAATCGCAAGTTGTGTGCCAGATTATCCACAGTGCCTTGAATTTTTTGAACAGCCTCATTAACTTGATCTTCGGATCTCGGGCTACTATTAACTCTAGGGTCTGCGGTTGAGACGGGTGATACAACTACATCTGCATTAGATGTGGATAATTTTCGAGATGTCGATAATGGTGGCGAAGACGGTGGAAGTGCGCCGACAGTATTTATTTGATTGATAGTCATGTTGTAACTCCTTAAAGTTGAGAGAAACGCGGAATATTTCTTGAATTCCGCGTTCTATCAGCTTTATTTAATACGAAATATCATCTGTTACGATCTACTTAACGTAATAGTGATAAAACGTTATTGGGTAGTGAATTTGCTTGCGCCAGAATCGCTACACCGGCTTGTTGCAGAATTTGTCCGCGCGTTAGGTTGGCAGATTCTGCGGCAAAGTCAGCATCTTGAATCCGGCTGCGAGAAGCAGACAGATTTTCCGATGCTGTTTGCAGGTTTGCGATGGTCGAACTGAAACGATTCTGAATTGCACCCAAATCACCGCGTGAGCTATTGATGGCTTTTAAAGCTTCATCCAATGTTTTAATTGCTGTCTGTGCGTTGGTTCCGGTAGAGATATCCAAAGTGGCAACAGAGTTAAAAGAACTGGAAGTAGCACCGAATACATCAGCATTTCCGCCACTGACAGATATCTGACCGCCAGCACTAGCGAGTTCGACAGTACCCGTAGCAATTGTAGAATCGGTTGCTGCACCGCCTGTTAATGTAGTTGTGGTTGCGCCAGAAACTACATTGGCTGTTTTTGTTGCGCCAGTATTATTGAAGTCCTGGATTCCTATGTCTCTACCATCAGCTGTCGTCAGTGTAATAACTGATTTGTTAGTAGGAGATGAAAATGAAGCGGTAACGCCAGTTAACGATTGCAATCCATTGATAGCAGATGCTAAGCCACTTAGATCGGAAGTGTCAGTAACCGTGGCGGATACAGTGTTGCCGTTTAAATCGAAGGATACTGTACCAGCGGAAGCAATACTGCCTAATGTCGCGCTATTGGTGGCTGTTGCCGTAATACCTATGCTGGAAGCAGAAGAGTTAATGGCAGCGGCTATCGCTTTTGCGTCAGATCCTACTGCGTAACCAATATTGCCTGTGGCTCCTTTATTATTGGAAAGCACCAAGGCGGCCTCAACCGTAACGCCATTACCCGCTGAGTTATCGGCACCGGCTGCAGTTGTTGTATTTACAGCAGTTCCATTGGTGGTCAATATATGACTGCCTAATGCGGTAGCGCGTGCATCCGAGATTGAAGAAATATTAATGGTTTGGTTTGCATTAGCGCCGACCTGGAAGCTTTGGTTAAGGAAAGAGCCATCCAGCAAATTCAGACCGTTAAATTGAGTCTGACTGGCGACACGGGTTACCTCAGCACTTAATTGAGAGGCTTCAGCTTGTAGTGAGGCGCGATCACTGGCACTATTGGTTGCGTTGGCGGATTGTACTGCCAGTTCGCGAATACGTTGCAAGTTGTTGCCGATTTCGCCCAGCGCACCTTCGGCGGTTTGCGATAGAGAGATGCCATCGTTCGCGTTACGTACAGCTTGGTTTAAACCGCGAATTTGTGAAGTCATCCTTTCCGAAATCGCCAGACCTGCAGCGTCGTCTTTAGCGCTATTGATACGTAAACCGGATGATAAACGTGTCAATGATGTATTTAACGCGGTTTGTGAAGTATTTAAGTTACGTTGTGCATTTAATGAGGCTACATTAGAGTTAATGATTTGTGGCATTTGGGTTCTCCTTTTTGATAACTATTTGTTTTGGCATAATTGCCATTTACGACGTTGGCTGCCCTGCAATCCAAGAGGGTGTGTAACCACCGTTGATTGCAGTTATCGGAAATCATTTTGAAAAGTTTAGGATTTTACTTTCATGGTTTTTGTCCAATTGATTGGTTAATATGAGCTATTCATGGTATAAAATGATTTTTTCTCGTAAAATTATCTTGTAAAATTGGGAATATATTCAGTCAGTTAATTTGACAAGTTAAGAGAAGTTATATGTTATATCGACTTCAACCGGTAATATGCTGAGATGATTAATGAAGAGAAACTGAACATACTGATGATCGAAGATTCCGAGAAGGATATCGATCGGGTGTTGCAAATACTTTCGCAAGGCGGTTTTAAAATCGATTGCCTGTGTGTTAGTACGGCTGAAGCTTTGCATGATGCACTGATGATCCGCGACTGGAATGTGGTGCTATCGGATTATGATTTACCTCGACTGAGCGCTCAGGAAGTTTTGCAAGTCATAAAAAGCAAAGAGCTCGATATACCGCTGATTATCATATCCAGTCACGTAGGTGAGGAAGCAGCCGAACATATCATGGCTTTAGGTGCTTATGATTTCATAATGAAATCAAATCTGGCCCGATTGGTACCGGCAATCCGGCGCAGCTTGCATGAAGTTGAGAATTATCAGCGTTTTATCACCACACAGACTGCGCTACAGAAGAGCGAAGCGCTTTTTCAAGTGATCACCTCTAATCTTCCTGGCGTGGTATTTCAATTTTTATTATCGGGTAATCATCAGGCAAGCTTTCCGTATGTGAGTGATGCCAGTGAGACATTATTGGGATTGTCGCCCCAGATGCTGATGGATAGACCGGAACTGTTTCCGGAATTGATCTTGCAAGAAGACAAAAAAACTTATCATCAGTTAATGATTACCTCTGCGGAGCAGCTATCAACCTGGAACTGGGAAGGCTGTATTCAGGTAAAAGGTGACAGTGATATCAAATGGATCAGCCTGCGTGCTACGCCTAGGAGAGTGTCGGATAATGCAACACTCTGGGATGGCATCATGATTAACATTACGCGTAATAAGCTGGCGGAGAGAGAAATCGCGCGCTCCCGCGAACAACTGGCGGAATTATCGTCTTATCTGCAAAGAGTGAAGGAACAAGAGCGTGCGCGTATTGCGCGCGAAATTCATGACGATATCGGGGGAACATTAACTGCCATTAAATGCGAGTTGTTTCCCTGCATGGACTCAACGGCGAGAAAGCAGGAATTTTATCAACAAAAAGCAAAATCGGTCGAATCGCTTGTGGATCGGGTGATTGATAGTACCCGGCGGATTTCTCTTGATTTGCGTCCGGGTATTTTGGATTGCGGCATAGTAGCGGCTGTTCAATGGCAAGCAAAAGAATTCAGTGACCGGAACGGTATTGCCTGTAAAGTTTCGTGTGAAGAAGATGAAATATCGTTAGACTCAGATTTGGCGATAGCGATTTTCCGTGTTTTTCAGGAAACGCTGACGAATATTTCCAAGCATGCCAACGCTTCCCGGATACAAGTAAAGCTCATTGAACTAGAAGGACTGGTTTTGCTTGAAGTGATAGATAATGGCCGCGGTATTACCGATATCGATATGGAAAAACAGGATTCATTCGGAATAAGAGGCATGCGTGAACGCTGTCAGCAATTGAAGGGCAATTTTCATATATCCGGAGATAAGGGAAAAGGAACGAAAGTGACTATTCTCATACCTACAGGTAACCCGGAATATCAATCCGGGCATGTGAATGGATTGGAGAGTGGATTGGAACGGCCGGTGCCGCTAGAAGCAGTGAAGAAAAAAAAGAAGGTTTCTCGGCTCTAGAAGCCGGAGGTATCCATGATAAGTGTGATGATTACTGATGATCATGCAATTGTTCGTCAAGGTCTAAAACAGATACTGAGCGAAACCGATGACATCAAAGTAACCGGTGAGGCAGAGACGGGATTCCAAGCAATCAAAATTGCACGGCAGCAAGATTTCGACGTCATGCTACTGGATATTTCTTTGCCAGACAGAAATGGTATTGAAATTCTGAAGCAAATAAAGAAAGACAGGCCAAGCCTGGCCGTTCTCATGCTCAGCATGCATAACGAACACGAATTTGCAATTCGTGCACTCAAAGCGGGTGCATCCGGTTATCTCAATAAACAAAGCGCACCCGCTCAACTGGTAGTCGCAATCCGGCAAGTAGCCGCTGGTGATAAGTATGTGAGTCCGGTGGTGGCGCAAGAACTCGCGAATATCATCAACACGGATGTCGACAAACCCCTTCACACCACGTTATCCGACCGGGAATATCAAACCTTATGTTTTATTGCCGCGGGCAAAACATTGTCGGAGATATCGGCCGAGATGTTCCTAAGCCCCAAGACAGTCAGCGTATATCGGGCCCGCTTGCTGGAAAAACTCAAACTAACTAATAATTCGGAGCTTATACGCTATGCGATTAAAAATAGATTGGTCGACTGATTTTTCATTGCTGTTGCGGGGAGTCAATTTTTAATCCATTTTTCCGGTTTTCTCGTCGGATCATGATCAAGATTTGTGCCGCTCGGCCGATACTTTTGAACTCTATGAACTGTTGCTAATACAGTAATAAATTCTGGCCAATTTTATGAAGCAATCAAAAGACTCCAACCCAACCATCATAGCCCGTGAAACTCTGCGGCAGCTTGCAACGCTTAGAATTCCTCCGACTCCTGATAATTACCACAAATTGTATAACCAGATTTCAGGTAACTCAGAAGAAAGTACCAATTCAGCGATTGCGAGTTCAGTAAGTCTCGAATCTCCCATGGAGAATACAATTGTCGATACCGTACCAGCCTGGGGAGAGACAATAGAAGCGCTGTTGAAACAATTGGAAAGCAAGCACGGCACGCTGACAACCGCGAAGAAAAAAGAGGGTGTGAATCGGGTTCTGGTCAAGTTTTCGAAAGATTCAAAACAGTTGCACAATAAGCTAAAGGCGCTGATCGATTCGTGGGGTACATTGGCTGCTGCGTCTCAAGAGTCAAGTACTGCGATCGAAGTAGAAGATGCGATTGCACAAACCGGTGCGGACCTGGAAGGTGCGCGACCCAAGCCATTCGCGGTAGAGTCAAGCTCTTCGGTCAGCCATGTTACTGATCAACTGCTGGAGCTGCTGGCGCAAGTGCTAGAGCAAGTTATTGCCGTGCAAGTAAATGATACGGGGCTGGCGGATGAAGCCAAAGTGCTGGCTAATCAAGTCCGAAAGATTGAAGAGATGACCGAAATGGAGCGGTTTACCGGGGAGTTCAAGCAATTCTGCCACAGATTTGATGAGTACGGCGAGAGCGGCCGGAAATTGCAGCAGGGGTTGCTCAATCTGCTCAATATGCTAATGAAGAGTACGGGCGAATTGCTGGCCGAAGACCAATGGGTTGGCGCGCAGATCAATAAACTACGCGCAACGATATCCGGACCGTTGGATCTTCAAGTCATCGAACAAGCCGAGCATTATCTGGAAGAGATCACACAGAGGCAGGAAATTATCCGGCGCAACTTGAGTGAGGCCAAGCTGACCCTGAAAAAGATGGTGACTTCACTGATTACCAATATCGAAGAACTCAGCGATACGACCGGAGGGTATCAGGAAAAACTTGAACAATATTCCGAGATAATCAGTAAAACGGATGATATAAAAGAACTGAATCAACTGCTGGTGCAGATCATGGAAGAAACCAAGCAGATGCAAAAAAGCGCGCTCAATTACCGTAATGATTTTCTGGCGGCGCGTGCCGAAGTGAGTCTGGCGCAGGATAAAATCAATCAGCTCGAAACCGAATTGCAGGAAATGGGCGAAAAGGTTCATGAAGACCATTTGACCGGGATACTGAACCGGCGTGGCTTGGATACTGCTTTTGAGCGAGAGACCTCCCGGTCAATACGCCATGAGACGCCATTGTGTTTTGCGTTGCTAGATATTGATAATTTCAAACTGTTGAATGACACCCATGGTCACAAAGTGGGGGATGATGCCTTGGTTTATCTGGTTGAATCCGTTAAGGACACGACACGTCCCGAAGATGTCGTGTCACGCTATGGCGGTGAAGAGTTTGTGATTTTGCTGCCAAACACAAGTCTTGAAGAAGCGACTCAGATTCTATCCAGAATCCGGCGCAATCTAACCAAAAAGTTCTTTCTGCATGAGAATAAGCGGTTACTCATAACTTTTAGCGCCGGTATTGCGCAGTTGCAAGCGGGCGAATCTCAGGAAAGTGTTTTCAAGCGAGCCGATGAAGCTTTATATCGTGCAAAGAAAGGCGGTAAGAATCAAATCATCATCGCTGATTAATTTTTTAACATTCTGTTAGTTATAGTATTTATTCTTTCTGTCGGTAAATAGCACCGATTTCCCTTTTTATTCATTCAATCCATTCATGGACTGCTCTGTTAACGTTACTGACATGGCAGTCTATACCGGAATGGGTTCTCCTTCGCAATCCAACGAATTATCCCCCGAACTGGCGTAGCCTGGCACTTAATGATGTCAATTGAGGAGGATAGCCATGCAAGAAGCTACTAAACAGAAAAGAATGCTGAGATTGGTTAAATCAACAAATGCTATTAAAAGTGAGCAGAAACCTATGATTGATTCTGAGGACTATTACAAGCAAGTAGAACGATATGCCGAGCAGATTCGTAAAACAAATAACGCTGATGAGATCATCGGGATTCTTGACATTGTATTATCAGAAACCCGGGGACTGAGATTTAGTGATGAAGTTTTCACCGCGCAGGAGCAAGTAAAGCGCGCGGAACAGAAGATTGAATCTCTGAAGAGTGAGCTGGAACAGTTAAGAGGGCTTGTGCAAACGGATCAGATGACCGGTGCATTCAATCGCCGTGGCTTAGAGGATATTTTTAAGCGCGAAGCCGCTCGGGCAGACCGTAATGCGCAATCCTTGGGGGTCGTACTGGTTGATCTGGATAACTTTAAACAAATCAATGACAACCTCGGCCATCAATATGGCGATAGTGTGTTGATCAATTTTGTTACAGTAGCCAAAGAAACACTTCGGCCTTCCGATATTGTGGCGCGTTTTGGCGGAGAAGAATTTGTCATCTTGTTGCCCGATGTTGAGATGCAAGATGCGCTGACTGTTATTCAGCGGATACAAAATAACTTGACAAAGAATTACTCAATTCAAGCAGATAACCAGACATTGCCGATAACGTTTAGTGCCGGTGTCGCGCTACGTTCGTTTGGCGAACATCAAAATTCAGTCATAAGCCGAGCGGATAAGGCGCTTTATCAAGCGAAGCGCACAGGAAAAAATCGCGCTATTCCTGCATTGATCTGACGAACTCAAACAAAATTTTCATGAGTGAGAGTTTTGCTGTGACCAAGCCGGGATTCTCATCAACAGTGTGCATGAATAATAAAAAAATACTTAAGAAACGTGTAACACAGCCGATGAGTTAAAACTTTTATACAAAAAAGATAAATTAACGCGGGGGAATAAATGGAAGGTTTTTTTCTTGGGCGGCAGCCAATTCTAGATCGTAATCAAAATCTTGTTGCATTTGAGTTACTGTTTAGACAAGAAGAAACTGAAGAGTCGGTCAGAATTACAGATGATTTATCCGCATCAGCAAATGTCATTATCAACGCTTATTGCCAGTTAGGAATCCAGAATGTATTAGGGAAGCAGCGTGGTTTTATCAACGCCAATCCTGAGTTGGTGATGAGTGACATTATCAGTTTATTGCCTAGTAAGCATGTCGTGTTAGAAATAAAAGAAACGGCAACGGTAACACCAGAATTTATGCAGCGCTGTAATGAGTTGAAGCAAAAAGGATATCAGTTTGCGCTGGATAATATTGTTGAAATGAATAGCAAGGTTGAGCAATTGTTGCCTGTGGTGAGTGTAGTGAAAGTAGATGTGCTTGCACTTGAGCAAAATGCACTTACAAAGTTGGTTACCGAATTAAACCGCTGGCCGGTATTGCTTCTGGCACTGAAAGTGGAAAGCCGGGAACAAGAGAAATATTGCATGCAATTGGGTTTCCAGATGTTCCAAGGCTATTATTTCGCAAAGCCTGAAGTAATGGCAGTAAAACGCGCCGATCCAGGCAAGCTTTCATTGCTGAAGCTGCTGACATTGGTCATGGGTGACAGTGATATCGAAGAATTAGAGCGGGAGTTTAAGCATCAACCCGGTTTGAGCTACAACCTGATGCGCATGGTAAATTCAGTTTCAAGCGGATTGCCTCAGAAAATTAATTCCATCAAACATGCAATCATGATCTTAGGGCGCAAGCAACTGCAAAGATGGATACAGCTGTTGCTTTATACCGCAAATCAATCCGACGATAGTATGTCGAATGCATTAATGCAAACAGCAGCGGCACGTGGGAAATTGATGGAGTTAATTGCAACAGCGGAACGTCCTCATGACAAAAATCACCAGGAAAGAGCATTCATGGTGGGAATATTATCGCTGCTAGATGTATTGCTGGGCATTGAAATGCAACAAATTACTGATAGGCTGGGAATTCCGGATGACATGAGTCAGGCATTATTGACCCGGGAAGGGCGTTTAGGTCAGGAACTGAAACTCATTGAAGCCAACGAAAAAGGTGAAATTGCTGCAATTCAATCGATTCTGTCGGAGTTGGGTTTTTTAAGTTTAAGCGAACTAGCTGATATCGAGATACAAGCGATTGAATGGGCAAATCGGATTGGTGAGGCGGCTAATTAAAATGAAGTTTCTCTATCCAAGAAAAAGCGTTGGGTGCTTATTTCTGGCCAGTGCATACCGTGGTTTTTTATTCTTCAGATACTAAAGTTATTCTGGTTAATGTCGTTAACTTGTTGAGTATAAATAATTTCATGATCTTGTGAAAATCTCTGATAAGTATTCATTGAGACGTTTCCTTGATTCCTGTGAGCCGGGAGTGTAAGCAAACATAGATTAATAAGTAGCAAGTTTGCTGAGTTGAATGGCAGTTTAATAGCTTCGATCAAGACGAGCGACGGGGAGAAAGTTATGGCTGAGCTGCGAGCAGCTGAGGGCAAATCTGATAGCCAAGTAACACATCAATCAGCGTTGATGGAGCGGGATGGTGTGTTATGTAATGCTGAAGCTGACGAATACTTTATGAGTATCAAGGAAGAATTAAATCAGGTTGACCGGCTGGTAAGTGATGCAGTGAATAATCTGGTTATTAATTTTGGATATATCAGTAATTTGACCAAATCACATCATGAAATGGTTTTGGCTATTGAAAAAATGGCCGCCCCTGAAGGAAGTAAACCCATATTGGAACTGCTGGAGAAACAGATGGTTATTGCTGATAAGATCGAGCAAGAGCTGGAAATGGCTGTTACTTCACTACAGTTTGGTGATCTAGTAACGCAATTGCTTGCGCATACTACGCGCCAAGTGGAGGCGTTGAATATTGAACTGCAACGCATTGAGCGACAAGGAAGCTGGAAAGAAAATGCGGGTAAAAACACGTTAGGCACAATACATGAAGGAATTTCTAAAGCAGTAAATATGGCAAAAACTAAAGGCAAGAGAAAGCCAGTTGTGCAGCAAGGTATGCAGATGGGTGATATTGAGCTGTTTTAGTGTGCATATTTTTATCAAACAAATTAACAATATTAGCAATAGGAGTGAGATAAATGGCTAAGACAATACTTGCAGTGGATGATTCTGCTTCCATCCGGCAGATGGTTGCTTTTACGCTTAAAGGCGCCGGATATGAGGTCATTCAAGCAGTCGATGGTCAAGATGCATTAGACAAAGCTAATTATCATCAGGTTAATTTGGTGCTAACTGATATCAATATGCCACGAATGGATGGGCTTAAATTACTGGAGCTGCTTCGTAAATTGGCGCACTACAAGAATATTCCTATCTTGATACTAACGACTGAATCCGGTGATGAAATTAAAGCAAAAGGCAGAGCGGCAGGTGCTACTGGTTGGCTCGTAAAACCATTCGATCCGAAAAGATTGCTGGAAGTAATCGGTAAAGTAATTGGTTAGATATTTATATTTCCGAGTGGATTAGTGGGTTGCTGACACATATTTTATTTGAAAAGTTAAGTATTTATTGCCGCTATTTTCTCGCTTCTTTAGGGTGTTAACCTAACAACTCAACGTGAAACAGGTTATCTATGAGTACAGATCTCGAACAGTTTTATGAAATATTTTTTGAAGAATCCTCAGAGTTGCTTGCGGACATGGAAGCATGCCTGCTGAGGCTCGATGTAAATTCACCCGATTTGGAAGACTTGAACGCTATATTTCGTGCAGCGCATTCTATCAAGGGTGGTGCTGGTACTTTTGGTTTTACAGATATGACGGAGATGACGCATATGTTGGAGACATTGCTGGATAGATTGCGCAAAGGTGAGCTTGCAGTACGGAGTGAGATGGTAGATGCTTTTTTGAGAGCCGGTGATGTCATTAAGGCGCAACTAGCAGGTCATCGTGGAGAAGGCGAAGCGGATCCCGCAGTTGCGGCGGAAGTTTGTGAAGAACTGAAAAAACTGAGTGATGAAACACAAGTTCCGGCACCTTCTGAAACCGTGGCGGATTCCGGCATTGGAATGAAAGCTATCCCAGTAGAGACCGATATTGGAGTGTCATCTAATGTTGCGATTAGCGAGGCTGTCTCAGAGCGTGATGTAGCGAAACTGACTTTTCGAATAGAGTTCTCCAGTTCAGGGATGGGTGATGCGGCAGTTGAAAACTTATTTGCTAACTTGAAACGCTTAGGTAGTCTTGGGGATATAACCTCGGTAGGCGGAAAAGATCATAAACTGAAACTTACGACTGCCAGTAACGAAGAAGATGTTTGGGAAACGTTGGCATTTGTTGTTGATCCAGCAAACCTAAAGATCGAGGTTGCAACCCAGTGTGTTGTAGAGCCTCATTCTAGTGACGAGGATTCCGCTGCAGAGCCATTTGCCGGTGAAGATGAGTTTTCAATAGCAAGTATGCCGCCTGCACCTGGTTATGGTTTTTTTCCTGGAGCTCCAGCGGCACCCAAAGATTTCGATGACTCAGAATCACAGCTAAGTTCAACGCCTCAGCAAAATATTCATGGCAATAAGAATGAAACGCAGAATGTAACAAATAAGCCTTCGAGCAAGGTAAGTGCCTCGGCTTCCGCCAGCGAGACTTCATCGATACGGGTCAGTATAGAAAAAGTTGATCAGATGATTAATCTCGTGGGTGAATTGGTGATTACCCAGGCAATGCTGGCGCAGACAGCATCGCAGCTTGATCCGGTGGTTTTTGAGAAATTGCTAAGTGGAATGAGCCAGTTAGAAAGGAATACGCGGGATCTGCAGGAGTCTGTAATGTCGATCCGAATGATGCCGATAAGCTTTGTATTCAGTAGATATCCACGTGTTGTGCGCGATCTGGCGGCAAAATTAAATAAACGCGTTGAACTGAAAACTGTCGGTGAAAATACTGAACTTGATAAAGGTCTGATCGAGAAAATTGCCGATCCATTAACTCACTTGGTAAGAAATAGTCTTGATCATGGCATAGAAGTAGCCGAGAAGCGTATTGCGGCGGGTAAGCCTGCGCAAGGCACGATTACATTACGTGCTTTTCACCAAGGCGGCAGCATTGTTATAGAAGTTAGCGATGACGGTGCCGGTTTGAATCGAGGAAAAATTCTCGCCAAAGCCAAGGAACGTGGTTTGCCAGTGAGTGATGGTATGTCTGACCAAGAAGTTTGGTTGCTGATTTTCGAAGCGGGCTTTTCTACCGCAGATATAGTTACTGATGTGTCTGGCCGTGGTGTTGGGATGGATGTTGTGAAACGCAATATTCAAAGCATGGGCGGACGCATTGATATTGAGTCGGCGCTTGGTGTGGGTACACGCATATCTATCCGATTACCATTAACGCTGGCAATTCTTGATGGATTGTCAGTGGCAGTCGGCGATCAAATGTTTATTGTGCCGCTCAATTACATTATTGAATCTATGCAACCGACAGCTAATGATATCAAAACAGTCAGTGGTCATGGGCGTGTAGTGCAAGTTCGCGGTGAATATTTACCTGTAATTGCACTACATGAAGTTTTTAACTTGCATCCGAATGTGACTGCAGTACATGAAGGAATTCTGGTGATCCTTGAAGCCGAAGGACACAAAGCGGCATTGTTTGTGGATGATTTAATCGGACAGCATCAGGTTGTAATTAAAAGCCTGGAAAGTAATTATCGCAGAGTACAGGGTGTTTCTGGTGCGACAATTATGGGCGATGGTAAAGTTGCGCTTATTCTGGATACTGCTGCGCTTGTGTTGGCATGCCAACAAGAAATGGTATAGACCGATTGGATAGTTGATATTTTTATACCTAGATAATTTATTAATCAGGAGTGTTTACCATGTCTCAAGAGCAAGCAGCGATTACTACTTCTAATCCAGTCAATCCACATACCAATCAAATGGCGAATGAATTTCTGACCTTTCGTTTAGGAAGCGAAGAATACGGGATAGAAATACTTAAAGTGCAAGAGATAAGAGGCTATGACGCCATAACGCAGATAGCGAATGCTCCTGAATTCATTAAAGGTGTAGTGAATTTGCGAGGAATAATCGTCCCGATCATAGATATGCGGATTAAATTCCAGTTGGGAAGTGCGACGTACGATCAATTTACCGTAGTGATAATTTTGAACGTAGCAGGCCGGGTGATGGGGATCGTTGTGGATGGAGTATCTGATGTAATCACACTGGGGCTGGAGCAGATGCGTCCTGCGCCGGGATTGGGATCGGTGATTGATACGGAATATATTATGGGACTGGGGACAGTTGACGAACGCATGCTGATATTGATTGATATCGAAAAAATGATGAGCAGCAGCGATATGGGGTTAATAGAGCAAACGGTCAATTAGAGAATAGTTGCTCCGGAGCGGAAATCTTAAGAAGAAACGAAGCATACAATTGGTGATTGTCAAGTTATCGGTTCACGTATAGGACTGAAGAAAGCTGTAAGAAATTGGGTGCAAAATTCGTTACTGGCTAAAGACTATGCCTTTGAATTATCTGCTTCATGATGACAATAGATAAGACTAATTATATATCGTTGTTTATTCAGTTGATTAATACATTCTGTCTGATAAAAAGTGGCGAGGCTCCAGGGTCTAATACTGCGAAGAATAACAGTAAAGCAGTATTTATTAGAATTCAAATGGATATATTATGGAAATGATTTTGGGTGGTGACGAAAGCTCTGATAGCAGGATACGTGAGTATGCTTTTACTCAGGCTGATTTTGATCGTATCAGAAAACTGATATATAACCATGCGGGCATCTCACTCTCCAAAGGCAAACAAAATATGGTTTATAGCAGACTTGCCCGGCGTCTGCGTGCCAACGGTCTGACGAGTTTTCATGAGTACCTTAATTTTCTGGAGTGTGGAAATCCTGAAGAGTGGGAAGCGTTTACGAATGCTTTAACTACTAATTTGACAGCTTTTTTTCGTGAGCAGCATCATTTCCCGATTCTTGAGAAGCATGTAGAAAAGCGAAAGAATCAGGGCAAAATTCAACTCTGGTGTAGTGCATCGTCAACTGGCGAAGAGCCTTATTCAATGGCAATGGCGATGGTGCAGGCATTTAAGACATTTTCACCCCCAGTGCACATTCTTGCAACGGATCTGGATACCAATGTTCTTGCAAAAGCGCAATTGGGTATTTATTCATTGGATAAGCTGGAAAAAATACCCCAAGAAAAACTTAAACAATTTTTTCTTAAAGGCAAAGGGCATCACGCCGGATCGGCGAGAGTACGTCCTGAATTGCGGAATATGATTACATTCCGGCAACTGAATTTGCTTGATGAAAACTGGCCGATTCGTGGTCCTTTTGATGCAATATTCTGTCGTAATGTAATGATTTATTTTGATAAACAAACTCAATATAAAATTTTGAAAAAATTTGTACCACTTCTGGCGCCGGATGGATTGTTGTTTGCTGGTCATTCAGAGAGCTTTCAGCATGCAGTTGATTTGTTTAAATTGCGTGAGAAAACCGTTTATGAGTTAGCTAATAAACAGAGGTAATCGTATGGCTGAGATCATCGATGATCAAGTTGCTACCAATTTGTACTTTGATAAGAGTTTCAATAATCAGGCTGTTAAGCTGCTTCCAGGTGAATACTATGTTACGGATAAGGATTTACTGCTCGTAACCGTGCTTGGCTCATGTGTTGCGGCTTGTATCCGAGATAGTTATAGCGGTATCGGCGGTATGAATCATTTTATGCTTCCGGATGGCGGAGGAGATGCGGGTAGTCCGCTAAATGCTTCAGCCCGTTATGGCACTTATGCCATGGAGATACTGATCAATCAGTTATTGAAGCTGGGTGCCCGCCGAGGAAATCTCGAAGCAAAAGTATTCGGCGGTGGTAACGTTCTGGATGGGTTGACAGTCGCCAATGTCGGACAACGGAATGCGGATTTTGTCTTGAAGTTTTTACAAACAGAGAAAATAAAAGTCGTAGCACAGGATCTGGTTGATATTTTTCCGCGCAAAGTCTATTTCTTCCCAAAAAGCAGCAAAGTAATGGTAAAAAAATTACGCAATATACATAACCCGACTATTTCCGAGCGTGAAAAGGATTATAGGCAGCGTCTGCACAAGGTTGATAGCGGTGGAGATGTGGAATTATTTTCCTAGCTTGAACCTGTTTCATGAAATACGTTGAGTTTTTATTATGAAGAAGATAACAGTTATCGTTGTTGACGATTCGGCGCTTATTCGTAAGCTATTAACTGAGATAATTAATAGCCAGTCCGATATGGAAGTCATTGGAGCAGCTGCTGATCCGCTAGCAGCACGGGAAATGATCCGGGAGTTGAATCCGGATGTGCTGACGCTGGATGTCGAGATGCCCAAAATGGACGGGCTTGATTTCTTGGAGAAATTAATGCGACTGAGGCCGATGCCTGTGGTAATGGTTTCAACATTAACTGAGAAAAGTTCCGATGTGACATTACGTGCGCTTGAATTGGGCGCGGTTGATTTTGTGGCCAAACCCAAAATCGATATTGCATCGGGACTAAAAGAATATGGTAGTGAAATCGCCAATAAAATCCGTATTGCGAAGTCTGCGAGACTCAAGCGAAATGCATCCCCATCGGTTACCAAAAGTGCAACTGCGGATGCAGTATTGCCATCCATTGCGAATCGAATTGCCTCGACAGAGAAGTTAATCATCGTGGGGGCTTCTACCGGCGGTACAGAAGCCATCAAAGAATTTCTAATTCGTATGCCACCTGATTCACCGGGGATCCTGGTTACTCAGCATATGCCGGAAGGATTCACAAAATCATTTGCCAATCGTTTAAATAGCCTGTGTAAGATATCCGTGGTTGAAGCCCAAGGGGGTGAAAGGGTGTTGCCAGGACATGCATTTATCGCACCTGGGCACTCGCACTTATTGCTCAAGCGCAGCGGTGCCAACTATATGACGGAATTAAATCAGGGAGAGCTGGTCAGTCGACATCGGCCATCGGTTGATGTACTATTTCGCTCGGTTGCAAATTGCGCAGGAAAAAATGCTATCGGTGTGATTTTAACGGGCATGGGAAAAGATGGCGCGGCCGGAATGCTGGAAATGCAGAAGTCAGGGGCATATAATTTCGCCCAAGATGAAGCCAGCTGCGTTGTTTTTGGGATGCCGAAAGAAGCGATTGCAGCAGGTGGAGTCAATGAGGTTGTGTCATTAAAAGATATGGCAAGGTCTGTTTTGTCAAAAATCTCGAGTATGGGATCACACGGTAATCGCGTATAATCACCGTAAGAACTTACTTTTTAATTTGCTATAAAGTAAAAGTGCTTTATCAATGAAAAGGATTATCTCTCGGCTTATTATATTTATTGGCATCAGCTTCTTAGTGAGTTGTGGATCACTTCAGGAAAAACCTTCGGTAAAACAAGGCTCGCGTCCACCAGTCAATAAATCAACGGATTCCGGCCACATTAAGAAAGCACTCTATTCTCAATTTAATGAATGGCAGGGGGTGCGGTATCAGCGTGGGGGACTCAGTCAGCGCGGAATCGATTGTTCAGGTTTTGTGCATTTGACATTCAAATCAAAACTTGGAATGCATCTTCCTAGAACAACCAGAATGCAGATGATGGTTGGGAAAGAAATCAGGAAAAACGATTTGAAGGCGGGTGATCTGATATTCTTCAAAACGGGCCCAAGCTCAAATCATGTTGGAATATATTTGGAAAAAAATAAATTTCTACATGCCTCAGAAAAGAAAGGCGTCACAATATCCCGGTTGGACCATGTTTACTGGCAATCCAACTATTGGAAATCGATTCGCATATAAGCGAAAAAATAAAAAATAGTATCTTCTGATTCAATTCAAGCAAATCCAGCATAGTGATATCCTTGTCACCTTAACAAGGTTGATAAGAAGATAGCTTGCCCTTGTTTCATGTGTGCCACCAACGTAACGTGACTGCATCAAATCGCGAGAAAATACAATGAATGAAGAAATTAAACAAAGAATTCAGAAAAGAGAAAACTGGCAGCGTGGGCTTTTTATGTTTTTTTTCATGTTTATCTACGGATTTTCTAATTCATTGGTTATTGGTATCTTATTTTTCCAGTTTGCTACGTTGATATTAACCGGGAAAACGAATGAATTTTTGCTTGGGTTCAGTCAGAGTCTAAGCATCTATATCCATCAAATCATTAACTTCCTGACTTTTAACAGTGAGCAACGCCCGTTTCCGTTCAGTACGTGGCCAAACGCCAGCGATACTCGCGATATGATTAAAGATAGCAGTAAAAACGACTAATTCATTGTTCTTCTGATATTTATCTGATTTTCCTTTTGACTGATTCAAACAAATTCCTATCCAATTTCGGCGTATTCTTTGGTTACGGTCGCATTTTTGCCGGACACCGCACTCAGTAATAGATCCAACTTATTGCTATAAGTATATTACTAAATATTATTTCAAATTATGTTCAGGTGCGGCTATAGTGCAGCGCATTTTGAAGGTTATATAAAGCTAAGCTTATGAAAATACGCAATCTTGATCTGACGTCGAATCCCGTCAATGAGGAACATCAACAATTAGGATTACCGCCTGTTGAAGATACCGTTTCTCATCTGGATGCACACCCTTTTTTGCGTGCTGCCGTCTGGTTTGCGGTCATAGTATTAGTTTTACTGATCGCATTTTTAATCATTAGATTTTTCCTTGCGCAAGATTTGGGGGAAAGCTGGCAGATTATTAGTAGTACGCTCGATAGCAGGATTTTCTGGAGTGCAGTTGCCGTCGGTTTTCTTGCGCAAGTAGTCGATGGTGCTTTGGGTATGGCTTACGGTGTCACCGCAACCACTTTTTTATTAGCCTCCGGTGCAAGTCCGGCCGCTGCCAGTGCCAGTGTGCATATTGCTGAGATATTTACCACGGGTGTTTCAGGCATTGCGCATGCCAAATTCGGTAATGTCAATAAACAATTGTTCACTCGTTTGCTGGTGCCGGGTGTATTGGGCGGTATTTTGGGCGCGTTATTAGTCACGCATGTCAATAGCGCATTATTCAAGCCTTTCATATCCGCTTACTTGGTTCTGCTGGGTGTGTATATTCTCAGTAAAGCTTTCCGGCAACTGAGCACCCGTAAGGACGCGCCTCAGCATATCGGTAAATTAGCCTGTTTCGGTGGATTCATGGATGCAGCGGGCGGCGGCGGCTGGGGACCGATTGTGACTTCAACTTTGGTAGGGACAGGTACAGACCCGCGCACAACCATCGGCTCGGTGAATTTTGCGGAATTTTTCCTGACACTAGCCAGTGCAGCGACGTTTGCACTCCTGATGGAAACCGATCATTGGCCGTTGATTGTCGGATTGGTTTTCGGCGGTTTGTTTGCAGCGCCATTTGCAGCTTATTTGTGCAAGAAGTTTCATGCGCGTACATTGCTAATACTTGTGGGTGTTCTGATTATTACGATTAGCTGTTTCAATCTCTATAAAGCGCTCATCACGTTGTAGCCATAATAATCTCCCGGAAATAAAGCAATATTCCGGGAGATTTTTTCTGCTCTTCCAGTTAAACTTACCCAAACTGAATTCTTCTCCAGTTTGAGTATGTCTCTCCCTCCGGAGTCCGATGCCTAACGTTCTCATTCTTCCTGCAATTATTTATGTTTCTTATTGATTTCATTCTTCATATCGACAGGCATTTGCAACAGCTTGCTACAGAATACGGGTTATGGATTTATGGCATTCTTTTCCTGATCGTGTTTTGCGAGACCGGACTCGTTGTGCTGCCGCTTCTACCGGGTGATTCCCTGTTATTCGCGGCCGGTTCTCTGGCATCGCTGGAGGGCTCTCAGCTTAATCCGCATGTCTTATTTGCTGGCTTAAGTTTTGCCGGTATTCTAGGGGATTCTGTGAATTACTGGATAGGTAAAACGGTGGGAGCAAAAGTATTTGCTTCGCAGAATTCGCGTTTTTTCAAACGGGAATACCTCGAAAAAACCCAAGCCTTTTATCTGAAACATGGCACTAAAACTATCATCATCGCACGCTTTATTCCCATCATCCGTACCTTTGCACCCTTTGTAGCGGGTATCGGCACGATGCCTTACCGCACCTTTATTGTGTACAACATAGTGGGCGCCGTGCTATGGGTCGGAACGTTTGTTTATGCCGGGTTCTATTTTGGGCAGTTGCCGATGGTGCAGCAAAATTTCAAACTCATCATTCTAGCGATCATCATTCTATCGATAACGCCGCCGGTGATTGAATATCTCAAACACCGCTACAAAAAACAGTAGGAATCTCCCGCGGATAGCGGTGTATTTCATCAGACTGAAGAGTGATAATTATCAGAAGGTTAAATCCGTGCTGTGACTAATTGCCGTAAGACCAAGTTTTTAATGTAAAATCAGCATATTTAACTCAACTGAAAGATCATTCAGTGCAATTTGACCACATATTGTGCGCGAAAAAACAGCTGGTGCATCTTAATACCATGACCGCCAGCACTCTCAATTTCGCGCAGGCGATATTCATTACTGATCGTTTCAATTCCTCTTCAGAACAATGACAACACCAGTGGAAACTTCACATAGCCGTGTTCATGCCATTTTTGCGCGCTGGACCACATTTTCTTATCAATATGCGTTGTGGGTACTGTTAGCGGCGCTATTGATCGCAATCGTCAGCGGCATCTATGTCTCGCGCAATCTGGGAATGAATACCGATACCGCCGAGATGCTGTCCGAAGACTTGCCGTTTCGTGTCAATCTGAAACGCTACAATGAATCATTCCCGCAAGACATCGATACTCTTCTCATTGTCTTGAATGCGCCTACACCGGAACAAGTGCGGGTGGCGACGGAGAATTTGGCTGCACGGTTAAAGCAAGATTCCAGCAATTTTTACGATGTTTATTCACCGCGAGTGGACGACTTTACCGCACGTAACGGGTTGCTTTACCAAAGTATTCCGGAGCTTGAACGGATTACCGATAGCTTGGCTGCGGCGCAGCCCTTGATCACACGCATCAGCCGGGATCCTTCGCTGGCTGCTTTTACCGATGTGCTAACCAGTGCAGTGGATGAGTTGAACAAGGGACGGAGTATCGAATTGCGTCCGGTATTGAAGGGCGTCAACGCAACTCTGGAAGCGCGGCTGAACGGTTCTCCCAGAGCATTGTCATGGCAGACCATGTTCAGCGGCGAAGCGCAAAAAAACACTTATCAAGAACTCATCATCATCAAGCCGCGGCTTGATTTTTCTCAACTGTTTCCAGCCGAGCAATCCATTGCCGCGTTGCATGCCGCGGCGGAAAGTGTCGGAATCACAGAGGATGGTCCAGTCCGCTTGCGCATTACCGGCGAGGTGGCCCTGGCCGAAGAAGAACTCAACAGTTCGCTGCGCGGTATGGAATATGCTGGAATTATCACGTTTGTACTGGTCGGCGTTGTACTTTTCTTCGCCATGCGTAATGGAGGGCTGATCCTCAACGTGCTGGTGTGCTTATTGATGGGGTTGATTTTGACTGCGACATTTGCCACTGCGGTTGTCGGTCATTTGAATCTGATTTCCATCGCCTTTGCCGTACTGTATATCGGCTTGGGCGCGGATTTTGCAATCCATTTTCTGCTGCGCTATCGCGAAGTTCTGGAGAATAATCATTCCCCGGCTGAGGCTATCCATATCTCCGGCGGCGATGCTGGAGCGGCCTTGACTGCGTGTACCGTCACCAATGCGATCGGTTTCTATGCCTTCATGCCGACCGATTACAGCGGAGTGGCCGAGCTCGGCATTATTTCCGGAACCGGGATGATCATCAGTTTGCTGGTTACGCTCGTCATCGGCCCTGCATTGTTGCGTTATCTGCCGAAAAAAACGGCGGCAAAACCAGCTACAAAGAGTTCGGTTGGTAAGGTGCTGGAGTTTTCGCTGAAGTGGCATAAAGCAACGTACGCGGTTACGCTGGTGGCTACGGTGGGAGCGCTGGCAATTTTGCCGCAAGTGCGATTCGACTACAATTTGCTCAATATGCAAGATCCGAAGGGGGGCGCAGTACAGACTTTCCGGGAATTGCTGGCCGAGCCTGATCTATCGCCCTGGCATATTGCAGTGCTGGCTAACAATCCGCAGGAAACAGAAACTTTGGCCAAACGGCTAGCTGATTTGCCCGAAGTCAATAAAGTCGTCACGGTATTGGATTTTGTACCCGAACAACAAGAAGAGAAATTCTCACTGATTCAGGAAATGGCGCTGACGATAGGGCCGATTGCCGCGACACCGCCGCCACAAACCCGGATCACCAGCGATGCGATTCTGGCTGAGCAATATAAGGCGTTACGGGAATTGGTTGTGGCATTGGAAAGGTTTGTTGCCAACCATCCTGAGCATCCATCGGCCGCCACTGTAAGTGCTTTAAGGTCGACGCTGGCCCATTTGTTCACACAATTGGACAAAGTCAGCAACGATGAAAAAAGTAAACTTTTGTATACTATTGAGGACGATCTGCTGGCGATGTTGCCGCTGGCTTTGCAGAGTTTGCGCACTGCGACTGAAGCAACTGTTTTCGATGAAGGGGATTTGCCCGTCGCATTTAAAGACCGTTGGCATAGCGATACGGGCGGGTACCGGTTAGCGGTTTATCCGGTTGAGGATCTTAACGATAACGATGCCTTGCGGCGCTTTGTGCGTTCCGTACAGCAAGTGGCGCCGCATGCCATCGGCGTGCCGGTGATCAGTCTGGAAGCCGGGGAAGCCGTGGTACAGGCCTTTGTTCAGGCATTCTCTTTGGCGCTGATCGGTGTGGTGGTCATTTTACTGGTGTTGCTGCGCAGTATTAAATATACCTTACTGGTGTTATTGCCGCTGCTGCTGTCGAGTTTATTCACTGCGGCATTTACCATTCTACTGGACGTTCCGTTTAATTTTGCCAACATCATCGCTTTGCCGCTCTTGCTCGGGCTTGGCATCGATAGCAGTTTGCACATGGTGTATCGGAGCATCAATAATGAGCTGGTGAGTGAAGTTCTGATTCATACCAGCACCGCGCGGGCCATTTTCTATAGTGCGCTTACAGCGCTGGTAGACTTTGCCAGCTTAATCTTCTCGTCACATTTGGGCACGGCGAGTATGGGGATACTGCTGACAGTGGGGCTAGCTTTTACCCTGATCTGCACACTCATTATTCTGCCGGCTTTGCTTCGTGCTCCGGCAGCCGGGGTTAAAGCGAATGCATAACACGCTAAGCGAAGAACTCAACTTTTTTTGTTCGTGCCGTCCGGATCACAATCGGCCAGAGGCCGGACCTGACTGATGATATCTTCACCACCGGCGGGTGTATCAACGCCCCGGCCAACGTGGCTTTTCCGGTAGCCGTAGAGAAAATAGAAAATCAACCCAATTCCTGACCAGATCGGGAACACTAGTTTTGCATCGTCTGGCAAAAAGAAAAACAGTGTGATGCAACCCAGTACCGCGAGCGGGCCGATCAGCCAAACGATGGGTGTCCGGAAAGGACGCACGCGGCTCTTGTCTTTGATGCGCAGTATCATCACGGTAAATGCTACGACCATGAAAGCGAACAGCGTTCCGGAATTAGAAATATCCGCCAGTTTCCCAACCGGCAAGAAAGCGGCGGCAGCCATGACACCCAGTCCCGTTACGTAAGTAACAATATGCGGCGTTTTGAAACGGGGATGAATGCGGCTTAAAACTTCCGGCAGCAGGCCGTCGCGCGACATGACGAAAAAGATGCGCGTCTGGCCGAACAACATCATCAGAACCACCGAAGGCAGCGCCAGGAAAGCGGTAAGCCCCAGCAGATTGCCGATTTTTTCCCAGCCGATCTCACGTAACACCAACGCCAATGCTTCACGCGAGCAAACCAGCGGATGCTGCCCGAGAGCGGCCAGCGATTTGCATTGCTCGGCCAATTGCAAGGAGCCGGGCACCAAATTCTTACCGGTTTCATCCAGCAGCGGCTGCGCACCGATGGCGCCGATCGCACCGGCTGAAATGAGCAAGTAAAAGACAGTGCAGATTGCCAGCGAGCTGATCAACCCGATGGGCACATTGCGTTGCGGATCCTTGGTTTCCTCCGCAGCAGTGGAAACTGCATCGAATCCGACATAAGCAAAGAATATGGACGATGCCGCAGCCACTACCCCAGCTTCTCCTAATGGTAAGAAAGGCTGGAAATTTTCCAGATTGACAACCGGTAGTGTTAAAGCAATGAAAAGCGTTAATGCGGCAATCTTGATAGCGACCAGTGTGGCGTTAAATGTGGCGCTTTCGCGTGTACCAATAACCAGGAGTGCGATTACCAGTATGCAGATGAAAACCGCCGGTAAGTTAATAATTCCACCAGCAAAAGGTCCATTCGCCAGTGCAAAGGGTATCTCTATCCCGAGCGAGTTTTGCATAAGACCGACGAAATAGCCTGACCAGCCGACGGCAACCGCGCTGGCGGCGACGGAATATTCCAGCATGAGCGCCCACCCGACCAGCCACGCGACCAATTCGCCCAGCACTGCGTATGAATAAGTATAGGCGGACCCGGAGACCGGCACCATGGAAGACAGCTCGGAATAGCACAGTGCGGCGACGGTGCACACGAAACTGGCAATAACAAAGGAAAGCATCATGCCCGGCCCGGCTTTCTGTGCAGCCTCAGCCGTCAAAACGAAAATACCGGTACCGATAATCGCGCCAATACCCAGTAGCGTTAACTGCCATGCGCCCAAGGTACGGTGGAGACTTTTCTTTTCTGCAGTTGCCAGGATGGCATCAAGTGATTTTACGCGCCAGAAAATCATGCATGCTACCTTTTATCTAAACTAATAGTTACGATGCAATGGGATTAACTCTCAATCGGGCTCGAATAATATCATAAAATCTTTTCAATCCGATTGCCGATTGTCAACACTGGAAGCTGTCCCGGCCTAATGTGTAAAGGTTTTGCTGAGCGCTAATTTATCCGATATGCGATCGTTTTCTCATCATTAGGGCAAGCTGAAATTGGCAGTAAAATTGCTGGAAACCAGATACGCAATGTTGCTACTGCGCCCAGCAAGTTAAGCTGCACGCCGGTAAGGATGAAACTATGTGAATCCGCAGGATGATGGCAGTGCTTTCAGTCAGGAAATGAGGGCAATTGCTTGGTTTTGAAAATGTTGCCGCTGGAAGGAGTCTGAACGATTGGGTTCGATGGCACACTAAGGCATATTCTTCTTTCCTTGGCTCTGACCCGAGATGATTTTTTAATCCGCCGCTTTTTTTAATAAAAAAGGTCAATGTCTAAATAACATTGACCTTATGTAAAAAGCTTACAGTTTAGGCATATATTTTTTTCATTGGAAGGCGAGTTTTGCTTTTCGATACACTTCCAATTAAAAGATAGCTTACAAAGAATACTGCCCCCAACATGAGATCAATTTCCAACCAGCTTATTTCAGATTGCGCGAGTGAAAATGAACGCAAATCGCCAAATGCAGCAAGTCCAATTAATGGTAAAACACCAAATAAAACGAAAGTAACTTTTACAGCTGTACTAAAAAGGCTTTGACTTGTTTTCATTTTTATCTCCTAAATGAAAGTTTATTGAAGTTATCAAAAGTTTACGAATATTAAGGCTCGATAATTCACAAAAAGTTCACAGAATATTGATGAAAAATTCACATTCAATGATTTTGTTTTATAAAATAAGACATTATTAAAATAATTTAATCTCGCACGGTATTTTTATTCATAGACTTTCAATCATCGTTGGAAGCTTTCTGGTCTATCAAAACATTTGAAAATAATGCTTTATGAGAGTGGGTAACTGGCGCATCATTTTTGAATGGCATGATGTTGTTAGAATTATTGCGATTGAGAAAATCAAATCCATACAAGGCAAAGATGAATATGTCCTGTTACCAATCGCGGTTTATCGTACTCTGAAAGATCAAATCGAAAAAGAATTGGCGGCTTTCGAAGCAATACCGTTAAGCCTCATAAGAGTTTGAATAATGCCACCCCTTATGAAATACTCATCGTTTATCTCAATCAACCTCTTTGTAAACAACACTGAAGTTTCTTACACGTAATTTTTTAAGACTACTTTTTTCATATTAAGGATTAAACCCATATCCATGATAGATAATCACGCCACCCGCTTAGGGGAAATAGTCGGAAACCTCCAAGCTTTAGAAATGCTGCTACGTATGTCCCTTCATAAACTTCCTGGTGCGAAGCCTTTGGATGTTCCCTATGGCACTGATATATATACTTTACCAGTCGGACATGAACTTCCCGAAAACGAACTTACAAATTACGATTCTCTTGGTATGCTAGTTAATAAATTTAACCGCGCAGTGGCTGAGAATGGCGGTAAGCAATTAATATCAACTGCTTTAGTTGAGCTAAGAGACGCGCTAGCGCACGGCCGCATATCTGCGAATGAAGCATACGAAATGCGTCTATTGAAATTTGACAAGCCAAAAAAATGGAATTGTCAAAATTTTATATAATCAAAAAATGACGGAAGAGTGGTTCAACAATCAAAAAGAAACTACTTCTGACGCACTTAAAATTGTCGGTGGTCAACTTGGAATCAACATGGATGATAATAAAACATCCTCATAATCTGATAAGAAAACGCCGATGAAATATCAAAAATCAGAGATTTCAAAAAAGATGTTGGAGACCGCAATAGAGCTATATTTAGAAGATAAATGCAAATTTCAGTTGTTCAGCTAGCAGGTGCTGCTGAAGAAGTGATGGCTGGATTATTAAAAGCTAAAGATCACAAAGAGATAACTGGTCGGGAAGAAGCAAAAGAATGGTTAATCAACATCACTAAAAATTATGGAAACGAATTGACTGACAAAGAAGCTGGCGATTCTTTAAATCAAATTAGGAATAGCACCAAACATCATGATGCAAAATCAACCATCGAGAATCTTGAAATAGCCAGTATTTCAGAACATGCAAAATCCTGCATTGTAAGAGCCATAATAAACTACAGAAAATTACATTCCGAGCCTAACGAGATCGTCGAAAAATACATGACTTTGTGGTTAGCCAATAAAATTTAAACCAAGCTTTGGATTTTCACTGTTTAGCAGCATGAGGAAGTCAGATTAAGTTAATCCGCGCTAGCGAACGGGCAGTATGCCCATAATGGGGCATACCCTTCGCGCCTTATAAGATAAATCTGTATCTCCCATAAGTTGGAAATAGCAGCAGGTTAAGTTTGGTTTATTATGACTGCACGCTAAGGTACTTCCGGGAGTTTCGCTCATGCAGGTGATTCAAACCCAATTTAAAATCTAGCCAATCAAATTCCATGCATACTTAACTTTTGATTACCTGAAAAAATTTCATAGGTTGATGCATGAAAAAAACAGAACTGGCCAAGGCTTTGGGAATATCAAGGCAAGCAATCTATAAGTTTTTATGGCAGGGAATGCCGGGCGATGATCTGCAAGCCGCTATCGATTGGCGGGAAAAGAATTTGAATTATTTCAGGACAAAGAAATACCGAACTGGATTAGCGGCTGCGCGTGAAAGATTGGAAGCGGAGCGGCGATGCAAGATCAGATGAAAGTTAGTTAGCAAGGAAACAAAGCCGGAACATAACTGGCTTTTTTATTGCTTTGCATATGGATGTAGCGCGGCGGATGGAGCTAGGTTCATTGATTGGCGTCAGTTATTTTGTAACCCTGGCGTAACCCCGGGAAAAGTTATTTTTTATGACGTCTTGTAACTTATTGATTTTTTGGTGCTGTTGAGAGGAGTCGAACCTCCGACCTACTGATTACGAAACCTAGTTATAAATTTTGTGTTTATATAAATCAAACACTTGCAATGCTTGCCAAGCATAAAATCAGTGTCACACAACTACATATGGTGGTATTTCAGGCACAGTTTGGCACAAATTTGACACAATCAATTTTGCGATCCGTAACATTTAAAAGGCTCTAGACTAGCAGACACGATCTGTTAGTCTAGTAAGATGTTAAGAAACAGTGAATTAAGTGATTATTACATTAGAAAAATAATTCAATGCTTTTGCATTGATATACCTGCCAGCAAAACAGCTCTGCTGTTAGGTAAAAATCGTAACACGATTAATCGTTGGTATGGCATTTTCAGGCAAGTAATCTATAGCCATCAGACTGCCCTTAAAGACAAGCTGTTAGGCAAAGTGGAAGTTGATGAAAGCTATTTTGGTGCGAAACGGCATCGAGGTTATCATGGGAAACTCAAACGCGGTCGCGGGACATTAAAACAGCCTGTATTTGGTGTGTTTGAACGAGATGGCAGGGTATACACCGAAATAGTACCGGACTGTAAGCGCTTGACTTTACAAGCGGTGATACTGGGTAAAGTGTCCATTGAGAGTGTCATCTATAGTGATGGTTGGCGTGGCTATAGTGGTTTGGTAGATGTAGGATACTCCAAGCATTTTCGTGTATCCCCTGGTGACAATGAATTTGCTCGGGATGGGCATTGCCATATTAACGGTATCGAATCGTTTTGGAGCTTTACCAAGCGGCGGCTTGCAAAGTTTAACGGCGTGTCGGTTAACTTTGAGCTGCATTTAAAAGAATCTGAATGGCGTTGGAAAAAACAACCTGATGCACTTGCTAATGAACTATGGCAAAGCATCAGATATTATTAACTCTGCTAGTCTAGAGCCTTTAAAATTGTATAAAATTTAACTGCAAGAGTTTGCTTGCTATTATTGATACAATGAAACCTTGGTAGTTTTATTTGATCGCATATACGGCTCCTACTCTATTGCCAAGATTCGTTGTCGGAGGTAGAACTTAAGAAGGCTAAATAAAATACAATGAAAAATAAAGGGATAAGCTGGGGTGATGATTTTCAGGAAAAATAGATGGCATAATTTCGTGTTGATAATTTTACCTGATGATATTTCGCCATGAGTGTGACTTTACAACGGGTTATAGCATTAGTCAGTAATGGGGATGTCCGTATATCCGAACATGGTTATGATGAGTTGTCACACGACAATATCTTCGCAAGAGATATTCTATCAGGTATTGGTGAGGCACTAGTCGTGGAAGATTATCCAGACTATCCGAAAGGCCCATGTGTTTTAGTATTACAAAAGGATAAAAATAACAAGCCAATCCATGTGGTGTGGGGAATTCCTAAAAATGCGGATTTACCTGCTGTTGTTGTTACGGCTTACCGACCTAACTGTGATAAGTGGAGTGATGATTTCTTGAGGAGATTACGATGAGTAATAAATGTCATACAAAATTGGTGCGTGAAGGCCAATACATTGCGGAAGTTGAGATCGAGTTGATAGACGCAGGAGAAGGCTGGTCGCCTTATTTGTCGATTGAAGATGCATATAAATTGGATGATGTTCGTGCTGCCTTGCAACGCGGAGATATTCGTACCGCAGGAAAATTTGGTAGAGTTTATACGTTGACGCCTCTAGCAGTATAAATTCTAGGTATTGGTATCTTTAGAAACTTACCAACAATCTATGTACTTACGCAGCAGGGGCACCTATGTGCGGTGATATTGAGTACCAGGATCAGAAGATTTATTTTCCGCAACCGGGTGCGTGGTTACTGGTATGTTTGCGAGATGGTAGTGTAACTTGGATAGCCTGGGGCAGGTGCAAGGATGAAGCCATCAGCAAATTTCCGAACGGCAGCTGGGCACGACTGAATTCTATCAAAAGCGGTAAATGGAAACCCTGGCACCCAAGACCGGTTTTAATCGCTGCTGACCAGTTCATGGAAAAAGATCATGACAACCAATCTCACTGGGTATCCTTGGATACAAGAATAGCGATTCAAGGATTATTGGCAGAAAGGGATAATGAATGCGGGTTTATGTGGGTGATTATCAACACGCCACCTGAATATGCCTGGATACAACATGATTGCTGGCCAAGATTGGTTCGACTGACAGTGTTTAGTGCTCTACAATGAGCTTTCGGCATTAAATCAGCTATACGATCTGATCTGAACTAGCACACCTAAAATATAAATCACCAAGACTTTATCTTGAATAAGCGCCCTTGGGCATTCTCGTCATGTAAAAATACCACTATTTCTTCTCTATCGAATACGGGTAGTTCATTTTCTGGTCTTATTGGCAAGTCAGAATCAATCAGAGTTATCATTGGTTGCAGACCCAGATCAGCGTAATGTCGAATAACACTAAGAAGATTCTCTTTTTTCCTGTCATCCAGCGATTCAAATACGCCATCGTGATATACAAAACGGGGAAATCTGTCATCTATATGTGCTCTGAGTACTGCCAAATCAAATGCGATGCACAGTAGCTTACGGTAAGTATGACCTTGATTTGCACTTGTGGCATTACCAGCTTCGTCAAGGATTTCAGCAGTGTAATCTAAGTGACCGTCCTTATTCGGCGATACGCTGAGCAGCGCTTTCCGGTCGATCACCTCTTCAACAATTTCACTGAAAAAAAGCCGAATTGTTGAGAAAAGGCTTTTTTGATCAGAATTCTGCTCCTCAACGTTTGCTTCTATGCGTGTTTGTAGATGACTTAGCTCTTCACTTAATGTACGTATAGTAGTACGTAGTTCTTGCAATCGGTGCAGGAAGCCACGCTGACGCTCAAGAGAAGTGATATCCGCACGAAGTGTTACCATTTCATCAGATACTTGCTTATATTTATTGAAGACATCAGTTCCACTAAGAAATGCCAATGTTTCCGAGCGCTTTTTCCCGAGAGTATTTAATTCGGCATTGACACGTTTTAGTTCTGACTCAACTTCGGCACGTTCCTCTTGAAGATAAATACGACGCTCGTCAGTGATGGCGCGATTGAATGCGATTAGTTGCTGAAAATCTTTTTTAATCTGACCTTGGAAGAGCACTCCAGCCTCGGCGAATAAACGCTGAGCTTCATCAGGATTAAATAGAATTCCGTCATCCTCTAAGGATGCCATAATTTTTTTCTTACTTTGAGTTAGTGAATAACGCTCTCCATTTAAGCTAGCTATGCGATCATCAATGCCATCGACTAGATATTTTGTATGAGCTTTGTCTTGCATGCGAAAATCGAAAGCATCAAGCAATTCCTGCTTTTTTTCAGCCTCTTTTTGCTTTAGTAGCAAGAGACCTTCAATCTTACTAATGTCTTCAATTGAACCGCCGAGCTCCTTCTTGATAGTCTCGGCTTTTTCCTGTTTTTCTGATAGTTGTTTCTCTTTGTCGTAATGTTCGGAAATGAGTTCTGCATCAAAGCCTAGTATGTGAGCAAGAAATGGCTTCCAGTAAGCGTGTTTTCCAGCGAATTTACGCAGTTGAAAAACATCTTGGTAGTCATCTTGAGTACGCAGCAAATAACCAAGTCCATTACGATATGACCAAGGTTTTAGTACACGCCAGTCAAGCAAGCTATCCAACAAGTCAATTGCTCGCTCAAATGGAACGTCCGAGTGATCCCATTCTGGCGATGGGAGTGTAGAGAAGTCTTGATGGCCAGTTTGATGTTTCTTGAAACTAATTCGCGTTGCTTCATCAACGCCGCGACGTATTGTGAGAAATAATGTATCTTCAAGCTCAACTTCAAGATAGAAAATAAATTCTTTGAAAATGTCTAGATGTTTAAAAAGAAAAAACTTCGGATCACGATTCATTAAGAGTGCGAAGTCGATCAATCGACCTAGTGTTGATTTTCCGAGGTTATGAGTATCCTTCCTGCGGTTTTCAGCCAGTCGAATTTCAGCCATGACAACATTCATGCCCGCACGGAAATCAACCGCCTCAAAAAGATCAGCCTTATTAGAATAAAGTCTAGATAACTTCATTAGGCCCTATATACTCCACAGCATCTGTCTTGGGGTGATAGTCGATCAAACCCAGCAGATACAAAAAATTTAATGCGGGTAAGAAAAGTATGTCGCCTCCAACAACAGCTTTCTTCGCATATTTCTTCAAGGCTTCATATTCGTCAAAGCGGCGAGCTTGCAAACGTTGCAATAAAAGTAAAGATATATTGATGACTGTGCGATCTGGGTGAGAATGTTTAGTTGGTCTAAGCATCGTCTAATTCTCCAATGTCGCAATTCCAGTACATATAGAATAGTATTGCTCGTGTTAGTCGCTTGTGTGCAAGCTGACACAGTATTGGATCGCGACTAAATAGCAATTCAACAAGATACTCCATTACACAATCAAAAGACTGGTGATCCTTGCGTTTGGAAGTGATTTTAAGTTGAAACTCCTCTGTCACTGATTCATATAAGCGTTGTAAATCAATGTTCTCAGGCGCAGCTAAGAAGGTTCTAATCTGGGATGTGTCTTTGAGGTAGCGTCTACGTTGTTCTTTGGCGTAAGCCTCTGTCATGTTATTAAGCTCATTTTTCCGCTCGTAGGGAATGCGTGGTACAGGTGGCGTGTCAATTACAGCAGACAAAGCAGTGCGATACTTTGCCAGCGCTTGTACTACCACAGCTAAATCGTCCGAGCTAACAATTAACGGGGAGTCAACTGGATCAAGATTTGCCTTAAGCGCGACTTCAGGGAAAGTTTTTAGAAATATTTCCAATTGCTCAATGCCGCACAGGTAGATTGAGCTCTCTGGAATGCCACATTCTTTTGAAATTTGAGCACGTATATCGCTCTCTGCGTTGCCAGCTAAGCGCCGATTTGCGAATAGCATGTAATGATCAAGTTGTTTGCTATGACGTAGTTTCTTAATTCGTAGAATTTCTTTACCAATTATTGAGTTTACACCACTGCTAAAGTCAGCTTCAGAAAAATGACGGTTATAGCCGTTGGTATGCTTAGCTTGGATAATTATTGTCCCGATCCAAGGCGAAGCTTTACTCGGGTGCAGTTCTGAGGTTCCAACAAATTTAGCATCGCGACCTCCATCTGGCCCTTTTGAAAATCCCTGAACCGATATACCAAGCAAGTGCTGGCACAAAAATACAATGAGTGTTTCGAATTGGTCGCTATTCAGATCTTCGTAGGCATATTTCATTTGAATTTCGTGAGGGTATTTATGTGAATATTTACCAAATTCAACATCATTTATAGTGTCGCATTGTATCAGTCTCATCGCACAATCACCACGTACCAATGGTTAATGAACCTAAATCCATCAATGCATAGATAGCTCAGATTGTGAGACTGGTAAATCTTCAGTTCTGATTGGCAAAATTTGCCCGATCAAATTTTCAACGATCTTTTATTCTTAAGCATATCTATTAGAGTTAACGTAGCTTTCTCTCCATCATATTGAATTGCCACATCTCTCCCAGCAACAGGTTTACCATCAACAGCATTTAATTGATGCACAATAAAATCCTTGTTGACCTGTTGATAGAACACCGCATTGTCCTTATCAACATGAATAATTTGCCCTTCATACTGATTTTTATCACTCGGAGTTTTAGCTAAATAAATATTGTAGACACCCGGCTTGATACCTTCATCAACCTTCTTGATGGTACCCATCGTTTCCCATTCATTATTATTCTGAGTTTGTAGAATCTTTTGTCCATTCATTACAATCATTCGTAGCTTTTGGAGTGTCATCATTTCAAATTAGTTGTGTAGCGCTGATAGCAAGTCAAAATTATCCCGCTTCCTGTTGTCCGGCAATTTCTTCCAGTATTTTCATGAGATCAAAAGACTCTGATCTTTCCATGCCATGCAAAAAGGCAATCAATTGCAGTGCGCCGCTGCCCTTGGCTGAGAAGCTGCCATCTTGCAGTGCTTTGATGGTGAACTGAACGATATTAGGGCAATTTCTGCCTTGCTCAAAATAATCACCAATCTTGGTTTTTAGTAACTCTTTATTATCATTAGACAGATCACGCATTAAATCCTGTGGCTTACGTTTGTCTTTTTTAATCAGATTGTAAATAGAGTCCAGCAATGAAGGCGAGTCACCTTTTTTTTGATCGTTGTTACTGCCTGGAGTGGTACTAGATCTGTTTCCGGTACTGGATACTTGATCATCCACAGAATTAGATGGAGGCGTTTTTTTAAGCTTTAAGAATTTACTGAATTGGTATACATCCAATCGTGATATTTCTTCCTGTGTACTGAGTTCCAGCCAAGTGATTACTTCCTCTTTATTGGCTTTATACAGCCTTGTTAAATCATAGAGTGCAGTGACATCGGTGCAACGGCCTGTTCGATACACTTCTCCGAGTGGATCGGGTAGATCAAGGAGTGTGGCGTGCATAGTGATATAGGGATTGGTTTTGCCAATGAGCCTTGCAATTTCAGACTTGGTTTTACCACCCGCCAGTTGTCGCCCAATAAAATCAGCAATCTCTCTGGAGGTTAAATCATCTCTTTGCAGATTCTCGATTACCTGATCAGCTTCACTGTAATCGGTGTCAATGAATGCCGGAATCTTGGTTAACCCGGCGTGAATGCTGGCACGATAGCGTCTTGCACCATGATTAATGATATAGGTTCCCGGTTTATCCGGATTGGGGCGAACCGATATGGGTGATTTGACTCCGCGTAATTTAATCGTTTCCGTTAATTCTCGTAACGTTTCCTGATTAAACTCCTTCCGGGGTTGATGGATATCTTCGCTGATCAGCGTAATATCAATTTCTGTTGCACCGATAGGAGCAACAAGCCCTTTTATATTTTCCTTTTTTTTCTCTGTCATTTTTATCTTGGACCTAACTTGCGCTCGTTATACTGGGTAAGAATATTTATTTGGATTAAATAATTCTGCCAATTTATGATTAGAAAGATAGAAACGATGGATGCAGTCATCAACAAATAAAACCGCGCAAAAGTTGTTTTTGCATTTTTGTTCTTCTTGTTCAGTTTATTATTGAATGCCTAACCTCTCGTATCAGAAAACGGGTTACGTTTTTAGATTCGCCAAGTTTTCCATCAACTACTCATCTAGCCTCTATTCATAGCATTCTAAGGTAACTATTAATATTAATTATATTGATATAAATCAATGGCGTGATAAATTAAAAGTTTAAATTTCTATTCTAAACTCACTATTAATAATTATCCATAAGCTATGCATATAACGAAACTATTATTTGGCCCTCTATTGAATTAATGAATTTTTGTATTTATTTTGGATTAAAATAGCAGCAATACTACTGCAAAACAATGGTGCTGATTAGTTAAGCTGCTTAAACCCTAAAAATGGCAGGGCTATTATATGTACAATTTAATCTTAATCACAAATATTTTGCGTATCCTTGATGAAAAGGATATGACCAAGTCAGAATTGGCAGAGAAGGCGGGCGTTTCCATCTCTTTTTTTACTGATCTGACCAATGACAAAGCCAATCCATCACTCAGGATTATAGAAGCCGTCGCAGAAGCACTAGAGACCCCACTACCAATGCTATTGGATAGTTCGGATATGAGCGCGGCTGATCTTGAAGCATTAACCAATCGAAAGCTAAAACATTTGCCCAAAGGTTTTGTCTGGAAGGGGAGCGTTCTGAGTGAGTATGAAGCTTATCAGGTCGAGCAATGGGATAAAAAGAACAGAGCGTTTTTATTAAAAAATAAAAATAAGAAATAAATAAAGTAATAAAAATCAGTAAAAAATATTGCACAAAATATAATTACGTTATATTGTAATGTCATGTGTAAGTTGTTGGAGTATTCGCATGACACTGCAAGATCAATTACCTCACGCCATAACCGTTAAGGATCGTGCCAAGAGCAAGCTGGAACGAGACGCACGGGAAATACTATCCGCACTGCAAGATCCTGAGACGGTTGAAATCATGGTCAATGCCGATGGCCGTATCTGGCAAGAGAAGCTGGGTCAAAAGATACAACATATCGGAAATATACAGGCTGCCCAGGTTGAAGCCGTTATCAAAACGGTTGCAGGTTTCCACGGCAAGGAAGTCAATCGATTCAACCCGATGATTGAAGGTGAATTCCCGCTCGATAATTCACGCTTTGCCGGTCAACTACCCCCCATTGTTTCATCCCCCACATTTGCCATCCGCAAAAAAGCTATCAAGATTTTTACGCTTGAGCAGTATGTGGAAACCGGCGTGTTGTCGCCAAGACATGGAGATGTCATTAAAGAGGCTGTGCGCAAGCACCGCAACATTTTAGTTATTGGTGGCACCGGGTCAGGTAAAACGACCTTGATCAATGCCATTATCAATGAAATGGTTTTGAGTGACCCGGATGAGCGCATTTTCATCTTAGAAGATACCGGCGAGATCCAATGCGCTGCCCGGAATTTTGTTCAATATCACACCGCAATCGATGTCGACATGACGCAATTGTTAAAAACAACATTGCGTATGCGTCCGGATCGCATCCTGGTGGGAGAAGTCAGGGGAGCGGAAGCACTGGATTTACTCGATGCCTGGAACACCGGCCATGAGGGTGGTGCCGCCACACTGCACGCCAATGATGCGCTATCAGGACTAACCCGCCTGGAATCCCTGATTTCACGCAATCCTTCAGCACCTAAAGAGATCATGCCATTAATCGCGGAGGCGGTTGATATGGTCGTGCATATCACGCGCACACCGCATGGCAGAAAAATCCAACAAATTATCGAAGTACAAGGTTTTAAAAGAGGAAGTTACCAAATCAAGAAGCTGTAAATCATCCATAGGAGCCAGTCTATGAAACTGATTCATATCAAGGATATCTCTCCATTCTTTTGTTTCTTCTCAATCGCTTTTTTGTTTGCGCTTTTGTTTTCAACCGATAACGCACAAGCCGCTGTAGGCGCGGGCGGTGCGCTTCCTTATGAAACCTGGCTGGTGAATCTTAGAAACTCTGTCACCGGTCCCGTTGCTTTTACCCTATCCATTGTCGGTATTGTGGTTGCAGGCGGCATTCTGATCTTTGGTGGTGAACTCAATGCTTTTTTCCGCACATTGATTTTTATCGTGTTGGTTATGGCATTACTCGTCGGGGCCAACAACATCATGACCAATCTATTCCAGGGCGCGGTTATTCCAGGTGAAATACCCAAAGACCAGGAATCAATCGTAAATTTACAGGAATAGGAGGCAAACTCATGGCGCTTCGAACCATACCTATCCGTCAATCGGGAAACCGTCCCAACTTGTTCATGGGTGGCGACCGGGAACTGGTTATGTTTTCTATCCTGATTGCAGCCACATCCATCTTTGTGGCGATGGAAATCAAGGCTACGCTTTTCGGCATAGCACTGTGGATCTTTGCACTGTTTGCACTACGACTGATGGCTAAAAATGATCCGCAACTGCGTCATGTTTACTTACGCCAGATGCAATACAAAAAATACTATCCGGCGCGAAGCACTCCTTTTTATGACAATACCCGCCAGCAGGAGAAACAGCATCTATGATTGCCGCCATCACAATTCTTATCGCAATCTCTGGAGCTGTGCTGCTCTTGATACTATTTATCCGTATCCGTGATACGGGCAAAGAATTACGACTGGATCAACATCGATCAAAAGAAATGGGCTTTGCCGATCTGCTGGTATATGCAGCGGTGGTGGAAGACGGCGTGATTGTGGGCAAGAACGGTGCATTGATGGCTGCCTGGATATTCTGCGGCGATGATACGGCCAGCAGTACCGAGATTGAGCGTGGAACGGGTGTCATTCCGTATTAACCAGGCTTTATCCCGCTTAGGCAATGGTTGGATGATTCATGTCGATGCCATCAGAAAACCCGCACAAGGTTATTCAGATAAAGCACTTTCCAATTATCCCGATCCCGTGACCGCTGCCATTGACGAGGAACGGCGCAATCTGTTCGAGCGTATCGGCATAATGTACGAGAGTTGCTTTATCGTATCACTCACGTACTTACCGCCAATGCTGGCGCAGCGCAAGTTCGTTGAACTGATGTTTGATGATGAAACCCAGGCTCCCGACCAGAAAGCCAGAACACAAGGGCTGCTGGAATATTTCCAGCGCGAATGTGCCAACTTTGAATCCCGATTATCCAGCGTATTTCATCTGTCGCGTTTAAAAAGCCGCAAACTGGTCAATGAAGACGGTACCACCATCACCCATGATGATTTCTTGCAGTGGTTGCAATTATGCGTGACCGGCTTGGATCATCCGATGGTGTTACCGGCCAATCCGATGTATCTGGATACGCTGCTGGGTGGTCAGGAAATGTGGGGTGGAGTCGTACCTAAAATTGGCCGTAATTTCGTCCAAGTGGTCTCGATTGAAGGTTTTCCGCTCGAATCCTCCCCTGGCATGTTAAACCTGCTCTCTGAATTACCTGGTGTATACCGCTGGTCATCGCGGTTTATCTTCATGGATGCGCATGAAGCAGTCAATCATTTGGAAAAATTCCGCAGACGTTGGAAACAAAAGATTCGTGGATTCTTCGATCAGGTGTTTAATCTGCAAAGCAGCAACATTGATGAAGACGCGCTGAATATGACTGAAGATGCGCAGTCGGCCATTGCAGAGACTAACAGCGGCTTTGTAGGTCAAGGTTACTATACCAGCGTGGTGGTGCTGATGATGGAAGATCGGGCAGCATTGGAAGAAGCCGGGCGAAAGGTAGAGAAAGCCATCAATCATCTGGGCTTTGCTGCACGGGTGGAAACCATCAACACGATGGATGCGTATCTGGGAAGTCTGCCCGGTCACGGTGTTGAAAATGTGCGCAGGCCCCTCATCAATACCATGAATCTGGCCGATCTGTTGCCGGTCAATACCATTTGGACAGGCAAACCCATAGCACCCTGTCCGATGTATCCGCCCAATTCGCCACCCTTGATGCACTGTGTCACACAGGGAGCAACGCCTTTCCGGCTGAACTTGCATGTACGCGATCTGGGCCACACCTTCATGTTTGGACCTACAGGCGCCGGTAAATCCACGCACTTGGCACTGATTGCCGCGCAATTGCGGCGCTATCAGGGCATGTCGATTTATTGCTTTGACAAGGGACTATCGATGTATCCACTCACAAAAGCTGTGGGTGGTCAGCATTTCACGGTAGCAGGCGACGATGAATCGTTATCTTTCTGTCCCTTGCAGTTCTTGCACACCAAGGGTGATCGTGCTTGGGCGCTGGAATGGATTTGTTTGATGATAGAACTCAACGGTCTCACCGTCACCCCGTTACAGCGTAACGAAATCAGTCAGGCCATTACTAACATGCATCAAAGCGGCTCAAAAACCTTATCGGATTTGTCAGTGACGATTCAGGATGAAGCTATTCGCGAGTGTCTTCGGCAATACACCATCGACGGCATGATGGGACATTTACTCGATGCCGAAGCCGATGGATTGAATCTTTCAACCTTCACCACGTTCGAGATCGAAGAATTGATGAATCTCGGAGATAAATACGCACTGCCGACTTTACTGTATCTATTCCGGCGCATTGAGCGCAGCCTGCACGGGCAGCCTTCCGCCATCATTCTGGACGAAGCCTGGTTGATGCTGGGTCATCCGGTGTTTCGCGCCAAGATTCGCGAGTGGCTGAAAGTCATGCGTAAAAACAATTGCCTGGTGTTGATGGCAACCCAAAGCCTGTCGGATGCCGCCAACAGTGGGATTCTTGACGTCATTGTCGAATCTACCGCCACCAAGATATTTCTGCCCAATGTATTCGCCTGTGATGAAGAGGCATCGGTACTCTATCGGCGCATGGGATTGAATACACGCCAGATTGAGATCTTAGCTTCTGCCATTCCTAAACAGCAATATTACACCGTGTCCGAGAATGGCAGGCGGCTCTACGACTTGGCGCTTGGCCCATTGGCGCTGGCATTTGTCGGATCGACTGATAAGGAATCGATCGCAACCATCAAAAATCTACATAACAAGTATGGAGATCGTTGGGTTCACGAATGGCTGGCGATCAAAGGATTAACGTTATCTGACTATGGAGTGGCCGCATGAATATGATCAACGAAATATTCAAATTAAAGCCGGGTGCGCATAAAACTATGTGTGTCAATGAAGACAGGATGGAAGGTGGTCGCCGCTGCGGTGAAAATGAAAACCCTTATCTGTCAGCACGGCGCACCTGGAATGATCATATGCGGGAAGTAATTGCTTCGCGCACTATGTGGCAAATGCTGGCGCTACTTTGTTTATTGATTGCTCTGGCAGGAGTAGGTGGAGTCATTGCTATCGGCAGTCAATCCAAATTCATTCCCTATGTCGTCCAAGTTAACAAACTGGGTGAAGCCATCGCGGTTTCGCGCGCAGATATCGCTGCGGTGGCCGATCAGCGCGTTGTGCATTCGTCCGTGGCAGCGTTTATCAACGATTTGCGCATGGTCACACCGGATATCGCCTTGCAACGTCGCGCTATCTTTCGTGCCTATGCCATGCTGTCCAATAATGATCCGGCAACGAACAAAGCCAACGAATGGTTCAATAGTACTGAAGCCAGCAGTCCTTTCAAACGGGCTGAAACACAAACGGTGAATGTTGAAATCATATCTGTGATTCCCCAATCGCCGGAAACTTGGCAGGTCGATTGGGTGGAAAAAATCTATGACCGGCAAGGACACTTAACCGAACCACCCTTCAAGATGCGTGCTTTACTGAGAATCTATAACAAGCCGACCACGCAAAGCACCACGGAAGAACAGATCCGAAATAACCCACTGGGTATTTATATCCAGGATTTCTCCTGGTCGAAACAAACCTAAGGAGTTGCTCATCATGAAACCGTTATTCGCTTTAAGTATCCTGAGCACATTTATTTTGTCCGTTGGACTTGCTGCTCCAATTCATGCCGATGGATTGTCAGAAGCGTATTTCGCCAATAAGAATCCTCAACTAACCCCGCAGGAACGAGCTGCCATTGACCTGGCCAAGAAATGGCAGGCAGCCAATCCCACCGGCACGAAGCCTGTTGCCGGGCCGGATGGCTCCATTCGTTTTCTGTTCGGTTCACAGCAACCCAGTATCGTGTGTGCAGTATTGCAGGTATGCGATATCGAATTGCAGCCGGGTGAGCAAGTTAATTCCATCCATCTGGGCGACCAGGCACGCTGGTTAATAGAACCGGCAGTGACCGGTCAAGGATCTGCCGAGGTGCAACATCTGATTGTGAAACCACTGGATGTGGGCCTGGAAACATCGCTAGTGGTGACGACAAACCGGCGCACGTATCACATGCGTCTGCGATCTCACCGGCGCGATTTTATGCCGAGAGTGAGTTTTACTTATCCGGAAGATGCGCTGATTAAATGGGATGCGATTAGAGATAAAGAAAGCCATGTCATGGGAATCAGGAAATCGCGCACTATTCCTGAAACCGGGGAATATCTGGGCAATCTGGATTTTGCCTATGCAGTGTCTGGCGATGCTGCCTGGAAGCCGCTGCGAGTCTATAACGACGGTCAAAAAACCATCATACAAATGCCTGCCATCATGGCACAGACAGAAGCGCCGACTTTGCTACTGCTGAATAAAGAAGGCGGCATTTTTAGTGAAGATGAAACGGTCATGGTGAATTACCGTTTGCAGGGTGATCGTTATATTGTCGATACCGTTTTTGACAAGGCTATTTTGATTGCCGGTGTTGGCGGCAATCAAAGCCGGGTGACGATTATGCGGGGGAATTGATGATGAATAAAATGATCATTCCATCCAATGCTGTTTTTATCCTCATGCTGGTTTTATCGCTATTGAATGGTTGTTCTACACAACCCTACGGCAATTTTATTCAAAATCCTTCAACTACATACAGCAAAGTCATGGCCGATGACGTGACAGCCCAAATAGTGCGGCTGTATCCGGCAGCCAATACGCAGTTTAATTTGCGCCATGTGGTTAATGATCCGTTTGGCAAGACCTTGATTGAAAACTTGCGTCTTGAAGGTTTTGCGGTTCAGGAGGCGACTCAGCAATCAATTCAGCAGCAAATCTTTGCTGCGCCGAATCAACCTGATACTGAACCGCAAAAAGGATTCACGCTAAGTTACATCGTAGACCAGTCGGGTGATTTGTATCATGTCAAACTCATGATTGACGAGATGCGCTTATCGCGTGCATTCAGTGTGCAGGCCGACAGTATCCATCCTGCTGGTCTTTGGGTGAGAAAAGAATAAGGGGATAAGGGTGATGTCAACCAATTCTAAACTCCTGTCGCCCGATTCATCCCCGGATATAGTTGCCAAAAGCGTTGGGGTGCGGCGCGTCAATAACCTGCCAATTTTTATCTTTGGCGCGATCATGCTGATATTCATGTTGCTCATGATGATCGTCGCCATGAATCGCGCAGCTGAGCGCGGTCAATACGATTTTGATGGTAATCATGATACACAGTCGAGCAATTCCTTTGCCTCGCTGATTGCCAAAGACTATATCGGCGGCATTATTGAACCCAAAACCCAGACTAAAACTCCTGATTTAACCGAAAAATCATCCCTACAGGGAATTATTATTGAACGGCCATCGGATCTGGATCGACCGCCTTTGCCGCCATCTATGGATACTACCGATCCATCGCTTCACGCGGATATTGCCCATATTCGGATGCTGAAACGCCAGCAACTGGAAGAAGCGATCAAGGCTAAAACCAATGTCAATGTGATTGCGCCCAGAAGTACGGGCTCATCACCGGATTTAGCCCACGCCGGTACACCTAAAACACGTGATGAAATGTTGGCTAAATTGGCATCGGTGCGTCAACAGATTGATGCAAATCTGCGCGAAGATCCAACGGCTGCCTATCATGCACGCCTGGCGCAGTTGCGGCAGGATGGGGGAACAAGTGTAGCTGGAGGAATGGGAGCGCGTAGGGGTGATGAATTCATGGATGATGGCGCTCCTCGATTGCTGGATGACGAGACTGGTACACGGGATAAGGATTATTCGCGCTTTGATTCAGCGAGTGGCGAGGAACGCTGGAAATTAAATAGCGAGGTGCAAAAGCCCGCATCGCCTTATGTCCTGCAAACAGGGTTTGTGATACCGGCAACTTTGATATCCGGTATTAATTCCAGCCTGCCGGGGCAGATCATGGCGCAGGTGAGTCAGCATATTTATGATTCACCTATTGGTAAATGGCGTTTGATCCCGCAAGGTTCCAGATTGGTGGGCACCTACTCCAGCGAAGTGGAATTTGGTCAGGCGCGTGTGCTGGTCGCTTGGCAGCGCATTATCTTTCCGGATGGAAAAACCATGGATATCGGTGCCATGCCGGGTGCTGATGGGGTGGGTTATGCTGGATTTCGCGATCAGGTCAATAACCATTACCTGCGTATCTTCGGATCAGCCCTGATTATGTCGGCGATTGTGGCCGGTGCCGCGTACAGTCAACGTGATGCAGGCGGTGCATTCGGACGGCAAAATGCTGGCAGCATTATGAGCCAATCGCTCGGTCAGCAATTGGGGTTGGTAACCGCCAATCTCATTCGGAAAAACCTGAATATCTCACCCACCCTTGAAATCAGGCCAGGGTATCGCTTTAACATCATTGTGACCAAAGACATGAAGTTTTCTAAACCGTATCAATCATTTGATTATTAATGCAAGGAGTGTTTGAACATGACAAACAGTAAAAATATAGTCTCCCGGTTGATAGCAATCCTGCTTATTCTGGGTAATGTCGGTTATTCATCGGATATCAAAGCAGGCGGTCTTGCGGTCATTGATATGGCAAATATCAAACAAACCACAACGACTGCCATTGAGAATGTAGCGCAAACGCTGAAGCAGATCGAGCAGTATCAAACGCAATTGCAGCAATATGAAAACATGATCCGCAATACGCTGGCTCCGCCTGCCTATGTATGGGCGCAAGCGCAATATACGATGAACCGGTTGCTCTATCTGACCAATACCATACGCTATTATGAGCAGCAGTATGGTGGGCTGGATGGTTATATGCAGCGGTTTCGCAATGTTGAATACTATCGAGGCTCGCCTTGCTTTAATTTGCAGGAAAAATGCAACGATTCCGCCTGGAAACTGTTACAGGATGGACAAAATACCAGCACTGACGCACAAAAAAACGCCAATGATTCCCTCTTGCGGGGTTTAAGCGAACATCAGAATCAGATTCCAGTGGATGCTGCTCACCTGCAAGTCTTACAACAAAGAACCGAGTCGGCTCAGGGACAAATGGAAGCGCTGCAATATGCCAACCAGCTGGCCGCGTACCAGGCAAACCAGTTGCTGCAAATGCGTCAAATGCTGATTGCTCAGCATAATGCCGCCAATACGCTAAGTCAGGCCGAGGTAGACCAAAAGGCCATGCAGCAGGCTGCGCGTGAGGCGGCAACCAAGCGACTGAGTCCTGAAATATTGCCAGTTGGTAGAAACTGGTCTGTCAGGGATGCTTTTTAAAACACTAATCTGAGGAAAAATGATGAAAAAGAGCGATTTGAATATTGCTGTTATCTGTTTATTGTCTTTGTTACTGTTGTCAGGGTGTTATAAGGATGGCGATGGCAAGATTGAATTGAAGGAGCCTAAGAAAGAATTAAGTGAAATGCCACCTGGGATAGTCTGGGATGCATCTGATCCTGATAATGCTAGGAAGGCAACAAAATAACTGAATGTGAGCTTAAGCGATTCTCATGCGAAAGACAATTAATGGAATAAATAAGATGAATAAAATACAATTTGTTTTCATAACCTTGTTTTTTCTATTGTTTCTTTCTGGAGGGGCATTTGCTGAACTGGCCTATATTGATCCAGCGACTAATCTGAGTGTGCTGGACCAGGTGACCAGTATGTTTGCTGGAAAAGTAAAATCCTGGCAAAACATCATACAGTCTGCTGCTGAGCGTTTGTTCTGGACGTTGGTGCTGATTTCAATGGTCTGGACATTTGGCATGATGCTGTTACGCAAAGCCGACATAGGAGATTTCTTTGCTGAGTTCACTCGTTTTATAATTTTTACAGGGTTTTACTTCTGGCTGCTGACTAATGCCGTATCAGGCCACAATATTGCGGGTACCATTATAGCTTCGATGCAGCAATTAGGTAATAGCGCGGCAGGCTTACCTGGCAACACAGGTTATTCCAGTATTATGAATACAGGTGTTTTAATCTGGAATCAGGCGACAAGTAACCTAACATTGATGCAACCAATAGACAGTTTGATTGCAATCATCATATCTTTAATCATCTTGATCGTAATCGCTGTTATTGCAGTAAACATGCTGCTCTTGCTAATTTCCTCCTGGGTACTGTTGTATGCTGGTATCTTCTTTTTAGGCTTTGGTGGCGCTCGTTGGACATCCGACATCGCCATAAACTACTTTAAAACAGTTCTGGGTGTTGGTATTCAGCTATTTGTAATGCTCCTGATTGTTGGTATTGGTAGTGACCTGTTATCCAGTTTCTACGCCAAAATGGGTAAAAATGTTCTGAATTATGAAGAACTGGCGGTTATGCTTATTTTTACGATTGCATTCTTTGTGTTGATTTCTAGATTGCCGCTGTTGCTGGCTGGCATTATAACGGGTAGTAGCATAGGCTCGACTGTCGGAATTGGTAGTTATGGCGCCGGTGGTTTTATGGCAGCGGCAGGTGCCGCCGCAGCTGTTGCGTCTTATGGTGGCACGTTGGCAGCCGGTCGGCTGACGGCAGCAAGAAGTGCAGGAACGGATGCTTTGCGGAGTGCCATTGAAAAAGGCCAGGCCCAGGAATCTGCGGGTATTAACAATATTTCGCGAGGAGAGGGTAAATGATGGATAAGGTATTTAAGCGATTCGCTCGATGATGGATTTGCCGCCGGATGTGCAAGAAAGGGTAGTGTGTTCCATCACTGCTGCCATCAAGTATGAAATACCCGCCAATATCTTACTGGCGATAGCCGAAAAAGAAAGTGGTAAACCGGGGCAATGGGTGCGTAACAGTAACGGCACGCATGATGTTGGCTCGATGCAATTTAATACGGCTTATCTTCAGGATTTATCCAAATATGGCATCACGCCTGATCATGTAGCAAATCCGGGTTGTTATGCCTTTGATCTGGCCGCATGGCGTGTGCGGCTACATATCAAAAATGATAAAGGCGACATCTGGACAAGAGCGGCTAATTATCATTCGCGTACTCCAAAACATAATGCAAGGTATCGAGCTGATCTGATTGCCAAAGCTGCTAAATGGGCTGACTGGCTAGAAAATCGCTTTATCAAGGAAATCAATAAAATACCTGACGCTTATCTGGATTAATTCAGTTCTATGCGTTATCCACAAATTCCGTGGAAAAGGCTGCGAATAACAAGCTTATGTTAGGCACAGGTAATGTTAAAAACACTTATGCCTTAATTAAAGGCGATCCTGCGAACTGATAAAAGAATTGATCGTTATGAATATACAGAGAATCCTTCAGAACGAAAATAATGGGAGTATGGAAAGCAGAGAAAATAACTAAAGCTCGAGGTTATAAATTAGGTATTACGATATGAGATCTTTACGCGTGCGGCGGGCGACATCAAAATCTGAAAAGCTCATAATAAAATTCCACTTCATCCTTGAATCCACCTAAATTAGATCATTCATCAACTTTGTCTTATTTTTTGTCGTGCAAAGATCTATAACTATAGTAGTATTATGGTTTTATTGGGCTATATTAATTTTTATTATGGAGAAATATTGTGAAAAACAAAATCTTAATCTTAATTGCTGTTGGTTTATTAAGTTTATTAGCTTCCTGTGCACAAATGAATCCACACCCAATGGATATGACTCGGGCTATTCAGAATGCAAAAACTCCTACTGACCATAATGCACTTGCTAAACACTATGAAGATACTGCAAAAGAAATGCAAGCAAAAGTGGATGAGCATCAAAAAATGTTAAAACAATATCAAGCAGAAAGCCAATACTACGGGAGACAAGGTCTAGATATGGAATCAATGTGCCAGGGCTTAATCCGTGCTTATGAGCAAGCTGCAAAAGCAAATCTGGATATGGCCGATTCCCATCGCAAAATGACTGTGGAGATTAAATAACATTTGCTCTATGAAATAGAATCTATTTTTTGAGCAAAAATCTTAGAAGCTGCTTATAATAGAAAGATGAAATTATCTATATGTAGATGGCTATTGGTTTTTTTCATGCTATGGCTGCCATTGCAAGCCGTAGTAGCGGCTGTTTTATCAGTTTGTGTACAGGAAAAAAGTTTCAATAGTGATTATGGCAAATCAACGGCAATGATCGACAACCATCATCATGATGCTTGTCATAAGCAAACAGCAGATAATACAACCGATCATTTGTTAGCAAGTCTGCCGTGCGATGATACTTCTTCTTGTAACGCATACAGTAATACGCCGATCCTGTCTGGCTACACTGCTGTTATGCAAACTAACGGCACTTCCGCTATTGCTTCATTGAGTCCAAGTTTTATTTCATTTGTACCCGAACAGCCGCAACATCCTCCGCTAGCTAACTCCCTTTAAAAATCCGCCTGTAATTCTGGCAAGAAATCTCAATTCGGATTAATCCTGCGTCAAAGTAATTGCTACGCAAGACTTTTCCATGTCGAAAGCTATTACCATTAGTTGACTATCACTATATTGATAATTTTGGTGATACAACAAGCTAGGAGGTTAGTATGTTTCTTTCATTTTCTTTTAAATTACTACTGTCGTTAATCCTTGCCTGTATGTCTGCTCTGTCACTTGCAGATCGGATCACGCAATCAAGTCCAATTAATTTAGCATCCGACGCTACTGATCACACACACAACAGCTCGGAACAAATATCCAATAAAGAATCACCTGTTTCTTCCAATCTCATTTCTGCAAGGGGTGTGGTGCTGCAGGTCGATCAATCCAACGCCACAATAAAAATAAATCACGACCCGATCGCTGCACTAAATTGGCCAAGAATGGCTATGTCCTTTCGCCTGAAAGAACGTTCATTGATTAACAAAATTAAAGAAGGTGATATCGTTGAATTCTTACTTCAAAAAGAAACTTCTGATCACGTCATCGTAAAATTGAGTAAGCAAAGTTCCATTAGGAGTTCGCAGTGATTCCCGGCAGAATTGTTGCGTTAGTGCTTGCTGTTACCGCACTTCCGGCAAATGTTCAGGGGAAGGAAGATAGTTTAAACAAGGCTGGCACAGCAATTTTTGCACAGTCTATTCCGCAGAAAACCTTAGCAGCATCCCACTCCCACAACGTGACGCTGCTCCCGAGTTTGATTGCAGAAGCACTGGAAAATAATCCGGAGATTCAGGCTGCGTATCAAGAACGTGAAGCCGCTCAGCAGAGAATATCGCCAGCGGAAGCTTTGGATGATCCCATGCTTGAGGCTGGTGTGATCAATGCGCCGCTGGCATCTTCACCGTTCAACCGCGAGGATATGACCATGAAAATGATCGGTCTATCCCAGCGTTTGCCTTTTCCGGGAAAGCGCGGCTTACGCAAGGATGTTGCCGCCAAGGATGCCGACGCCATTGAGCAGGGCTATCATGAAACGGTTAATCGCGTTGTGCACGATCTTAAAATAGCTTACTTTGATCTCGGGCTTACGCTGGAAACGATCAAATTGGTTGAAAAAAATAAACAAACACTCGAACGTTTTCTACGCATTGCTGAGGAACGCTACCAAGTTGGACAAGGCAGTCAGGCGGACGTGCTGAAAGCACAAACACAAGTATCAAGAATGCTGGACAGATTATTAATATTGGCACGCGAACAGCCTGTGTTGGAAGCGGAACTGATTCGCACCTTAGGGCGCAACACGAAAGGTGAAATTCCGATTCCGGTGCCACTACAAATTCAAGAAGTGCCCCTTAATCTGGAAACATTTCAACAAGAAGCGATAGCGCAACGCCCACAATTGCTAGCATTGCAAAGCCTGATTGCACGTAATGAGAAATCCATTGATTTAGCGCGCAGGGCCTATTATCCGGATTTCGATGTGCGACTTTCTTATGGCCAGCGAGATAACATGATGGACGGTACGAGACGCGATGACATGGTCAGTATGACTGTGGCGGTTAATCTGCCCGTATGGCGCGGCAATAAAATTGAGCCTCGCATCATGGAGTCACAGGCAATGCGTGATCAAACAGTCAGTCTGTATCAAGCACAAAGTAATGAAGTTACGGCAAGATTGCGTCAGCAAATTGCCATCGCTGAGCAAAGCCTGAAATCGGTCAAGCTCTATCAGACTGCCATTCTTCCACAAGCGAAATTGACGGTTGAATCCGCATTGGCTGCTTACCAGGTAAACCGGGTTGATTTTCTGACCTTGTTGGATAATCAAATGACAGTATTTGATTTCGAGACCAGTCTCATCACCGCGATGGCGAATTACAACAAAGCCGTGGCGGAGATTGATTTACTGGCTGGCAAGAAGCAGCACTAACTGTTACCGATTATGGAGATTCCTATGAAATCCGTCGTTAAACTAATTATGGTTGGAGTTGCGATTACAACTGCTTTGTTTGCAAGTTATTGGTGGGGTACTACGCAATCACAATCATCTTCTGGTACTGCGATATTTGAAACAGCCAGTACTGAGAAAAAGATTTTATATTATCGCAATCCAATGGGTTTGCCAGATACTTCCCCGGTACCCAAAAAAGATCCAATGGGAATGGATTATTTGCCGGTTTATGAGGGAGAAGAATCTCCTTCGGATCAAACTATCATAAAAATAAGTACCGAAAAGATTCAAATGCTAGGGGTGCTTACTGAAACCGCAACATTACGTGAACTGACTCGCACTATCAGGGCCGTAGCAACGATACAGGCAGATGAAAGAAAATTATACACATTAGTGACCAAATTTGAGGGTTGGATTCAGCGGCTCTATGTAAACACTACGGGTCAGGCAGTGAAAAAAGGCGATGCGTTAATGGATGTATACAGTCCTGATTTGATTACAGCACAACAAGAATACTTGATCGCGCTAAGGGGGTTGCAATCCACCGCTGATAGCGATTCCGATGTGCGGGCCTCTATGCAGCGATTGGTTGCCAGCGCATTGCAGAAACTGCGCAATTGGGATATTGCGGAAACCGAGTTACAACGCCTGCAGCAAACCGGCGAGGTGCGGCAGTATATGACACTACGCTCTAAAGCTGACGGTGTGGTACTGGAAAAGAAGGCTGTCATGGGGCAGCGCTTTATGCCTGGAGAGGTGCTTTATCAGATTGCGGATTTATCCAGCGTGTGGATGCTAGCTGACGTATTTGAACAGGATCTTGGAATGGTGCATCAAGGTCAGGTGGCCACAATCAGAGTGGAAGCTTATCCAAACAAAGTATTCAACGGTGAAATCGCTTTCATCTATCCCACGGTAACTCCGGAGACGCGTACTGCCATCGTACGTGTTGTACTTCCCAATCCCGATGGCCTGTTGAAGCCTGCCATGTACGCACGTGTGGAATTTGCTTCATCCCACAGTAAAGACAAAGTACTGGCAATACCCAATTCAGCCGTACTGGATACTGGCACCCGCCGGGTGGTATTGGTGGATCTCGGCGCAGGCCGATTTGAACCGCGTACAGTAAAGCTGGGCATGCATGCCGACGGTTATGCTGAGGTGCTGGGGGGAATTAATGCTGGAGAAACCGTTGTGGTTAAAGCTAATTTCCTGATTGATGCAGAAAGTAATCTCAAGGCGGTTCTGAGTGGTTTTGGTCATGGAGGCCACCAGCTACCGGACGAGAAAAAAGAAACTGAGACTGGCTCGTTTGTTAAGGCATCGCCGTCAAAAACTCATCGTGGCGAAGGAACCATCAATGCCATGGATTTTGCGCATGCAACTGTCACACTTGCGCATGGCCCAATTGCTAGTCTTCAATGGCCTGCAATGATAATGGATTTTCGCGTTTCTGATCCAGCGCTACTTCGTTCATTAAAGCCCGGGCAAAAGGTTGCATTCGAAATCGCCGAGGAATCAGCCGGTGAATATATCATCGTGCACATTCAGCCAGCAGATCTCAGCCTTGGCACCACCACTCACGGAGGACACTAAGATGGTTGGCAATATAATCGAATGGTCGGTGCGGAATGTCTTCCTGGTACTACTTGGAACCTTCTTTGTGGTAGCTTGGGGCGTGTATGCAGTATTGAAGACGCCTATCGACGCAATACCAGATTTATCGGATGCACAGGTCATCATTTACACGGAATATCCCGGACAGGCACCGCAGGTGGTCGAAGACCAGGTGACTTATCCGCTGACCACAGCTATGTTAAGTGTACCAAAATCAAAAGTTGTCAGAGGAGTATCAAATTTCGGTGTATCGTTTGTGTACGTCATCTTTGAAGATGGAACTGACATCTACTGGGCACGTTCGCGAGTACTGGAATATCTGAGCTTCGCGGCAAGCCGGTTGCCTGAAAATGTCAGGCCCTCGCTCGGCCCGGATGCAACGGGAGTCGGTTGGGTTTACCAATACGTGCTAGTTGCCAAGAACCGCGCACTCGACGAATTACGCGCGATTCAGGACTGGTTTTTGCGTTATCAGTTGACTGCAACACATGGCGTGTCGGAAGTAGCGAGTGTAGGCGGATTTGTAAAAAACTACCAAGTTACCGTAGATCCACGACGCCTTCAAGCCTACGGGATATCACTCAAAACAATCTCCGATGTTATCGCCTCCAGCAACCGCGATGTCGGGGGACGTGTGATCGAGCTGACGGAAACTGAGTATATGGTTCGCGGTAAGGGCTATCTGCGCGGAATTAGTGATCTTGAGAATCTGGTTGTGAAGGCGCACGAGGGTATGCCGGTATTGCTGCGCCATGTTGCCCGGGTGGAATTAGTACCTGATGAGCGCCGTGGCATTACCGAACTCAACGGGGAAGGAGAAGTTGTTTCGGGTATCGCAGTAGCGCGGCATGGTGAAAACGCTCTCAATGTGACCCATAATCTCGAAAAAAAGATCGACGAAATCGCATCTGGTTTACCGGAAGGCGTTTCGATTCAGCCTGTCTACAATCGCTCAGAGTTGATTCACCGCGCTATTGCGACGCTAAACGAAGTATTTGTCGAACAGGTCATAATCGTGGCGCTGGTATGTGTGGTTTTTCTCATGCATGTGCGCAGTGCGCTGGTGGCGATCATTATGCTTCCGATTGGCGTGCTGATCGCTTTCATTGCAATGTTTCACCTTGGTATCAATTCCAACATCATGAGCCTGGCCGGTATCGCGCTGGCGATCGCAGAAATGACCGATGCTGCCATCGTCATGGTAGAAAATGCGCACAAACATCTTGCGCGCCTTGCTCCCGATGAATCGCGCACAGAGGCTGTCATTGCAGCCTGTAAGGAAGTCGGTCCACCGCTGTTCTTCAGCCTGTTGATTATCACAGTATCGTTTCTGCCGGTGTTTGTGCTTGAAGCACAAGAAGGACGCATGTTTCACCCACTCGCCTATACCAAAACGTTTGCCATGGCAGGTGCTGCGCTGCTTTCGATCACTTTGGTACCGGCTCTGATTCTGCTTCTGCTCCGTGGCCGCATTCCGCGCGAGCAAGACAATCCGCTGGGCCGGATCATGATCCAGCTCTATCGGCCTGTAATGGCTAAGGTGTTACAGTGGAAAAAAGTCATTGTCCTGGCAGCAGTCGTGATAGTTGGGGTTACTGTCTATCCAACGCTCAGGCTTGGAACAGAATTTATGCCAACATTGAATGAAGGCACGCTGCTTTACATGCCAGTGACACTTCCGGGTATTTCCGTAACCAAGGCTGGAGAAATCCTGCAAACACAGAATAAAATCATTAAAAGCTTTCCCGAGGTGGCATCGGTATTGGGCAAAGCCGGACGTGCTAATACTGCTACTGATCCAGCGCCGCTGGAAATGACTGAAACCATCATTAATTTGAAACCGGAAAGCGAATGGCGTCCAGGTATGAGTGTCGACAAGCTGATCGCCGAGCTGGATCAAGCATTGCAAATGCCAGGAGTCAGTAATGCCTGGACGATGCCGATTAAAAATAGGAACGATATGCTTGCCACCGGCATACGCACACCCGTCGGCATCAAAGTGTTCGGCAAGGATTTGGGTGAAATTGAAAAACTTGCCAAGCAGATTGAGGCAGCTGTAAAAACAGTGCCAGGAACCAGTAGCGCCTATGCGGAACGCACGACCGGTGGCTACTATCTTGATGTTGAGCCGGATCGTCTTGAACTTGCCCGATATGGATTGGCTGTCGGCGATTTATTGTCTGTGATTTCAGCAGCGCTTGGCGGCGAGATGGTGACGACCACGGTTGAAGGCCGGGAACGCTTTGGTGTTACCGTACGGTATCCACGCGAGCTACGTAGCGATCCGCAGGCAATCGCTACTCAGGTACTGGTTCCAACCATGGGAGCGACGATGATTCCGCTTGGCCAGCTTGCACGAATCAGCCTTGTCAAAGGCCCGCCAAGCATTCGTACGGAGAATGCACTACTGTCTGCGTATATTTTTGTTGACATTCGTGATCGTGACATCGGTAGCTACGTTGCAGCCGGACAGAAAGCAGTGCGCGAACAGGTGCAATTTCCTCCCGGATACTATGCTACCTGGAGCGGGCAATTCGAATACATGGAGCGGGCCACCGAAAAACTGAAAGTAGTAGTTCCAATCACTCTCCTGATGGTATTCCTGCTTGTATATCTGAATTTCAATCGTCTCACAGAGACATTGATAGTAATGCTATCGGTACCTTTTTCCTTAGTCGGAGGTATCTGGTTGATGTATTGGCTCGACTACAACATGAGCATCGCAGCAGCGATTGGTTTCATCGGCCTCGTTGGTATTGCGGCTGAATCGGGAATGGTCATGCTCGAGTTCCTCGATCAAGCGCTCAAAGATGTGACTGCAAAACGCGAAGCTGCTGGCAGCAAAGTCACCGTCGAGGATCTTTATGAGGCGGTAGTGCAAGGGGCGGTATATCGAATACGACCCGTGATGATGACCATTGCTGGGAGTGTTGTGGGACTGCTCCCGGTTATGTTTAGCAGTGGCACAGGTTCCGAAGTGATCCGGCGCATTTCCGCTCCGATGGTGGGCGGTATGGTTTCCGCTACAATACTAACATTGATCGTATTTCCCGCAGTCTATGCGCTTGTCAAGGAAATCTCAATTCGACATTCACTTAAAACGGAAAAGATGAGGGATTTATCATGAAGAAACATCCTCATTATATCCCGGCTTTTCATTTCCACTGGCTGACACGCTGGTACGATCCGATAATGCGGTGCTTATTTCCTGAGGCGGCGTTAAAGACTGCATTGATCGCGCAAGCCCGTATCCAGCCTAGTCAAGAGGTGCTGGATGTAGGTTGCGGTACGGGCACACTTACTCTGATGATCAAACAAATTCAACCGGATGCCGCAGTCTATGGATTTGATATGGATCCTCAGATATTGGACATCGCACGAAGGAAGGCCGAGCAAGCAGGAGAGATCATTATCCTGCAACAAGGTACAGCGACAAGTCTGCCCTATCCAGATGAAAGCTTTGATCACGTTTTCGCTAGCCTGATGTTGCATCATTTGACGCGGCAAGATAAACAGCAAGCGCTCAGAGAAGCATTTCGCGTGTTGAAGCCCGGTGGAGAGTTGCATATTGCGGACTTCGGCAAACCGCACGATTTGGTCATGTGGCTAATCTCTCTGGTAATGCGGTGGGCTGAAGAGGTTCACGATAACATTCTGGGTTTATTGCCGGTTTTTATAGCGGATGCCGGATTCCATCCAGTGGAGGAGACTACCCGTTATCGCACAGTGGTCGGTGGCATCGCTTTATATCGTGCCTGCAAACCAATGAGAAATGAGCTATGAATGCATGGCATAGCCAATCAATAGCCGAACTCGAACACCTCATTATAACCGATGTGGAGCGGGGACTTACCGATGAAGAAGTGGCCGCTCGTCTCGCACGGAATGGGCCTAATAAACTACGAAAGGGTAAGCGATTTTCAGCCTTAGCAATTTTTGTAAGTCAGTTTAAAAGCCTGGTTATCTGGGTATTGATTGGCGCAGCGGCTGTTTCAACAGCGCTGGGTGAAAACATTGATGGCATTGCCATTATTGCCATCGTAATATTGAATGCGCTGATTGGTTTCATTCAAGAATTTCGTGCCGAAAAGGCTGCTGCCGCTTTGGCTGATATGGTATCGCCTCATTGTCGCGTAGTGCGCAATAGTCGTAGCGTGGTGGTTGCTGCAATCGAAATCGTACCGGGCGATATTCTTTTGCTAGAAGGAGGGGATCTGGTTGCTGCGGATGCCCGCTTGATTCAAGCCTCTGTTCTACGCATCAACGAAGCACCGCTTACTGGTGAATCGCAAGCTGTAAATAAATTTACTGATAATTTGCCTCCGGAAACAGCTTTGGCCGAGCGAAAAAATATGGTTTTTCTCGGTACCAGTGTGACAGGCGGTTCCGGTCGCGCATTGGTCATTAACACCGGCATGGAAACGGAACTCGGCCATATCGCTAAACTGCTGGAGACTGCCGAAAGTGGAGAAACTCCGTTGCAAGTCCAGCTCGACCGGGTAGGACGCATGTTATTGCTGGCCTGTTTCTGCATTGTTACACTGATTTTCGGGCTAGGATTATTGCGGGGGATAGCGCCATTTGAGCTCTTCTTAAGCACGGTGAGTCTTGCCGTTGCTGCTATCCCCGAGGGATTGCCGGCAGTAGTGACTATCGCGCTTGCCTTGGGTGTACAACGCATGGTGCGGCGGAATGCATTGGTGCGACGCCTGGCCTCGATTGAAACATTAGGCCGCGCTCAAGTCATTTGCACGGACAAGACGGGCACCCTGACGATGGGTGAAATGACGGCCTGCAAACTGGTCACGGCAGATAACTTGTATCGCATTACTGGCGAAGGTTATTCAACCGAGGGAACATTCTTTGTCGGAAATTCAGAAATACCGGTAGAGGAGACCCCATCACTTCTCGCGCTGCTCCGTGCGTCGGCTGCTTGCAACGATGCCGAGTTAGCTTTAATTGATGGTCGATCCATGATAGTGGGCGATCCTACTGAAGGAGCGCTGCTGGTTGCTGCCGCCAAAGGCAATATTACCCGGAAAATGATTGAGGCTGAGCTGCCACGACTGGCCATTATTCCTTTTGATTCCGTGCGCAAACGTATGACTGTCATCCGTCGGCAGGAGAATCATTCCTGGGCATTCGCCAAAGGTGCACCGGAAATGATTCTCGACCGCTGCACAAGAATCCGTACCGACCAGGGAATAAGGGATCTGACAGAAAGTGACCGTGTCCGGCTTCTCCATGCTAATACGTTGCTGGCAAACGATGCGCTACGTGTGCTTGCCGTCGCCGAACGCGCCTTGGATGGCCTCAGTTTCGAAGAAGGCAAAGTGACAGATGATGCCGAAATCGAGAAGGAACTTACTTTTCTGGGGCTAATAGGCTTACAGGATCCGCCACGCGCCGAGGCAAAAGAGGCTGTGGCTAAATGCAAACGGGCTGGCATCAAAACTGTGATGATTACAGGTGATCATCCTGATACGGCACGTGCGATAGGGCGTGAGCTGGGTATTCTGGGTAAGAATGACGAAATTCTCGCAGGTATCGAGCTCGACCGATTGAACGATGAGGTGCTGAAGGAGCGTGTATCAAGGGTTTCCGTTTATGCGCGTGTCACCGCCGAGCACAAGCTTCGCATCGTCCGCGCGTGGAAGGCGCAAAGTGCGGTAGTGGCGATGACCGGAGATGGGGTGAACGATGCTCCCGCAATCAAGGAAGCATCCATTGGTATCGCGATGGGCCTTACTGGCACCGAGGTGACCAAGGAGGCGGCGGATATCATTATTACCGATGACAACTTTGCTTCTATTGTCGCTGCCGTGGAAGAAGGACGGGGCATTTATGACAACATTGCTAAAACTTTGGCTTATCTGCTAGGTAGCAGTACCGGCGAATTAATCGTGATGCTGGTCGCAGTTCTACTTGGCTGGCCGCTCCCTCTATTGCCCTTGCATCTTCTGTGGATCAACTTGGTAACTGATGGCTTTGCAGCCTTGGCGTTATCGACCGATCCGGTTGACTCCGATGTATTGGACCGCCCGCCTCGACATCCACAGACGGCATTAATCAACCGTGATTTAATCAAGTTAACGCTATTTACCGGCTTACTGACCGCCAGCGTCACGCTCGGTGTGTTTGCCTATGAACTCTACATAGCGGGTAGTAGTCTTGAACAAGCCCGCGATGCCGCGTTTACTACTTTAGTAATTGCCGGACTGCTGCGCGCTTTTGGGGCCCGAAGCGAGCAGCGTGCCATTTGGGAAATAAGCATGTTTTCCAATATAAGATTATTTCTGGTTGTGGCAGTATGCTTTGGCTTGCAGTTGGCGATACACCATGTCCCAATGTTTCAAACCTTATTCGGGGTAGAGCCCATTACGCTGGGTCAGTGCGTAGGGTGGTTCGCGGTAGGATTCATGCCATTGATTGTTCTGGAGCTGAGAAAATTCATCCGCTATCGTCTTATAAAGAAGATTTGAAAAATAATAATGACATTGATCTCTGTGTACTCATGAAACACACATGCTAGACGAGGATCAAATGAACAAAACAGGCAGGCACTCAGAAGCGTATTGCCAACATTGTGGAAAACTTCTTGAAAGGCAACCGTATATTTCTGTGGGTGCTACATACTGTTCTGAACATTGTTTCCTCAAAACCATAGATGTCTGCGCCAGTCAGGAAGATATGTTCAACCTCTTAGCAGAAACTTTGGTGAATGCGCTGGATCTGAGAGAGCACGAAACGGGTTTGCACTCCAAGCGCGTCGCCTGCCATACGATGGTGCTCGCACATCGCTTTACCTCTGATCCGAATGTATTGCAGCAAATATACTGGGGAACATTACTGCATGATATTGGCAAGATTGGTATCTCTGATACCATTTTACTGAAAGCTGGCTCTTTAACAGAATCTGAATGGATCGAAATGCGGACACATCCAGAAAAAGGCTACCATCTCATTTCGCAAATACCTGCCATGACAGATGCTGCAAATATCATTCTCTGTCATGAGGAACGCTATGATGGTTCAGGTTACCCAAAAGGACTTAGTGGCGATCGTATTCCATTAGGTGCACGTCTATTCATGGTAATAGATGCCTTGGATTCGATAACCTCTAATCGGCCTTATCGTAAGGGTCATTCTTTTGAGTTCGCCAAAGCAGAGATTCTACGTATGAAAGGGAGTCAGTTTGACCCGGAAGCCGTAGATGCTTTCAGCGCCGAAGAAGAAGTGCTGCGAAAAATGATTATTGCTAAATGCCATAATCATGCATCGTTAGTGTCAAGCAAATGAACTGTTATGTAGGAGTTGATCTTGGCACCAACAGCGAGTTCACTCACTAACCGCTAAGGACGGAATATTCTTTCAGTTATCACAGCATTGGGGATACTCGGTGGCTGCTTTGTGCCGAGGATTACGAATTAAATTATAGAATTTAGGTATATTTCTTTGACTCAACTACCAGGAGATACTTATGAAAGCACATATATTTTTTGCAGCCTTGGTGATTCTGGCTTCATTGATTTCCTGTGCACAAATGAATCCTCACCCAATGGAGATGACCAGCGCGGTTCGGAATGCCAAAACCAGTGTTGACCATGAAGCATTGGCCAAACATTATGAAGATGCAGCTCACGAAATGCAGTTAAAGGTGGAAGAGCACAAAAAACTGCTTGAAGAATATGAGAACCACCCTTATTACTATCCCAAGCGCGTCCAAGACCTCCAAGCGCATTGTAGGAGTCTGATAAAAAGTTATGAGGAAGCTGTAGAAATAAATATGAGCATGGCAAAAATTCACCACCAAATAGCGGATGAAGTGAAGTAATGTCCACAACTTAAGAACGACAGGCTCGTAAACTTCAGATTAGGTATGATTTATGGGAGGGTCAAAATGAATTCAGATTTAAACGATTCACATCCGTCACATACTGATGATCATCGGCAAATAAACTCCAAACCTCCAGATGCGCCGCTAGCAGCGGATGAAGATAAATGGACATGTCCAATGCACCCGGAAATCTTGCGGAATGCACCGGGAGACTGCCCGATCTGCGGTATGGCTCTGATACCTATTACAAATACGAATATGGGCGAATCGGATAATTCCGAGCTTCGCGATCTCACGCGACGGTTGTGGATTGGCATTGCTTTGTCGCTTCCACTGATTGCTCTCACAATGATGCCCATGATTGGTCTAAATGAACCATTCGGCCTTCAACCTCGTTTACGTGGTTGGATCGAATTCCTGCTGGGTACGCCAGTAGTGCTGTGGGTTGGTTGGCCTATCTTGCGTAAGTTCTGGCTCTCACTCGTACACCGTGCGCTTAATATGTATACGCTAATCGGACTCGGAGTCGGATGTGCCTATTTCTTCAGTCTGGCCGCAGTACTTATGCCTGATTGGTTTCCACAGGAGTTTCACGCGCACGACGGTGCGGTGGGCACTTATTTTGAGGCAGCAGCAGTTATCGTAACACTTGTGATACTTGGCGATTACCTTCAGTCGCGTGCGATGGGTCAAACAAGCCGGGCAATTCAACAATTGTTGAGGCTTGCACCCAACCAAGCTTGGCGCATGCGCGATGACGGCACGGAGGAACAAGTACCGCTTGATGTAATTGTTGTAGGTGACAGGCTACGCGTAAAACCTGGAGAAAAAATTCCTGTCGATGGTACAGTACTTGAGGGGATGAGCAGAGTTGACGAATCAATGATTACCGGTGAGCCTATGTCGGTAGCTAAAGCACCGGGCGATAAGATCACTGGTGCAACCCTGAATAGTAATGGCTCATTGATTATCCGCGCTGAACACGTCGGCGCAGACACGTTGCTGGCACGTATCGTCCATATGGTCGGAGAAGCCCAACGCACGCGCGCGCCTATCCAGCGGCTTGCGGATATTATCGCCGCTTACTTTGTTCAGATCGTTATCGCCATCGCAATAATCACTGCACTAGCATGGTGGTTTCTAGGCCCCGAGCCAAAATTCACTTATGCATTTCTTAATGCCATTGCTGTTCTCATCATCGCCTGTCCTTGTGCGGTCGGTCTTGCCACACCTATTTCAATCACCGTCGCGATGGGACAAGGCGCTCGGATGGGTATCCTGTTTCGCAATGCCGAGGCGATCGAACGCATGCGGGATATTGATACCTTAGTGATAGACAAAACTGGCACGCTGACACTCGGGCGTCCGGTACTAACAAATTTTATCGTCAAGGGTATTGCGGATGATGAGGCGCTCGCGCTGATCGCAAGTGTGGAACAACTTTCGGAGCACCCGATTGGTCTTGCAATTGTAGAGAATGCAAAAGCACGTGGCTTGACTCTGCGTCCAGCAAAATCTTTCGACGCAATCAATGGCCTTGGCGTACAAGCAGATATTGATGGCGAGCGCGTGCTCGTTGGCAATCACAACTTTCTCGCGCAACATGGCGTGGATACTCAATCTTGGCATCATCAAGCAGAAGCTTTACGCACTGAAGCCAAAACAGTAGTGTTCTTCGCCGTGGATGGCATTCCCGTTGGAATCGCAGCAGTTGCTGATCCCATTAAGGAAAACACGCCCGAAGCTATCGCAACGCTCAAACATTTGGGCATTAGAATTGTGATGCTGACCGGAGATTCACAGCACACAGCCAATGCAATAGCTCGGCATCTAGGGATTGATGAAGTGCTGGCCGAAGTGCTTCCCGAAGACAAGACTGGGCATGTAAAGCGTTTGCAAGCCGAAGGCCGCAAGGTTGCAATGGCGGGTGATGGCATCAATGATGCGCCTGCGCTAGCGCAAGCCGATGTCGGTATAGCGATGGGTACAGGCACTGATGTTGCAATGGAAAGCGCAAGTATTACGCTCGTAAAAGGGGATTTGCGCGGTATTGAGCGCGCTATCCTGCTGTCGCACGCCACCATGCGTAACATTCACCAAAACCTTGCTTTTGCATTCGGCTATAACGCCTTTGGAATTCCGCTTGCTGCCGGTGTGTTGTACCCGGCTTTTGGCTTTTTACTTTCACCCATGTTTGCCGGTGCTGCCATGGCAATGAGTTCGGTATCGGTTGTTACTAACGCGTTGAGGCTTAATCGTACAAGACTATGATTACTAGGAAATTTTTGGATATTAATTTTTATTTTTCATTTACTTGTGCTACTAAATTTCATGCTGTACTGTAAGGTATGATGATATATACTACTTTTGATAGGGTGTTAATTGATCCTAATTAGTAAGGATATATAACTGTGAGAATTTCAATTTTTTCGTTAGTTGTTTTTGGCTTGTTAGGATTTCTGACTTCCTGCGCAGATCTGGGGCCTTATCAGATGGATATGACTCAAATAATCGAGTCTGCCAAAACTTCTCGGGATCATAATTGGATTGCTGAACATTATGAAGATACTGCAAAAGATATGCAGTCAAAAGTAGAAGAACATAAGAAAATGCTGGCGCAATATAAAGCCCAAAGACAGTATTATGGTCAGCGCGATTTAGATATGGAATCAATGTGTCGGGCTTTGATTCATACTTATGAGCAAGCTACAATAGAAAATATGAATTTAGCTGATTCCCATCGTAAGATGGCCGAAGCAATTAAATAATTCTTTTGCTTTACCTCCATAAATTGTGTGCCGCCATTCGGCGTGAAAGCTATGCGCCCGAAAGAATTTCTTCCACACTGAAGATAATACCTGCACCACTAATAGCCAAACCCAGCGCAAAGGCTATCGTCAATTTCAGGAATGAACGTTTTCGTGAATCATGTTGTGGGTATTCGTTCTTATTGTCGCATACGTAGCACATAAAAGCTCCAGTATTCAGAATCCTTCATATCGGAGCAAAAGGTAATTTTTTAATTACAGTTAATGTTCTCCCAAGCCATAATGGCCTGATCCACTCATCTTTCTGGCTTTGTGTGATCGTCTCTATCCACAAACTTATTTAAAGAGTCAAGCTTGGTGATTCAAGAATCTGTACAGCAAGAAGAATTGCTATCGGACAGTTGAATCGGTGGACATGGGACATTGCCATAAGAACAGTAAACACAGCAATGTCCCGCTTTAGGCTTCAATAAATGGTGACAAGATTCACATTCATAAAAGAATTGACAAACATTGGTCGGCATCATCTCCAATTTTTGAGTTCCACAGTTCGAGCAAGTAATAGTCGATTGCAACTGTATCGTATTCATTTATGTATATTTGTCACGTAATTATTAAGTTTACAAAACCTGTGGAGCTCTCGAATGATTATTTGTTGTGATGATAAAACAAAAGTTACTCATTTCTACTTTAAACCACTTCTGCTGGTGCTTGCTTACAGGGATGAGATGTATTTCCACGCTCAAATTGGACAGTGGTATGCTGTATTCCAAACAGCTCACGCAATTCATTATTAATTTGAACCAATAGCAAATCATCAATGACTGCATCCGGCTTGATTAAATGCACGGTTAGCGCAATTTCCGTCGTGCTCATTGCCCAGATATGTAGGTCGTGAACTGCTTCAATTCCTGGAAGACCAGCGAGGTAAGCCTCAACTTTGGCCGGATGAATATTTGCTGGCACAGCATCAAGAGCAAGGTTTAGCGATTCACGGAGCAAACTCCAAGTGCCAATACCAATAATTACGGCGACAATAAGACTCACGACTGAGTCCAACCACAACCAGTCCGTGAATTTTATGGCAATAGCTGCCAAGAGGACGCCAAGAGAAATAGCTGCGTCAGCCATCATATGCAAATACGCACCGCGAATATTCATGTCTTGTTTTTGGCCGGACATGAACAGCCATGCCGTGAACCCATTAATGACTATGCCAACTGACGCCACCCAAATGACTGTATCACTTGCCACTGCCTCGGGATGGCCAAATCTGAGAATGGCTTCCCAGGCGATAGCGCCGACAGCAACAAGCAAAACTAGCGCATTAATCAATGCAGCCAAAATCGAGGTGCGGCGCAAACCGTAAGTGTGCCGCTGTGTTGGTAACTTGCGTACTAAGATGCTTGCGCCCCACGCGAATAATAAACTCAACACATCGCTGAGGTTATGGCCTGCATCTGCCAACAGCGCGAGAGAATTTGAAAATAAACCAAAAATAACTTCAACCACAACGAAACCTACATTTAGCGCAATTCCAATTGCGAATGCGCGATCAAAGTTTTTGGGAGCGTGGCTATGATCATGATCATGATCGTGGGAGTGGTTATGTGCCATATATAGGTTTTCTTTCCGACATGTGAATTTCTAAAAATAGCGGATTAACTAAAATTATATGGAACTGATCGGAGATTCGTAGACTGAATTACAATGGTTATGTCAACATGATCAGAATCATTGAAATAAAACGCTGTGCCAAATTATGGCACAAATTTTTCGCTGACCCATGACGGTTTGTATTTTAAGGAAATACTATGCGCAGAGAACAACTGGAAGAAAATCAGATAGGGCTATACGCTGTGGCCTTGGCCGTCGGGACGGGGCTTGGGTTATGGAATCCTAGCTTTGGCGCAAGCCTGGAGTATTTGATTTCCCCCATGCTTGCATTATTGCTTTATAGCATGTTTGCGCAAATCCCTTTTCTTCAACTGCGCGAGGCGTTCGCGAATAAGCGGTTTACAGCTGCGCTATTGATGATCAATTTCATCATCGTACCCATCGTAGTTTGGTTTTTGTCGCTTCTTTTACCGGAGCACCCGCCACTGTTACTCGGAGTATATCTGGTTCTGTTAACACCTTGTATTGATTACGTTGTCGTATTTACCCACCTTGGTCGTGGCAATGCTCGACTCGTGCTTGCTTCCACGCCTTTGTTACTGCTTGTTCAGATGCTCCTTTTGCCCGTGTATCTATGGCTTTTCATGGGAGAGCAAGCCGCACAAGTCATGAGTGCTGAGCCGTTTCTGGAAGCTTTTCTTGTATTGATTATTTTCCCTCTAGGGCTTGCCTTATCAACTGAGTTTTGGGCAAAGCGTCAGCGTAGCGGTGCCATCTGGCTTGAAATCACGGCGTGGCTTCCAGTGCCCTTTATGGCGATTACATTACTTCTCGTTGTAGCATCTCAAATTGGCAGAATAGAAGAGTACCTCCCAGTTGTAAGACAAGTCGTGCCAGTTTATGTTGCTTTCATGGCTATCATACCGTTTCTTGCTCGCTTGACGGCATATGCGTTTCGCCTGGAAACACAGGCAGGACGAGCACTCGTTTTTAGCGCCGGAACGCGAAACTCGTTGGTGGTTCTGCCTTTAGCGCTGGCTTTACCGGACGGCTGGATTTTGGCATCTGTCGTAATCGTTACTCAAACGCTGGTGGAACTGGTCGGTGAGTTGATTTATATACGCTTGGTGCCTGCGATGATATTTCAAGAGTCTAAAAGTTTAGAGATATCAAAAACATTTAGCAAAAAGAAGTAGTCAGGATAAATAAGTTGTGCTTCTATCCGGGAAAGATTATGCACTCTGAAAATATTCGAGGAATTAGCACTTACTACCTCTTGCGGCAATAGCAATAAACAAACTGCTGAACTGTGCCAAACGGCGTGTGGTGTGCCTCTTTTTCATGTTCGACCAGCTGAAAAGTATCTCCAAATACCGCATGTAAGGCTTCAGGTTGGTATCGCATCACGGGCAGGCCGCTGCATTTTTCTGGCCCATCTTCGGCAAAAGTGGCAACAATCACATGTCCGCCTGGCCGAACCGAACTTAAGACACGCTCGACATAAGCATGGCGATCTGCCGGATCAGTCAAAAAATGGAACACTGCACGATCATGCCAAATGTCGAACCGGTTCAGGGGAAACTTTGCACGGGTAATATCGCCTTCTATCCAGTGAACAATATCCGCATGTTTCCCCAAACGCTGCCTTGCAACAGCAAGTGCAGTTGATGACAGATAAAATACTGTCAAATCAGTATAGCCCTCGGCCACAAGGTCATCCACCAGTCTGGAAGTTCCCCCTCCCACATCAATAATGGCCGCATCTTTACCGAGTCTTGTATTATGGATTAGTCGCAGAGACTGGTCAGCGTGTTCCTGAAACCAACTGACTGAGTCAGATTTCTTGATAGTATATATCTGTTCCCAATATTGCTTATTATCCATCGTAAATTTTCCTAAAAGCTCAATACCTTATCTGAATCGTGAATCAGCGTATATAAATCCTGCATCGTTGATATCGGACATATTCCTAACTCTTCAGGCTGACGAAGCTTAAGACAGGTTCCGCAAGCTAGAATTGCACCACCTATATCCAAAAAACTGTGAATCTGTCCGGTAATATCAAACTTGTCCCTATCAAGAGATTCTACCTCCACACCTTTTCCGAGCAAAAAGACTGAAACAGTATCTCCCTGCTTGCGGGAGAAAATTCCAAGTCGGAAGGCGTTCCATACTGTTTCCGGGTCATTCGAATAAATGATAATTGCGAGTTTCATTTAATCCCCTTCAATTCCATTAGGAAAGCTCTGAAATAGTTTGATATTTTTTGCACTCTTCAATCATTCCCTTTATCAAAAATGTCAGCAAAGCGAACTCAAGAGCCGCGGCACCCATGCCGGGTTGGCGATGAAATACAGCATGAACTGTGAGATTTCTTTGTAGGGTATGCACCTTGGCAACTTTGTATGGTGATGACAGCAGTTTACAAGATGTCCTTTCCATCTTACGAGATTCCAGACAAGATAATTGCTGCCTAATAATTCATTATTCTTGAACCGAGCAACAATCCCACATAAGAATCCAGGGCATATTAGATAGAAATTTCTAGATAAAATAAAATCTGTGTACAACTGCCTTTTGATATGTCGCACAGAAAACAGAAACTTTATGTTCTGCACATACAATTGCAATACAGTTATTTTATATGGTTATATTTAGCGCATCAAATGGCAATAGCTATTCTATCAACTACTTATGAGAAATTTCTAAGATTGGTCCTGATGAATTAACGATTAATCAAATCAAAGAGGGTTGACGTCAATTATAATTTCTAATATATTGGAAACATGGAAATGAGTATTGCAATTAAAGCGCTTGCCGCCCTGGCCCATGAGACTCGTCTCACGATATTCCGAATGCTGGTTCAGGCTGGCGAATCCGGCGTTCCGGCCGGTCAGCTTGCCAAGGAATTGTGCATTCCCAATGCAACGCTGTCTTTTCATCTGAAAGAATTGACTCACGCGGAGCTGGTGATTGCCCGGCAGGAAAGCCGCTTCATTTATTATTCGGCAAATTTTACAACCATGAATGCATTAATAGGTTATCTCACCGAGAACTGTTGCGCCGGTACACCCTGCGGCAATGTTGAAGTTTGCTGCGATGAAAAAAACAGCTAAATATAACTTAACGAAGGAGACAATGATGAAACGCTTTCATGTCCATATTGCCGTCAATAACCTACAGGATAATATCCGCTTTTACTCAGCACTATTCGGTGTCGAACCATCCGTCAGCAAATCGGATTACGCAAAATGGATGCTGGATGATCCGTATATCAATTTCGCCATATCGGCGCGAGGTGCAAAGCCGGGTTTGGATCATGTGGGAATCCAGGTTGATTCTGACGATGCCTTAACCGAAGTAAATCAACGTTTGACGCAAGCCGGTTTGCCTGCTGTGGAACAACAGAATGCACAATGCTGCTACGCATCATCAAATAAATACTGGACAGTTGATCCGCAAGGCATCGCCTGGGAGGCATTTCATTCGCTAGCCTCAATTCCGGTATTTGGACAGGATACCGCCATTCCCACTAAAACCGAAACCTGTTGCGCAGCCTGATCATGAATGTACTATTTCTTTGCACCGGAAATTCCTGCCGCTCTATTCTCGCGGAAGCTACTTTTAATCATCTGGCACCCAAAGGTTGGCAAGCGATGAGCGCGGGCAGTAAACCGACCGGCCAGGTCCATCCGCGTTCGCTTGCTTTGCTTGAACGCGAAGGTATCGCAACCGAAGGGCTTTGCAGTAAATCGTGGGATAACTTACCAGCTACACCGGATATTGTAATCACTGTGTGCGGCAACGCCGCCGGAGAAACCTGTCCGGCGTATCTCGGGCCCGCACTGCGCTCGCATTGGGATGTCGATGATCCCGCTGAAGCGACGGGAACCGAAGAAGAAATCAACACGGCATTCGTGCTGGCTTATCAAACCTTGCGTGAGGGTATCGAGACTTTTTTATCGCTGCCACTCGATGATTTGCAGCAAAATCCTTCCGCTTTTAGGACAAAACTGGACTACATCGGCATTTTGAAATTCAAGCCGTCACAATCAAAGTGACAGCAACAAGCAGAAATTCAAACACCGTGAACCATTGACATGCTGATTGCTCTACTGATTTTCATCGTAACGCTCGTGCTGGTCATCTGGCAGCCGCGCGGCCTTGGTATTGGTTGGAGTGCTCTACTTGGCGCTACCGCAGCACTACTGCTGGGCGTGATTCAGCTCAGTGACATTCCGGTGGTGTGGAATATTGTCTGGAATGCGACAGCAGCTTTCATTGCCATCATCATTATCAGTTTATTGCTTGATGAAGCGGGATTTTTTGAGTGGGCAGCATTGCATGTGGCGCGTTGGGGTCGCGGCAATGGGTATTTATTATTTACCTACATTGTATTACTGGGCGCGGCGGTTGCAGTGTTGTTTGCCAACGATGGCGCAGCTTTAATTCTAACGCCGATTGTGATGGCGATGCTACTGGCACTTGGGCTTAGCCCGGCTGCTACGCTCGCTTTCGTCATGGCGGCGGGTTTTATTGCCGATACGGCCAGCTTGCCGTTAGTGGTATCTAATTTGGTGAACATCGTCTCGGCTGATTATTTCAAGATTGGGTTTGCCGAATATGCTTCAGTGATGATTCCGGTCAATATTGCTTCAATAGCGGGTAGCTTGGGAGTACTCACTTTCTATTTTCGCCGCAGTATTCCGGCGCACTATGATGTCGGTCAACTGAAGGTACCCAATGAAGCAATAAGCGATCCAGCAACGTTCCGTGCTGGCTGGGTGGTGTTGGCTTGCTGCTGATCGGCTTTTTTGGCCTCGAATCTTTGGGTGTGCCCATCAGCCTTGTGGCTGCCACTGGCTCACTCATACTACTCGCGGTGGCGGCGCGTGGTCATGTGATTAACACGCGTAGGGTGGTACGCGAAGCGCCGTGGCAAATCGTTATTTTTTCACTGGGCATGTATTTAGTGGTGTATGGTTTGCGTAATGAAGGCTTGACCGGGTACATTACCGGCCTGCTTGATGTCTTCGCCAGTTATGGCTTATGGGGAGCAACACTTGGCACCGGTTTTCTGGCTGCTTTCTTATCGTCTATCATGAACAATATGCCCACGGTACTGATCGGCGCGTTGTCGATCGATGCAACAAACGCAACCGGAACAATCAAGGAAGCCATGATTTACGCCAATGTGATCGGTTGCGATCTGGGGCCGAAAATCACACCGATTGGCAGTCTGGCAACCTTGTTATGGCTGCATGTACTAGCGCGGAAAAATACGGTTATCACTTGGAGATATTATTTCCAGGTGGGGATTGTGTTGACGGTTCCGGTATTGCTCGTCACGCTGGCTACTCTCGCTATGTGGCTTAATATTCGGTGAGATTACCACCAAAAAGCACAATAACCGTACAAAACAAATTGCATCAACTTTATTAACTTTACTCATGGAGAATCAAAATGACCACCATACAGATATTTGACCCTGCCTTATGTTGTAGCTCAGGCGTTTGCGGTGCCGATGCTGATCGTGAATTAATCAACTTTTCCGCTGATGTCGACTGGGCCAAACAACAAGGTGCTGCCATTGAGCGCTTTAATCTGGCGCAACAACCGATGGCTTTTGCAGATAACTCTACAGTGAAAGCATTCTTGGAACGCTCCGGTGCTGAAGCGCTGCCATTGGTTCTCATAGATGGCGAAGTGGCATTGGCAGGCCGCTATCCAAATCGCGGTGAACTGGCGCGCTGGACTGGCGTTGCTGTGGAGGAAGAAATCGAAGAATCCAGTTGTTGCGGCGGCTGTTGCTAACGCAAACCCGAACCCGAACCAACTACATGACGCAACTCAAATTCCTCGATCAACCGCCGCGATTTCTGTTCTTTACTGGCAAGGGCGGTGTCGGGAAAACGTCGTTGGCTTGCGCTACGGCGATAACGCTGGCCGATGCCGGTCAGCGGGTATTGCTGGTCAGCACCGATCCGGCTTCCAACGTGGGTCAGGTGTTCGGCATGACGATTGGCAACAAGGTTACCTCGATTACAGCAGTGCCCGGATTAGCCGCTCTGGAAATCGACCCGCAAGCAGCAGCGCAAGTCTATCGTGATCGCATTGTCAATCCGGTGCGCGGTGTATTGCCGGACACGGTGGTCAAAGGTATCGAAGAGCAACTATCCGGTGCATGCACGACTGAAATTGCCGCTTTCGATGAATTCACCGCTTTGTTGGTCGATTCGGCGCTGACAACGGATTACGATCATATTATTTTTGACACCGCCCCGACCGGTCACACCATACGGTTGCTGCAACTGCCCGGCGCATGGAGTGATTTTCTTGCGGAAGGCAAAGGCGACGCGTCCTGTCTTGGCCCGCTGGCCGGCTTGGAAAAACAACGCGCACAATACAAGGCAGCAGTGGATGCCCTCGCCGATTCGCAACGCACCCGGCTGGTATTGGTGGCCCGCGCGCAACAAGCCACGTTACGCGAAGTAGCGCGCACACATGAAGAATTGGCAGCCATTGGTTTGACGAAACAATTTCTAGTCATTAATGGATTGTTTCCACAAGCAGAAACAGCACAGGATCCACTGGCAACCGCAATTTTCAAACGTGAGCAAAACGCTTTGGCCGCCATACCGGAAGTCCTCAGCCAATTGCCTTGCGATCATATTTTACTGAAACCGTTTAACCTGGTCGGATTGACAGCCTTGCGGAAACTATTGGTTGATGATCTACCTGTCGATGGTGAAAATAAATCAAGCCACCCTGCCATTCCATTCCCCAGCTTATCCAAGCTAACGAATGAGATTGCCAAGGATGGCTGCGGTTTGATCATGTTGATGGGAAAAGGCGGTGTTGGCAAAACCACGCTGGCTGCGGCCATCGCGGTCAATCTTGCGCATCGGGGCCTTCCCGTCCATTTAACCACTTCAGACCCCGCGGCACATTTAAGCGAAACACTCAGCGGTGCTATGGGCAATCTGCTGGTTGACCGGATTGATCCGCACGCGGAAACCGAGCGCTACCGGCAGCGTGTTCTGGAAACCAAGGGCTCGCATCTGGATGCGCAAGGCAGAGCATTGCTGGAAGAAGATTTACGTTCACCTTGCACCGAAGAAATTGCGGTATTTCAGGCATTCTCGCGTATTATCCACGAAGCGGGAAAGCAATTCGTGGTGATGGATACCGCACCCACCGGGCATACACTATTGTTGCTGGATGCCACCGGCGCCTATCATCGCGAAATTGCCAAACAAATGGATCCTTCCATCGTGCACTACAATACGCCGATGATGCAACTGCAAAACCCTAAGCAAACCAAAATACTGCTGGTAACATTGGCGGAAACGACACCCGTACTGGAAGCTGCTAATCTTCAAGCAGATTTGCGCCGGGCAGGTATTGAACCGTGGGCATGGATCATCAATAACAGCGTTGCTGCAACAACTGCCCACTCTCCCTTATTGTGTCAGCGCGCTAGTAATGAACTTGCTGATATAAAGACAGTATCCACCATGTATGCAAAGCTTTATGCCGTCGTGCCATTACTCCAAGAAGAGCCCGTGGGCATCGAGAAGTTATTGGAATTGTCCAGAAGTAGCCAATAACCGAGCATGTATAGATAAGTGTCGATAAGATTTACCAAACAACCCATCAGATAAGTGGTTAAACAAGATGCTGAAGCTGCTGGTTTGTGAGGCTGCCGTATAGCTCATGGCCTAACCGTCACAACAATCGCCGCTGTTTTTGCCGTGCTCTTGAATTGGCGGGCATGGAACCGTGCCGTAGGAACAGTAAACACAGCAGTCACCCGGCTTCGGCTTGAGCACAGTGTGACACTGCTCGCATTCATAGAACCACTGACACGCATCCGTTGGCATGATCTCAGTTTTGGTGTGGCTGCAAACGGGGCAAGTCAGCGTGGATTCAAGAATGACAGCGCTCATGAAGAACCCTATTCAACGATTTTGACTGATACTTCGTTGAAAAAGCTACGACGCAGCAACCACATCACTGTAAGAGGTAGAGTAACCAACTTATTTACTTATGATTATGATGAATAGAGTCATGATGATGTCCTCCTGGCACGGCATGGCGCGCATGATCACTTAATTGGGCATCAAACCACTGGTGAATAGCAAGTTTAAGTTTTTCAATATGAGTGGAATAAGTAATTTCTGCTCCGTCTGACAATTCCTTATACACAATATTAATTTGACCCACTTTAGCTGCTTTCAATTCTGCTAACCCAGGCATCGTTGTGCCGTGAATTTTTTCTGGATTTGAAAAATTGCCTTGTTTAAATTCTTTAGCAATAGCAGATAAATGTGATCGTATCAGGTTGATTTGTTCAGTATCAGATTTATCCTTCGCAATAACCTGTTGAATTCCTCCAGTGTCTGTTTTGGAAAAAATATGCGTAGTTTTCTCCAAATCAAACGGCATAACATGCGAACCACGTTCAGCAACTTCATCAAGACGCTGTTCATCCGCTTTTTCTACCGCATGAACAGGCGTTGCAATAAATAAAGCCAGCAAGAAAGATGGAATAAACAGTTTGTTCATTTTATTTCTCCGTTACTCAGTTTGTGAAGTGGCTCGTGTTCAAGAGTGCAACTAAGGCCATGCTCCACATTATCCTAGATTCTCAGTTGAAGTCACCTAGGTCGCTCAAGAATCCCATAGATTAAGGCTTTTTGAAAGATTTATGGTATCAGTAAGCAGGTGAGATTTTGATAAATTAGCCAGAATTGGCTGAAAGTATTGTTACATATAGCTTCCAGCTTGATTAAATCAACTGAGGTGCAGTTAATGTTCTTATTGATCCGGCCATTAAAAAGATTGACTAGTATCTCCGTATTCTGGCCTTCTCCGCCATGACAAACCGCACTATTTAATTGCCGACTCTATAATAATAAAGGCTCTAGACTAGCAGACACGATCTGTTAGTTTAGCAAGATGTTAAGAAACAGTAAATTAAGTGATTATTACATTAGAAAAATAATTCAATGCTTTTGCATTGATATACCTGCCAGCAAAACAGCTCTGCTGTTAGGTAAAAATCGTAACACGATTAATCGTTGGTATGGCATTTTCAGGCAAGTAATCTATAGCCATCAGACTGCCCTTAAAGACAAGCTGTTAGGCAAAGTGGAAGTTGATGAAAGCTATTTTGGTGCGAAACGGCATCGAGGTTATCATGGGAAACTCAAACGCGGTCGCGGGACATTAAAACAGCCTGTATTTGGTGTGTTTGAGCGAGATGGCAGGGTATACACCGAAATAGTACCGGACTGTAAGCGCTTGACCTTACAAGCGGTAATACTGGGTAAAGTATCCATTGAAAGTGTCATCTATAGTGATGGCTGGCGTGGTTATAATGGTTTGGTAGATGTAGGATACTCCAAGCATTTTCGTGTATCCCATGGTGATAATGAATTTGCGCGGGATGGGCATTGCCATATTAACGGTATTGAATCGTTTTGGAGTTTTACCAAGCGGCGGTTGGCAAAGTTTAACGGTGTGTCGGTTAACTTTGAGCTGCATTTAAAAGAATCTGAATGGCGTTGGAAAAAACAACCTGATGCACTTGCTAATGAACTATGGCAAATCATCAGATATTATTAACTTTGCTAGTCTAGAGCCTAATAAATATTGACTGTACAATGCTCTTACCGTTTTTATCACAAATTCCAACTGAGATTTTTAGGATTATGTCACAGTTAGTTCTTTTTTAAGATGATATGTGTCGTATGAAATCCATGCGTTGATGCAAAATGTGGACGATCAAAATACCCGTATCCCGTATTCTTAGGGAAAATCTGAAAAAACCCAGCTAGATGTAAAATAGCCATTAGATTGAGACCGCCGCATGAGAAGTAACTGATGAAGCAAGTGGGGCTATCGATACCGCCATTTGTCAAGAAACCGGAAGTGACGTGGCGACAAAAATTTCTGCAAGATCCTGTCTGCTACCTACTGCGTCCTCTGCCTCTTGTGTATTTGCCCAATCCGCCATCTTCCTTCACAAATGTTCTGGGCTTCCTAAGAATGGCGCTTATCTCGCCAGATATTGATGCAAATAACCCTTCTTCACGCAATGAACGATAATCAAAACCGTCCACCGCCAATACATCTTTTAATATACCAGCTTCACATGCTTTCAATAATACGGGATGTCTGTAATCATTAACATTCGTGATGGCAAATATGGTATTGACGCCGGAATTGCGTGCAAAATTTTGTAGTCGCGCCAGAAGTAGATTTTGAGGACGAATCAGTACAGTTAGTGGTAATTCACTTAACGATAATACAAAACCTGTTGCGCTGAGTCCTATCAAGTTAAAAAACTGATCCCGATTTTTTAAAGCATGGCCTATCTTTGCCAGATCCTCCGGTGAGGCTATTTTCTCCAAAAGCAGCTCATGACTTTTATAGTGGTTATTCTGATAACCACCTGCCAGATTACCCATCCAATTCACAAAATCGACATGACCGTCATTATCAATAACACTGTATTGACTGGTATTGATAACGACATGACCTTTGAAACTCGGAACAAATGATGCGATTATTTCTGTGAGCCTGATATCCTGACTCGATGGCGTAGCATTACCCGATGGATGGTTATGCAATAACCAGTAACCATCAGCTTTAACATGACGTTTAGTCTTTTCTACCAAAATACCTAGATCATGTTTGTCATGCCCAATCTTTTCCAGATAAACTGCGCCCGGTAATCTGGAACTCACAGCCGTATGATGAACGATGCGATTCATACGGGTATAAAATATTCTCAGCGTTTCATAGCGCGGATCGCGTAATATTTGCGCCATCACTGCCAGATCATAGCCTGACTTGATGGACTGATTCAGGAAGGTAGTTCCTCCTTTTTCTCGGAAGTCTTTCGGGAAATCACAACCCAGTATGCTGCCACCTGCCCATCGAGCATGAGCTTCGAGCAGTTCTGTATAAGCACCTCGCCTTGCTTCCTTTTGTTTTTTTGTAGTGCCGGGACGAGTCTCAATTTTTTCATAAAGATCACCTTCATCAGGATTGGATGGGTTTCCTGGAATCTTCAGCATATTATCGCGCATCTTGCGGCCTCCTTATCAGATTACCTGACCAATACGTTTTTGCTTGATTTCCTGCTGCTTAGGTTCAATAGGGACTTGTAACCTCAATAAGCTGTCCTGTTTAGCCTGCTGAGATATTTTTTCAACAACCGATCCAATCTGACGTTTGACGGCCTCAATACCCAGCATGCTTTTATTGGCCAGATCATTAAAATCATTTAATTTCTTTGATATCTGCTCATTAGGTGCAAAAACTGGAAATACCGCCACACCATCAACAAAACTTGCTGCTTCAAGCGCCTTTTCCTTGCCGGGGTTTTTGCCAAGGGTTGATGCCAGATGATGATCATCATCTCCGGCAATAATAATGGGCTTATGTGGATACTTTTCATGCAAATCCTTAGCTACTTTGGGCAAGTTACCTGAATCAAATGCGGCTATGACAGGATAATCCAGCGCCTGGGATAGCGTGTCTGCGGTGGCATAGCCTTCAGCAATCACAATGGTAGGTGCTGTATTAATGGCTGCTTCCAATCCCTGACCGTTATTTCCCACGACATGAAAGTTATTCTCCTTTCTACTTCCAGATGCAAAAAGCTTTGCACCACTGGGTTGTATCGTTTGCACACTCCAGATCTGATCATCAATATCTTGTGCGGCCAGCAACAAATCACCGGCGGTAAATACCAAACTGTCAGGGTATACTTCGCGCAGTGCTTTGACTTCCTGCCAGTTTTGACCAATTTTGATGATTGAGTCATGGGATAAATCATCCGCATTCTGCGGCACGATTCTCAAATCTCCCGGTCTGGCGTGCTTATCCTTCAAATAAGGATGTTCGGAATCAGCAACCAGTGCGATCGCTAGCAATTCTTTAATTGCATCAGCAACCTTGATGTGCAATGCCTGTTGTTCGGCTTTTCTGTTTTGCTGCTTGATAGCGGCCTGTAGCACAAGCTCTGCTTTTTGTGCACCCGTTAACGAATACCCCTTAGCCTTCCAGCGAATTTCTATACCAGTTCGATTATTCTTGAAATATCCGGCAGGATGACCATCCAGATGCGCCACATAAAAACCTGATTTCTCACCGGACTTATCACCCTCAACTTTAATTCTGTTTTTGCTGCCATCCATCACCGGATGATTGCCATCAACCAAACAACCTTGAGCGCGCAGCAAGTCAGCAAATTCACTCACAGGATCGATAGCCGGTTCCTGCTGTCTGGAAACGTTCTCAGGCAGCCAACGTTGCAATGTTTGGATATCTGCTTCTGACCCTACGTACCAGGCACGGGCGGTTTTGTCCCAACGAGCTCCAGCAGCCTTTGCCAAATCTTTTTCCGTATAAGGAACAATCAAATATTGACGAGCATTGTCATCGTTTTGCTCGGTCTTGGCTCCCAATATCGATACATCAGTGGTATTTGGATCATTTCGAATGCGATTTTCATTGATGTGGGCAAGCTTGGCGGCCTTTTCATGTTCATTTTGTTCTGCAGCGACATCTATGAGTGCAAGCAGATTGGTTAAATCTTGCGCTTCTTGTTTGGATTCACAGTCTTTCACCCATTGGAAATTCTGATCATCACGCTGCGTATACACGCCCCAGAATTGTGGCTCCGTGTTTATTGAATCAGCGGATACTATAGACTCAATACCATTTTCATCGGTTTGTATCGCATTACCCTGAATCTGCATCTGTCCATTCCAGTCAGCCGGGATTCTAAAACCCAGTTTGTCTTCTGCTACCTCTTCAAACTCCAGATTATCAATACTCCCATTTCTCACAGACTTGAGTGCATCGGCCACCAGAATGATGGCACCCTGATCCTTTTTTGACATAGCTTGTGTCAGATCATTAAACCGTTTGATATTGTGGGATGCGATGGTGGCCAGATCAGGTGAGAGATTCTGCAAATAAGTGGCAGTGTTTTGCTTGATTTGATCCATCTTGATTGTCTCCTCTGTATCAACTTCCTGTGCCATTTCCTGTTGTTGTGACAATGCCAGTATATAATCCTGGATTTTTTCAGCATCAGCGGCAGCACGAAATATTTCTGTGGGATCTTCCTGTAGCGCTTTGATCCATGAACTCACATAAGCCACATGCTGCCCCGGATCATGACCAATACCCAATTCACCACTGAGCAGCATGCTGGCAATCTCAGCGCGTAGTTCTTCGCGGCCGTAACCTTCGCTACCAAATGGATGCGAGAGATCTCGGTTTAAGCGCAATTCATGACCGGTCCAGTGGCCCAGTTCATGCAGGGCGGTTGCGTAATAGCGATCCGGTGTCGGAAATTGGTGTTTATGGGGCAAGTGGATACTGTCGGTTGATGGCCGGTAAAATGCGCGATCTGCCTCGCCATGACGGATCACGGCATGGGATGCTTGTAAGATGTGCTCAGCACGCTCCAGCGGATCCCAGTCAGGGGCTTTAATGCTAAGTTCCGGCAGATTATCCATTTGTTCCGCATTAAATACGGAGGCGTAGAACACCCTGGGGCGCTCCAGCCTGATCTGCTCTTTAATGGGATTGCCTTCACTATTTAAAACAGGATTCCCGCTATCATCTTTTTTGATGTGTTCATCGGTGAATTTCCAGTATTGAACGAGCGTGCTTTTTTCACCTTTACGCACTTGCGCACCCAGGCTTATCGCTTGCTTGTACGTGAGCCAACGCGGATCCGTATACGCAAGACTCATCAGGTTCAGGCTATTAATGCCCCGGTAGCGTTTGCCGGTTGTTGGATTCACGGGTAATATGGCCAGCAAATCACCGGGTTCCCACGGCTTTTGCCAGGGCGCAACGCCTTTCTTGAGTTGCTCAATCAGATTCTCGGCGACTTGTTCATGAAAAGCTTTTTTAGAATCTTTCATTGTTCATCCTCCGCTGCATGATCGATGCTGCTATCCAGCGCATCTTGTTCACTTAAGGCATCTTCTTTGAATGCACCCAGCCTTTCGGCTTCTAAGGGATTAAATTCAGCCTGGAAGCCCGGTAATTCTGCATCGAGTAGTTTTTCCTTGATCACCTGATCTTGAATGTCAGGATTTTTTGATTGAGTTTCATCGTCCGTTCTATTCATGGCGCTTACTCCTGTTGGCTAATGACTCCAGGTAAATAAAGGGTATATAACCTGTTGAATCTGATCACGCGCAATCAACCCGAAATAGCGCGCATCAAAGGATTGTGGGTTCACATTGGATAGCAGCAGGTACTCGGAATCATTGAGCACAGCTTTAAGCCGATATTGCGGCAATGGTTGACCCTCAGCATCTGCTGCTAACTGGGCGCTGTTGGGTAAGTGTTCACCATTCACAAAGATGCCAGCCTGATCGATGGAAACCGTATCTCCGGATTGTGCAAACACCCGTTTCAGCAACAAACCGTAACCGCCCGGACAATCTCCTCGGTTGATGTAGGATCGATCCCTAGCCATATCAAAAACCGCATTCTGTGGTGGGCAGAAAGCGACATAAGCACCGCTGGCAATTGGTTCATCAACGACTTTGTAAAAACCCACTGGCAAGCTGGGTGTGGTATTTATATAAATCCCGCTGACACGTAATCCAATACTCAGCACAAATACGCTAACGCTTAGGGTCAGAATCAAAACACCCAGGATTTTGATATTTTTTTTCATGAAGTTGGTTTTCATGCGCTCGAGGTATCTCACAGTCCGGTTAATTTATCGCTAAAGCTTGGGGGATTGACCTGTGCCCGTGCCGTAAAGGTTTCATCCTGGAAATACAAAGGCTGTGTGCCATAGATTGCGGGGAATCCGGCCACATAAATAATCATGTCGCCAGGTTTGGTGATCTTGCCTTCAGCATCTTTCATGGGACCGGGCAGTCGCATACATTCATCCGGCGTTAATAACGCGCGCTGCGTCTCCTGCAGGGTACGGGTGACATGTCCATGCATCATTGATGAGCGGCGTCCACTGGTGGTAATCTGTTCTTTGATGACCGTGGTTTGCCCGGTCAGTTTGGATAAATGTTCAGCTGTTTCAATCCGGTTGGGTGCAAATGCGGTCTGGATATGACAGTTGGAAGTGATCGCCTCATCATGTCCGTAGCCGGTCTCGCGGCTTTTAAGCTGATTTAAGTCCTGGCAGATCAGATAGGCCTTCATGCCATAGCCTGCGATAAACGCGAGTGATTCCTGAAATATTTCAAGTTTTCCTAAGCTTGGGAATTCGTCCAGCATCAATAGCAACTTGTGTTTGTAATGCGCAGCTGGTTGACCGTCTTTAAACGTGATTCTATCGGCCAGCTTTCTGATGATCATATTGATCAGAATGCGGATTAAAGGGCGCAACCGCGATTTGTCATTGGGATGCGACACAATATACAAACTGACGGGACTCTCATGGTGCATGAGGTCGCGGATTGTAAAATCCGATGTGCTGATATTGTTGGCAACGATCGGGTCGCGGTACAAGGATAGATAGGATTTTGCAGTTGAAAGCACGGAACCTGCTTCTTCTTCCGGGCGATCCAGCATGTCTCGCGCACTCGCTGCAATCACGGGATGGTTCTTGCCATCCAGATAATCCTGCATGGCCATTTCCATCCAAAGCTCCCTGATATCGCGATCTGGATCAGATAGCATGGAGTCTACTGTGGATAATGTGGCGGGGATTCCTTCTCGCTGTGATTTGTACAAAACATGCAAAATGACACCCACCAGCAATGCCTGGCTGGTTTTCTGCCAGTGGGTTTGTAATCCTTTACCATCCGGATCAACGATTAACGTAGTCAGGTTTTGAACATCGGCGACTTCGGTACCACTGCCAATCTGGATTTCGTCCAGCGGATTCCAATGCGCGCTACTGGTTGAAGCTGGATCAAAGCGCAGCACCTTGTTTTTGGCATGATGCTTTCTCCAACCGGAGGTCAATGCCCATAACTCACCTTTGAGATCAGTAATGACTGCACTCTGAGTCCAAGAAAGCAGGGTCGGTATAACCAGACTGACACCCTTGCCAGAGCGGGTTGGGGCATAACACAGCACATGTTCCGGGCCACTGTGTTTCAGATAGTGGGTTTTGCCGGAATTATCCCGCCAGCCGCCGATATAAACGGCATCGTTATTGTTACTTTTGCTATTCTTGATGGTTGGCAGTAGTCCTGCGGCTACAATGTCCTGCTTATTTGCCCATCTGGCTGAACCATGCAATCCCTGATTGGTTCGGGATGAATTGGCCAATACCATTTTAGTGACCAGCACCAATATCAAGCCGATACTGGAAAATAAAATGCCGAAACCTGCCGCTAGATCGAAGATGCCCGAATACTCGCCATACCATTTATTTGCCCATAGCAGAATTGCCCAGGATTCATAAATGTTAAAAAAGTGCGCGCCTAATTGCGGCTGGTAATTGAA
>NZ_FNOE01000046.1 GCF_900106555.1 Nitrosomonas oligotropha | reverse complement strand
TTCCTGACGATCCAATAATGTTAAGCGAGTGCGTTTGTGTATGTTCATCTACAGTATTCTCCTGAATACTGTAAACAACGCTAGGAATTCTTACACGTTTGCGGGCCATGCAGAGTGGCATGCAAACAATGCAAAATGAACTGGAAAGCTTGAAAATTCAATCTTCGCAGGTAGCTGGGAAAGTTGAAAAAATTCAACAAAACACGCAAAACCCACAAAACCCTCAGCCAACTGAAAAAGTTGGGAAAACCCCGCAAACAGCAAGTTCAGCAGAAGCAAATCCGGAAGATCAAAAGAAAAACAATATGGTATTTTTCCGCGGCGGCTTTGCGCATAGCTCGCAGCATCGCGATGGCATGGTATTCCATAGTGATGTGGTCCCTGTTGGCGCACAGGACCGGCCCGATAAGAATGGCTGGTATTTCGGCGCCGGCTTTGACTGGAATCTCACTAGAAATGCCTGGGATCTGGCACCCAAAACCAATGTGCTAGCTGAATTAATGTTCGAGTACAAAGAATTCAGTTCACATGTGCAAGGTAATGCCTTGGCCAATATGCCGACTGAGTTGATTGGCGGCACTTTAAATCCTCACAGTGTGACAGTCAGTCAACTATCCATATACGCATCGCCCAAAATCAAGTTTCTTGAAGGCAACCGGTTCAGGCCGTGGATCATTCCGGCCGGTTTCGGTATGCACATTATCAGCCCGCCTGGCGAGTCAGCCTCCTTTTTTATTCCCGGCGTTGTATTTGCCGGAGGAGCGGAATATCGAGTCTGGAAAGATTTTTACGCCGGTGTCGACGCTCGTTACCATATTACGGGCGGTAAAAAAGATGGTATCAATGTCGATGGCTTGACGGCTGGTGGTTATTTAGGCATCGGTTTCTAACGTTCACATTCATCAAACGATCTGAAGTCCCATGCAGCGAGGTAGGTGGCAATGTCACTTACCTCGCTCGAATGGGCAAGTCAGCCGATTTAATACCCGCATCATCCAGTTCAAGTGCCAATGGCATACAACTAACACCGTTTTACTCTGCACACTAACTATCCCACCGGAAAACATGTTAATTTCCTGGTGCAGTAATCGCAGCAATCGCCCGGATTAACACCCCGCGCAAACCAAGAACCGGTAAGATCAGCAAAAAGCAGCGGTAAAAAAACAGAAAATGGATAAAAAACTGAAATGACCCGGCACGATTTGAAATTATTCGGTATGGAAGCGGCAAAAGGCCGCTGGGTGTTTGTGGCGATTGGATTATTGATCAATGTGTGCCTGGGATCGATTTATGCCTTCAGCGTTTTCCGGAAACCATTGGAAGTTTTGTGGGGGATTTCGTCGAGCCAAAGCGGGTATCCGTTCATGGTGTTTCTAGCGGTATTTGCGGTTGCAATGCCGCTGGCGGGTAGTCTGATCGAGCGCTGGGGGCCAAGATTGACAGCCACACTCGGCGGTTTACTGGCGGGAACCGGATGGATCGCGGCGAGCTTTTCCGTGGATATCGCCACTCTGACACTGTTATACGGCGTCATCGGCGGTGCCGGGGTCGGCATTGTGTACGGCTGCCCGATTGCCGTCGTGGTCAAATGGTTTCCACGCCACAGCGGACTGGCGATCGGATTAACTGTCATGGGTTTTGGCGTATCGGCATTGCTGATCGCACCGCTGATGAAAGCGATGATTCTGCTACCCGAAATTGGGATCATGCACACGTTTCTGTACCTTGGCATAGCATTCACCATCGTCATCGCCCTACTGGCGCAGTTATTGCGTTTCCCGTCGGATGCAAGGAATCCCACCGCATCCGCCACGCTGACCGCCGCACCGGTACCACCCGCTTTGAATTTAAACCGGCAAGCCATGTTAAAAACCCGCCGCTTCTATGCGCTGTGGGCAACATACACGATCGGTTGCTTAGCCGGATTGATGGCGATCGGCATCGCATCGCCGGTGGGCACCGAAGTGGCGCAGCTGGACGCGCCCACCGCAGCGCTTGCGGTATCGTTGTTTGCGGTATTCAACGGACTGGGGCGGCCACTGTTCGGCGCGTTAACCGATAAGCTCGGCCCGAAGCACACCGCAATCGTTTCGTTTACCTTGATTCTGAGCGCATCTCTGCTGCTGTTTTTTTTCGGACAAGGCAACGCCATGCTGTATCTGGTGGCATTCTGCGTACTGTGGATGTGCTTGGGTGGCTGGTTGGCGCTGGCGCCCACCGCCACCGGCATTTTCTTTGGAAAACTGCACTATGCGCAAAATTACGGTGTGATGTTTACCGCCTACGGCGCCGGTGCCATTCTGGGAACACTGTTGTCCGGCAGCATCAAGGACATCACTGGCAGCTATTTGCACGCCTTTGCCATTGTCGCGGGGTTAGCGGTTCTCGGGATGCTGATTGCCGCGATGGGACTCAACGCGCCGGACAAACGAACAACTTGAACTAGCTGCTCTTAATAACGCAGCGGCTCCACGCCCCGCCACCGTTGATCTGGCTGATAACAATTCATTTCGTTTTAAATCTCCCCGTGATAACCTTTAACCAGGAATGATTAGGGGAAAGCAATCAAATGGATAAATTGGGACTTCCGATTGTTTTATTGGCGGCTTTATGGGGTGCTGTCAATACGACACTCAGTTTCTTTCAATTCATCAACGCCAGACGCGACATGATGTTTGAATTGATCGACAAGTGCGGCTATTGCCCGGAACAAACGCTCGGTCCGGTTGAAATCTATCTGACCAATCTTCTGCCGCTCACGCTCGGAAACATCATTTTTCTTTACCTGATCAGTTATGTCATTTTATCCATTCCACGGCATATGAAAATTGAAAATGACGAAGAAGCCCAACGGCTAAAAAAAGCTTGCAACATCATTGCAATATTGCCTATTTTTGGCGCACTCTCATTTTGCGGGGGTGCCGTATTCGATCTGATGATACTGATTCGCGCCTTGAAATGAAAAAAAATCCCCTGCTGGCACTCGCGTTGCTATTGACGGTTTTAGCCTCCGGCGGTTGTGCCGTCATGGATAAAAATATTCCCGGCTGGACGCAATACCAGAATCTGGACAAAACCAATGTGCTGGAACTGGCATCCCGAAGCACCGGCACCGGCGAACCGGTACTGCTGATTCATGGCTTCGGCGCAAGCAGTTATAGTTGGCGCCATGTTATTGAACCGCTGGCGCAAAAGAACCGGGTCATCACCATTGACTTGAAAGGCTTCGGCGATTCACCAAAACCGCGCGATGATACATATTCCGTTTACGAACAAGCCAGGCTGGTCAGAAACTTCATTCTCGAGAACGATTTAAAGAATCTTCACATCGTTGGCCATTCTTATGGTGGCGGCGTCGCATTGGCAGTATCGATCTATTTGTCGGCATCCAATCCGGGGCTGCAAAAAAGTCTGGTACTCATCGACAGCGTTGCCTACCCGCAGGAACTGCCCGGCTTCGTAAAAATACTCGCCACCCCGGTATTGGGACCGTTAATCACTTATGCCGTGCCCAATACCTTCCAGGTGAAGAATCTCTTGCAGATCGTGTATTTCAACGATGACCTGATTCCGCAAGAAGCCATCGACCACTATGCCGCCGATCTCGGCAAGCCCGACGCCAAATACGCGCTACTCACGTCGGTACGGCAAATGCTGCCAACCGATTTGCAGCAATTCTCGGAAAACTACGCCAGTCTCACCATTCCCACCCTGATTATCTGGAGCAGGGAAGATGAAATCGTACCGCTGGCCGTCGGCAAACGGCTGCATGAAAATATACCGGATTCGAAACTCGTCATCATGAGCGGCGTCGGTCACGCCGTGCAAGAAGAAAAGCCATCGCTGCTTTTGCCGCACTTGCGCAGCTTCCTGGAAGCCGGATCGAACCGCGCGGCCATCGTGCCATAACTACGGCTTTCTATATCCATCGACCGGCATGATCCATTATTCACCGTTGAGAGCGACCCTATCATGAGAAATATCAGAATCCTGACCATGAACATCCAAGCGCAAGCCTGGCCCGCAGGCCCGCATAGCGACGCCGAATGGCGCGCGAAAGCAGCGGTCAAGGCGCTCGGTCCGGCCAATTTCGCGTTTGACGAGCATCCCGACGTGGTGGTGTTCAACGAAGCGGATAACGAAGATGCCAAGGAGATTCTGGAGACAGGACTCAAGGACATGTATCCGCATTTCATCGTGTCGTTCAACGGCGGCAGCGGCGATCTGGACGACGGTGGACTGGCGGTATTCAGCAAATTCGAGTTGCGCGAATTGCCGCCATCGGACAATAACTTTTCCAATAACCGCAGCCGGTTTTATCCCTATCAAAGTGGTCTTTTTTACCCGATGAGCGCCGGTAATGACGGTCTGGCGGAAAAAGGCGTGGCCATCGTGCAAATCAGCACCGGCCTGCACTTTGAGGTCGTCACCATCGCTTTGACGCACTTGCAGGCGTTTTACGAAGAAGTCGGCGAACACCACACCATCCGCCTGCGGCAATTGAAAGTCATCGAGGGCGCATTGATCGAACTCATCGGCGCGCCGGAAGACAACACCAATTGGGATAAGGTCATCGTACTGGGTGATTTGAACATCCGTGGCGATACGCCGCCTTACTCCACCGATGGCCACGGCGAATGGACCAATGTGTTTATCAACAACGGCGGCCCGTACAACAACGCCTCGCAAGGCATTCCCTTCCGGCAAAACCAACTGATTTTCACCGGACAACTGATCGACGGCTGGCGCACCTTCATGACGCCGCCGGGTGCTTTCATGGAAGCCGATCCGGGTTTGACCAACACCAATCTGAAGGAAGGCGAGCATCTGCCCGCGGGATTGAAAGAGCGGCTGGATTACATCTGCTTTCCGAAGCAACGCACCAATGAGATAGGCGAAACGCCGCGCCGGCTGGTCGCGCAGCACATGCGGATTTTGCCGTCGAATTTCTCCGCGTTGGATATGGCATTCGAAAGAATCCAAAGCGACCATCGCGGCATTTTGGCGCAAGTGCATTGGCAGTTTCCGTACAACACGCCGAACCAAGCCAAAATCCAGAGCGGTTTTGTGCATTTTCAAGCGCCGGATTCACTGGTCAAAGTCAATATCGCCAACGACCTGAAGATTCCTTCCCCCGGCGTGTTTCAATGGATTTACATCCGCGAACCGGGCACTTACACGTTCACTTACTCGCCCAATCTCGAAGCCGCGTTTTATTTTGAGAATGCTATGTCGACCAAGATCGATCCGTATAATCGAGTCAAATGGACAGAATTAGTACCCGACCACGACTGGCTGAACAGTTTGCAACACGAATTCCAGCTATCCGAAATAGGCGATCAGGTCGATGTGCACCGGCCGATGTTCATCCGCCTGAAAGCCGTTGAAAGAGAGGATAAATTCACCGGCAACATTGCTTTTTCTTTCATCAAGCACACCGGTGAAAACCGCTTCCTCGCCATCGGCCTGCAACCGAACGACATCCCCAAAGATCCGCGGCTACCGGTCGGCCAGAAAAACGGCGCAAACGACGAATGCTGGTTCCGCGCGCCGCTAGCCGAACAACTGTTGAGCGGCAATCCTTACCGGGTGGAGTTTTACATCCAAAACGATTTTGCCCGGAAAATCCGCCTCAGTCTGTTCGAAGGCATCGCCGCCCCCGCGCCGTTTGAGCAAGTCACCAATGAAGACAAGCTCACCTTGATCGGCTACGACCGCGCCGCCGACATCCAGGATGTTTACATACTGCTGGAACGCAGTCAGACAACGGATTTCGAATTCCTCGCCGGTTACCGCTACAGCATTTCCTACCTGAATCACCTGGAAATCTACAGTATCGAAGACCAAAGCGGTCTCGGCGCGGACGAAATCCACCTCACCATGACCGCCGACGACATGGCCACCAACTTCCTCGACTTCATCGACGAAGATTTCGACGATGACGAACGGCGCATGCTCAACTCTTATTACCCGAAAAACACCGCATTTAATGACCGGCTCAACATCACCGTGTTCGAACTCGACGGCGGCGATGACGACGACGGCCCCTTCACCGCCACGATCCCCGCATTGAAAAAAGGTGAAAATACACGAGAATCGTCGATCATCATCGAAGCGGAAGGCGCGGAATATCAGATTAGTTACAAACTGAGCCGGAATCCGAACCGGTAAGGTAGTGATGCGTTTATCGTTTTGGCAGTTTTTTTCAGCTTATGGGGCGGATGACCGAAGGGTGATCCGTCTAATCGATTATCCAATGTCACCAGCACGTTCATCTAGCAGAATACTTTCAGCTTCCGCCTTAAACGAATTAGGCGGTTAACACAAATTCCAGTAGCAGTTGACCTCATAACTCATAAGTCTTAAGCCCCATTGATGCGCCAATTGGGTACCAAACATCCTGCCAACGAACGTTGGCCAAATCAGTCCCTGCAAATGCAGTCTCATCATTGCCTTTTCTAAGAAGTTTTCCACCAGAAAGATACTTGAAGGTATGTTCGCCCAATTGCTCTTCACTAAACTCTTCAGGCAGCACAGACCGTAATGGATCGATATAAACAGGGTCATCAGCTACTAGGTAGAAGTCATCAAATAAGTGAGAAAAACTTATCATATGTTCCCCTAGCTCTATCGCATACCATTCTTCTGGAACGATATTTATTCTGACTTCGCCCTTCTCGTATTCTTTTATCACTCCTTCCAAGTGACCAATTTCCTCTTGCTCTTCAGGAGGGAGGAAAACAAATGCCGTAATAAAGGATTTTTCGTGGATCCACTCAACTGCGTGAGGGATAAATGCTTCCAAAGAAGGAAATTTCAGCGGTCTATTAGGATGAAGATCTCTGTAGAAGCCGAATGCTTTTGACATTTGGCGAACCAAAAATTGGTAATCGATATACATGACTCGATACTTCGATGGTGCCCGTTGCATACGTTCTTTGTAGATTTCTCGAACTTCGGCAACACAACTCACTGCATTTCGATTTATCTCCCTACCTGTGAATCTAATTACTGTATACCCAGCTCTTGTCAGATATCGTTGTCTGACTGCGTCTCTTTCCAGTTGCTCTTTAGTTGAATGGTATTCGTGCCCATCTAATTCAATGATTAATCGTGCGTCTTTCAAGATGAAATCGACACGATAACGACTGTGCTTCTCTGGATCTCCGAACCAATGCTCTTTTTCGATTAGCCCAGCTAAGCCTTCAAGTTCATTGTTGAATTGTTCTTCTATAAATGACTGGCTACGATCCCTATACCAACTTGGTGGCATCTTCGGTTGTCCTGGATATTTCATTGCATCTTTAAAAACCTATCGTTAAGCCTAACCCTGAGTTTAATCAGCTCGATACTCGCCGCTTCACTCTGTTTGGGGCTGAATGAAACGATTGACTATGTTCAATATATTCACGACTAATTTTCGGTCTGATTAGCTACTCGCTTCAGAAACTCTCTATAGATTTCCTGAGATTGATTATGAGATAAACAGAATTTTGATTCTTCGTCGAGAGAAGATGAAAGATCGGAATCCGTAATTTCTAAGCGCCCCCTCCAGCCTGTAATTGCGCCTTCGTAAATACTATCCGCTGTTCTAGCCAGATTCTCCGATCTCCAGCCAGCAGCAAGTAGTGCCCCCATTGTTGCTAAGCGCCAACCGTTTGATTTTAGAGCAGCATCATCTGCTTGAATGAGCTGGTTCTGAGCAGCGTAGAGCTGACTCATGAAACCTAGGAATCCAGCACATCTTCCTAATACTTGGGCATCAGAGTACGCTTCATGTTGTAGAGCAGCTTGTTCATTTTCGGCAGCAGAAGCAGACAAAGTGAAAAAAATAAGACCTGCTATGAGTATCTTTCGAATCACTGATTAGACGTCCGGAATGAAGTAATAGATTACGTCAAGTGTAATATCTAAACCTGTTATATTCATTCTATCTCCTTATTTCTTATAAATAAGACTGTTGCTGTTTTAAGTCTCATCGCTATGATGGCAATAGATCCACACCAAAAATTCCATACTACCCTCCAACCGCCTTCCCATGCAATGGATAGACGCACCTGCGGATCAACACCCACTATCACAGTCCCGTTAAAATGCAATAATAAGTCCGAGATGCAATTACAAGCGTTAGTTTCAAGGTGAAAACATGATTACTTTATATGGCATTGAATGGTTACGAGCGAAATATGTCTTGTTCACGCTGGCGGAGCTGGGCTTGGATTTCCAGCATGCCCGGATAAACCCATTCGAGAAAGAGAAATACGCGCCCGGGTATTTAAAGCTGAATCCGCTGGCGCAGGTGCCTACGCTGGTCGATGACGATCTGGTGCTGACCGAAGCCATCGCGATCAATTTTTATCTGTCGAGAAAATACGGCGCGGGGAAGCTGTGGGCGGACCGGCTGGAAGACGAAGCGCAGATCTACAAATGGAGCCTGTTTGCGGTCACTCAAATGGAAACTGCCTGTGTGGATCTTATTCTGCACCGGAAGGTTCTCGATGCGAAAGTTAGAAATCCGAACATCGTCCAGGCGGCTGAAAAGAAACTGACGAAACCGCTCGAGGTATTGAACAACCATCTCGGCGGTAAAGATTTCCTAGTGGCCGGTAAATTTACCGTCGCGGATATTAATATGGCGGGTGTTTTGTCCTATGCGCTGAGCGGCGAATTCGATTTTTCGCCTTATGACCATGTGGCGCGGTATTTGGACACGATTTTATCGAGACCGGCGTGCAAGAAAGCAGGAATTGTTCCCCACACCTAATGCCATCCTAACCTATCGTGCTGGTTCTGATGGCATGTGTTAATTCATGACTTGGTACCTTGGTTGCGGGTGGGACGCTTTCAGCTTCGGCTTTACGCGGCTTAATTGAATTGTCAGACCGTTCACCTCTCAACCGCGAAATGCCGCTTCAATCCGAGCAATGTCGATTTTCCTCATCGTCATCATCGCATCGAACGCCCGTTTGGCAGCTGCACGGTCAGGACTGGTGAATGCTTTCGTCAGGGCAACCGGCGTAATCTGCCAGGAGATGCCCCACTTGTCCTTGCACCAACCGCAATCGCTCTCCTGCCCGCCGTTGCCGACGATTGCGTTCCAGTAACGATCCGTTTCACTTTGGTCTTCGGTCGCCACCTGAAACGAAAAGGCCTCGTTGTGCGTAAACGCAGGTCCTCCATTGAGTCCGAGGCACGGGATACCCATGACGATGAACTCGACAGTCAACACGTCCCCTTCTTTGCCCGACGGATAATCCCCCGGTGCGCGATGCACCGCGCCAACCGACGAACCGGGAAAGGTCTCGGCATAAAATCGCGCAGCCCCCTCGGCATCATTGTCGTACCAGAGACAGATCGTGTTCTTTGCGATCTTGGTCATGTCATATCTCCTTTGAATTGAGAGGTTACACATTCCGAACGGCCTCGATGAGTTCCGCATTGGGTCTGACGTTCTGTTGAGCAATGCCGGAGCGCTTAGCTTCATTGGATGGATGCCCGAAGGGTGATTCGTCAAATCATGCGGGCGCAACACTTTCAGCTTCCGCCTTATGCGAGTTATGCATTTTTACCAGCCTCTTATTGAACGCAACTTAGCTTGCAACGACGTTGATAACTCAGCAAGCCCTTCGCCATTTGGCAAATAACGGATATGGCGTAAGTGGCGAAGGTCAAAAGGTATATCATGCTCAGATTGAGTTATTAGTATCACTTCTTTGCCTATTGCATGAGCAATGCCCGCCTCATAGAAAACATTAGGATTTTTTCCCGAGCAGTCGCAAACCACAACCTTGGCTCTAGCAATGATATTTACGATATCCTGAATTATTGCATGGTGCTCCCAAATATCATCTGCCCGTACGCAAGAAAAGCCTATTGAGGTTGTTGCTTGATGTAGGGCTGCGTATACAGGATTAAATTCAGCACTAAAGGGCATCATTATAGAAACAAGGTTTTCATCCTGTACGTATGCTGCTTCTAGAGAAAATACCTTTGGACTAACAGCCCTTTTTTGTTGGTTCTGTAGTAGAAGCTTATATAAGTCACATTGCATACTGTCCAGCATGTATGTGATAAACCGAAACGTCCCAGACGTAATTCAACCGAGTAGCCTTCCAACTCAACGTTTGAGATTGGCAAAATACTATTATCAACTGCGTACTGAATAGATACTTCTGAGTATCCGAACGTAACATTTATGATATAAGCCACTTTGGCAAATTGCGGCCCATTCCCTCCCGTTTCGGTAACTAAAAGTGCTGGATATTGTTTTAGTTTTTCTGGATTAAGTTGACCGTTTGAATAAAACTTACTGCCGACAGGATCATTTTCGCTTATATAAAAACGGCTCCTTGACAATGTTCCACCAGAATCTGGCCATCCCTGAAAAGCAATTAGCAAATGAAACATATTTCTATTCAATATTCCCATGGCTCATGGTTTTTGTGCATAATTGTATTTAGACGTTGCTAAGCGTATTACGTCAAGCGTAATAACTAGTTCTGCAGAACTCATTCTATCTCCTTATTTTTTACAAGACTATCGCCGCTTCAAGCTTCATCGCAAGAAAGTATTGTATTCCTACTCCAAGATTCCATGCTTGCTAAGCATACCCATCAACCGCCATTTCGTACAATGAATCGTCGATTCCGTTAATCAACACCCACCATAACCCAGCAATTCCATTGAAAAACGTTTAGAATGTGCGCCCCTTTCTTGTAACTATCATCCGCAGGTATCCGTTTTGATTACAACCGCCAATATCACCATGCAATTCGGCGCTAAGCCGCTTTTTGAGAACGTTTCCGTTAAATTCGGCGGGGGTAATCGCTATGGATTGATCGGCGCTAACGGTTGCGGCAAGTCGACGTTCTTGAAGATTCTGGGGGCATTTGGGTGAATGGTTAGGAAAGCTCTGGATAACTTGCATTGTCATTCAGAATGCAGCGAGAATCTTTAATAATCAATACAATAGATTCTCGATCTAACTCGAAATGACACTTGTTCAGGATTTCCTTAAGCACTCTTTGGCAAATCGTGGAGAATCGCAAATTCAATGCGATTAATTGGTTAACTCAGCAGGTTACTCGCCGCCCGATTGTTAACCATGTTTCTCGGTGATTATCAGCCTTCCGGAAACAAGGTATTGGTGAACTCATATTTGTCGGCTCTGTAGTTTTGTTTTTCTTCCTTCCAATCTTTTTGCCTTTCCTTAAGCCTCTTTCCGCTTTCTACCTTCTCGGCTTCTTCCATCGTTTTTGGTATGGGTGTTTTATCACTTTTGTGCCTTGATATTTCGGAAGTATCCGCCAGCGCATTCGTCACGGTATCCGCGAATTCCGATTTGGCGCTTTCTTTCGCTTCATCGTAGCGAGTTTCACCGGTGGACAATGTCGTAGTTCCCTTCTTATTGGTGCCTTCCGCATGGACCGGTATGCTTTCCAGTGCGCGATTCAGGTAATTGCGTTTTTTCGCCACGGTTTCTTTAAATTTGCCTGTCTGTTTCGCAGTTTCCGCTATCACTGGATCGTTGAAGCCGATTTTAAGGGAAAATTTCTCAACCTCATCGATAAATCCTTGATCGATAGTATCGTCTTCTTTGATGACAGCGATGCCGACAGTCCCGGGATCGCGGCCGTATAGTCCATCCGTATCGACGGATTTCTCAAATTGATCGGCCCATTTGTCTTCGGCTTCCTGAGGCCAGGCCACTACGTTCCACATATTATCGGCGCCGCCCCACTCCCGTTTGATCAAATGCGCGCCAATCCATTTGAAACCAGGAGCGATGCGGCTGACATCGGCCGCTTGCGAAGTGTTTCTTCGCTTACCGGCTTCCTTGTCCCCTTCAATGCTGGCTCGCGTGCTGATGACATCGGTCGCGCTCTCATCTACATCTTCGAATCTTTTAAGAATCTGCGCCTTACGTTCCAAGAAATCTTTTCCCCGGAAATTGTCATCGGTATTATTATCTTGGGTTTTTTTGTAACTGGAAGGCAAGGGATACTCATCGCGAAGCGTCGCCAGCATTGCCCCAACCGCGCGTTTCTTCGCTGACTGACCGTCTTTTTCTTTCCACGGCTTCTCCGCTGTCGTTAACGCAACCCGCTTCTCAATGGAATATTTGGCGCGCTGAATTACGCCGTGTGGTTCCGGTTGTTTACGAGAAGTATCACGCCTCATTTGCACCGCATTTTCTCCCGCCTTATCGGCTTCCTGCTCCGATCCTCGGTCGTCATTGGCAAACACTCCATCCTTCATTTGCATCGTTGGTTGCACGCGGCCCCGTGCTTGCCGGTGCTGAGCCGAGAGAATAGCGCTGCCTTGCAGGGTTTCCAGGATCTTGCGTTGGGCAAGTTGTTTCGAACTGTTCTTGATCAAGTTTGTCGTCTTACTCTGAGCAAGCTGCCTCGGACTATGTTTGATCGAATCCGCCAATTTGCGCTGAGCGATGCTTTCCGGACGATTGTTTATAAACCGGGCTTCCGGAGGCATTGAAGTAGTGCGAAGTGATTTTGCAGTGGGGTGCTGGCGATGTTCGAGCTGCGCTATTTTGGATGATTTCATGGTGCGTCCTGTCGTATGTACCGGAAAAATAACCCCCCGAAAATGCTTAGGGAGAAAGTAGCGTAAACCGCGTGAAGTGTCAAACTAAAAACCATGAATAATAAAGCATATGTGTATACTTTTCTGTGCAAATCTTATGAGTTATTACCCAGCATTTTAAGTTATTCCAATTCCCATTCTGCACATGAAGAATTCATCCAGCTTTATGGGACGAATAAAGCATTCTGAGCTCGTCTGATGTATGCCAAAACCACTTGTCGCCAGCAGTCCTTGCAGTGACCTTGGAGCACGTTGTTCAGGAAGTGATTGCTAATCCAATGCGGAGCCTCTGGAAAGAGTTGCGACAAATCAGGTATGTCCGCGGAGATATTTAGTGATGCCGGGAGCCAGGAATTTGCTAAGGATTTCAGGATTCCACAGCATTGAAATCTAACTAAAATTAGGCGTTCAAAATGACGTGATCTATTACGTTAAGCATAATAGTTAATCCCGCAACATTCACTCTATCCCCTTATTTTTTACGAGGTTATCACTGTCTTAAATTTCACCACAATATATTGCCAGAAGATCTTAGACCCATACCTCAAAATTCCATGCTTACAAAGCATACCTCCCCAATCGCCGCTTCATGCAATGAATCGAATTGACTCATACCATACCCCAGCAAACCCCTTGAAAAACGTTTAGAATATGCGCCCCTTTCTAGCAACCATCATCCGCAGGTATCCGTTTTGATTACAACCGCCAATATCACCATGCAATTCGGCGCCAAGCCGCTGTTTGAGAACGTTTCCGTTAAATTCGGCGGGGGTAACCGCTATGGGTTGATCGGTGCGAACGGTTGCGGCAAGTCGACGTTCATGAAAATTCTCGGCGGCGATCTGGAGCCGACTTCCGGTAATGTTTCGGTGGACAGCGGCGAGCGGGTGGGCAAGTTGCGCCAGGATCAATTCGCGTTTGAAGATTGCCTGGTGATCGATACGGTGATGATGGGACACGCGGATTTATGGCGTATCAAGCAGGAGCGCGACGCGATTTACGCCAACCCGGAGGCGACTGAAGACGATTACATGCGCGCTGCCGAATTGGAGTCGGAGTTTGCCGAGTTGGATGGCTATTCGGCGGAAGCGCGCGCCGGGGAGTTGCTGCTCGGCGTTGGCATCTCCACGACCCAGCATCAAGGGTTGATGAGCGCCATTGCGCCGGGTTATAAGTTGCGCGTGCTGCTGGCGCAGGCGTTGTTCTCTAATCCGGATATTCTGCTGCTGGACGAGCCTACCAATAACCTCGATATCAATACCATCCGCTGGCTGGAGGATGTCATCAATGCCAGCAAGAACACCATTATCATCATTTCGCATGACCGGCATTTCTTGAACAGCGTGTGCACGCACATGGCCGATCTGGATTACGGCGAGCTGCGCATTTATCCGGGCAATTACGACGATTACATGACCGTCTCGACCCAGGTACGCGAGCGTATGCTGGCCGATAACGCCAAGAAAAAAGCGCAGATCGCCGATTTGCAATCGTTCGTCAGCCGTTTTTCCGCCAATGCGTCGAAAGCCCGGCAGGCCACCAGCCGCGCGCGGCAAATCGAGAAAATCAAGCTGGAAGACGTCAAACCGTCCAGCCGCCAGTATCCGTTTATCCGCTTTGAATTTCACGATAAGGAAAAACTGCACCGCCTGGCCGTTTCCATCCAGGCCATCGGCAAGCATTTTTCCGGCATGGACAAACCACTGTTCGAGAATTTCAGCGTGAATATCGAAGCCGGCGAGAAAGTCGCCATCATCGGCCCGAACGGTATCGGCAAAACCACGCTGCTGCGCTGCCTGGCCAGTGACCTTGCAGTGGATTCCGGCGAAATCAAATGGGCCGAGAAAGCCAATCCCGGCTATTTCCCGCAAGACCATGCAGCCGATTTCGCGGAAGATTTGTCATTGATGGAATGGATGGATCAGTGGCGGCGAGGCAGCGATGACGATCAAACGATTCGCGGTACACTCGGCCGATTATTGTTTTCTGGTGATGACATCAAAAAATCCACGAAAGTCATTTCCGGCGGAGAACAAGGCCGCATGCTGTTCGGCAAGCTGATCCTACAAAAACCGAATGTGCTGCTGATGGACGAACCGACCAATCACCTGGACATGGAATCGATCGAATCGCTGAACAGCGCGCTGGAACGATATACCGGCACGCTGATTTTCATCTCCCACGACCGCGAATTCGTCTCCTCGCTGGCCACCCGCATTCTGGAAATGACACCGGACGGCATCAACGACTTCAAGGGCAATTACGAGGATTATTTGCGTTCGCAAGGGATTGAGTGAGAAAGAGCAATCAGCGGTAACACTGAGTTTTCTTGGTTAGCCGCTTCATTCCATCTGCTGCGAAAAATCAGTTTCGTAGAACGGATACCCGAAAGGCGCTCCGCCAACAAATTAAAACCAGCGCCAACCTATCATCCAATACCGCCATCACGCTCATCCGGTGGAATCATACGAAAGAATAAATCATGCGGATGAAACACGTTCATTCGGCGGAACGCTTTCAGCTTTCGCCTTACGCTGGTTACGATGATGGAATACCATGCGCATTGGCAGGAAAATACAATCTTCGTTTATAAATAATAAGTTGTAAGAATTCCTAGCGTTGTTTACAGTATTCAGGAGAATACTGTAGATGAACATACACAAACGCACTCGCTTAACATTATTGGATCGTCAGGAAATCTGGCGGCTATATCAAACCCGGTTGTGGAAGGTAGTTCAGCTGGCAGAACACTTCCACGTCAGCCGCCCAACGATTTATGACGTACTGAAACGAGCCAGGCTACA
>NZ_FNOE01000059.1 GCF_900106555.1 Nitrosomonas oligotropha | reverse complement strand
CCCTTGACAGTGGTGAGGTGACTAAGTAGTCTAGAGGAGGCTACCTGCCTGTGTTTTGGGAAGCTGTATGGGCAGAGGGGACCGGATGGATTGAGGAAGTAAAAGCTCTGGGTACTGGATGTATGAGAGGTATCCATAGCGGTAGAGAATAAGAAGAAGAGCAAAGTAAAGAAGAGGCAAGGAAGAAACTTATGGAAAACCAAAGGAGAGAGAGATGAAAGGCAAGCTATGGCCGAGGATAGTAGCGGTACTGTTAGGAGGGTTGCTGATAGGAGCGGCTCAAGCTGACATACCGAGCGTACCGAACGAACTGTATGAAGCGTTGAAACTGGACCGCACGAAAGTAACGCCGAAGGAACTGCACGAAGCGCTCGTGAAGCGCTACAAAGATCCTGCGCAAGGAGCGGGACGCGGCACACTGGCGCAATACTGGGAACCGATTCCGTACGGAATTTACCTGGATCCGGCGACATTTTACAAATCACCAACCACGAACAAAGAAGTAGCAAGCCGCAAAGAATGCGTGGAATGCCACACCGACGAATCACCGGTATGGGTACAAGCATGGAAGAGAAGCAGCCATGCGAACCTGGACAAAGTGCGCAACCTGAAACCGGGCGAGCCTACTTTTTACAAGAAAGCCAAACTGGAAGAGGTCGAAAAGAACCTTCGCTCGATGGGCAGACTGGCTGAAGGCGAGAACCTGAAAGAAGTTGGCTGTATCGACTGTCACGTAGACATTGGCGCGAAGAAAAAAGCCGATCACACCAAAGACATCAGAATGCCGACAGCCGACGTATGCGGTACCTGTCACTTGGCAGAATTTGCGGAACGTGAATCGGAACGCGACACGATGATCTGGCCGCACGACCAATGGCCGGATGGACGCCCATCGCATGCACTGGACTACAAAGCCAACGTAGAAACCACCGTATGGGCAGCGATGCCACAACGCGAAGTAGCCGAAGGCTGCTCGATGTGTCACACCAACCAAAACAAATGTGACTCATGCCACACCCGTCACGAATTCTCAGCAGCGGAATCCCGCAGACCGGAAGCCTGCGCAACCTGTCACAGCGGCGTAGACCACAACAACTGGGAAGCGTACTCGATGTCCAAGCACGGCAAGATGGTATCGATGCTGGGCAACCAATGGAACTGGGAAGCACCGCTGAAAGACGCCTATGCAGTAGGTGGACAAAACGCACCAACCTGCGCCGGTTGCCACATGGAATACGAAGGCGAATATAGCCACAACATGGTCAGAAAAATCCGCTGGGCGAACTACCCGTTTGTTCCTGGAATTGCGGAAAACATCAAAAGCGAATGGTCGGAAAAACGTCTGGACTCATGGGTAGTCACTTGTACCCAATGCCACTCGGAACGTTTTGCCCGCTCCTACCTCGACCTGATGGACAAAGGCACCCTGGAAGGACTGGCTAAATACCAAGAAGCTAATGCAATCGTACATCAACTGTACAAAGAAGGCCTGCTGACCGGTCAAAAAACCAACCGTCCTGCACCACCTGCACCGGAAAAAGAAGGCTACGCCTACTTTGCCCAACTGTTCTGGTCGAAAGGCAACAGCCCTGCAGCCATCGAACTGAAAGTGCTGGAAATGCATGAAAACGACCTGGCCAAGATGCACGTAGGCCTGGCGCACGTTAATCCGGGCGGCTGGACCTACACCGAAGGCTGGGGTCCGATCAACCGCGCTTATGTTGAAATTCAAGACGAAAACACTCGCATCCGTGAAATGGTTGCACTGCAAGAACGTGTTAAAAATCTTGAAACCAAGAAAACCAGTCTACTCGACTTGGACGGCACAGCAGAGAAAATCTCTCTGGGCGGTTTAGGCGGTGGCATGCTGCTAGCCGGAACACTGGCACTGGCAGGCTGGCGCAAACGTAAACAAAGCGAAGCTTGATAAGCGCTAACGCAGAAGATCGCACTGCCAAGGCAGTGCGATCGTCAGACAAGCTACTCCCGTCATTAGGAATCATCCTAGTGACGGGAGGTTTGCTTTTATTGGGCTGGTTTGCGTACTTATGGTTTAAACCGGTACCGGCCCCCTATCAATATCAACTCGTTGCGGAAGGCGACAGTCAAAAGTTCAGCAAAATGGACCTATCGGGCTGGCCGGAACTAAAGCTAAGCCAATACAAAGTACAAGCGGACGGCGTAGCCAAACCCATCGCCGAATTCATCGTCGCAAGACAAAAAGATGAAGCACCGGTACTGATTTACTGGAAGAACAGCACCAACGAAATACTCTACAACTTTGACCGCAAACCATCGGAACTCAGCACCCTGGCTGCGGCGATAGGCAAGCACGCCCCGAAAGACGCCCTGATACTCTCATGGTGGGACACATCGCGGCAAATCAAGCTACTCACCGGCAACGACACACTCTTTACCAGCCACCTGAACGAACCCCTGATGATACCGGTTCCCTGGCTGGAACAAAGTGAAGCAATCCAAGCTTATGAAAAACAATTCTGGGGAAGCAAAGCCAGTCAAAAAGAACGAGAACAATTCAAACGTTTCAGCGAAGCCCTGACCGCACCGGCGGAAGAAGGCGTCAAACAACTGCGGGAACTGGTAGGCTCAGACCGGGAAACTTATGTCATCGTACACGTCACCGACCTGTACAAGGCAGGACTCATGTACCCCGACAGAATCGGCGTAGCGTTTCAGAACTTCCCGATGACCGGCAACATGCACGGCATGATCAACCAAATGAAAGTGCAACTGAAGGAAAACGACTTTGACACCTACACCCTGCAATCGGTCGCGGACGAAGAAATCAGAGTATTCTTCCTGAGTGACGAGAAGAGCAGCCAAACCCTACTGGCGAGAATGTTACCGTTTGTAGACAAAAAAGCCCCGACGGAACTGGACGTAGCGCAACTGATCTATCAACAAGGCGGCTACTGGGTATACCGGCTACCGTAAACGGAAACGCCAGCGAAATAGCCATTTACACAAAGCGGCGATAGCGTACAATACGAGCCATCAAAAACTTGAATTAAAAAAGCATAAAGGAGGAAGGATGAAACACCCAATAACCTATCTACTGGCTGTTCTGGCAACAGTCGCATTTTTTTCAGGCACAGCGATAGCGGACACCTATGAAGGACGCGCGAAATGCAGCTCCTGCCACAAATCGCAAGCCAAAGCATGGAAAGACACCGCACACGCCAAAGCGATGGAATCGCTGAAACCTGGCACACGCAAAGAAGCCAAAGTTAAAGCCAAACTGGATCCGGAAAAAGACTACACCCAAGACAAAGACTGTGTAGGCTGTCACGTAGACGGATTTGGCAAGAAAGGCGGCTACACCATAGAAACAGCCAAAAAGCCCCTGGCGGCAGTAGGCTGCGAATCATGCCACGGACCTGGCAAAAACTACCGGGGTGATCACCGCAAAGCCGGACAAGCATTTGAAAGCAAAGGCACCACCACACAACGCAAAGTGGTTGCCGACAAAGGCCAAGACTTCCACTTTGAAGAAGCCTGCGCAGCGTGCCATTTGAACTACGAAGGCTCACCTTGGAAAGGCGCAAAAGCCCCTTACACCCCATTTACCCCGGCAGTAGACCCTAAATACACCTTTAACTTTGACAAGATGGTCAAAGATGTCAAAGCGATGCACGAACATTACAAACTGGACGGCACCTTCGTAGGCGAGCCTAAATTCAAGTACCATGACGAATTCCAAGCCAGCGCAAAGGAAAAGACAGGGGACAAAAAAGATAAAGGAAAAGAGTAATGACAGGCATACAAAAAGGAGCGATAGGCACGCTGCTGACAGGCGGCTTGCTGGGTATCGTACTGGTAGCGGTCGTATTTGGCGGGGAAGCAGCACTTTCGACCGAAGAATTCTGCACCAGCTGTCACTCGATGACCTATACGCAAACGGAACTGAGACAATCGACGCACTATGGCGCGTTGGGTGTTAATCCTAGCTGTAAAGACTGTCACATACCACAAGGGTTTAAGAACTTCCACTTAGCGGTGTATAGCCACGCAGTGGATGGCGCGAGAGAATTGTATTTGGAACTGATGAATGATTACTCGACGCTGGAGAAGTTTAACGAACGCCGGTTGATCATGGCGCACGATGCGCGGATGAACCTGAAGAAATGGGACAGCATCACCTGCCGTGACTGCCATAAGAACCCGAATCCACCTGGAGCGGACGCCCAGGAAGCGCACAAGAAGATGAAGACGGAAGGTGCGACATGTATAGACTGCCATCAGAATCTGGTGCATGAAGAAGTAGCGAAGACCGACTTGAATGCGAGCTTGAAAGCTGGCAAGCTGGTTTTGGTGAAGGAAGAAGATGACGGTGGTAGTGGAGAAGACGAAGACGAGGAAGAAGACGAGGGTGAAGGAGCGGCTGGCGGTACATCTAGCAGCACAGAAGCCCAGAGTGATGATGAAGATGAGGATGAAGAGTAATT
>NZ_FNOE01000042.1 GCF_900106555.1 Nitrosomonas oligotropha | reverse complement strand
CACTTATTGAAAGAATAGCGTCAGAGCACGGCATTGTTCTGTCGCAGGATGATCCGGTATTGATGATGCATACGCTCAACGAAGTGTTGCTGGAAGAGAATAAAGAAGCCCATGCTGAGCTGTTAAATAATTACCAGGCGATATTGGAAGAGAACTTTAATCGGTGGTGTGAATATTCGACCAAAAAATCCAATGCACTGATTAATGCGTCTATGGGTAACGCGCAATTAACACGAGATCAATTCCTGGAAAGCTGTATTCAGCTGATCGATGAAAAGATAAAAAGCGGGGTGGATCAGGAAACTTACGATTTAGTCAGAATTTCCAGACAGGCGGCCATCATCAATTTATTGGCATCAACCTTACTCTTGGTTTCAGTTGTAACCATATTTTTGATTTTGTTATAGCAAGGTTTTCTAAAAATAAGTTGGATAGTACATGAGAACATTAAATTTAAGTGAAGCTGCCCAATTCTTGAAGTTGCACCCTGAAGAAGTGCGTCGTCGCGCTAAAGCAGGAATTATTCCGGGTGCAAAATTAGGTAAACGGTGGGCATTTATTGAAGATGATCTTGCTGACCACATTCGCTCGTTATATGCTTGCACTCGGCAAGCGTTACAAGTGGGACATGAGGAGAAACAATTATGTCACTCTGTAAACGTGGTAAGACGTGGTGGATTAGTTTCACCACACCAAGCGGCGAGCGAGTTAGATGCTCTGCTGCAACTGAAGATAAAACCCAGGCGCAAGAATTCCACGATAAGCTGAAAGCGGAATCCTGGCGGGTTGCAAGACTGGGGGATAAGCCAAAGCGGACTTGGGATGAAGCCGCTTATAAATGGCTGATGGAGACGCAACATAAAAAGTCACATCATGAAGATGTGGCTAAAATAAACTGGCTCCAACAGTTCTTCAGGGGTAAGTATCTGGATGAGTTGACTCGGGATGTAATCGCAAAGATTGGTGAGTTAAAGCTTCAGCAATCAAGCCCGGCAACAGCTAATCGCTTATTGGCGCTAATTCGTGCAATCTTGCGGCGATCCGCTTTAGATTGGGAATGGATTGATAAACCACCCGTGATTAAACTGTATCGTGAAGCAAAGCGGCGAGTGCGTTATTTAAGTGCAGAACAAGCCGGTTTGCTTATCCAAGAACTGCCGGAACATTTGGCGGAGATTGTGAAGTTTTCATTGGCTACAGGATTGAGACGATCAAATGTCACAAAACTGGAATGGTCGCAAGTCGATATACAGCGAAATGTTGCGTGGATACACGGCGATCAGGCCAAAGCAGGAAAATCGATTCACGTTACGCTCAATTCGACGGCTATAGCAGTATTAACCAAACAGATCGGCAAGCATCCCAAGTCAGTATTCAGTTACAAGGGCAGACCAATCATCCAAGTTAATACAAAAGCTTGGTATAAAGCGTTAAAACGTGCAGGTATTGAGGATTTTCGTTGGCATGATTTGCGCCATACCTGGGCAAGTTGGTTAACTCAGAATGGTGTGCCATTAAATGTCATTCAGGAGATGGGCGCATGGGAGTCTGCTGAGATGGTGAGACGTTATGCGCATCTGGCTCCAGAGCAATTTGCTCAGCATGCGAGAATCGTGGATAGCGTACTTAATGGCACAAATTTGACACAATCGAAGTAAAAGTGTTTCAGTATTGTTCGTAAGTCTTTGTTTTTTGGTGCTGTTGAGAGGAGTCGAACCTCCGACCTACTGATTACGAATCACATTCTTTTTCGATGACACTCTGAGCATTTCTATAAATAAAGCGTTTATCGATATATTCTCCCCACTTCGCCATTAACTCACGTCGTTTTTCAAATAAATCACTTCTCCGGTAAGCAGCTTCAGTTTGATTCTCGATCACATGAGCTAATGCAGCTTCGCAAACTTCCCTTGGAAAATTGGTTTTGTCGCCACACCAATCACGAAACGAACTTCGTAGGCCATGTATGGTAGCTTCAGGGTAAGAAACGCTTTTAAGCATTTTACTAATGGCCACGTCGCTGAGTTTCCGGCCAAACACATGATCATCATTCCCTGATTTATATTTTTCCAATAAAGTCACTATTTCCAGGCACTCACGGCTTAACGGCACACGGTGCATTCGACCCGATTTCATTCGGTTGGCTGGAATTGTCCATGTTTTTGTGGTCTTATTGATTTCACCCCAAGTCATGCCGCGTGCTTCTGAACTTCTGCAAGCAGTCAGAGCTATCCAACGAACGCAAAAAGCACTCATACTGGTTTCGTCTTTTGCACGCAATGCTTCCATGACTTCAATCAACTTGTCATAGGAAATCGCATTAAAATGAACGACAGGAGTTACTTTCTTCGGTGCTGGAAAAATGTGGTCTAAACAACCTTTCCATCGAGCGGGGTTACTCTTGTCGATATTTTCATGAAGAAAAGCGTAATCCAGCACCACTTCTATCCGCTGTCTTACTCTTGATGCAGTTTCGGTCTTATCTTTCCAGATTGGGTTAAGCACGGCTTTAACATCATCCACGCCAATATCTGTGATGGATTTATCGCCAATGAATGGAAACGCATATTGCATAAGCGTGTTTCGCCACTGGCTCTCGTGTTTACTGTTCCGCCATCCAGTCTTTTTGTGTTCTATGCATTCGAGCGCGTAGTCAGCGAAGGTCTTGCTTGGCTTTTCTATTCGCAATACTTCTTTAGGGGATTGGCCATTTGCGATTGCACGCCGCATATTACTGGCGATTTCACGGGCCTCAGCCAGCGTTCTATCTGTTGTTGAGCCTAATCCAAGCTCGATGGCCCGGCCATTTTGCTTATATCGGAATACCCAACTGCGAGAACCGGAATCTCGTACTCGCAAAAGCAGATTATCGCCGTCGGAGTGAGTGCCAGGTGGGAGTGAATTGATTTGAACTGCTTTTAGTCTTTTGACTTCCTTTGCCATCTCGTCTTGCCATCCGTCTTGCCCGAAAAGTTGGATGACATTATATTCTACGAGATTCCTTTGGACAAACTTCACAGTGAATCTATTGATTTACTGGGTTATTTGTACTTCTTTGGATTTGTTTGGATAGTTTATTGGCGGAGAAGGCGGGATTCGAACCCGCGGTACGGTTTGAGCCGTACACACGCTTTCCAGGCGTGCACCTTCAGCCGCTCGGTCACTTCTCCAGGTAATTTCGGCAAGGGGGCAAAGAATAAACCAGTTCCCCGTTTCGGGCAAATTTGTTTTGCGAATTGTCGCTAATTTTGGCTCAAAAATTTCCATGTCGAGAAGGTGGCGCCTTGTCCGACTATCGTGCCATCCGGTTTCTGGATATTCCAGATGAGAATCCGCTCAGCTAGAAAACGTTTGCCGGTACTGGATATCCGGATACCACTGTAATCAGCATGATAGCCCTGGGTTTTTACCTGTTCCAGCATGCGTGCGCGTTCTTCCCGTTTAGCCGGTTCCGCGGTCAGGCGGGAAGGGGTATGCGTAAATTGCTGCCAGTCCATCATCCATAGATTGAGCGCTGTGCGGTTACCGTAATTTAATATTGGATCATCCTCCGTGCCGTGCGATGCCACCACGAATGCGCTGTTGAATAACCGCTCCGCTTGTTCCAGCGGCGTGCCAGTCCGTTCGATCAATTCCTGTTTGACCCAGTGTGCGTAGCTGTCGAGTAAATACTGACACCATTGCACGATGTCCGGATGTGTCCAGTCGGTTTGCATCGTATATTCTCAAATAATGCGTGTCATTCAGTAGAGCCTGAAAGTGTAGCGAGGCTTCTACCGGTTAACAACTGCAATTTCCGGTTATTTTTGCAAGAGCGGCGGATCAATATCAAAGACCTGAATATCCTTGTGCAATTCTGTAATAAACGAAGCGCAGCGGCTTGCCTTCGCGCGTGATAATCAGGCTATGGACTGGGCCAGGTTGATCGAGATGCTTGGAAATATCATTGCCGGCACGGCCGTGCTCCAGATGATGCCGCGCCATGCTGACCAGAATAATCGGCCGGGTGACGGGCGGTTCCGATGGATGCCAGACTTCATACATGGCGCCGCTATCGCCAAACATATTGCGCGCGCGGATATCCATTGGTTCGCCATGCTGATTGTAGAATGCTAGCGCACTGGCAACCGACCATTTGCTCATGCCGACGACCAAGGGTTTCTGTCCGGTCTGCTGCTGCACATCTGCCGCAATTTTCTCGATTTCAATGGTGGCTTCGCGCCAAAAGTAGCGATTCATCAACTCAGGATATGGAATCCCTGGAATTCCGAGCACCACATAGTGCATTATTAATGCGTACACCGCTATGGAAAGGGCGATCGTTGGTTTCCATGCGGCTTGGATACGGTTTGCGAAGCTGCGCGGACTGAAGTTTTGTCCCATCATCCAGGCCATTGTCGGGATGATGGCAAGCCATAACGGGGCGGTCCAATGGAAACGCAATGAGTCGAAGATGCTGAGTACCAAAAATATCCCCAGCGGTACTCCCGTGAATAGGCATACAAACAACATGCGTCTGTGCGCAAACTCTCCCGTGCCATGTTTGTTCCCGGGCAGCAATGCTAATAGCGCAGCGATCAAACCCGTCGGCGTGAGTAATACCAGCAGGTTGACGAGCATTAAATGAACCGAGAACTCATCGTCACCGACACCGCGGATGCGCGATGACTGAAACATGATCGAAGACCAGTGATGCTCCAAGTTCCAGATAATAACCGGGGAAAACAACAGCAGCGCCAGCAATGCGGCAAGGTACGGATGGGGGCGAATCAACCAGCGGCGTGCAGCCGGGTCGATGAGCACAAATAACAATGCGGCAGCGCCGAGCAATCCAAGCGTATATTTGGATAGAATGCCAAGCCCAAAAGCGATTCCCATTCCTAGCCAAGCTGAACTACGGTTTGCGATCAAGGCGCGTTCCATGTAATAGAGTGTGGCTGCCCAGGCCGCTATTACCGGGGCATCCGTAGTCATGAGGAAGCCGGTGGCGAAAGTGAATGGCAGGACCGCCAACAGCAGTACCGTGCGTATACCGGTGGATTTGTCGTATAGGTTTTTGGCCAAAGCATACAGAAAACCCATCGTTACCAAGCCGCAGATGAATGCTCCGATCCTGACCCCGAATTCATTATTGCCAGCAATTGCAGTGCCTAGCCAGATCAGCCACGCCACCATGGGCGGATGATCGTAGAAACTTAAATCCATATGCTGGGTATAGTTCCAGTAATAGGCTTCGTCGGGAATCAGTTGTGTTTCGCCAAGATAAATCAAACGGAACAATATAATGAACGGTACGATGCCGATCGCAGCCACGCGCCAGCGCGTATCGACAGTAGGGCGATTGTCTTTTGGCGGAAATATATAGAAGATCGATCCCAGATAACAGATGATTACGCTAGTGACCGTGGCGGTGAGAATGGCCCATAGCGGCGCTACTTGCCAGGTATTGACAAGCAAGGACAGCAAACCACCGCGTGACAGCATCGCAATGCTGCCGACCGCAGCGATACGGCCGAGGCGGGGCCACTGCAGCTGATTAGTCTGCCGGGAGCGGAACAATCCGCCGGAATTAAAAGCGAGAAATACCGTTGCTGCGGCAAGAAAACTTCCGATATGAGCCGCTGCCAGTCCTGCGCCGTTGCTTTTCAGGATCTGGAACAACCCGATATCGATCAGCGCACAGAGCAGTCCAATCAAAATAACACGTCCGGCGTTGTGAATCGTGGCGCCGCCGGAAAGCGCAAGCAAGCGTTGCAGATACGCCCATTGGTGGTGAAATGATAATTTTGAAGTGCCGCGTGTCCGGTCACGGAAACAGATGGGCACTTCAACCACTTTTAGCGTGCCTTGTCCGGCCATCAACAGTTCGAGCAGGATTTTATAGCCGTGCGCCTTTCCGGAAATGGTCGATGCCAGCTCGCGGCGGAATGCAAAAAAGCCCGAAGTGGCATCGTTCACATCGCACAGCGGGCGTGCCAGTGAGCCGCCGATGCGCGATAGCCATTGCCGGTGCAACGGCCAGCCTTCGGTGCGGCCGCCCGGAATATAGCGGCTGCCGATGGAGACGTCGTGACTGTCATTCAGCACGGGCGCCACAACGGCGGAAAGCTGTTCTGGCGGATGGCTCAGATCCGCATCCATGACCACAATCACATCGCTCTGCGCCTGCGCGGCGCCGGCCAGAATCGACGCCGTCAAATCCGGTTTCTCTGTGCGCTCAATGAGCCGCACCTGCGCTTTTTTCTCCCATGCTCGTACTTTTTCCGGAGTGCCGTCCTTTGAACCATCGTCGACAAAAATAACTTCAAAGCTGTCCTGCGGGAGATTCAATGCAAACAAGCTGGTTAATAACGGATCAATGTTATCGGCTTCGTTGAGTGTCGGTATTACTACGGAAAATTGTGTCAAGGGAGTCTCGGCTCTGAAAATAGAATGGTTGATTTTAAAATAAGGAATTTGCTTAGGGGAAATTGGGATTCTTCCAATCTTCTCTTTACAACTAATTCGTTATTGTTATTATATTATTAGATATGTTATATCGGTATTTTAATCAATGATTTGAAAAAGATAGACTATATTGAATCATCGGTGTGCATGGTGCGAATCAAGTATCCTGTGCGATGAAGTTGCCGCCAGTATAAATAGGAAAATAGTGAATGGCTATTGATTTGGGCTTTGACAGAATTGTTAGGGATTTTAGCGGCGCAAGGTGGATTTTACGCCAGATGGATTCTTGCCCCATTGTCAGTTTTCGCTACTTGCAGTGGGTGCGCAATCGAAAAGTACACAGGTCAGAGAATAATCCGGTAGGTTTGCGGGCTGAGGCGCACCGGTAATCAGCTTCTGAGCGCCGGTAGCGGTTCGTCTTTCGGCACAAAATTGAGCGCAATGCCGTTGTTACACCAGCGTTCGCCGCGTGGCGGTGGGCCGTCTTTGAACACGTGGCCCTGATGCCCGCCGCAGCGTGCGCAGTGGTATTCGGTGCGTGGTTTGATCAGTTTGAAATCGAGTCTGGTGGCGATGTGTCCGGCAATCGGCTGGGTAAAACTGGGCCAGCCGGTCCAGCTTTCATATTTATGCGCACTGTCAAACAGCGGCAGATAACAAGCGGCGCAAATGAATGTACCTGCGCGATCTTCGTACACCAGATTGCTCGATTCCGGGCGCTCGGTGGCTTCTTCAAACAAGATTTGATAGGCTCTTGGTGAAAGCAATGTGCGCCATTCTTCATGCGGTTTGTTAAGCGGCGTGATGGGGCTGGCCGCTTCACCAACCGCCGCCGTGCGCAAGCAGGTGGGAACCAGCGGAATCACGGCGGCTGCGGCCAGCGCTTGTAACACAGTGCGTCGTTTCATGAAATCTTCTCCAAGGCGGCAAAAGTGCGCGTGAATTGATTTTCTTGGATCTCTTCGGCGCGAGCTGATTCGATACGTTCTGTAGTCATTCGCATGGAAACCTAAGATTGCTCTGTGGCATTAATATGAGAATCCTATCTTGGCAGCGGTAATTAATCGCAGGACTCATCAAATAACACTGCCGGATCATGTGCGGATCGCTGAATCACGATCACTTTATGGCGCGATTTATCCCCTTGTTTCAATATCACGCGAGAAAGCGGCACATCAAAACGTTCGGCAAGAAATTTCAGCAATGCGGTATTAGCTTTGCCTTCCACCGGTGGCGCTGCGAGTTTTATTTTTAACGCATCGCCATGCAAACCGGCTGCTGCGGTATTTTTTGCACCCGGTTGAATATGCAGTGTCAGCACGAGATTATCCGCATCATCGTACCGGTACCATCCCATGCCGATCGATTAGTTAAAAGAGCATTGCGATGATTTCCTTATTCACGCCGGCTACGACCATCAATAACACTTGAATCAGAATCAGCACGAACAAGGGAGACAAGTCGACATTGGCGACCGGTGGTATGCGTTTGCGGAAAACAGCCAGGAACGGACGGGTAAAGCTTTCCAACAGCGGCGCCAGCGGACTGTGCGGATTAACCCACGACAATACGGCTTGCATGATAATCATGATCAACACGATATAGAGCGTCGTCTTAATGATCTCAACGATGCCCAGCAATCCCATCACGCCCAATGAAGTGACGATATTGATCTCGAAATCATACCCTTGCACCATGTACATGCTGGCTATGATGATGCACTCCAGCAGCCACGCCAGCACCAGTGTTGATAAATCAATTCCCGCCCAGCCGGGAATAAATCGGCGCGCCGGACGTACAATAAAATCGGTCACTGCGATCAGAAACTGCGAGACCGAGTTGTAGTAGGGGACGCGCAGTAATTGAAAATAAAAACGCAATAACAATGCCAGGGATAACAACCCCAGAATAGTATCAACAAGAAAAATCAGGATTTGATTGGACATAACAATTTTCCAGAAAAACTATAATCGATAATTAAGAAATCGCTAATAAGTTATCGCGAACATTATATTTTGCCGAACTCGTCACTTAATTCCCGTGAGCGTTTATTCGCAGCATGAATGGCAGTGACGATCTTACACTTAATATCATTTTTTTCCATAGTTTGTATCGCTTGCTCGGTGGTGCCGCCTTTGGAAGTCACCCGAGCGCGCAATACGGCCGCATCTTCATCGCTCGAAATGGCCAGTTTGCTGGCGCCTGCGAAAGTCTGCAAGCTGAGTTGTCTGGCTTGAACCGCTGATAGACCTAATTCTATCGCCGCTTGTTGCATCGCTTCAATAAAGTAGAAGACATAAGCGGGGCCGCTACCGGAGATCGCTGTTACGGCATGCAGCATCTCTTCGTCATCCACCCAAAGGGTCGAACCTACCGCCGCGAGGATCGATTCAGCGCTCGTTCTGTCCCGCGCATCCACGCTGGGAGTTGCATATAAACCGGTGACACCGGAACGCACCAGCGAAGGCGTATTGGGCATGGCACGCACGACCCGCTGATACCCGCCCAACCAACGCATGATGTCGGTGGCGCGAATTCCGGCGGCAATCGATATCGTCAATTGATTTTTCAGTAATGGCGAAAGTTTCTGCGTCAATTCAAATAATTGCTGCGGTTTTACCGACAGCAAGATCACATCGCTGGCGGCGATACCCTCAGCGAGATCGGCCACCGCTGTGATGCCGAATGCTTGCTGCAATTTTTCTCGGCTGCCGGCATTAATTTCCACCACGTTGAGTTGCCGGGCTGCATACCCTTGCTGCAACAATCCGCTGATTAAGGCGGAAGCCATATTACCGCCGCCGATGAACGAAATATTCATAGTCATTTTCTCGCTACGTTGATTGAACTGAGATCAGTGCTGGCAAGCCGGGCAATAGAAACTAGCGCGTTGTCCTTGTCTGATGTACTGAATCATACCCTCACATTTTTTACAGCGCTGGCCTTCACGCCCATAAACCCAATAGTTCTGCTGGAAGTAACCGGGAGTTCCGTCGCTGTTCACAAAATCGCGCAAACTGCTGCCACCTGCTTCGATGGCTTGCTGCAAAGTGTGTTTAACCGCCTGCACCAACCGTTCATACCGGGTTATGCCAATCCTACCAGCGGCAATTTTGGGGTTGATCCCGGCGAGAAACAAGGCTTCGTTCGCATAAATATTGCCGATACCAACCACCACGTGATGATTCATCAGCGTTTGCTTGATGCTGACACGGCTGCCTCTGGTTTTCGCGAATAACCACGCGGCATCGAAATCCGCCGTTAAGGGCTCCGGGCCGAGGTTCTGAAAAAGCGGATGGTGTAGAACATTTCCGGTTTGCCATAACACGGCACCAAAACGGCGCGGATCCCGCAACCTTAAGACTGTGCGATCACGCAGAATCAAGTCAAGATGATCATGCTTTCCCGGCGAAAGCCCTGTATTTTGCGTTGGTGGCAGAATGCGTAAGCTTCCCGACATTCCCAAATGCATGATCAATGTTCCCGTACCAAAATCCAGCAACAGGTATTTGGCGCGCCGGGTTACGGTTTGAATCGTCAGGCCTGTTAATAATGACGGTAACTCATCCGGTACCGGCCAGCGTAGCCGGGGATTACGGACAATGACTTGGGTAATCGTTTGTCCCACGATATGGGGTGCAATGCCACGCCGCGTTGTTTCGACTTCCGGTAATTCCGGCATCAGCTCTCAGTCTCAGCCTGTGCTAGGGTGGCTGGATCGAGTAAATGCCGGCCGGTATCAAGCGGAAATTGGTAACCGATTTCCTCATCGGCCCGCACTAAAACAATCGAAACGGCATTGTGCAATATTTTCAGATCGATCTGCTGGCCATCCTGCAAACCGATTTTCAACATACCGGTTTCAACAAAATCAGATCCCAGCTGCGACACCAATATCAGCTCCGCGGCGCTAGCCGTCTGCCACAATTGAATCCAATCTTTCAATGCAGTTTCGGTGACGACATGGTCCGATCGTTGCAATGTTACACGCCAATCGGGATGGTGAAATTCCGCCGCAAAATGCGGCAGTTCAAACTTGACCGGAGTCTCGCTAGGTGACAGCAACCTGGAATCGATCAAATCGTTCACGCTACCCGGCAATGCCAACGCATAACGGGGTGCAATCAGATGCACATGATCACCAGCCGCTACATATTGCTGGTTAGTGGTGGGTGCAAATCCGCCAAAGCCAAACTGTGTATCGTCAATGGTTAACAGCACATTCGGGCGCTCCAGACCAAATCGTCCTAAATCAGTCAACGGAAAGCGTTGCTGACTTTTAGCCTGGAGAATTTCCAGAATTCGCCGGATCTTTTCTTCGTTAGCCCGGGCGTGCAGGGGCGTTGTCAGATACCAATGATCGTTCAGCCGTTTGAGCGTGATTTCCTGTTGTGGCCTGACGATACGCACACTCTGCACGGTTTCGGCAGAATTGCTGGCGATTGAATATTCCGGGTTACCCTGGGATTGCGGTTTAAAGTAAAGAAACAACAGCAAGCTGCCAATCGTGGCAACCATAATGAGATTCAGCCGTGCATGATGCGTCATGGTCATATTTTTCTCCGGCGGCGCCACCAAATTACACCCCCGCATGTCAGGAACAGCAGGGGCAATACCACTAAGAAAACCACCGCGATCAGTGTCAGTTCAAATTCACTCAAGACCAGACTGCTATCCAGCGTTGCGCGTGGTTGAATCACGATCAACTCTTCATCACCGGTCAACCAGTTAATCAGATTAATGCCGAAGTCCAGATTACTGCCGTTGCCCAGATAAGTATTGGCAAGAAAATGCCCGCTGCCGACCACGGCAATGCGTTGCTCGCGGTCTTGGATAGTGCGCGTCAACGCCACGGCAATACTGACCGGTCCGGGTATATCAGCATCCTGATCAAACTGAATTTCTCCATTCGGATCGCCGGTTTCCACCCAACCTTGCGGTGCCGCTTCAACCAGTGCAACACCGCTCCAATCCTCGCTATCATCCATCTCGATCTGACGCGCGAAGGGAAATACGGTGATGTAATTAAAATCATTGGTAATGACATGCGGCCCGTAAATTGCGCCCAAAGCAAAGGTAATCGGCGCTTTGAGTTCCACCGCCTGAGGATCGGCCACGACACCGGGAGTCAGTGATAAGCGCAATTTTTCTGTCAGCGGCAATAATCCGCGCAACGATTCCTGATCAACCAGCCAGAGCAAATTGCCGCCACGGTCGATATAATCCAGCAGTTTTTGCACTTCCCCTGGCAACAAGTCGGTTTGCGGTGACGCAATGAGCAGCATGCTCGCCGTGGCCGAGATATCCCGTTCCATGGCGAGATTGAGTGGCTGGCTGTTAAAGCCGTTGGAGCGTAAGTGCTTGCCGAATTCTCCGAGATCATAATTGGCGTTACCCTCTAGCTTGCGCTCACCATGACCGCTTAGCGCCACAATCAGCTTATCTTCTGCGCGAGCTAGCCGCATCAATGCATTGGAAAATGCTTGTTCATTGATGGTAAGCAAGTGTTCAACCCGCTGATTGAATCGAATGATCATTTCACCATTGACGTGCACATTGGCTTCCTGCGCTAACAGTGGCTGTTCCACCGGATCGATGAACAGCAACGAAAGATCTGGCTTAATGCGCTGATACATTGCGATAAAATCAGTAATGATGCGGCGGATGTCGCCCAGTTGAGCATCTTGCTCAGTGGCATACGCGGTGATCTCGACCGGTCCATGCAATTTTTGCAGGATCTCCACGCTGGCTTCACTCAGGCTGTTACGCCCGTTCTGACTGATATCCCATTGCTGGCGGGTCTGCTGGGCCAAATATCCAAGTAAGAAAACCAATAGCAGCAGCAAAATGACAAACAGGCCATGGTGTAGCCGGTATTGCCGGTGCAATTTTTTATCCAACTCAGCCATGCAGCCGCTCTCCATCCAGACGGCGAATCGTCAACACCAGAAAGGTAACGGTAAACAAAATGAAATAGGCGGTACTCAAAGTGTCGATCAGACCTTGATTAAAATGGTCGAAATGTTTCAGCAAAGAAAAATAGTGCAGCCAGCTTTGTGTTGCGCTTGCCGCCAGATCGATCAGCCATAATCCCAGTAACACGCCCAGAGTGCCTGCCGCGGCAATCGCCGGTTGTGCGGTCAGGCTTGAAATATACAGCCCAAGCGCAGAAAAACTGGCAACAGTCAGCAGCAATCCTATCGTGTTACTGAGCAATAATCCAAAGTCCATCATGCCGCCGGTACGCAATGAAAGACATAAGGCGATAATCAAACTGATGATCGCGGAAAAAAATACCATTAAGCCAAGAAACTTACCCAGCACGATATCCGTCATCGAAACCGGTGCGGAAATCAAGAGTGTCAGCGTGCGGTTGCGGCGTTCTTCGGCTATGAGGCGCATCGATAGTAATGGCGTAATCATCAATAAAACGATCGCGGCCACCGCAAAGACCGGGGTCACGATAATCTCGGTAACTCCCGGAGGATTGGCAATTTGCAATAATTGCGATTGAATTTCCAAAAATGCATCCAGCCGCACCAGAAAAACCCACGCCAGCACGAGCTGAACCAAAGCCAGCAGTAGCCAGGCCAGCGGAGAAATGAACAGCATATGCAGTTCTTTACGGATAATGGTGATAATCATCTTCAAATTCCGGTTCGTGCAGTTACTGTGTGAGTTGTGTGAATACCGATTCCAGACTGGTATTCTGCTGGCGCAAATCGATCATCGGCTGGTCGAATACAATGCTGCCTTGGTGCATGATTTGTACCCGGTCACATACATTTTCAACTTCCGGCAAAATATGGGTCGATAGAATAACACTGCTGGTTGTTCCCAATTCGCGGATTAATTGGCGGATTTCACGCATCTGATTGGGATCAAGACCCACTGTCGGTTCATCCAGGATGATGACATCGGGGTTGTGAATGATCGCTTGCGCGATACCCACGCGTTGCTGATAACCCTTCGATAATGTGCCGATCAAATTGTTGCTGTGCTGTTCCAAACCACAACGTTGCTTCACATTTTCCAACGCCGCCTTAAGTGCTTCCTTCGGGACGCGATGCAGCCGGGCAGCCAACAGCAAATATTCATTCACCGTCATATCGAAATAAAGCGGGGGAATCTCCGGTAAGAAACCCACATGTGCCTTGGCTTCCTGCGGTTTGTCCAGTAAATCGATGCCGCAAATTTCAACACCGCCGCTACTGGGCGCAAGATTACCCGTCAACATGCGCAGCGTTGTCGATTTACCCGCGCCATTGGGTCCAAGCAATCCCAATACCTCGCCACGCCGCAATTGCAGGTCGAATTGATGAACTGCGACAACTTCACCATAATGGCGCGTTAGATTTTGCGCTGACAAAGTTAGAGCTGCTGTTTCATCGAGCATACGGCAATGTTTTTAGAATGGATTGAAAGGGTTCATGAAAATCTTCGCCGCATAGTATGCCGATGTGAAATTTCACCATCTTGGCGGCTGGACAGTATACGTGTGATAGATCAATAATTCACCGGCTTTAACGTGATGCCAATACCGGCGCCATATGTGCGAGAGTGATATGCGATTTGCTATATCGTTAATTTTTTATCAGAAAATGACCGGTTATTGATCGCTCAACCAAGCTAAGTCATTAATTTCATTTCAACTTGATTCGTGAGGGCAATTTGTTGTAATTTTACAACATGTTGATTTGATAAAACAAACAAACAAACTGATAAACGCGCAATCAAAAGCCTGAAGTAGTAGAATGCTAGAAAGTTTTCAAGTGCAGAATAGTTTTTTGCATACCAATATTAAAACCCGTAGTTTTCATTAAAAAGGACAACAGCATGAAGAAAATATCAGCTAAAAATACTCTCATGGGAATGATTCTTATACCAGTAATGTTTTCTGGTGCTGTTTTGGCACAAGAAACAGTTATTGATAAGGATAAAGCTGTAAAAAAACCGGAAGCTTACGGTGTTGACGATCGTGGTGTAGTGGCAAGAAATACAACCGGCCTATGCTGGCAAACCGGTTACTGGACACCGGCAATGGCGATTCCAGAATGTGATCCGGATCTGGCTAAAAAAACTGAAGGCACGGTACCCGTAGCTGCGGCACCTGCAGTCGCAGCTGCTAAAACAGCACCGGAAAAAATTACATTCTCTGCCGATGCATTATTTGATTTCGATAGCGCAAAACTGAAACCGAATGGTATTCAGTCTTTGAATGAATTTGTAACCGGCATAAAAGATGTTAAGTACGATCTTATTATCGCTGTAGGTTATGCTGATCGCATCGGTTCCGATGAATACAACAAAAACCTCTCGATACGCCGTGCTGAATCGGTCAAAGCTCATCTGGTTTCAAGAGGCATAGAGCCAAGCCGTGTTTTTGTTGATGGCAAAGGCGAAGCTAATCCTGTGACAGGTAATAGTTGCGTAGGCGACAAAAAAACCAAAGCGTTGATCGAATGCTTGGCACCTGATCGCCGCGTTGAAATCGAAGTAGCCGGTACCCGATAAGCGAAAACTGGTTCACTATTTTTACGCATGAAGCCCTGCCCTTAAGAGCAGGGCTTTTTTCTTTCTAGATACTCGAAACGCATGAATGGTTTGCAGCAAATCGATACTCTGATTGAAGCGAAATGGATTATTCCCATCGAGCCTGCTGAAGTCGTGCTAAATCAACATGCCATCGCCATCGATAAAGGAATTATCCAGGATATTCTGCCGGCATCGGAAGCCAGTCTGCGTTATCAAGCCAAGCAAACAATCACCCTAAACGATCATGCGCTGATCCCGGGATTGATTAATCTGCACACCCATGCCGCCATGACGCTGATGCGTGGATTTGCAGATGACATACCTTTGATGGCATGGCTCAATCAGCGCATCTGGCCGACAGAAAATCAGCACGTTAATGCCCAATTTGTTTTGGACGGTACACAGCTCGCGTGTGCCGAAATGATCAAAGGCGGCGTTACTTGTTTCAACGACATGTACTTTTTCCCAAAATCCTGTGCGGAAGCCGCTATTGGCTCCGGCATGCGTGCTGCCATCGGCATGGTCGTGATCGACTTTCCCACCGCCTATGCCAGTGACGCCGATGATTACTTGGCGAAAGGCTTGGATTTACGAGACCAATATCAGCATCCGCTGCTGTCCTTCTGTTTTGCGCCGCACGCACCCTATACCGTCAGCGACAAAACCTTCCGCAACATTCTGACTTACGCGGAACAGCTCGATACCCCAATACATACGCATTTGCACGAAACCCAGGATGAAATCCGCATCAGCCTCGAATCCACCGGCATGCGGCCGATTGAACGCTTGCAGCAATTGGGGCTGCTCAGTCCGAATTTAATTGCGGTGCACATGACGCATTTGACGGATCATGAAATAAAACTGGTGCATCAATACGGTTGCAGCATCGCACATTGCCCTTCGTCCAACATGAAGCTCGCCAGCGGACTAGCGCCGGTTGCGCCTGTATTGAATCAAGGCATCAATGTCGGTCTCGGCACCGATGGCGCGGCCAGTAATAATCGCCTCGATATGTTCGAGGAAATGCGTCTGGCGGCGCTGCTGGCAAAAGCGACCAGCGGACGGGCCGATGCTTTGCCCGCGCATCAAGCATTAAAAATGGCAACTTTGAATGGCGCCAATGCCCTGGGGCTGGGAGAAATAACCGGCTCATTAATCCGTGGAAAAGCGGCTGATATTACCGCAGTCGACTTCACCGGCCTCAATCTCGCGCCTTGCTACGACCCGGCTTCCCATTTAGTCTATACGGCAAGCCGTGAACAAGTGAGTCATGTGTGGGTAAATGGTAGAATGCTGCTCCACGAAAAAGAACTGATGACGCTCAACCCGGTTGAATTGCAATACCGTACCGCATACTGGCAAGAGCGTATCGCGGCCACATCAAAAAATTAGGCACAAAGGAATGCATATGGAAAATGACGGCATCAATGCTGACCCGTTGGAACTGGAAAAATTCAGCCAACTCGCGCACCGCTGGTGGGACCCCAACAGCGAATTCAAGCCGCTGCATGAAATCAATCCGCTACGCCTTAACTACATCAATGATCTGGTTGAAGGCTTAACCGGAAAAGCCGTGCTGGATGTCGGTTGCGGCGGCGGTATTCTGTCCGAGGGCATGGCATCGATGGGCGCGCATGTGACCGGTATCGATCTCAGCGACAAAGCGCTCAAAGTCGCCAAACTGCACCTGCTGGAAAGCGGACATCACGTCGACTACCGCAAGATCACCGTGGAATCGCTGGCAAAAGAGCAGCCGCAACACTTTGACGTGGTTACCTGCATGGAAATGCTCGAACACATACCCGATCCCATGAGCATTATCCGTTCCTGCACGCAATTAACCAAACCCGGCGGCTGGGTTTTCTTCTCAACCATTAACCGCAACCCGAAAGCCTATCTGTTTGCCATCATCGGCGCGGAATATGTCTTGAAGCTATTGCCACGCGGCACGCACGAATACTCAAAATTCATCAAACCCTCGGAACTCGCGCGTATGGCGCGCAATGCCGGTTTGACGGATGAGCAGCTGATCGGCATGACATACAACCCGATCACCAAAGTCTATGCACTGGAAGATGACACCGATGTGAACTACATCATGGCGTACCGCACCTAAACCGATTGCGTTGTTTCACTATCACCTCCAGCATTTGAACTGAATCCATGATTAAAGCCGTTCTCTTCGACTTCGATGGCACACTGGCCGATACTGCACCGGATCTCGGCCACGCCTTGAACCGGCAACTCATCCTGCGCGGACTACCCGAGCTGCCCATCGAAAAAATCCGTACGCAGGCCTCCGCCGGTTCGCGCGGGCTGCTGGGACTCGGCTTCAACATCAAACCGGGCGACGCAGGTTATGAATCGATGCGTAACGAGTTTCTGGATTTCTACACACAACGCCTATGTCACGATACCTGTCTTTTTCCCGGTGTTGATGCGTTGCTCGATCAACTGGAACAACGCAATTTGCCTTGGGGTATCGTCACCAACAAACCGGCGCGTTTTGCGCATCCGCTGATTGAAATACTGGGTCTGGCACAACGCGTCGCCTGCATTGTCTGTGGCGATGAACTGGCGAATACCAAGCCACACCCCGAACCGCTCTTGACCGCCAGCAATAAAATAAACATTTCCCCCGCGCATTGCATTTATCTCGGGGACGACATCCGCGATGTTCAAGCCAGCCTGGCAGCCGGCATGCAACCCATCGTTGCCCGCTATGGCTATCTGGGCAACGACCAGCCGCCCGAAACCTGGGGTGCCCGGCACCTGATCGATCACCCCGCGGAGCTGCTGAGCTATCTGTAAAGAAACTCCCGCTTTTCTGTTAGAATACCTGGCGCATAGGACTTGAACTTTTAGGTTTCGGCACCATCCTATGCACTACCAAAACGAATACCGGGGACGATCTGGTTTCGACGTGGGTTGCAAAGCAGCGCAGGGCATACCGAGGATCAGATTACCTCGTAAATCCATCTGAAAACAATAGTCGCAAACGACGAAAACTACGCTTTAGCCGCTTAATCGGCTAGCCTCTGCACCGGTGGGCCTCAACGCCGGGTCTGGCAACAGACAGCAGAGTCACTAACGGGGATCGCGTTTTATAGGGTCACTTTATAAAACGTTAAACGCAAGGTGACTCGCCTGTCATCAGCTTGCCGGTTGGCGGTTGCCAGGCTAAATTAAATAACATGGCTAAGTATGTAGAACTGTCTGTAGAGGACTTGCGGACGCGGGTTCGATTCCCGCCGTCTCCACCAATAAGCGGTCTAATCCAGACCACTCAAGACCAACTAAGGCCCATATAAAACAGGGTCTTAGTTCCGGTCTCACAAATGCCCCATTAGTCTCGGTTGGTCTCAAAAGGCCTCGGTTGTGGCACAAAAATGACACAAAATTGCCACAAGTCATTTTTGCCGATGAGCGCACCGCAGCATACGGCACAGAAAAATGCCGCCGCA
>NZ_FNOE01000028.1 GCF_900106555.1 Nitrosomonas oligotropha | reverse complement strand
ACCCGTATCAATCGTCCGCAAACCAACGGGAAAGCTGAGCGGGTTATCCGCACCCTGATGGATATGTGGCACAGCAAGATTCACTTTAAAGACTGTGCCGATCGACGCATTCAGCTTCTCCGTTTCATCAACTTCTACAATACCGTTAAGCCTCATAAGAGTTTGAATAATGCAACCCCTTATGAAATACTCACCGCTTATTTCAATCAACCTTTCTGTAAACAACTCTGAGATTTCTTACAATTAATTTCTACAATACCGTTAAGCCTCATAAGAGTTTGAATAATGCCACCCCTTATGAAATACTCAACACTTATTTCAATCAACCTCTCTGTAAACAACTCTGAGATTTCTTACACATGAGATATTAAACTGGAATCTTAATAAACCAGTTACCATTTATCCGCTTTGGCGAGTCAAGAAAATGAAAAAACTTATAGATCATTAATAGTTCTGCAATTACTATTAGTAGACCCATAGTAAGTGAGTGAATCGCCTTTTCCTGCAAGCGACAGGGTTTTTTCCTCCCCGCTGTGTGGTCGATACATGCCGCCGACGGCGGCTCATCTGGTCGATTGCGTCATTCCCGATGGCCTGTTGTTAATGGATGTTTTCACTGCTGATTAGGTACAAATTTCGTGAATTTCTGATCGTTTGTTAGTGTGTTTGACACTCCATCCGCTTTCCAGTACATTTGCCTCCGATGAAAAAGAGCGTTTATTTTTCCTATACACAAAGGGCTATTTGGGAACACGCTCCCATTTCGCGAAGCCGATCCCAGAAGCATTTCGCATGAATCAATCCATTGTCCACATCGCCGTCGTCGTGCGGGACTACGATGAGGCCCTCGATTTCTACTTGAACAAGTTGGATTTCGTTCTTGTCGAAGATACTTACCTGCCGGAACAGGACAAGCGCTGGGTAGTCGTCTCGCCGCCTGGCTCCGCGGGAACCACTTTATTGCTCGCCAGGGCATCCAAGCCGGGGCAATTGCCGTTCATCGGGAATCAAGCGGGCGGACGAGTCTTCCTGTTCCTTAATACCGACGATTTCTGGAGGGACTACTATCGCATGATCGCCAGAGGCATCACGTTCATCAGGCCGCCCAAGGAAGAGGGCTATGGGGTGGTCGCGGTGTTCGAGGATCTTTACGGGAATCTTTGGGATCTGATTCAATTGAAGAAAGAACACTCCATCGCGAAACGATCAGGTAAGTCGAATCGGTCCAGGATATAAACATATTGAGGCCATTAGCCTAATTCCGAGCGATTGTTTCTTTGCGTTTAAGGCTTTTCGTAATGATTAATTCGTCATCGGATAGATTTGTTATAGTGGGGAGCATTATGGCAATTGCTAATCCATTATTGGTTTGCAAATGCTCAACTGGAGTTTTATTCCAAGCCGCTAGACAGTTGCGTCAGAAGCTGGCGGCTAATGATGTAGTGATAAACGTATTGGAGTCCCTTGCGAAGCCATCGTTTACAATGTAAATATCGCCTTTACTCTGCAACGTTCTTGCTTCAATTCTCCACAGTAAATTGCTGGTGATGTTGTAATCAAAATTGGCGGAGAAACCCCATGTCTTAAACCCGTTGGAAGTATCTGAAGCGATGATCACACCATTTTTGTCATCATAATATTCCGCCCTGATTGCAACAGCAGTTTTTATTGTGGGTGTATATCTCAGAATCATTGTAGGATTAAACCAAATATTCATGACTGAAGAATCTTTGGCTCTTTGCTCAACGCCGCTATCAAAACCAATAGTGGTCGAGAGCCTATCATTCAATTTAAAAATAGCGTAGAAATTATGAAAATAGCGCATTTGCCTCGCACTGTCAGGTTTGTCACTGCCGAGAAAAGTACTGCTATTCAAGGTTACTCTTGGGGAAGGCTTATAAGTAATCTGGGTCCCGAATGCAGGAATAGTATTTCCATCCACTGGTTTGATGTGCTGCCAACCATTCAGAACTAGTGCACTTAAAAACCATTTGTCATTGTCAGAGGTGTAACTGATTTTGGCACCGGATTCAAAATATGGCGTGTTCTCAGCTACCAAGCTTCGAGTTAAAGTCCAATTGTCTTTTCCCACCGCACTTTCAAAGCCGATATGCGAAGGGAAGACACCGACATCCAGCCACAGGTTATTTCCTCCAGGTAACTTTATTCCAGCATTGCCTTCGTAGAGATTTCCTAATATACCGGGCTCAGCCGCATAATTGGCATTCATGTAAGTACCTACTGCCAAAGCAAGATTGGCCCTGATGCTGTCGGTGGTGTATGACCCCTTTATAGAAGCCAAATTTACCGAAACTTCGTTATTTTTGTTGAAGCTATAGATAAACGAAGGCTTGGTGTTATCTATTAGATTATTGAAATCGTAGCTATAATAAGTTTCAGCATAGGCTCCAAAGGTTAATGGAGAAGAGGGGGCATTAATTATAATTTTGTTGCTATCTTGCGGGAAAGCACTTGCGCTTGTCAGCAGACAAGCAACCAACACAATACTTTTCATCTCTATCTTCTAAGCTTCCATCGAATATTCCTTTGGAGGCTAATTAGTTATTCAAGTGATTGAATATAGAGTGAAAAATATAAAAATGCTGTAAATAGATAACGTGTAACTATAAAAAATCCGTAAAATTTGTCGCGGATTTTATATACGCCCAGTGCGTTGGATGGACACTTCGATTGAAGGAATGGTCGCGGCTTTTGCTACTTCAAAATTTCTGAGGTCTAAATGTTAGCAGCGTAAATGTAGAAAGGAAGCAATGCCGCTATATAAATGGCGGAGTAAAAAGAATCATTGATCTGATTTTTCCTAGATCAACAATAAATAGATATGGAATCCGAAAATAGAAGGTTCTTTTTTTATTATATTTTATCGAGCCAGGGACGAAAAAATCGTCAGTCGCCATCTGGAGTTCCTTTAATTTTCTTCAGGCTTTAATGCCGATATTATATCTTCAGGGGGTTAAAAGGTTGGATTATTGCCTAAAACACAGTATTCATGTGAGTCTGAGACATTTCTCAGAACCGACTATTTATATACGAATTCTTTACAGGCAGTAGCTAGTAATTTACAACGTTTTTATGCTGTCTCTTCTAACATTTGTTTTGTGTTTTCGTGAAATTGTTAGAGAAGGAGTAATAGCATGAAACGCATCACAATCGTAATAGGTGCATCGGATATGACGGCAATACGTAAAGTGGTTTTTATCGCGGGTGCAAATAAATTGGTAATTGCTCAGGTACCACATCGAACATGTATCGCTGAACTCGGTGACTGGTACTGTGGGACTCGCATTGCCCAGCGTGAAGATCATATGCGATTGGAAGTTACGTCCGATGACACTCGATATGACGGAGTATTGTCCGCTATTCTTTCCATCGCGCATGCAGCGATGATCGAGAGTATCTCTTCGGGCGTGAACAGGAGAGGCAGCAAGGATTCTTATTTACATTACTGCCCAATATGTGGAACAGAGCACCAAGTCAATCATATCCGCCACACCATGGCTCACGGAAGACCCATAACCTGCGGTGTTACTTGTGAGACACAGAGAAGAAAAAAATGGAAACAGTATGGAAGCATTATTAAGAAAATAACCTTAGTACAATATCGGCAAGTATGTCGGGCAATTCCACCGAAGCGGTCCGTGGAATCCGCGAATCAACTTTCTCCGAGTTTCTTAAAGTAGTAATAAGCAGATAACGCCTAAAGGTAGCAGAGCATTGATTATTCAAGGCTTAGGCGGGTTGCGCTGCCATGCCTTGCCCAGCCCGGCCAGGCGGGTGCGCAAGCTTTTCTGGTCATCAGCCAGTGTGTCCATTACACTCGAGAGCTGCTTTGACTTGAGAATGGCCAACAACATAAGTAGTGCCGTAATCAGCGTGGTGACTAAGAAATAAGTCAGGCGAGTGGAGATGGGTGCGTCGGCCTCAGCAATGAGATTCATGCCGAGCAGGCCAGTAGCCACTGTCCCGATCATGCTGAACGTGGTCACCACGGTGAGGCGGACGATTGTGGTGGATTGCTGGCGCTGCGTGTTGCTGTCGAGATACTGGCTCATGTCCCGCAGATCTTCTTTCACCTCCTGGTACAGGGAATCATTGCTCAGATGTTTGCTGCACAAGCGGTAGAGCGACTGTACGTGGGATCTTTCGGAAAGCTCGTGATACCAGTAACGATGGGTGAAGCGCAAGAAAGCTTCGAAACCGGCGTAAATCCTGCGCCGGAAACGATTTATAGATTGCGGTTCGCGAATATCCAGGTCATGCACCGCATCTGCTATGCGGTTGGAAAATACCAATAGCGAAGCACGATGGAAATGTGTAATCAAAAACAACAAAACATACTGGTGACGGAACTGGGCCAGGATGCCACGTGCCTTATCATGGAAATAATCGTCATGCGCATCTCCAACGACCAGGAAGGCGCGACCGGTGCAGAGGAAACGTGTGTTGGGGCCTGTCTCGGTGTCGGTCCAAAAGCGGTCATAGCAGTAGCGTGACTCGAACTCGGCCACGTCTGGATCATACGTTGGCAACGCCTCATCGGGAGGAAGGGTGGCGACCAAGCCGAGGCGCAACCAGTTTTCCCGATCTATGCCGCGCGGATTGTCCACTGCCAGGAAGGCCATCAATGGCATTCGGTGGTATTCGATCTGGCGGTAGCGCAGGATGCCGGTTTCCTTCGATGGATCCAGCACCAAGGGGCGCAGGAGAAAATCCCAGTGTTCTGAAATACCTGGTGAACGACGCTCGCGGGTGTAGGAGAGAAATTTTTTGTGGTTATCTGAATCTGACACGGCGAGAACTGCACCATCTGCTGACAGCCACTCAGCTCGGTGGACATTATGCTTGCCATGGCCGTTTTCATCCCAGCCTGTAGGGTAGGCGCGGCCAAAACGGTACAGCAAGTCGCATACCCAGGTGAACGGTAGATCGGTGGCGGATAATTCCACCTTGAGAAAAGCTACGCTGATGTCGTCGAAAAACCAGAGTTCGATATGCTCTACATTCAGCGTGATGGGTTCTTCGCCCTCGCGCAGAATCAGTCGCAAGGCGGAAACCCCACATCTTCGGAATATTTTGATTGCCGAACCGCCGGGTAGATCGGACGCATTATCGGACATACGACTGCGGGTTTCGCCATAGATAAAGCGCTGAACATAGGGCAAGAAGGTAACGAATTCCTTGTAGTGCCGTTCATCAAAATCAAGCCCATCCGCTTGAAATCTGTCCTCCAGCCTGCGCCATGGGTTGTCTTTGCCGCCCTGTGCCAACAATTCCCAGTGAGGTTGTGCGTTTCTGGCACCCGCAAGCGGCATCATTTGCACCGGCCAGAAAAGCACCTCGCGAAAATTACGGACAGTATGATCTGAAGTGGTATTGGTCATCATGGATCTAGTTTATAAAAAGTTGAGCAAATCTAACTCGAGTATCATCGCGGGAGAATCGATGGGACTTTCAAACCATTATTGATTGGGGCTCTATAGTTAATAATAGGCAATTGAATTAAGCTGAAAATGGTTCGGAGACTATTGTCTTATACTAACCGATAACCTACCCCGAGTTCAGTAAGCAGAAATTCAGGTTGAGCCGGATTATGCTCTAATTTTTGTCGCAAGTGCCCCATATAGACACGTAGATAATGTGAGCGTTCTGAGTAATTTGGCCCCCACACCGCGAGCATGAGCTGGTTATGTGTCACTACACGTCCACGCACATTGATGAGAGAAAGTAGTAATCGGTATTCAATCGGTGTGAGATGGACATCAACACCGGAACGGGTTACTGCATGAGCTGCAAGGTCAACAATTACGTCGCCAAAGTGCACTATAGGATCACCCTGATTTTCATTCGATTGACGTCGTCGTAAATGGGCTCGGATTCGTGCGATTAGTTCCGGCATGCCGAAAGGTTTGGTCAAATAATCATCAGCTCCTATGTCAAGAGCGGCAACTTTTTCCTCTTCGCGATCGCGGGCAGACAACACGACAATAGGCATTTCCGACCAACCACGAATTTGCCGAATGACTTCTTTTCCTTCGAGATCAGGTAAACCAAGATCAACAATGACAAGATCAGGTTGCCTAGTGGAGGCTTCAATTAAACCCCGCGTACCGCTATCCGCTTCGATGACATCAAAATTTTCTGCTTCCAGAGCTATACGTACGAACCGACGAATCTGATTTTCATCTTCGATAATCAAAATGCGAGGCGCTTTCACAGAAGTTCTTCCGGCATTGGAGCAATACCCAATGGTAGTTTTATCGTGAAACGGGCTCCACTATCGATGCAATTTTCTGCGAAAATTTTTCCGTCGTGAGCTTCTATGATCGCTTTACAGAGCGCCAGCCCCAGGCCAACACCCGGCTTGTTCGATTCGGTTTCCCCGCGCGTGAATTTATCGAATAGCCTGGTTTCTTGGCCGCGAGGCAAGCCAGGCCCGTTATCTTCGATCACAATAGCCATTTCATTATTTTCAGCAGCCGCAGAAATTGTGATTATGCTGCCAGCGGATGTAAACTTGGCGGCGTTGCTCAATAAATTGACAATGACTCGTTGGATTAAAATCGGATCACACTCACATAGGGGCAAGTTGGGAGGAATTGAGATAACCAGTTTATGTGTGGCAAGCACGCGATGCAGTTGCATGCATGCGCTGCCGACGATTTCCTCTATCGATTGCCAATCCTTTTTCAGCTTCACGCCACCAGTTTGTAATCGTGCCATATCGAGCAGATTGGTGACCAGATCAGACATTTGCTGTGCTTCGTTCTGGATAGCAATGGCAAGTTCCTTTTGGGAGTTTTCTGGTAAATTGCTATCGGTAAGTGTACTGGCCAATCCTACCAAAGCAGTCAGTGGAGTACGCAAATCATGTGAGATCGCTGAAAGCAGTGAATTACGCAGCCGTTCTCCTTCCATTAAAACTAAGGCATCCTGCGCGACCTCGACATAGTGAACTCGTTCTAAGGCCAATGCAATTTGTGCTGCGAAGGTATCAAGTAAGCGCTTTTCCTCCGGTTCATCTAGGAAAAGTAAATTTTTTGCTTCCAAAACGAGTACTCCGCGAGTACGCATTGGGGCTTGCAAGGGCAAGTAGTGAGAAACAGCTGCAGACAGCGTCTGTGTACCAAAGCCAGCGGGCAATTGGTGATCGTAGACCCATTGCGCAACAGCAGTATCAACTATCGGTTGAGAAGATGAGGTACCAGCTACTTTGATTTTTTCTTGGCTACTGGGAAGAAATACCGCCACTGATGAATTAAATGTTCCGCTTACATGCCGATTTGCAATCTCGACTACTTGCTCAACGGTTAATGCACCGGACAACTCTTTGGAAAGAGCTGCTAATGCTTGCGCACGTCGTTCGCGTATATTGGCAGTGGTTGCTTCAAATTGCAGTTTTGCCGCAAGCTGTCCGATGATGAGAGCGATCAATAGCATCAGGGTGAAAGTGAAAAAATACTGCACATCGGAAACAACAAATGAGAATCGCGGGGGTACAAAGAAAAAATCGAACAATAAGACTGACAATGCTGCTGCCCATGCACCAGCCCCTCGACCGAATCTGATTGAAACACCCACAACCGTCAACAAGAGCAACATGACAACATTTGATAAGTCAAATATGCGCAACAATCCTGCAGCCAATATAGTCGTTACTCCGCAAGCGGCTGTGGCCCAAGCATAGTTCCACCATTTCATTGTGCCCATGTTAATTACCCGGCTCCTAATCTGAGAGGGTTTATCGTTACCTACGACATAGATATCAATATCAGGGGAGAATCGAGCAAGTGTATCGATAAAACGTGGATGCCATTGTTGATACCACGGCAGATCTGTAGGATGGCCGACGACAAGTTTATTGGCATTTCGGCTTTTTGAATAAGCAATCAATGTGGCAATTAAATCACTGCCAGCCAGCGTAGCTGTTTCTGCACCGAGTTCTTCAGCGAGCTTGAGGTGATCAAGAATGCGTTGCCGATCAGTCTTAGATAAACGTTGAAGTGCTGGTGTTTCAACATATACTGCTAGCCAGTCGGCTTTCAGCTCATTCGCCAAGCGAGCGGCGCTGCGCACCAGTTTGTCACCAATCGAGCCGGGCCCGATACAGGCAATAATACGTTCACGTGCCTGCCAAACATTAGCGATTGCATGATCGGCACGATAGGCGCGCATCTGTAAATCAACACGATCAGCCGTGCGCCTCAAAGCGAGTTCGCGCAATGCAATCAGATTGCCTTTACGAAAGAAATTTTTGGCCGCATGCTCAACTTGCTCAGGTATATAAACTTTGCCTTCTTTGAGCCGTTCCAATAATTCGTCCGGTGGCAGATCAACTAATGTCACCTCATCGGCGCTATCAAAAAAGCGATCTGGAATTGTTTCCCAGATGCGGATGCCGGTAATACCGCCAACCACATCATTCAAACTCTCAAGGTGTTGAACGTTCAGTGTGGTATAAACATTGATTCCATTCACTAATAGCTCATCAACATCCTGCCAGCGTTTCACATGCCTTGAGCCCTCGATGTTAGTGTGTGCCAGTTCATCGACGATGATTAACTGCGGCGCCCGTTGTAATGCAGTATCAATATCTAACTCGGCAAGTGATTTTCCCCGGTAATTAATTTTGCGTAATGGCAATACTTCCGGGAATTTTTCCAAAAGCTTAATGGTTTCACTTCGCCCATGAGTCTCAACCACTCCGATAACAACATCGATTCCCTCAGCTATCCGTTGCTGCGCAGCATTGAGCATAGCGTATGTTTTACCCACTCCGGCACAAGCACCGATGAAGATTTTTAATTTACCTCGCTGTGCAGCAATTTCTTCTCTTTTTATTTCCGCTAGCAATCGATCGGGATCAGGGCGCTCTTCATTCATTATTTTTCCAATGCATCCAGGGCTAAGTTAAGGCGTAGGACATTGACACGCGAATCACCCAATAGACCCCACTGTGGCGTTTCAATCGATCGATCAACCAGTGATTTGACTATCGCCGTATCGGTGTTGCGAGCTGCTGCAACGCGTTCGATTTGGTAATACGCTGCAGCGGGTGAAATATGGGAATCCAGGCCACTTGCTGACGCAGTCACGAGATCGGTTGGGATTTTTTCCTCTTTTTCTGGGTGATTTGCACGCAGATTTTTAATACGCTCATTGACCGCCTCTATCAATGCCGGATTGGTTGGCCCCAGATTTGAACCACCTGAATTTGACGCGTTGTATGGCATGGGAGAAGTTGCAGAAGGCCGACTCCAAAAGTAAGTAGACCCAGAAAAGCTTTGCCCAATAAGAGTGGAACCGATAATTTCATCACCTCGCTTAAGCAAACTGCCAGCGGCTTGCTCGGGGAAAGCGATTTGCGCAATACCGGTAACTGCAAGTGGATAGAGTAAGCCAGTGACGAGTGATATTAAAATAAATAGCGTAATGGCTGGGCGAATCAGATTTTTCATCATAACTCCTGATTTGTGGCTAAACGAGGCCTAAAAAAACTAACATGACATCAATTAGTTTGATGCCGACAAATGGAACGAGCAAACCACCCAGACCATAAATCAGTAAATTTTTTCGTAATAGCGAAGCAGCACCCAATGCCTGATATTTCACACCTTTAAGCGCCAATGGGATTAGAAACACAATAATGACTGCATTGAAGATCACCGCCGCAAGAATCGCCGATGCAGGCGTGTTTAGATGCATGATATCGAGCATCTTTAATTGTGGATACGTGGTGGCAAATGCTGCGGGAATGATTGCGAAGTACTTGGCGACATCGTTTGCGACTGAGAAAGTTGTCAATGCTCCACGTGTCATTAACATTTGCTTTCCGGTTTCAACGATTTCGATCAGTTTAGTTGGATTAGAATCTAGATCAACCATATTCCCTGCTTCTTTTGCTGCCTGGGTGCCGGAGTTCATGGCAACAGCGACATCAGCCTGCGCTAGAGCAGGCGCATCATTGGTGCCATCACCGGTCATAGCAACCAGCCGCCCTTGTGCCTGATATTCCCGAATCAACTTCAGCTTGTCTTCGGGTTTGGCTTCAGCGAGAAAATCGTCAACACCAGATTCAGCGGCAATCGCAGCGGCAGTTAAGCGATTGTCACCCGTGATCATCACTGTTTTGATGCCCATTTTTCGCAATTCGCTAAAGCGCTCTCTAATACCACCTTTAACGATATCCTTGAGTTCAATTACACCGAGTACGCGAGCGCCATCGGCCACGACTAAAGGAGTGCTGCCACGACGTGATACTTGATCAACTAGCACTTCGATACTGCCAGGGAAAGTACCCCCTAGGTTTTCGATATAGGCACGAATTGTATCTGCTGCGCCTTTTCTGATCTTGCGATCACCAAAGTCTACGCCGGACATGCGTGTTTGCGCAGTAAAAGGAACGAATATTGCATTATGCAATTCACGACCGCGCAACCCAAAATCTTGTTTTGCAAGTACTACGATGGATCGGCCCTCTGGTGTCTCATCGGCCAGCGATGCGAGTTGCGCGGCATCAGCTAATTCTTTAATCTGAACATTGGTTGCTGGTAAGAAAGCGGATGCTTGTCGATTACCCAGCGTGATTGTTCCCGTCTTGTCGAGCAGCAATACATCCACATCGCCAGCGGCTTCAACGGCACGCCCAGAAGTAGCAATCACGTTCACTTGCATCATTCTGCTCATTCCAGCTACACCAATCGCTGACAGCAAGCCGCCGATTGTCGTCGGAATAAGACAAACCAGGAGTGCAACTAAAACGGTAATGGATACGGGGGAACCCGATCCTGCTGACTTAATACTATAGATTGAAAACGGTAATAGCGTTACGCATACGAATAAAAATATCAGTGTGAGCGTAATGAGCAAAATAGTTAGCGCTATCTCATTTGGCGTTTTCTTACGTTTGGCGTTTTCTACCATTGCAATCATGCGATCCAGGAATGCCTCTCCTGGATTGGCTGTCACGCGAATTACCAGCCAATCCGATAGGATGCGCGTACCGCCAGTAACTGCTGAGAAATCGCCACCCGATTCGCGGATAACAGGTGCAGATTCGCCGGTGATGGCGGATTCATCAACAGAAGCAACGCCCTCAATGACCTCTCCATCAGCCGGAATGAAATCGCCTGCTTCAATGAGCACGATATCGCCTTTTCGTAGCGATATGGAGTCGATAGCCGTAATTTTTGCATCGTGCTTAGGTTCAGCTAATTTCTTTGCAATAATATTCTTCCGCGCACCGCGCAAGGCTGCTGCCTGAGCTTTGCCTCGACCCTCAGCGAGTGCTTCCGCAAAATTGGCGAATAAAACGGTAAACCATAGCCATGCAGCTATTGTAAAAATAAATCCCGCTGGTGCTTCGCCATGGCCAACGAGGGCATCAATACCCAATATCGTCGTGAGGACACTACCAACCCAGACTATAAACATCACCGGATTACGCCATTGCGCTTGTGGGGTAAGTTTCTTGAACGCATTAATGAGCGCCGGTTTAATCAATACCGGGTCGAATAATGGAAGGCGGCGTGTTTTCTTCATAATAAGTGCTCCTACCCGTTAGCGAGTAAACAATTGCAAGTGTTCGGCGATGGGGCCAAGTGCTAGTGCTGGGATATAGTTAAGCGCCCCGATAAGGATTACTGTGCTGATGAGCAATACGACGAATAATGGCCCATGTGTGGGTAATGTTCCGCTCGTTACAGTAAGTTTTGGTTTTGCTGCTAATTTTCCGGCAATGGCTAGTACGGGAATGATGACACCGAATCGCCCAAACCACATCGCGATAGCAAGCAGAATGTTGTAAAAAGATGTATTAGCAGAAAGTCCTGCAAACGCAGATCCATTGTTGTTTCCAGCCGAAGTGAATGCATACAGCACTTCGGAGAGTCCATGTGCGCCAGGATTGGCTATGCTTGCCTTGCCTACCTCAGTAACAACGGCGATTGCGGTACCGCCGAGCACCAGCAATGGTACAACTAGGATCGCTATCGACACCATTTTCATCTCGAATACGCCGATCTTCTTACCTAAATATTCCGGTGTGCGTCCGATCATCAATCCCGATAAAAAAACGGCGAGTATGGCGAATATGAGCATTCCATATAATCCCGCACCAACACCACCAAATACAACTTCACCCAGCATCATCAATCCCATCGGAATTAAACCGCCCAATGGCAGAAAACTATCATGCATTGCATTGACAGCTCCACAAGAAGCTGCTGTTGTGACTGTCGCAAATAATGCGGAAGAAATGATGCCAAACCGGATTTCCTTACCTTCAAGATTGCCCATTGAGCCATCCACACCCAGTTGGGTGATAAGTGGATTCGAGTGGGATTCAGACCACAGCGCAACGGCTGCCAGCGCAATGAATAGCGTGGTCATCGCAGCGAGAATCGTCCATCCTTGCCGCTGATCCCCGACCATTTGACCAAAAGCAAAGCACAGTGCGGCCGGAATCAGGAAGATACTGATCATCTCCAGGAAATTAGTGAGCGGTGTTGGGTTCTCAAAAGGGTGCGCTGAGTTTGCATTGAAAAAACCGCCACCGTTGGTACCGATCAATTTAATTGCTTCCTGCGATGCGACAGGCCCCATCGCAATTGTTTGTTTATCTGTTTTGATTGTTTCCGTGATCACGTTTCTATGGTCATCTTGCAACGGCTGACCATCAAGATTGTTTTTCGGTACCGCATATTCAAGCGGCTCTATCAGCTTGACATCTTGATAAGCATTGAAATTCTGAATAACTCCTTGATTTACTAGAACTAATGCAAACACAAAAGCTAATGGTAATAGCACATAGAATATTGCACGTGATAAGTCGAGCCAGGCATTGCCGATACCAGCAGCATTCCTTCGCGTAAAGCCACGAATCAATGCGATAACTACTGCAATTCCGGTTGCTGCTGATGCAAAATTCTGTACTGTCAATGCGAGCATCTGTGTCAGATAACTCATCGTCGATTCGCCGCCATAACCTTGCCAGTTAGTATTGGTGACAAATGATATTGCTGTATTGAAAGCCGAGTCTGAAGAAACATCGCCGAGTGATTGAGGATTCAGAGGCAATTCACTCTGAAACCGTTGTAAGCCATACACAACAACCACGCCTATAACATTGAATAGCACGATAGCTGTTGCATAACGCTGCCATGGCATATCTTCTGCTGGATTAGTGCCAATTAAACGACAGAATCCATACTCAAATTTATCCAGCCAAATGAAGCGGCGTGTTAGCTGCTCATCAAATATGCTGGCGAGATAGCGGCCTAAAGGCCAGGCAACGGCAAAGAGGGCAATAAGAAATAAACCGATTTGTATCCAAAGTGAGGTATTCATGCCACATCCTCAGCGTTGAATAATGCGTAGAGCAGATATATGAACAATAAGACAGCAAGAATACCGGTTAGCCAATAAATCCAGTTCATCTTTTATTCCTCATGATAGTAGTTGGCGATCAACTCTATGGTCAATTACAGACAAAATGACAAAACAAAGACAATCATTAATATCCATTTACTTTCTCAAAAAGTTATCTACTTGTGCAGTATGAACAATCGTGTGTAAAAATGAAGTTGAATTGAAGGGATAAAGCGTAAAAATAATGTAAAAATTTATTTGATTGAGTATTGGCAATATTTCTGATTAGCAGTTTGATCAGTAATCAGAAATCATCAAAAAAACTCCATTAGATTTCCTATACCATGTGGTATCAGGCACGGAGATTTAGGTGACGAAGTAGTTGAAGTCATCGTCAATATGTCAATCTAGCTGCAATGTTTTTTCCAAGCATGGAATCATCTCCTGAGGCAGATCAATGAACAAATTCATAGGGGCGATTCCAACATTGACCTAACATTGCGCTCAACCGGAGTCGCGGTTATCATGCGATTTTATTTTCAGTCGAGGTGCCTGATGACAACGGTCAGACCATTCCTCATGTTCTAAAACAGCAGTGCGCAAACCGCACTGGATCTGTACTTCGCTACGCTTCCTGATTCCCGCATGGTACGAGTCGAGCGTTATGCTCAAGGTGAGGCTGGTCCGGCTGGTTCTATCAAAGTCGCAGTGTTCACACTTTGTGGCCGCGAGTTCATGTGCTCCGACAGTCCGATCATGCATGGCTTCACGTTCACGCCTTCGAGTTCTACTTTCGTGGAGTTTGATTCAATAGAGGAGTTAGAACGCGTATTTGGCATTCTCTCAGATGGTGGCCAAGTCCTGATGCCATTGGGCAACTATGGCTTCAGTCAGTGATTCGGTTGGGTCAATGATCGGTTTGGTGTGCCCTGGCAGCTGAACTTCTCCGCCTGACTCAGACGTTAGTGCCTTGAAGGCTACACACGAATCCTCGAGCCATTGGAGAAATGAGAATGTCTAAGCATCGGATTTTTAGTACAGCCTTTTCTAAGATATATCCGCTGTATGTTCAAAAGGCGGAGAATAAGAATCGCTCGAAAGATGACGTGGACCAAATCATCTGCTGGTTGACTGGCTACAATCAGACAGGCTTGAAAGAGCAGATCGAACAACACAGCGACTTCGAAACATTCTTTGCTAAAGCTCCCGCTATTAATCCAAAAACTTCGCTCATCAAAGGCGTAGTTTGTGGTGTGCGCGTGGAGGAGATCGAAGATCCGCTAATGCAGAAGATACGATATTTGGATAAGCTAGTTGACGAGCTTGCGAAAGGAAAAGCGCTGGAGAAGATCCTGCGGTGAAGATCCACGCTAACAATTCATTCAAGCCGAACCCCGCTTCGCTACACCAAACAAATGGCAGGTGAAGCTTGTCATGTGTTTGAGGCTTCCGCTACGCACGTCGGTTTAACTCAGGCGTTAGGCGCACGAAATCTATTTAGGAACTGCATACAAGAATGAAAACTCAGTACTTCACGGCAACAAGTCTCGACGGTTTCATTGCTACTGAGAATGATTCACTTGATTGGTTGTTTCCGCTTGGCGACCTGAATGACTCAAGCTATCCAAAGTTCATTTTAGATGTGGGCGCGTTGGCAATGGGATCAGCGACTTACGAATGGATGGTGCGCAACGCAGAAAAGATTGCCGCTGAGACTGGTTCAACGTGGCCGTATGTTCAGCCAGCCTGGATATTCTCTAGTCGCAAGCTTCCAATAATCGAAGGTGCGAACATCCGATTCGTCACTGGAGATGTGCAACATGTCCACACTGAAATGCGAGTTGCTGCTGGTACCAAAAACATCTGGATAGTTGGCGGCGGAGATCTCGTGGGCCAGTTCTATGATGCTGGCTTATTGGACGAACTTATCATCCAAGTTGGTTCGGCTACTCTCGGCAAGGGTAAACCGCTTTTCCCTCGAAGAGTGCTAAGCCCAGTTCTGTGCCTGATGTCTGTTCATCAGATGGGTTCTGGCATGGTTGAGTTGCGTTATAAAGTAAACAAAGGTGATCTAAGTGTAGATTCATTAAAGATAATAAAATTAAAGTGAAAACAATGGATTGAGAATAACTAGTGTACTGTTTTGTTAATGGCTTTGCATTACGTTGCTATATTCACGGTATCCAATCAGCAAGTGATTGATATCATTGAAATTGTCGATGAGGTTCAGAGGAGCATGGAATTCTCATTGTTCATGGAAGAATTGAAGAGCAGAAAAGCTTCTTCTGCGAGTGGTCAAAACAGCGATACATTTTAATGGGATGAATGGATAATTTCGGGAGTGCTAAACCGAGAGGGGTGCAGCGGAAGAGCGCGGCGTCTTCCTTGCCAAGAGAGCGCTGTATTACAGCACACATCTTGCGGTTCTTCCGAGAAGAATCCGGAAAAAGTTAGATTCCTACGTTTAGGGGTTGAGAGACGAGTCAATCGAAACAATTAGTTCTGTATTAGTCGCAAAAGGCTACCGTCGGGATCAATTAACGCCCCAATTTTGCCACCCCAAGCTTCGATTGTCGGCGAATGGAGCCGTGGGTGACCGTCATTTTTCTCAGAGAGTCCTGCAGTCTTACAAAGTGCGCAAAACGCATCAATATCATCCAGCCTTAAGCAGCAGCTGAACCAACTCGTCAAGGGATCAAGCTCATGGTGAGAAAAGAACTCCAGTACGATGCCCTCCCATTCAAGGATCATCCAATCGTCATCACGCCACGTCTCGACAAAGCCAAGACGAGTGTAAAAGCGTGACGTTACGTCAAAGCACCGGGAGGGAAGGTTCGGCGTCGCGTAGCTGCTCATATTGGCTCCTTCAAGTTTTGTCTAGCTTTATAAAAGTATTGGGTTGATGTCAGGTTATAACCGCGGAGCGGATATTGCCTTCATCATCTCTGTATCTCGAACTTTACACGTAGGTCATAAAATCCCTGAGAAAATAACCGTCTCGTTATTTTTGCATTTTACCGTTATTGGGAAATAAGTAATTTTGCCTTCTGGCACAACGTCCACCCAACAAATATCTCAGTAGCGGCTTCTGATGCTTGCCTACTGTAGCAAGTTCATCTCTCTTGTCAACATAACCCATTCTTTAGGTTACCCTTATAGTAGTGTTGTGCTGCTTCAATCGGGGCAGTCCATTTTCTATTAGAAACTTAACTAATTGCTCACGAAATTTATGGATTCTTTGGCAATTTTCATTATCGAAACTCGTTGAAGCGGTACTAAATTGAGATAGTTTCATCAAGACTATTTTTGACTCCCGTGTTTCCCTCTTTCCGGCGGCTGGGCTAGGAGGCGCATATCTTCCGATTATCGCCCTGCACGTATCAAACAATTGTCCCAAATCGCATACAAATATAACTCGACTTTTTCAACAACTCTCGTAGTCGCTTTGTAAGTGAGATATGTGAGAGGGCGGAGCTTCATTCATTTCACGAAGAGCGCTTGCCGGCGCGTGCCTGTTGTTTCCTCATCCAAATGATAATTCCGGTAACTGACAGCATCGCGATGACGAGACCTAGCGCGCATACGAAAATACGATACGATAGTCCGAAAATATTCGCCATATGCAAGGCATAAAGCCAGCTGGTCACAGTATTGCCGTTGTATTGACCGCTCGGCAATAAAACCAGCTTGAACTCACCTGTGTCAGCATCAAAAAACACACGTGTGCCGCCCCGTCTGTCCTGAATGTCGCGTGAACTCCGGGCGACATAATGATAGATACCACGCTCACGATCCAGTATTAATGCAACAACCCGTTCGACAGTGAAGTCATGAGCCTTTTCCTGTTCGGCCATTAGCTGCTCGCCAATCATTTGCGCCTGACGCCAACCTACTTTGGGTTCTTCCAATACTTTATTTAGTTTGGGAAACTCGGTCCAAGGCGCTTTGTAATCGAATACAGTACGGGTCGTCCAGGTATATACCGTGTCCCATAAATTCATATACACGCTAGACCAGGCAAAGATGAATAAAACCAGCCAAAGCCACAAGCCGCTGGCACGGTGTAGATCGAAATTGAGTTTGTATCGACTCGATTTCCAGCGGATTTTCCAGGCTGGCTGCCAACGCAGCCAGATGTTTTTATTTTCCGCTCCTACTGGGAGAGAGGTCAGGGGGGAAGGTGGTTTACGCCTTTGGGGCAATGTCAGATAAAAGCCGATAAAACAATCGAGCGTCCAGATCAATGCGCAAGTACCAAGGATCCACATACCAAAATTGCCCAGTGCTAGGTTGTAGTGCATTTTGTAAATAAAGGGCATGAAGTTGATCATGCCTTCGGAAATCGCACCAAACTGACGCTTGCCTAACTCTTCTCCGGTATAAGGATCAACCAGCAGTTGATCAAATCCAAGTTCGCTCAATTGACCGCTGCTATCTGGCCGAGCATTCATGCTAATCACGGTAGATTCCTCATTGGCTTCCATTAAAACCGCGTTTACCTGGCCGTATGGAACCCGTAGTTGTGCTAATTCCGCGAGCGTAGCTATATCCAATTTGTTTTCCAAAACCTGCTTGGGATAGAGCTGAGGATTGATCAAGCGTTCCAGTTCAGGATAAAATGCCAGCAAACTCCCTGTTACTGCCACGATAATCAGAAATGCAGCCATACTCAGTCCTGCCCAACGGTGGATTAGAACCCAAAACTGACGTGTCATTGCTTCTCCTGTACTAGAGTTTCTTGATATATATCTACTATCTTTAAACAACCTAAACCGGACATGTTTTTTTATTTCTTGAGGCACCTGTCAGGTTAGTTGCGCAGAGCATGCAACCCTATGTCTTGATTTATACTGCCTATACTTCTGGCGTAGGCTGTGTCATCGAAGTAGGCGCATGGGTTACAAACTGATAGATCACTGTGTGAACTTAGTATTCGAGACGCAATGAACCCAGAACGGTTACAGGAGCGCCTGGATAGACACCCAGTCGAGGCCCAATATTAGAAGCTGGATCGTTTGATTCGTAATATCGTTCATCAAGGATGTTCCGAGCATTGATTTGCGCTGTAAGACGCGTTGCACCCAACTTCGTGCTGTAGGCGGCAAATGCATCCAGACGGGCATAGCCTGGTAATTTAAAAGTGTTTTGAATATCTCCCTCCCGCTCAGCGACGGCAAACACGCCTATTCCAAAACTTAAACCATTGAGCGGATGGATTTTCTTCACAATATAGCGCAGCCATGCACTACCCGCATGTTTGGGAGCTTGCGGTAAACGATGGCCCTGAAAACCCGAGTTATCGCGGATGATCTCAGCATCAGTGTAGGCATAGCTGCCGATCACACTCAATTCCTCCGTGACTTGTCCGGAAATATCCAGTTCGATCCCTTTGCTCCGTTGCTTGCCAACCGCAATACTGTCAAGCGGATCCGGCGTACTCAGATCTCGGGTTAGAATGTTTTCCCTGGTTAAGTAATAAAAGGCCAAAGTTGTGATTAACCGTTCCTTAAAAAGCGCGGTCTTGATTCCTGCTTCAAATTGCTCGCCTATTTGCGGATCAAAACTAGCACCGGTTGCTGACACTCCGTTATTGGCAGCGAAGGAAGTTGTCCAGTTGCTAAACAAACTGACTTGCGTCAGCAATTGGTAGAGTATTCCGACTCTTGGATTGAAGGCTTCATCCTTGCGTTTTAGGACATTTTTCTCAGCCTCCGAGAATGAAGCCGGACTGAAGCTACGACCCGCAGATACCCAGTCATACCGTCCACCAGCAAGTATGTGCAGTTTATTCCAAAGCGTGATCCTGTCCTGAAAATACACCCCGGCCCATTCATCTTGGAGGGCGGTGTAACGATTATTCTCCTGCAGCGTTTGCCGGATGATTGAGGGATCGGTAGCCGTGATCATCGGATTGAAAATATCAACTGTCAGAACGGGAGCTGGAGTGCTAAATTCTCCGGCTATGAAATAATTGGTTTGAGAGCGTAGATAATCGAAACCGACCAACACTTCGTGAAGGGTTGATCCAAGGCCGAAATTTCCGTTCAAATCCAGATTGGTTGCATATGATTGCAGGTGGTGCCGCTGATGGAAGATATTGCGATCAAGAAAGCGGTTGTCGCGCAATGCATCTCCAAAAGACGGTGCGGGGTTGAAGAATGTCTGATTCTGATCTATATCCGTCATTAGAAAACGATTCCTGACGAGCCAGTTGGAATTAAACCGATGCGTAAATTCGGTTCCCACATGAACTTTGGCATCCGTATCAACAGGATCATTGCGATCACCAAAGGTTCGACTGATCGGTATTTGCGCTGGTCGGCTGCCGATGACCGGTATACCAAAATCTACCTGCCCTTTCTGATGGATCCCTTCCACTTCCAATGTCAATTCGGTTGCTTGAGTAGGACGCCAAGTCAAACTGCCACTCACCATGATGCGATCCCTAAAAATGGCATCGCGGAAGGATTCGCTATTTAGGTAGGAACCATTGAAACGATAAAGTAAAGAGCCATCCTTGGTGACAGGTCCGGTTGCATCCCACTGCGTACGATAAAGATCGTAAGATCCAGACTGCTGCTCCAATGAGTAGTAAGGTATAGCGAGTGGCCGTTTAGTTGTGATATTGACCATCCCTCCCGGCTCTATACGTCCAAAAAGAATCGAAGCTGGTCCCTTGAGTACCTCGATGGATTGCAGATTAGCGGTGTCAAAGGCTGTCGGAAAATTGGCATTCCCTCCATTGGCAATCAATCCATTCCGGTAATTACTGTCGTTTCTGAATCCGCGGATATTAAATCCTGTGTCATTGCCAAGTGTAGGTGTTGCTTGCACCCCACTGACATTTTGCAAAGCATCTTTTAGCGTGAGCGATTTTTGGTCGTCCAATACGGCTCTGGGTACCACCTGAATTGATACGGGTATCTCAATCACCGGCGTGGTTGTTTTAGTGGCAGCTGTGGCTTTGGAACGGGTATAACTCGTATTGTAGGGTGAATGACTATCCAATAAACTGGTCACTGTGATCTCAGGTAGCCGTACCCGGTCTAGATTATTTGTGCTTTGCGGTTCCGCTGGTGCAAGTTCCACGATGTAGCGGCCGGATGCCGTTTCCACTGCTCTAAGTCCACTGCCACTTAGGAGTTGCACTATTGCTTGAGCCGGAGTATATCGCCCATTTAATGCATCAGCTTGTTTGTCTGCAATCAAACTGGCATCCACTCCGATCAACAAACCTGTCTGCGTGGCGAGTTGCGTGATCGCTTGGCCGAGTGGTTGTGGGGCAATATTGATTTCAATGGCTTGCTCAATTTCTGATTGCCCAAACGAAGCGTTTCCTAACGCAGCCAAGCAAATGAACAGAACAGGTTTTAGGAAAACAGTACTATTGCTATATATTGAAGCTATTTTATTTTTTAGTGCCATGGGATTTCCTATTATTGAATAGAAATTAATATTTCTATTACCCATGACAAGCGAGCCGACAATTTGGGTAGCTTTTATAAAATTTTTTTCGGTAGATGGTTTCGAGAAGCAAAAAATACCATCTCCCCGCAGTCGACTGCGGGGAGATGGATGTCAGAAAGAGAGAACAGTTATTTGGTTAGAAAGGGATTTTGTTCTGGTAACTTAAGAATTATAGCCGAAGCCTATTTGTAATTTACTTTTGCAAATCAATCCAGACCAGCCATCCGCCATACTGTTTGATGTGAATCGGTAACGCGTCTTGCAGAATAATCAATGCTGCTTCCGCATCGTCAGCAGGTAAAACTCCTGTGAATCGGAGTTGACCTGCTTGTTCATTGATTTTAAGCACACCCTTTTGGTAGCGCGCCAGATCGCTGATGATCTGATCCAGTAAGGCATCTTGATAAATCAACCTGGCCTGCGTCCAGCTGGTGGCAGAGGTGGAGGTGGTTTTGGGCTGATAAAGCTGCCTTCTATCTAGGCGTATGCTTTGTCCGGCCTGCAGGGTGATCGGCTGATGTGGCCGGGCACGGCTTGCTATGGCCACCCGCGACTCGATGACGTTGACGATGCTGTCATAATCTGATTGTTCAACGGTATAGAGCGTTCCTAGTGCCTGAGCAATACCATCGCGGGTTTCTACTATGAAAGGCCGCTGACTGTGGGAGAAATCAGGTGTCACTTCCGCTAGCAGACGGCCTCGGCGCAGGATGATACGTCGTTGATGCGTATCGAATGCAATATCTGCCGCGCTGTCGCTATCGAGCGTGATATGACTGCCATCTGTCAGAGCAATGCGACGGATTTCACCAATACTGGTGTGCTCACCTGCTAACCATTCAGAAAGTGGAAGCCCATGAAGACCGCACAGAAGTAGAACAATACTTAAAACGAGCTTGATGCCTTTTCGCGATTGACGTTTCTGGGGAGTTAAACTTTGCCAAAGATGATCAACCTGCTCGTACGCTTCCCTGTGACGCGAATCTTGTGCTAGCCAGGTTTCAAAATCAGTGCGCAGCTCATGGCTGATTTCACCGTCAGATAAAAGAATGACCCATTCAGCGGCTTGTTCACTCAGAGACGTGCTGTTCGTTCCATCTACTTTAGACATACATCTCTGCTTTAAATTGATATAGGCGCTGATGACAGTAAGCTAGGGCCTTGACGAGATGTTGTTTAACCCGGCTTTCGGATACTTTCATGATCCGAGCAATCTCGGCATAAGTCATTCCGTCAATACGCGCCATCACAAAGGCTTGTCGTGATCGTTCATCAAGTTCTTCAATAAGCATGAGTAGAGTCCGTTCTAGCAACTGGCGTACAGCGAAAACATAGGCTACATCTTGGCAGGTTTGCTCAAATGTTAGGGTGAACAAACAGCGCAGGGTTTCTTGCTCGACTTTATGTTTTCGGTTCAAATTAATCATCAGTCGATTAGCAGTAACCAGCAGATAGGCTCGAGGCTCAAGCAGATGGGGCAATTGCTGCAGTGAAAGCAATCGTACGAAAGTGTCATGGGAAAGATCGGAAGCCTGATGTGGACAACCTACTTTTTTCCTTAACCAATTAACCAACCAACTATGATGCTCGCGGTAATATGCATCAATTACTGCCGTACTGATAGTCGTGGTTGAAGGCGTTTTCATGAAAATGTTTTGATAATCAAAAAACTATGAATGATAGTAAGGAAAAATTAACCCAGCGATTAATAATGCAAACTATTATCCTTGCGATGAAGGATTTTAAACATGTGACATATTGCCGCAGTACGATAGTTTTGTTTCTGGGCTTAAATAAATTTTAAGGCGATCAAAATACAGATATTAGAAATCCAGCTTAAGTATTTTTTCAGAGATCGTGAATAGTCTCTAAGCCAGCCAATTAATCGCGCATGCTAGCTGCCAAAAGCTGATCATGCAGCTGAGCGCCACCACTATCCTAAACGCATCAAAATATCAAATTAGTGGCGCAATAAAGCCCACTAAATAGGAAGGAGCGTCCGGTATGAAGATTACATCGATAGGCATTGATTTGGAGTTGCCCCCTTTGAACGGACACATTATGTTCTGTTTAAAGGAGAAGTAAGATGACACAAAACTACAAACCTGCTTATCCACCGGAGTTTCGTCAACAGATGGTGGAATTGGTAGCATTAGGCAAATGCCCCAAGCAATTATCCAAGGAATTTGGTTGTCACTACACTTCGATACAAACCTGGTGTCGAGCAGCAGGTGTACCAATTAGATCAAGCCAGACAGTTGCTTTCGCTGCAACATCGAGTGTTGCTTCCTTGAGTGCCAACGAACGGCAGGAGCTGCTGGAATTGCGTAAGAAGCTCAAGCGTGTGGAGATGGAGCGTGACATATTGGCAAAGGCTACGGCCTGGTTTGCAAACAACAAAGATTGATGGGGAAGGTGTACCAATTAATCAAGGCAAACCGGGCCCAATTTCCGGCTCGTGTTCTATGTGAGACACTCGGTGTATCGCACAGCGGCTACTATGACTGGGCAAAACGCACGCCCAGCCGACGGGCCATTACCAACTGCCAATTGATTGAGCAGATCATGACGATATACCGCACAAGTGATTTCACCTATGGCCGTCCCCGGATTACTGTTGAATTGGCCGATCTCGGAGTCAGGGTCAATCACAAACGCGTAGGCAGGCTGATGCGTGAAGCTGGAATTAAAGGGGTGAGCCGCAGGCGAGGCTTTGTGATTACGACTCATCGGAATAAGCGTGACCGTCCTGCATCGGATTTAGTGTAACGTCATTTCAAGGCAGCTAGCATCAACCAACTATGGGTTGCGGACATGACTTACATTCCTACCTGGGCAGGATTCTTGTACCTGGCCGTGGTCATCGATGTATTCAGCCGTAAGGTAGTGGGCTGGTCATTCGGTGAACACATGACGGCTAACTTGGTGATCAACGCCCTGAACATGGCGTTAATCACCCGTAAACCGGGCAAAGTGATTCACCACAGCGATCAGGGCAGTCAATACACCAGTGTTGAGTTCGGCAAGCGATGCAGAGAAATGGGTGTGCGTCCCTCCATGGGCAGTGTGGGTGATGCTTACGACAATGCGATGGCTGAAAGCTTTTTTGCCAGCCTGGAATGTGAATTGATCAACAGGCGCTCCTGGAAAAACAAAACTGAAGCTAGACTGGCCATATTCACCTGGATCGAGTCATGGTACAACCCAATTCGCAGGCATTCCGGGCTGGGATACTTATCACCAAACAATTTTGAGAGAAAACTGAAAGAGAAAAATCAAATCGCGATAAACTGCAATCCGCTTTCACAGGTCGAGACTCTCTCGACCTGTGAAAAAATGTCCGTCAAATTGGGACAACTCCAGATTTGGCTAAAGAAGTGTTTCAGATTCATGGAGTGGATATGCACGGTAAGACCGTTCTGCATAAGTGGTTGCCGAAGCGAGATGGCGAATATTTTGCTAATCTGGAGTCCTGTTTGATTGGTATGTTAGCATGCGGTAGTTCACATTATTGGGTGCTACTCTTGCAACAATTCGTCGAGGCGATTAAATCGCGCTACCCACATGTTTTCATATGTGACAAGTACTGCTGCGACACTGCTTATGGTTTTAACATTTGCTTGCACAATTTGCTCTCTCCCATGCCGTGCTTTGTGTACAAGTTGTGCACGTGCAAGCACGTTAACGTGCTTGGCAACTGCCGCAAAACTCATATGATAGCTCTCTGAGAGTTCTGAAATAGTACAGTCGGAGCCTAGTGTGCGGCACACAATGTCGCGCCGTGTTTTATCAGCTAGTGCCTGAAAAACCATATCGTAATTTAGTGAATATTCAACCATATAGTTAAAAATAGCCAGTTATATAAGATAGATGACGTAATATACAAGTGAATCTCATCGAGATTGTTCTACCTATCCTTTGTGCGCACACATCTTCATCATTATTAGACAAAGCGAACGAGATTCAGGAAATTCTCGGGTACCTGTCGCTCTATTGTGTCAATGCTGATTGCATGATGAGTGTTTCAGCACCTGTTTGCTTTTATTGGCGGCTCTGGAGATTCCCAGAGCATCAAAACAACCACCCTTTCTTAAGATGCGCACCAGTTGCAACAATTCCTTCAAGATCACGAGCGACATCAGCCACTTTCTTTATAGCTTCAAAAAGCTCTTCTGTATGTTCAGGCTTGGAGTAATGGATACTAAGTGTCAGGAAACGCATAATTCATGTATTTTTTATTGGCTGATAATAAAGCGCGACAGCACCATTGGTAAATGCCCTGGATTTTGATAGCTGTAAATCTACAGGATCCTTATAATTCAAAAACAATGGCTTGCCGCCCCCAAGAATAATGGGCTCAAGCATGATCTGATATTCGTCTATTAAATCAAGGGCTGCGAGGTTTTGAATCAGATTGGCGCTACCTATGATGACAATGTCTTTGCCAGGCTCTTTTTTTAATTTGTTAATTTCTTCCAAGGTGTTACCGTTGATGATATCCGCAGCTTTGTATTGTCCCCAAGGTGCAAATGTGAGGGTTTTTGAAAAGACAATTTTCTTGACTTGGTTAATGTGTTTTGCGAAAGGATCTGTATTAGGTTCTTCCGGCCAGATATCAGCAAAGAATTTATATGTTGTTTCTCCCAACAGCACCGTGTCCTGTTGTGCACGCTGACTAAGCAATTCTTCACCTATTTCGTCGTTGAAATTTTTAGTGAACCAATCCATTTCGTCTTTTGGGCCCGCTATATAGCCGTCTAAGCTCATGAATATTGAGGTAACAAGTCTTCGCATATAATTTATATTTTATTATTTATTAAGTTTGCTCCCTTTAAGCTAGTCGAGAGTTTTTCAAGTGAACTCGTCCATCCTTCGTTCTTATACTGATTACGCTGGCCCTTAACAGCTGCTTCCCGTTCAATTTTGTGTTGTCATTGCTTAAACACACAAAATACGCAAAGTTTGGCCTCACCTAATTTAAAGTTTCCTGTTTGTTTATTTTTACTTCTTCTCACTACAATTAAACATCCACTGCACGCCGAATTTATCAGTTAAAGAGCCGTAGTAATCACCCCAAAACATTTCTTGCAGTGGCATTCCGATTTTTCCATCTTCTGAAAGAAGAGCAAAAAGTTTGTCGGTCTCTGCTCGTGTATCCGGTAGTAAACTGATATAAACATTATTACCTTGAACTAGCTTAAAGCCCATTGACTCTGAAGCATCTGTTCCCATTAGCAAAAAGCCACCCAAGATTGGTAAGGCCACATGCATCACCAAATTTTTATCAGCTTCGGCTAGTGGTGGCGCTCCATCTTGTGATGGAACATCACCCATACGAGCAATATTGCCCATAAATTCTGTCCCAAAAACTGATTTATAAAAGTTAAAGGCTTCTTCGGTAGTGCGATTGAAATTTAGATAGATGCTGACAGTTGACATGATATTTTAAAATTAATTGGTTATATGATTGCTTAATAATAAGACTTCATCTTGAATGGATTGTTAGGCAGCAACATACGTTGCGAATCTCAAACGATTACCGTCCGGGTCTGTTACCACCATTTCTCGAGATTCCCACGGAGTGTCATGGGGCGATTCAATAGTGGTGATGCCACGATTAGTGAATTCATGATAGCAATCTTCAACATCCGGAACCACGAAGTAGATGGCACCACCTACCTGACAGTCCCCAGTATGCTCCGTAAGAAAAATAGTCTGATCTTTTCTGGTTAATTGCACAAATAGAGGGAATCCCGGCTCGAACTGATGCTTCCAATCAACAACGAAGCCCAAACCGTCGACGTAAAACGACAGGCTAGCTGCCGCATTCGTTATCCGCAGCTGCGGTATGACTGTCTGATTCAATACGTGTTCTCCTTTGTCGCCAAATGTTAAGCCGCGGGACCCGCCGGGTTGAACACCTAAAACTTCATCAAGATTACTCAGTCCCAGTGAAAATCCTGCTTCAAAGCCCATTGCAATAATTTTTTCCATATCATCTATGGTATTAAAAGTAATTGTCACAAGAACTGTTGTAGCCTCACCATTATCTCTAAATTCATTTTTCCAATGCATTCTGGGCATTTCTTCATTTAATTTACCCTTGTCATCACAGAAAACATCTTGTGCGGTAAAACTATTTTCTGGTTCAATAGACTCAAACCCCATCCACGCCCATATCTTCTCACCCCCTGGACCAGACATACAATAATGCCAATGCCCACCCTCGCTAAAGTCAAAAGACTTGGTTATAGCAGTCCAAGGTTTTGGGGCCCACCATTTATCAAGCCATGCACTATCTGTCCACGCCTTCCACACTCGGTTTTTGGGGGCGCCAAAAACTCGTTCCACAGTAATAATCTTGTTAACAATATCTTTTTTTATTATTGGCGTATTCATATTTGTTTAGCACTCCTTTATGAGTTAAGCCTGCTGCGACACTGCTAATGGTTTTTAACATTCGCTCGCGCTACTTGGTCTCTAATGCCGTGTTTTATCAATCAGTGCCTGAAAAACCGTATCGTAATGTAATAAACATTAAACCATATGGTTTAATAATATGCCAACTATAAATTATGTCAAACCTTGATGTGATTATTTTTTAATCTCGGCGGGTTCGACTCCTCATATTCACCAATACCATAATGGCGGATTGGTTGAAAGATCGATTCCTTTCGTCAAATACTCATAATCAGTAAGAAATATTTTCCACAAATTCTGTGGATAAAGCTGTAGATGGATGCGCTAAGTATATGGGGATAATAGACTCATAATTATTGCCTTAAATGAAGGCAGGAATTTTTTCAGCACGATAAGGTACAGTCGTTGATCTGGTTCTTGGGTCTGCAAAAAATAAACTCCTTTTGACTGGACATTTGATGTTACGTATATTCAACTTCAGTAAAAAAGAGTGTTTACTATTTCTATACACAGCACAACATAAATTAAAACCAACAGCGTGCGTATAATATGAGGTCAATCATGCTGCATGAAGTTAGTCCACGGGAAGGTGCAGGGCGCGATACGATTTCGCGTTTTCAAGCGCAATTTCGAGCAGCTGGCTATGCGAGCCTGGAAATATTAGAGGGCAAGAACATCGATAGGGTTTACTGCGATTACCATGATGATTTCGTCGTTCGGCATAAGAATGGATCGCAATATTTCTATCACTTCTTTCAAGTAAAGACAAAATCAAAAAGAAATCATCAATGGTCTCTACTAGAAATTTTTGGAATTAAAAAGAAAGGTCAATCTGCCGATCGTAATGCGCTTGATCGAATTCGAGATAGCTTCGCTGGAAAATTGCTCATTCACACTATCAATTTTGGTGAGTCGTGTCTAAGAGTCACCTTATTGACAAATGTCCAGTTTAGTGACGACGTCGAAAGTATGATTGAGGATCTAAGCAAGTCACCGATTTCAAACCCGAAGCTTCAATTCTTAATTAAACATCTTTGTACTGCCTTTGAGCTATCGTCGCCATTTTCCGAATCGGAAGTGGAAGCAAATATTTGCAAATTGTGTCTTCAACCAGGAATAACTTATTTAAACGCAGATGGCGGCGAGTTTTACGAGCAAGCGAGAAGTGCAATTTATAAATTCAGTGAAATTGATCTTGAGCACTCAGAAACACTAGAAATTCTTGAAAGCCTGGTTTCTTTAGTTGAAAAGAAATCGTCTACGCAGGTGCTCTCTTCAGTTACCGAAGCTGACTTAGATGACAAAGCTGGGATTGGCATCGAAGAACTACTAGAAATCCTAAGCATTTCGAAAACTGCCTATCAAAACTTACTCAATGGCGGAGACAGCAAAGCCCTGAAAAGAGCATCAATTATGCAGCGAAAACTGAGCGAGGCAGGTGCATCAGATGCGATGATTGAATACTGTACTCAGCAAAAAATTAATTGGGACGTTTGGCTTAGGGAAAAGCGTCATCTCGCGACGGAATATGACCTGAATTTTTTACTGGAAGAGCTTGATCAGATTCAGAAGACTTGGGCCAAAAGCGGGGCTCGGATGGGCGCCCTACAAACACAAATTGACGAGCTGTATTCGTCCAAGCAGAACAGTAAATTAGGAAATTCCTTGACGAAAGATCTGCTTCTTGGCGGCGTGTTCTCGTTCCTCGTGCGAAGCGAAACCGAATGAAATTCGACGAATTCTTTACAGAGTCAGAACGATTGAAGATCAATTTACGTATCAATCGTGACAGTCCAAAAGCACCGCTATTATTAAGTAACGAAGCACTTTTTCATTTGCCATTCCTGGCCATGGTTGTCCTCATGCTGTCGAGCGTAAGTCGGAAACCCAAAGTACATGAGCTTGGCCAGCTAGTTGGGGAATGTTTAGAAAAAACGCTGAGTGGATTTAAAGGATCTGCACAAGATATAGGATGGTCATCAAATCTCCGGGTGCGCACAGTAAAAGCATTGACGTTTCTCGAATTAACGCACCTCGTAACGATTGACCAGAACACCAAAACAATAACCGCTACACCTACTGGCCGAAAAATAATTGAAGGTGCGATAAGCGGCACTACTAACCTTGCCATAACGTTGCAACATATCGAGCGTACCTACCGCAATATCGCTGCTGAACGTCAAATCGAACTGGAACTGTCGTGAGACTTTGTGAACTAACCCTGAGCCCACGAGGCGTGAATGGCTGGCAATCAGGCGCACTACAATTTGGAAGGGACGTCACATCAATTCACGCAGCAAATGGAAGCGGAAAGACACCTATAATTCAGTCCATTGTTTATTGCCTAGGTTTTCCTGTGACATTCCGAGAGGATATTGCTGCGAAGTGTGAGTCAGTGTCACTAAAGGTGGAATTGGGTGCCATTCGATACACTTTTAGAAGGCATATTGACAGAGATTTTTTGTTAACGATTGAAAGTTCAGCTGGAGAAACAACTACTTTTAATAATGAAAAAGATTTTTCAAGTTTTTTCTTTGATAAGATAGGACTCACGATTCCGAACTTAGTCTCTACAAATAACACATTGGCGCAACCATACCTCTCAACTTTTCTACCTCTCTTCTATCTGGATCAAGACACCGCTTACTCTTTATTATACAAAGCTCCAGCACTTTTTATTAGGGATCAATTCTGCGAGATGGTCCGCTTTGCTTTAGGGCTAGGGCCAAAAAATTCTTTTGACAGCAAGAAAGACATAATACGACTGAAATTGGAACTCAATCATTGCGACAGAAAAATCGTGACCCAGAAGGAATTGGTTTTACGTATTTCTGGTGAGGTGACGGATCGAAATGCGTCAGTTGAAGAATTGCAACAAGCGATTGACGCACGTAAGGCAGAAGTTCAAACACTGCGAAGCAGTCGTAACTTGAAGGGGAATATTCAATCTAGTATTGATGCAAAGATTTCAGAGGCTGAGAAAGCCTATAAAGATACGCTCAAAACGATATTGGATCTGACAATCCGAATAGAGGGGATCGAACAGATAAAACGAGATATTCAAACTGAAATCGACACACTTAGTCTAAATGAGGAAGCGCGCAGGCATTTTGATTCGATAAGTGATATATGCAATCGTCCTGATTGCGGCTTATTTATAGGCAGTTCGGCGAGTTATGCAAAAAATCTACTATATCTAAAGGATCAATTAAAGGATCTGGAGCGAAATACTGCAATAGCGAAAACACGAATTCAAGACCTTGAGTCAATAAAAAACGAAAGGAAGGCTACCCTTGACTCGCTTGTTACACAAAGGAGCGTCAATATAGGCTTAGATGATATCAGCAGCCTAGTAGACCTCATTGGAAGGACCACTCAAGAAATAGTTGATCTTGAGAAAAAACGCAAGTCTTTGGAAATACTTAAGTACGAGGAAAGTATATATTTCAATCTAACTGTTTCTAGAGACGAAATTCAAGATAAAATTAACCAAATTAGTACACCATCGAATCGTGGCGACCTTGGATTTTTGGAAGTTAGGGTGAAATTGAAGAACCTAATTGTAAAGTGGCTAGATATTTTGGGCACAGAGAATGTGTCGCGGAACATACAGATAGAACCTGACCTAAAAATGTTCTTCGGAGGCGAGGCGTTCGACGCAATAAAAGGAAGCACAAGAGTCCGAATTGTCTTGGCGGTTCATGCAGCGATGTTTGAGATATATCTCGAAGGCAATTCGCGGGAAATGAGATTTTTGATTTTTGATACACCAAGACAGCACGAGATGCATACGAATGACCTAGATAGATATCTCGTAGCATTAAAAACAATGGCCGCAGAAAATAATGCACAGATAATATTCTCATCCACTGAGTATCGATATGGGTGTGATTCGAACGACGTTGAATGGATCCCAAAATTCCCAAGCAAAACACAACCAATGTATCTGGGGTAATTTTTTAATTGATTTGAAGAAGGCGTTGCAACCACGGACGAAGCTCTGGAGTTGTTTTTTTCTCCCGACCTGCAAATTGCTTGGAAAGTTTATATTGCAAGGTAAGTGTCAGGAAGAAATTATTCGGGACTTGGTTTCACCTAGTTAGGTCAAGCACCCGATTTCGGCGAACAGGCAAGGCGATAGCCCGAGAGATGATGGCATAGCCTTAGCTTAGCAAAGGGACGTCGTGGCTGATTTTGAACCCGCCGTATTGATGTCATTTGTTGATATATGCTATCATTGATTTCACATAATAAGGAGTGAAGTCAGATGTCTGTTGTTACTGTTCGCAATTTGCCCGAAGAAACGCATCGCGCGCTTAAGCTGCGTGCTGCTCAGCATGGACGTAGCACCGAAGCTGAAATCCGGGAAATTCTGGAAGAGGCAGTGCGTCCTAGGACGCGTGTAAAAATCGGATCTGAACTCGCTGCTTTTGGGCAATCCTTTGGGGGGCTTGATTTTAATGACACTCGTGATCAGACACCGACTGATCCGGCAGTGTTCGAATGATCGTTCTGGATACGAATGTCATATCCGAGCCAATGAAACCCAACGGCAATCCCGCCGTTCAAGCTTGGCTTGATCGGCAAACAGCCGAGACACTGTATCTGACTGCAACAAGCCTTTCTGAATTGCTGGTCGGCATTGAAATCCTGCCAGATGGAAAGCGTAAAGAAGGACTTGATGCTGCATTGAGGAAACTGATGGAGAGGCTTTTTAGGGCGCGCATACTATCATTCGATCAACAGGCTGCGATAGCATATGCGCCCATAGTCGGTCGAGCTAGGACTAATGGTCGCCTCATCTCTGTGGCAGACGGTCAGATTGCCGCAATCGCGGCCGTACATGGATTCACCATAGCGACGCGAGATACTGCACCTTTTGTCGCTGCCGGAGTGCCCATCATCAATCCTTGGGAAGAATGATCTTAGGTATTTTGTGTTAATGGTAGTCATCAAAGGAACATCGTTATGCGAGAACGAAATAAGATGCGGGATTGACTGTGTCAGATTTGTGCCAAACTACTCTGTAAGTGTCACCGTTTGTGGTCGTGTGAGACAGTTTTTATGCTTGGCAAGCATTGTAAGTGATTGATTTATATGTAACTTAGATTTGTAAATAAGTTTTACGATCATGAGGTGAACTGAGTTTTTTAGAGAGAAGACAACAGAACAATTTTATCGTCTCATATTTTGATCGGTTGATACCTCAGCAATCAGCCAATCACGGAATACTAACGCTTTAGGCATAGTCGACCATTCAGCTCCATACACAAAAAATAGACTAACGGAGAAGGACGCTTAATCTCGGGAAAAAGTCGAACTAGCCGTCCTGTAGTGAGATCATCTTGAGCCATTATGCTGCGAGCAAGCGCGATCCTGTGCCCATCACAGATGATTGCAATACTGCCGAAGAATTATTATTTTTAGCCCCCATATCGTTTCTTTTTTGGGGAATACTGTTCGGCGCTGGTGCCGCCTTACGTACGTAAAACGTGTTTTATAGAATATTTCTGTACTAATTTATGCACGCTATCGGGCATTGCATACATCGCATTTAATCTAGAACACGGAAATCTGCCAAGTTAATATTATGTTTTTTTAGTTTGGTGTAAACTGCGCGTGATGTAATTCCCATGTTTTCAGAGACTCTCTTTATATTTCCGTGATGTTGTTTCAGAGCTGTTTCTAGAAATGATTTTTCAATTTTGGTAAGGGCATATTCTTTTTCGTCTTTCCATTCGCCAATACTTTTTGTTTTAGTAGAAAGCTCTAAATCCAGTTCAGTCATTTCTTTGCCACTAACAAATAAGATGCTGCGTTCAAGGATGTTTTCCAACTCACGAACATTGCCTGGCCAATGATAAGCGCGGATTTTCTGCATAACTTCACGACTTACTGATTTAACCTGCTTGTTATATCGCTTGTTCAATCGCTGAATGATCAATTGCACAAGATAAGGTAAATCTTCTGGTCGTTCAACTAAGGGAGGAATACTTAAACACACTACATTGATGCGGTAGTATAGGTCATTACGGAACAGATCCTGCTTAACAAGACTTTCCAGATTCTGATTTGTTGCTGAAATGATTCTTACATCAACCGCCAATGTTTGTTTACCACCAACTCTCTCCAATTCGCCTTCCTGGATCACGCGAAGCAATCTGGTTTGTGCTGCTGGCGACAATGAATCGACTTCATCCAGAAATAAAGTGCCGCCTTCGGCTCGCTCAAAAAAACCATGGTGTACTTCGATTGCTCCTGTAAAAGCACCTTTTTCATGCCCGAATAAGCTGCTTTCAATCAAGCTTTCTGGAATCGCGCCACAGTTAATGGCGATGAATGGCTTATGGTAGCGATCGCTCATTGCATGGATGGCACGTGCTATCAGCTCCTTACCTACACCTGTTTGACCCTGAATCAGGACCGTTGCCATAGTAGGTGCAATAACCCCGATTGATTGCAGTATTTTCTGCATCATGGGTGATTTTGCTATGATTGCAGGGGGCTGTTGTTTCTTTGTTAGTTGCTTGCTTTGTTTGTGCCAAAGTCGTTGCATGCTCGTCTCAATCTTGCAGTGTAATTCATTGATGTCGTTAATTTCCTTGACTGGTGTAGTATCAGTATATTCCATTCCAGCATGTCCTTTTGCTGCATGTGGATTGGTGTAAATGCATACATCACACTTACCATCCTTGCGGGCTATACTTTTTTTGATTTCAACTTTGGCGTAACCAAAGTTTCTAGCTGCGATACCTCCAAATACACTGGAAGTCATCCTGCATAATTCAGGAAAATTGGTAACTTGTTCACCGAAAGGGCAGCGGGAATTGGTAACCGTAATACAGTCCTGATTACTGGAAACCAGTGAAAATTTTCCACCGATATTGTTTTTGATGCCGAGTATCAGTTCGGTATAGCTTTCACTGTCGAGTTGTTCACTTTTATCAGTATTTTCTCGATAAGTTTCTTCAAAAAAACATCCTGCAGTTTGGGCTATATGCTCAATCAACTCTTCACAATGCTTTTGTCCCTGCTGTTCGCTGGCATGCATCAGTTCAAGAATAAAAGTTTGCAAAAAAAAGATCGGTGTTAACTCAGAAAGAGGATCGTTGTTCATGGATTATGGATGATGTGTGAAGTTAAATTTCACTTATTGAAGCATAGCTTCACTTAGTATGGCAATAAATAAAATTTAACCTATTGTTATTAAAAATAAATATTATTTTTTATTGGTGGCATGATATTTGCTATTAATTTTATTGCATCTGAGAATAACTAGGTGCACGAGCTAAATATTCCTAGAAACCCCTTTGGGCTCTACTAAGAAAGTAGATCGTTTTAGGGGAGTAAATCTCAACCTATTACCGAGGAGACTTAGAAATTGAAAACTATCAAAGAGGAACTGGATACACGCGTCGCCGCATATGATCACTGGGCACAACGTCGCCGTCATGGACCGGGCGGGCATAATAATCGGAAGTTATGGGTACTTGCTTGTATGGACGAACGCCTGCCAATAGATGAAGCGCTCGGTATCCATGTGGATACCCCGGCAGGTCATGGAGATGCGCATTGCTTTCGTAATGCCGGAGGAATCGTTACCGACGATGCAATTCGCTCGGCGATGCTAACTTGTAATTTTTTTGGCACCAAGGAAATTGTCATCGTGCAGCACACGCAATGCGGCATGCTGTCTGCAAATGCGACTGATCTGGAAAAGGTTTTCCGTGACAAGGGAATCGATCCAGATAATGTCGTGTTGGATCCGACGTTGCCGGAGCAGAAGCTGGAGAAGGGCGCCTTTGCCAAGTGGATTGGAATGATGGATGACGTGGACGAAACTTGCATGAGAACAATAGAAGCATTTAAAAATCATCCTCTCATTCCCAAGGATGTAGTCATCAGCGGTTGGGTTTGGGAAGTTGAGACACGTCGGTTGAGAGCACCGACACGAGATGCCGAAAAACGGGCCAGAACTGATGTCACTTCAGTTCAATTCGGCGTTAAAGAAAAACAACCGTCTCGTTGGAGCTAAATTCAAGAGAAAAACCTAAAAGCGTGACCACTTGTTATGCCAAGTGGTCACATTCTAGAGTTTCTGAGAAGTGACATTAATGTAATGAATAAGGATTCCAAATGCCAGTCTATGATTACTTGTGCACACAGTGCAAACTACAATTTGAAGTACACCATTCAATCAATGCACCCAGTCCGGATTGTTCAGCATGCGGGAGTACGGCAGAGAAAGTGATTCTTTCTGCACCTGCGATGCATGGCAACATGGCGCGTGGCCGTGATCTGGCAGTGCGCTCGCTGCAACCAAAAGCTGATCAAGTAAATCACGTACACGCAGCCGGGTGCGGATGTAAGCATCATTAGTATTAGATTCGGATATATCTCCATTTGCTGTTTAAATTCGCTTGGAGTGATCTAACACTAATCCAATTATCGATATATTATCGCAGACCAAGGATAGATTGATTTCATAAATTCCTTTTAATCTAGTATATAAAATTAAAAATTCAGAAGCGTTGTTTTAGACTTTTCATACTTACTCCAGCTTGGTTGAGCGTAGCCGCAATGCATTGACGATCACGCTCACAGAAGATATCGACATCGCTGCTGCGGCAAAAACCGGCGATAGCAAAATACCGAAGAACGGATAAAACACCCCGGCTGCGATCGGTATGCCAGCCGTATTGTAGATAAAGGCGAAGAACAGATTTTGGCGGATGTTACGCATGGTTGCTTCGGATAGGCGCCGTGCCCGGACAATGCCCAGCAGATCGCCGCGCAGCAAGGTTATCCCCGCGCTTTCAATGGCAACATCGGTGCCCGTACCCATGGCAATGCCAACATCGGCGGTGGCCAAAGCCGGAGCATCGTTGACACCATCACCCGCCATGGCGACCACTCTCCCTTGTTCGCGCAATCGCATGACGATTGCCGCTTTCTGATCGGGTAACACTTCCGCTTCCACTTCATCGATACCCAATTGCCGGGCGACTGCTTCAGCCGTAGTGCGGTTATCCCCGGTTAGCATGACGATGCGGATGCCATCGGCGTGTAAAGCTTTGATAGCGGCGGGTGTCGATTCCTTCACCGGATCGGCGATAGCGACAATACCGGCAGTTGCTCCATCGACGGCCACGAAGATGACTGTCGCCCCATCCTGACGCAGTTTATCTGCTTGCGTTTCCAACACCCGGGTATCGATATTCAATTCTGCGAGAAATTTGCTGTTACCCAGCACAATCCGGTGACCATCGACGTTGCCGAGCACACCTTTGCCAACTGGTGAATCAAAGTTGACTGCCTTGACCAGCACGATTGAGCGTTCCTTCGCTGCGGCAACGATAGCGGCAGCCAAAGGGTGTTCGCTTCCTTGTTCCAGGCTAGCCGCAACGTGTAGCAGCTCGTTTTCGCCGATATTGTCCATAGTGTGAATTGCCGTGACCCTGGGTTTACCTTCAGTCAGTGTACCGGTCTTGTCAATAACGATCGTGTCGACCTTTTCCATGCGTTCCAATGCTTCGGCGTTCTTGATCAGGACGCCTTCGGTCGCACCTCGTCCGACACCCACCATGATCGACATCGGTGTCGCTAGACCCAGTGCGCATGGACAAGCGATGATCAGCACGCTGACGGCGGTAATAAGCGCATATGCCATGGCGGGTGGCGGTCCCCAGACCGACCAAGCGGCATAGGCCAAGATGGCAGTTACAATGACTAACGGCACAAACCAGCTAGCAACGATGTCCGCCAAGCGCTGAATCGGTGCGCGAGATCGTTGCGCTTCCGATACCATGCGGACGATTTGCGCTAGCATCGTGTCACGCCCGACTTTTTCCGCGCGCATCACAAAACTGCCCTGACCATTGATAGTGCCGCCGATTACCTGATCTCCGGGTTGCTTGCGAACCGGCATGGATTCGCCTGTTACCATTGATTCATCGACAGTCGAGCTGCCTTCGATCACTTGGCCATCGACGGGCAACCGGTCGCCGGGACGTACCCGTAGGCGATTACCCACCATTACTTGATCCAAGTTAATTTCCTCTTCAACATCGCCATCGTCAAGACGGCGGGCCGTTGTTGGTGACAAATTAAGCAAGGCTTTAATCGCACTGGAAGTACGTTCACGTGCGCGTAATTCCAGCACTTGGCCCAATAACACCAGCACGGTGATAACCGCCGCAGCCTCGAAATACACTGCGACCGATCCATCGCTGCTGCGGAAGGCATCGGGAAAGAGATCGGGTGCAACGGTGGCGATGATGCTATAGATCCATGCCACACCAGTGCCCATCGCAATCAGTGTGAACATGTTCAGCGCGCGGTTTGTTATCGATTGCCAGCCGCGTACAAAGAACGGCCATCCTGCCCACCACACGACTGGTGTTGCCAGCAGCAGTTGCAGCCAATTGGAAGTCTGGGGAGATAGTAAATGCGCCAGCCCGATCATATGGCCGCCCATTTCCAAGATAAAAACGGGTGCAGTCAATATGAGGCCAATCCAGAAGCGGCGGCTCATGTCTGTGAGTTCCGCACTCGGTCCGGCACTGAGGGATACTTCCGCCGGTTCCAATGCCATGCCGCAAATCGGACAGCTTCCCGGCACGGCTTGCCGTATTTCCGGATGCATGGGGCAGGTATAAATGGCGCCGGGCATGGATTCCCCGGTTGGGGGCTTGCCGGTTAAATAGGTATTGGGTTCAGCCACGAATTTGCCGTAGCAATGGGCAGAGCAGAAATAGTAAGCTTGATGATCATGTTCTGCACGGTATTTTGCTGTAGACGTATCGACATGCATGCCGCAGACAGGATCGGTCGCTATAGCACGGTGATTCGTGTGATGATCGTGTTTATGCTGTATATCCTTGTGATGTTCGTAAGTCATAACTTGTAATCCTTATAGAACAAGCGTTATCGCACTTCAATACTTTTTCACCTAAAAATATAGGTATCCAGAATGAAATAGTTTTCAAACTGTAAAAATCCAATCCAATATAGTAACTGGATACTTTAGAAAAAAATGAATTATTCTAAATGACGAAATTTTATAAATATTAAGTATGAAGCGCTTGTATAATATGGTTTTTCCGTTGAAAAATCTTTCAGGAACGATTAAATGCAATTTTCTTCTTGTCTGCCCTACTGATATAGTGCTTGAAACTTATTCATTATTGGTTTAACTGTAAGAATTCCTAGCGTTGTTTACAGTATTCAGGAGAATACTGTAGATGAACATACACAAACGCACTCGCTTAACATTATTGGATCGTCAGGAA
>NZ_FNOE01000002.1 GCF_900106555.1 Nitrosomonas oligotropha | reverse complement strand
GTTCCACGGCCAGAAATCGAGAAAACGTCTTCCACTGGCATAATAAATGCACCGTCGATTGCACGTTCCGGTTGTGGTATGTAACTATCCAACGCTGCCGCCAATTTCAGTATGGAAGGTTCGCCGATATCGCTTTGATCGCCTTCTAGTGCTTTCAGCGCCGAACCAACAATGATCGGCGTGTCGTCACCTGGGAAGTCATATTTAGACAATAGTTCACGTATTTCCATTTCCACCAGCTCTATGAGCTCAGCGTCATCCACCATATCCGCTTTATTCATATAGACGATGATGTAAGGAACGCCCACTTGGCGCGCCAGCAGTATATGTTCACGCGTTTGCGGCATTGGACCATCAGCAGCCGACACTACCAATATGGCTCCATCCATTTGTGCCGCACCCGTGATCATGTTCTTCACATAATCCGCATGCCCAGGACAGTCCACATGTGCGTAATGACGATTCTCTGTTTCATATTCCACGTGTGCCGTATTAATGGTAATTCCACGCGCACGCTCTTCCGGCGCTGAGTCAATCTGATCGTAGCTCTTCGCTTCCCCGCCAAATTTCTTCGTCAATATCGTCGTAATTGCCGCTGTTAGCGTCGTCTTACCATGATCCACGTGTCCTATCGTACCAACATTTACGTGTGGCTTCGACCGCTCAAATTTACTCTTTGCCATGTCTTGTTTCCCCTTTGCGTGCTTTAACCATACTATTTCACATACAACCTATGGAGCCCATGGCCAGGATTGAACTGGCGACCTCTCCCTTACCAAGGGAGTGCTCTACCACTGAGCTACATGGGCAAGCATAAACAACTCTACTTTACCGTTTTACCTGCTAATTCCCATTTGGAGCGGGTGAAGGGAATCGAACCCTCATCGTAAGCTTGGAAGGCTTCTGCTCTACCATTGAGCTACACCCGCACTAGTTTGCTGCTTGCAAGAAGCACAACTTAAACTTATACCAACAGGAGCTAACGCCCTGCTATCCTTACTGCATTTCCAAAATTGGTGGAGGGGGAAGGATTCGAACCTTCGAAGGCAGAGCCGTCAGATTTACAGTCTGATCCCTTTGACCGCTCGGGAACCCCTCCGAACGAAACGGGCGATTATGAATATATTGCGCTCATAAGTCAATCTAGATTTAACGGGAAGTTGTAGATAGATAGGGATTAATACCATTTGCAGTTTTTTGACAAGAACACATTATGGTTGGTAGCGTATGTTTCGATGCCACAAAACTTCGTAATCTGTAAAAAGCAGCGAATCCTGCTCTTAACTTATTATGCCAAGTGAATTCTTGGATCAACCCAAGTGTACGATATATCAGTCAAGACCAAGCCTATGATATATAACAGTGAACCTAAAAAAACCATTGCTCTCACAATCGCAAAATCCTGTGAATTAATCGCATCAATGGTGTAGCTGCCTAACCCAGGGATACCAAAAAACGATTCAACCAGCAGACTGCCGAGAAATAATAAAGGCACCACAACAACTGCACCGGTTAAAATTGGAATCAACGCATTCCCAAGCACATGCCGGAATAGCACAATGCGCTCGGATAGTCCCTTGGCTCTGGCTGTACGCACATATTCCTTGTTCATCTCTTCCAGAAAAATAGTGCGATACCAGCGTATATTGGATCCCGCACTACTGATCACACCAATGATCACCGGCAAAAATAAAAATTTTGCTGCATCGAGTCCGGTTTCGTAACCGGATATGGGCACCCAATGCCATAGTTTACTGATCAAGAATTGTCCGACGATGATATAAAATAGGCTGGAAATTGACATCAGCGCCACGCATGAAACTACACCCAAGAAGTCGATGTAAGTGGCACGAAAAAAAACCATCAGCAACGCACAAGTAATGTACACAACCAAACCCAACACAAAGACCGGCAATGCAATCGCCAGACTTGGCAGCATGCGCGACTTGATTTCCTGAGCGATATCCCGGCCATCATCCGCTTTGCCGAAATCAAAAATAAACATGGATACCGATTTTTCAAAAAAGATCGTACTGGTCAATTTATCCAGGTTTTCTGCTTCTTGGTTGAATAATAGCGGCTTATCATAACCTCGTTCCGCTTTCCATTTTTCAATCGCTTCGGGTGTTACATACTTAATACCTAACTGCATCCTCGCCATGTCATCCGGTGTATTCACGACAAAGAACAACATGAACGTAATGAGATTAACTCCGATCAGAATCGGAATCGCATAAAAAATGCGCCTGATGATATAACTTAGCATTTAACTTATCCCGTAGTGTCCGAAGAAGTTGCACGCACAGCGGTACTGCTCTCGTGACGGCGAAAGGCATTTACAGCGGGAACAAAACTAACTGCCAGTACAGCCAAAATCAACGCTACAGGCCATATGACCGGCTCATTCCATTCAGCGCGCTTTTGCGTCCTCAAAGCAGTATCGATTTTGAAATATTTCAGATTATTATTTGATATCCGGTTGGGTTTTACGTTCTGATACCATGCATGGTACAAACCATAATCCTTCGGATGATACCCCCATAACCACGGCGCATCTAAGCGCAGTATCTCAATCATGCGATCAATAATCTGTTGCCGCTGAGGCCCGTCCTCCATATTTTTCATCTGTTCAAACAGCCGGTCATATTCTGCATTAAGATAATTCGCCGCATTCTCGCCACTATTACCTACTTTACGTTGTGGTCCGTACAATAAGAATAGAAAATTTTCCGCGTCTGGATAGTCGGCATTCCAGCCCCACTCAAAAATCTGCGCATTCCCTTTGCGGATCTTGTCCTGAAAACGATTGTAATCAGTACTTCTCACGACCAGCTGGATATTTAATTTCTGAAATTGCTTACGCATCCAATCCAGTCTGGATCTATCTTCAGCACTACGCGCAGTCACATCAAAATATAAAATGAGCGGCGCACCCGTTCGTTGATCCATTCCGTCCGGATAACCCGCTTCCGCCAACAATGCCTTTGCAGCTTGTATTGACTTACGCTTTGGCTCACCGTTTACCCAATCGTACACCACGGGATTGACGCCTTCCTCACCTTCCCGGTAACCCGCAATACCAGGCGGAATAGGGCTTTGGGCCGGCATTCCACGGCCATTGGCAAAAATCGAAATAAACTCTTCGTAATCCACCGCAATCGAAATCGCTTGGCGCAGTTTTCTGGCCGATTCCCGTTCTCGTTCATTTCTGCCGCCGACGACTGGATCGAGCATATTAAATCCCATGTAGTAGGTCGATGCCGCCACCGCCGTCTCCAGCCGTATCCCTTGCTCAGCCATGGCCTCGGTCACCGTCGCTTCTCCCTGCCCTACCAGCTGCACGGCTTGATCAAAGCTATCCGAGCCAATTCCACTGGCATCGTAATAGCCTTGCAGGAATTTATTCCATCTTGGAATACTCTCCTTTTCCCGAGTGAAAATAATTTTATCAATGAACGGTAATTTCTTACCAGCATCCACGAGAAGATCATTTTCTTCATCTCCCGGCATACCTTCAGCAGGATAGTATTCATCATGGAAGTTCGGATTCTTCTCCAATACCATCCGTGAATTAGGATCGTTCTCGGTCAGCATATAGGGGCCGGTGCCAACCGGATACCAATCCAATGTGATATTTTTTTGTTTTAATCCTTGCTGCGAATAAAAACGATCAGCCTCCCACGGAATCGGAGCAAAAAAAGGCATCGCCAACCAATACACAAATTGCGGGTACTTACCTTTTATTGTGATACGGTAAGTATATCTATCGACAACTTGCACGCCTTCCAATTGATAATCTCTTAAATCCAGGAATGTTTTTTCTTCCGGCCGGTTCTGATCGGCTTGCTTCAATACATCGGCATATTCCCTGAGTCCGGCAATATAATCAGCCATCAGTCCGTAAATCGGTGAATGCAATTTTGGATGCGCCAACCGTTTGATCTGATAAACATAATCTTCCGCTACCAATTCCCTGGTGCCAGTTTGCGAAAAATCCGCAAGCTTGCGCACGGACGCCATTTCCTGCCGGTTTAGATCATGATACAACCAGTGACCTTGCGCATCGCGAGCAAATGCCGGGTGTGGTTGAAAATGTATTCCCGCTTTGATTGTAATTTCATACACACTGTAGGCAATATCATCCGGTTGCGCATCACCCGGCAATTGATTGCCATGAACATCCCGATACTTCACTACAGGTATTTCTTCTGCTGTTGCTGGAATCAACACGAATGGCCGCTTTAAATAATGATATTGCAGCGGAGGCTCATAGATTTGTGCGGTGAATTGAATTTCGTTGGAACTATAGGATTGCACCGGATCCAGATGTTTTGGCCGCTCTGTGAATACCGTATAGAGAATGTTTTTTTCCGTATCTTCGGCCACATAGGGATTATTCCATTGATGCCCGCTGCATGCGGTAAGCCAAGCAAAAAGTATCAACAATCCAGGTAAGAGAGTCCGTTTATCCATTGCAATTTCGATTCTATGGAATCCATGTTTTAAGTAAAAATGACACTAGCACCTTATATATCTTCCTTCACACAATTCCATCTTATGCCACCCATCGGCTATAATTTGACAATTCACTCAATTCTACAAGGAAATTATATGGGGTTTCTGGCAAATAAACGCATTCTCATCACCGGGCTGCTCAGCAACCGGTCTATTGCTTACGGTATTGCAAAAGCTATGAAACGAGAAGGCGCCTTGCTGGCTTTCACTTACCAGGGCGAAGAAGTTCGCGGCCGGGTGGAAAAGCTGGCGGCAGAATTTGATAGTAATCTGTTATTTCCTTGCGATGTCGCCAATGACAATGAAATCGCTGCATGTTTCGACAACTTGCAGAAGCATTGGGATTCACTCGACTGTATTGTTCATTCCATTGCTTTCGCACCGCGCGAAGCATTAACCGGTGATTACCTGGAAAGCGTTAACCGAGAAGCTTTCCGTATCGCGCATGACATCAGCGCCTACAGTTTTTCTGCACTTGCCAAAGCCGCATTACCGTTAATGCAAAACCGCAATGGCGCTTTTCTGACATTAAGTTACTTGGGTGCTGTCCGGGTCATGCCGAACTATAACGTTATGGGTCTGGCTAAAGCCAGCCTCGAAGCAAATGTCCGTTTTATGGCTTCCAGCTTGGGTCCGAAAGGTATCCGGGTCAATGCCATTTCCGCCGGTCCGATCAAAACATTGGCCGCCGCAGGTATCGGAAATTTTGGAAAATTGTTAGGTTATACCGAGAAAGTCTCGCCATTACGCCGCAATGTAACCACGGATGAGGTCGGCAACGTTGCCGCTTTCTTATGCAGCGATCTTGCCAGTGGCATTACCGGGGAAATAACTTATGTCGATGCAGGATTCAACACCGTTGCGTTTAATCTCAACGATTAACGATTAAACACAGAGTGCAATAACTTCAGGAAACTAGAAGCTGTCTTGTTTAACTTTTACATCATAGCGCTGCCTGAGTGCAGCTAAGTATGACGAGACTTCTTCTTGTGTAATCATTTGCTGGAGTTGTTTGGTAAAACCATCCATCTTGGCTTTATCCACGGATTCGGATTCAACGATCTTGTTGATTCGTATCAGATTAAATCCACCTTTTGGATTGATAGCTCCCGTATACACTGGCAGATCATTTGTCTTCGCTCTAAAAACAGCTCTCAATGTCTCATGATCCAGTCCTTGCGGCTGCATATAAGAAATTTGTTTGGCTTCGTCCCAGGTAACATCACTTACCTCTTCTCCAGCCTGTAAGCGCACGAGCTTGGCTTGTCCTTCTTCCACCGCTTTCGCCTCAGCCATTTGCTTTCTAAGCTTTCCCACGATCTGCTCTCGGACGACCTCAAGCGATTGCGTCGTGGCAGGCTTATGCTCAAGAATGCGGGCTGACACAAATGTATCGGGTTTTACTTCAACTGCTTCAGTATTACGGTGATTTGAAATCACATCTGCTGAGAAAATTGCTGACAATAGTTTCTCATTTGCAAGAATAGACGGCTCTGCCTTATCTCTCGTAATCCAATCACTCACTTGTGTGGACAGTTCAAATTTCTCTGCAGCAGCTTGTAGATTATCGCCTTGTTCGTAAACGATATTACTGAAATCTTCAGCAATCTCTCCAAAAATATTGCTGACCATCTCTAATTTAAGCTTATTTGCAATCTGTTCCCGCACTTCTTCCAGATCAGGACGTTTCTCTTCCTTGATTGCGGTCAGCTTGATTACGTGGAAACCAAAATTTGTTTCCACGATATCGCTCACTTCGTCCAGCTGCATTGAAAAAATTTTATCTTCAAAGGCTTTAACCATAGCACCGCGGCCAAAAAAACCTAGGTCTCCACCACGCATTGACGAACCTGGATCATCCGAATCTTGCTTAGCAATTTCTGCGAACTGCTCCGGATTTTGCTTGATTTTCTCCAGAACGCTTTCGGCTTTTTCCTTCGCTGCGCGTTTCTCGTCATCCGTGGCATCAGCCGCAATACTGATCAAAACATGGCTAGCTTTGCGCTCTTCGGCTTTACCAAATTCATTCTGATGCTCGGAGAAATAAGTATTAATCGCTTCGTCACTCACTGTTTCATTTCTAGCTACTGCATCCAGCGATAACACCAAATATTCGACTCGCGCACGCTCCGGCAAATCAAAGTCAGCTCTATGCTGGTCATAATAACGGGTAATGTCGGATTCTTCCGGTGTCACTTGTGATAGGAATTGTTCAGGAGCGATCTGCGATTGATTGATCTCGCGCTTAACTTCAGTGAGATAGTGCACTTTCTCCGCAACCGCTTTGGGAGCAAACGCATTGTCACTATAACCGTCCAATAATTGCTGAAGCAAAAGCTCCTGACGTACGCGCGACTCAAATACTGCTGGAGTTAAACCCTGATTACGCAACAATTCTTCGTATTGCTGCTTGGAAAATTTACTATCTTTCTGAAATGCGGGAGCTTCCCGGAGAGTTTTAATTACCTGTGAGTCCAGTACGGTAAAACCGTTGCTAACAGCTTCCCGGTGTAATAGTCTCTGCTGAATGAGCCTTTCCAGCACTGAGTTCCTTACCTCAAAAGTATCCAGCATCGCACTATCGAAATTCGCACCCAACATCGCGCGCATTCTTTCATGATGATCACGTAATGCTTGCTCATACTCACGCCGTGGAATTTCTTCACCGTCCACTACTGCAACATAACCTTCGCCACCCATCGTACGATACGACTCAACACCCCAAAACAAGAAGGGTAATATTAACAAGCCCATAAAGACTTGCACGACACGTTTTTTACGGTTGACGAAATCAAACACAATTAGAACCTGAGAATGCTAGAAAGTGAAATGACGATCAAAGAACTTTTTACTTCTCGTAAGCTGATAAACCTAATTTGGCGGAGTGGACGGGACTCGAACCCGCGACCCCCGGCGTGACAGGCCGGTATTCTAACCAACTGAACTACCACTCCTAGAACTAGCAAATTTGACTGGTGGGTGCTGACGGGATCGAACCGCCGACATTCGCCTTGTAAGGGCGACGCTCTACCAGCTGAGCTAAGCACCCGGTCAAGAAAGTGCGCTAGTTTACTGCATCTTTAAGCGCTTTACCAGCACTGAATTTAGGAACCTTCGCTGCTTTGATTTTAATTGCAGCGCCCGTACGGGGATTACGGCCTGTACGTGCAGCCCTTGTGCCTACTTTAAAAGTCCCAAATCCGACCAAAGTTACACTTTCATTTTTTTTGAGTGCCCCTTTTATTGCTGCTAACGCGCCATCTAATGCGCTGCCCGCGGAAGCTTTAGAAATTTTAGCCGATTTTGCGATAGCTTCGATGAGTTCGGATTTGTTCATATAATTCCCCTTCTTGGTTAATGGTAATTAAATCACAAGCAAGTACTGCAGACGCTCTTATATCAAGCCGTTAACGGCTGGTCAAGCGAATTAGCGTGTTCTCGCCGCACCATTTATCAAGCAAATCAACTGTTTCAGAGAATACCGGTCAACAGCGTCAGTTAAAAATTTCATAAAAACAAATAACTAGTCACCAGAAGCAGAGTTAACTGGAAGTTCTCAGGATAAATTCTACGCTAATAAATTTCCGCCTTTTGTTCACGGTTTAACAACACTTCGACCGCTTTCTTGGCGGATACTACGCCATGCAAAATATCGCAAACCGCTTGAGTAATGGGCATCTCAATATTCAATTGCTTGCCTAATTGCAATACCGATTTCGCCGTGTGCACACCTTCGGCGACATGCCCTAATGCATCTAAAATATCTGTCAGCGACTTTCCTTCCGCTAGCATCAATCCGACTTGTCTATTTCTGGATAAATCACCCGTGCTTGTCAGAATCAAATCACCAACTCCAGCCAGCCCCATGAAGGTCTTCATGTCTCCTCCCAAGCCAAGCCCTAGTCGCATAGTCTCTGACAATCCTCGTGTAATCAGGGCGGCCCTGGCATTATGTCCAAAACCGATACCATCAGAAATGCCTGCCGCGATGGTGATCACATTTTTTACCGCCCCCCCGGTTTCCACCCCGACAACATCCTCACTGGTATAGATGCGTAGTCTTGCACTATGCAGTTCGGCAGCCATTTTATTGGCGAAATCGATATCTTTAGATGCCAGTGTCAAAGCGGTTGGGAGACCTTGAGCTACTTCTTCCGCGAAACTTGGCCCGGATAACACACCGCAAGGTGGCAATCGGCCGGAAAATTCTTCAGCTGCAATTTGATGCGGCAGATAAGTTGTTCCCGATTCAAACCCTTTGCACCCCCAGATGACCGGCACCTTGATATTACAGGTAACAATGGCCCGCAATGTGTCACGCAAACCGGCAACAGGCACAACGATTAGCGCCAGATTAACGCCCTCCAACGCATCATCCAGCGTTGCAGTAATCTTCAGAGATTCAGGCAGTGAATGGCCTGGCAGGAAAGCTTGATTAATTCGTTGACGATCCATCTCAATGGCATGATCCGGATCCTTTGTCCATAGATGAATCTGATGGCGCGTTGATAGGCTAATCGCTAAGGCGGATCCCCATGCACCCGCACCCAGTACCGCAATTTTCATGACCCCCAAACCTGATTGACTTTGACATAGCCGGCTTGACCGCCAGAGTGCCGCACTTTGACCCAGCCTTTGCTATCGGAGTCCAACCATTCCAAGACAATATTCTCCTCAGCCTGGAACACTAATTCCGAGTTTGCATCGGCTGATTTGTGGATACTGGCCAACGGTACCGTCACCACCACAAAACGCTGCTGACTCAGTGTTTTCTTTTCAACCCAAGCAAGACTTCCACTACTATCGCGAACTTTTGCCCAACCATCGACATCCACCACCACTTCGACAGGAAGATGACGATCCGCCACGAATAGCTTGTCGGCTTTCAGCGATGGCGCGTCATACATGACAACGGCGCTATCGGCAATTGAGAAAAATTCCATCTCAGCCACTGCATAACCGGGAGATTGCAGAAAAATACCGGTCAGAAAAATTCCTACTTTATTTTTTAACCAGCATGAATCAATCAGTGAGCTTTTTTTCATGCGATTTTCATCTCCATGCGCGCGATTACCGGTTACTTCTAATTCGGTTTTGTTTCCGCGTTTTTCTGCTGATAAATAGCCTCAAAATTAACCGGATTGAGAATCACCGGCGGAAATCCGGCGCGCGTCACAACATCTGACACCACTTCTCTTAAATAAGGAAAAAGAATATTGGGGCAACCAATTCCCAACACCGGATCTATCTCTCCAGCCGGTATATTCCGAATACGGAAAATCCCCGCTTGCTGAGCTTCCACCAAAAACATGTTCTTGTCTTTAATCTTAGCCGTCACCGTTACGGTTAACAATACTTCATACAATCCTTCACCGATCCCTTGACTCTTGGTTCCCAGCTGCAAGTTAATTTCCGGTGTATCTCTTTCCAGAAAGATATTCGGTGCATTAGGAATCTCCAGGGATAAATCCTTCACATAGATTTTTTCTATGGCAAAAACCGGTTGCTGTTGCTCGCTCATATTGATCTTGTCCAATATAGTGAATTAATAAAATAAACCTAAATACAAATTGCTATCGCATCAATCAACGCGGCTGCAATCAACTTGCCAGCAGAGCCGTCAGCTCGCCCGCACGATCCAATTGCGTCAAGTCATCATACCCACCCACATGCTTTTCACCAATGTAGATTTGCGGAACCGTGCGACGCCCTGTTTTTCCCATCATTTCGATACGTTGCTCTGGCTCCAGATCAACGCGGATTTTCTCAATTTCCTGAACTCCTTTTGCACGCAACAAGCTTTCCGCCATCTTACAATAAGGGCAAAAACCAGTGGTATACATGATAACCCGGGGCATTTACTCTCACTTCCTTTATCGTTTAACCATGGGTAAGCCGGCACGCTTCCAGGAATCAATCCCGCCCATCAGATTAACCACTTGAGAAAAACCGTTTTTCTTCAAAACCAGACTGGCATTATTGGATCGAATACCACCCCGGTATACCACCACGACGGGCTTTTCCTTGAATTTTTGCAACTCCGTCCAACGTTCTTCAATTTTCTCCGCCGGAATATGCTTGGCATTCGGCAAATGCCCTGCGGCAAATTCGCTATCGTCGCGCACATCCAATACCAACGCATCCTGGTAATTGATGAACTGTACCGCGGTGCGTGTATCGATTTCTTTGATGCCGCCCTGCGTTACCATCGACCATACCAATAATGAACCGCTGATAACTGCGGTGATAACGAACAATAAATTCTCCAACCTGAGAAGAAAATGATCTTGTAATAATGACAATTCCATATAAGCTTTATTTTATTAGATTTTTTAAACTCTGAATTTTATCAGAAACTGAAAAGTTAAGGGATTCTCTGCTGTCAGACATTTGACTTCGCACATCATAGCATCATGCTCACCGACTTATCACATTCAAATCCACGAATACATCATCTATTCCATCTTTAATTAACTTAACAAGAAATACAAAAATCTGTCATCATTTTTCATGAAAAAAAAGCATTCTTATTTTTTTCATGCCAAAGAATCAGTCTAATGCTGTGTTTACAATCAAAAGTATAATAAAATAGCTGCGTTTTTTAATCTGCTTGACGATACTCATTTCCTTTTTATCAAAAGGCCAATATGAAGAAAATTGTTCTCCTGCGGCATGGAGAAAGTACCTGGAATCAAGAAAATCGATTTACTGGCTGGACAGATGTTGATTTAACGCCTCAAGGCATACAGGAAGCTCAAAGTGCCGGCAGGCTATTACGCGAACACGGGTTTGCATTTGATATTGCTTATACATCCGTCCTCAAACGGGCTATCCGCACTTTATGGATCGTGCTGGATGAAATGGATCAAATGTGGATTCCTATCCAACACACTTGGCGCCTGAATGAAAGACATTATGGTGCACTACAAGGACTGAACAAAGCGGAAACCGCAGCGCAATATGGTGACGAACAAGTCCTCATTTGGCGGCGCAGCTATGATGTCAGACCACCCGCATTAACCGTTGACGACACCCGCTATGCAGGTGCCGATCCGCGTTATAAAAACCTGTCGGATAATGATATCCCTGTAACTGAATGCCTAAAAGATACGGTTGCTCGATTCCTGCCCTACTGGAACACAACCATCGCACCGCAAGTTCAGGCGGGTAAAAGTGTCATCATCGCAGCGCACGGTAACTCCTTGCGTGCGCTAGTTAAATATCTGGATGACATTTCCGACGAAGATATTCTAAATTGCAATATACCGACCGGCGTTCCATTAGTTTACGAATTAGACGATAATCTGAAACCGATTAAAAATTATTATCTTGGTAACTTAGCTGAAATCCAGGAAGCAATGCAGACCGTCGCTAACCAAGGCAGATCCAGTGGTTAAAATATAATCCATTCATTTATTCAGATGCATGAGTGTAACCGGGCGCGCGATTCGAATAAATCTTATCAATCTGGAAATCATACGTTTAATTCAATTCATATAAAACATTACCGGTCAATCCTAGCGATTTGGGCGCTGATTTTGTTTTGCCCGTCATCCGCGTTCTCAAACAATCAGGAAAATCTCAAACTGCTGCGTGAACGCATTCAATCACTACAAAAAGATTTAGCCAATAAAGAAGCGCTAAAACAAAGCGCAGCAGATGCATTGCAAGGAACTGAGCGTGCAATCAATGCCATCACGCAAAAAATGACCAAACTTATTGAGCACGACCGGCAAGCCATAGAAGAATACAAGCAGTTACAAGCACAGCACAAAAAACTCAGCGAAGAAATCAGCATTGTACGAAATCAACTGGAAAAATTACTTCATCAACAATATATCGGGGGACAACAAGATTATTTGCGGTTGGCGTTGAATCAGCAAAATCCGCATCAGATCGCGCGCGATATTTATTATTACCGGCAACTCTCGCTCGCTCGCTCGGATAGCATCAAGAATCTCCAGTACAATCAACAAGAAATCGACACCCTGACACAAGCCAGCCGTCAAAAGAAAGACGAAATCGCCGCTATCCAAGCGGAATATTTCGATCAACGAAAAAAACTTCAACAAGAGAAAACCAAGCAACAAACGCTCCTTACGCAAGTATCCAATCAAATTTCTCAGCAGCAACAGGAAATCAATAAACTCGGGCAGAATGAAAAACGCTTAACAAATTTGGTAAACGAAATTAATCAATTACTTGTACAAGAAAAATCCAATGCCACGGCGATTAACAATAAGCTCCCGGATGCTTCCACTACAGGTGCTGCATTCTCAACATTAAAGGGCAAATTAAATTTGCCGGTACGCGGGAAACTTGTAAACACTTTTGGTGGTCAACGTTCAGGTAAGCATGTGACATGGAAAGGTTTATTTATACAATCGCCTGATGGCAGTGAAGTCAAAGCAATTTCCGCAGGCCGGGTCGTATTTGCGGATTGGTTAAGAGGTTTTGGTAATTTGATAATTCTGGATCACGGAAACAACTACATGAGCTTATATGGCAATAATGCAACACTTCACAAACAAGTTGGTGAGTCGACTCGCGGCGGCGAAACGATTGCAACCGTTGGAAATAGCGGTGGTAATGCCGATTCAGGTTTATATTTTGAGCTTCGTCACGGAGGAAAGCCGTTTGACCCGTTGACGTGGATAAAAATAGAATGAACGCAACAGCCATTTACATAAATTTGATCAGTGCGGAGATAGCTTAAATGAGTAACATAATCAAAAAAACAGGTTTAATTCTGATTGGCGCAATTGCTGGAATGATGCTCAGTTTGAATTTCTCCGCTATTGCCAAGAAAGAAAATATCGAGGCAATTCATCCGCTGCCGATTGAAGAATTGCGCACCTTTGCCCAAGTATTCGGCCGGATCAAAAGCGATTATGTTGAGTCTGTAGAAGACAAGAAACTGATCACCGAGGCGATCAATGGCATGTTGATCGGACTGGATCCGCACTCGTCATACCTCGATAAAGATGAATACAAAGAACTGCAAATCGGCACACAAGGCGAATTCGGCGGTTTGGGTATTCAGGTGACGATGGAAGATGGTGTCGTAAAGGTCATATCGCCGATCGAAGACACACCGGCGTTCCGCGCGGGTATCAAAACCGGTGATCTGATCGTCAAATTGGATGACACCGCTGTTAAGGGCATGACACTGAATGATGCGATCAAGCTGATGCGTGGCAAGCCCAACACTTCGATCAAGATCACGATTGTGCGGGAAGGAGAAACAGAGCCGCTGGTCTTTAATCTGGTGCGTGACATCATCAAAATCCAAAGCGTTAAATCGAAAATGATCGAACCGGGTTATGCCTATATCCGTATCACGCAATTCCAAGAGCAAACCGGTGAGAATCTGGCACAAGCCATCAAAACGCTTTTTGCCGAAAACAGCGGAGCAATGAAAGGATTAATCCTGGACTTACGCAATGACCCGGGTGGATTGCTCAATGGCGCTGTCGCTGTATCGGCTGCTTTTCTGCCAGAAAATGCGCTGGTCGTTTATACCGAAGGCCGCAGTCCGGATGCAAAAATGAAATTGCACGCCAACCCGGAATACTATCTGCGCGGACCGGATGAAGATTATCTGAAAGGATTACCATCGGCAGTTAAAACGGTACCGATGATCACCTTGGTTAATGGCGGTTCCGCTTCCGCATCGGAAATTGTAGCGGGAGCACTGCAAGACCATAAACGTTCCATCGTGATGGGATCACAAACATTCGGTAAAGGGTCCGTGCAAACGATTCTTCCGTTAGGTAACAATACCGCGATCAAACTGACGACCGCGCGCTATTACACACCGAATGGCCAATCTATTCAGGCACAAGGAATTACACCCGATGTCCTGGATGAAACCGACAGCGGCGATGAGCAGCGTTTGCGGGAAGCGGACTTAAACCGGCATTTGTCCAATGGCAAAAAAACCGAGAAAAAAGCGGCTTCCGAAACTGAAAAAGCAGCTTTGAAACCCGCCAGCGACAAAAAAGAGAAGAAAGAGAAGAAAAACAAAGACAAGAATAAAGCCCCTATCGAATTCGGCTCTGAGGAAGATCTCTTGTTGAAACAAGCCATGAATTACTTCAAGGGCATTACTGCATCACCCGAGAAAAAAAGCGATGAAACTGAAACCAAAAGCTGATTTCAGGAATCGTGGATGATCAGCAATTACTTCGTTACAGCCGACATATCCTGCTCCCGCAAATCGATATTGCGGGACAGGAGAAGCTCAATCAATCGCGGGTATTAATTATCGGTGCAGGCGGCCTGGGTTCTCCCGCCGCCTTGTATCTCGCCGCCAGTGGAATTGGCCATCTGACCATTTGTGATGGCGATCAAGTTGATTTAACCAATTTGCAGCGTCAGATTATTCATGATAGCGACACCATCGGTTTAGCCAAGACGCAGTCGGCAAAACAAGCGCTGCACAGAATCAATCCCGCAATCCATATCACCACAATTCAAACGCATGTCGATGCAGAAAAATTGTCGCAATTGGTCCCTCAAGCCGATGCAGTCATTGACGCCAGCGATAACTTCAGTACCCGCCATCATGTGAATCAAGCTTGTGCCGTTCATAAGAAACCGTTGATTTCCGGTGCCGCGGTGCAATTTTCCGGTCAAATCAGTGTGTTCGATTTACGCCATGACAACAGTCCTTGCTATCACTGTTTATATCCAATTGACGGTGACCAGGAAGATATGCCGTGCGCAATCCTAGGTGTATTCTCGCCCGTGGTCGGTATCATCGGCAGTATGCAGGCTGCGGAAACACTAAAAATTCTATTGAATATCGGTCAAAGTCTGAACGGCCGTCTGCTGCTACTGGATGGCCTCACAATGAACTGGCGCTCGGTCAGATTAAATAAAGACCCACTCTGTCCGGTATGCCGGTGTAATGGCCGGTAAAAACTAATGCATCAGGAACCACCGGCTATTGCACTTTAAAGCAATTCCTTCGGCAACAAAGTCATTCGTTGCGTTTCCCAATTGGCCAGCGGATCACGCCTGAATCCGCTGTTAACAAATTGATACCAGCGGCCAATCACGAAGCACATGAACAAATTAGCCTGCGCCGCAATATCCACATTCGCTGTCAGCTTCTGCTCACTGACGGCAAACCGTAATGCCTGTTTTAAAGTCGCTTCCAGCCGGTCATGCAACTGATGAATGCGCAATTGCAAATGATCATTCTCATTAATCAGCGCATCGCCAATCAGAATCCGCGTCATACCCGGATTTTTTTGCGAAAAACCTAGCAATAACAGTAACAGGTTTTCAATCTGTTTAGCATTCGACTGTTCTTCCTGCAGAATTTTATTGATCAGCACAAACAATGTTTTCTCAATAAATTCAATTAAAGCCGCAAACATGTGTGACTTACTGGAAAAGCAGCGATAGACCGCTGATTCCGAGATTCCCGACTGCTTTGCCAACGCGGCCGTAGTGATCCTAACTCGATGCGGATACTCCAGCATCCCGGCCAGCGTCTGCAGGATCCGATCCTCTCTTTCGCTTGATTTGATTGTTTGATTTGAATGCTTCAATTATTTGGCTGCAACATGACAAAAACGATAGCAGGAATATAACTAAATTAATAAATCAACGCGAGTACTAATCTGTCCCGCCGTCAATTTCCGCGCTTCGCTTTTTCCAGTAAGTATCTATAATTATTTGAATTCAATATACGCGGCAACACAGTGCAAGCTAGACCTGTCCACCTTAAACACGCTAGAATTGCTAATTTTTTGGGTTCGAGCGCATGCATACATGGCGAAAGGTGCCGTCCCGTGCTAAAACACCGATTGCACTGACCATAGGCAATTTCGACGGAGTTCATTTAGGCCACCAGGCCATACTTTCCCGATTGAAAGATACTGCCAGCCGATTAGGACTTCCGGCTTGTGTCATGACTTTTGAACCGCATCCGCGTGAATTTTTCGCGCCGGATCAAGCGCCTGTCCGACTCTCCAGTTTGCGGGAAAAATTAACCTGCTTGATTCAGACAGAAGTCGATTGTATCCACATTTGCCGCTTCAATTACGACTTTGCCAGAATCGGCTCGGAGCAATTTATCGCGGACATTCTGAATAAAGAGCTTGCGGTGCGCTGGCTGCTCATCGGCGATGATTTCCGTTTTGGCGCTCGGCGTGCCGGTGACTTTGCCATGCTGCAAGCTTTGTCAGCAGAAAATAACTTTTCCGTCGAAGCCATGCCCAGTGTTACCATCGACGGACAGCGCGTTTCCAGTACCGCGACCCGGCAGGCGCTTGCCAACGGCGATCTCGACACCGCCAGGAAATTGCTCGGCAGACCTTACAGCATCAGCGGACGGGTTGTGGATGGGGATAAATTAGGCAGACAACTTGGATTTCCGACCGCGAACATTCAGCTGCAGCATAACCGCCCGCCGCTTTCAGGTATTTTTGTCGTGTCCGTATACGGTGCCATACCATCCTCGCCCGCCACGCCGCTGCGCGGTGTTGCCAGTTTGGGCGTGCGGCCGACAACCCATGACAATGGCAAGCCTGTGCTGGAAGTCCACTTGTTCGATTTTCATCAGGAAATTTACGGACAGCATTTACAGGTCAATTTTTTGCACAAATTACGTGACGAAGAAAAATATGTGGATATCAACACACTCATCCGGCAAATCGAAAAAGATGTCGCGCAAGCCAAAAGTTTTTTTATAACCGCCCCGATTCATTCTCATAGCATGTGCAACGCCCTTTAACCTATCCATTGAACTTTCATGACTGATTATAAGAAAACGCTCAATTTACTCGACACACCGTTTCCGATGCGCGGCAATCTGGCCAGTCGCGAACCCGGTATGCTGAAAGCCTGGCAAGACAAAAATCTGTATCAAAAAATCCGCGCCGTCAGCAAAGGACGACCAAAATTCATTCTGCACGACGGCCCGCCTTATGCCAACGGCGACATTCACATCGGTCATGCCGTCAACAAAATCCTCAAGGACATCATCATCAAGAGCAAAACATTGGCCGGTTTTGATGCGCCGTACGTTCCCGGCTGGGACTGCCATGGTTTGCCGATTGAGCACCAGATCGAAAAGAAACACGGCAAGCATTTGCCTGCCGATAAAGTACGCGAGCTCTGCCGTGCTTTCGCGCAAGAACAGGTGGAACGTCAAAAAGCCGATTTCATTCGTTTGGGCGTGCTGGGTGACTGGGATAATCCTTATCTCACGATGAATTTCAAAACCGAAGCTGGCATTATCCGCGCGCTGGGAAAAATTTATCAAAGCGGCTATCTGTATCAAGGACAAAAACCGGTCAATTGGTGTATCGACTGCGGCTCCGCCTTGGCCGAAGCGGAAGTGGAATACGAAGACAAAACTTCACCGGCGATTGATGTGGGATTTGCCGTTCAGTTCGCGCATTCATCACTGAGCGGAATTTTCGGCATCGCCATTCCTGAGAATGCGCAAGCTTATGCCATCATCTGGACCACCACACCGTGGACATTACCGGCAAACCAAGCGGTCAGCGTGCATCCCGATTTCGACTACGCGCTGGTGCAAACTGCACACGGACTGGTAATCCTTGCCAGTGAATTGCAGCAGGCTTGCCTGGCACGCTATGATTTAACCGGTGAAACGCTTGCCACCTGCAAAGGCCGGGCACTGGAACATCTGGCTCTGCAGCATCCATTTGAGCCGCGCACGGTAAAAATCATTTGCGGCAAGCATGTCACTCTGGAAACCGGTACCGGGCTGGTGCACACGGCACCTGCGCATGGTTTGGATGACTATTTTGCCGGCCAGAATTACGGCCTGCCGAGTGACAGCCCGGTGGATGGCGATGGCAAGTTTATGGCCAGTACGCCTTTAGTGGGTGGGCTTTCGGTATGGAAAGCCAACGACATTGTCATCGATACGCTCAAAACCAGCGGGCATCTGTTTTGCCTGAAAAAAATCGACCACAGCTACCCGCACTGCTGGCGGCACAAAACGCCCATCATTTTTCGCGCAACCCCGCAATGGTTCATCGGTATGAATCTGCACAGCTCAACTACTGCGAATGTTGGGGATAAAACGTTACGCGATCTGGCGATGCAAGCCGTCGATTCCACCGCATTCTATCCGGCATGGGGCAGAGCGCGCTTGGAAGCGATGATCAAAAACCGCCCGGACTGGTGTGTATCGCGCCAACGTAATTGGGGTGTGCCGATGACCTTCTTTGTGCATAAAGATACCCACGCATTGCATCCGCGTTCACTTGAACTACTCGAGCAAGTCGCACAAAAAGTCGAGCAGCAAGGTATCGAAGCCTGGTTTGCGCTCGACGCCGCCGAATTGCTCGGCGATGAAGCGCAAACGTATAAGAAACTGACCGATACGCTGGATGTCTGGTTCGATTCCGGCACCACGCATGACACTGTTGTCAAAGCGGATGCGCAACTCAAATTCCCAGTAGATCTTTATCTGGAAGGTTCCGATCAGCATCGCGGCTGGTTTCAGTCTTCACTGCTGACCGGTTGCGCCATCGACGGCCGCGCACCGTACGATGAATTGCTCACACATGGATTTGTGGTCGACGGCAGCGGTCACAAAATGAGTAAATCCAAGGGTAATGTGATTGCCCCGCAAAAAGTGATGGATACTTCCGGCGCCGATATTTTACGGTTGTGGGTTGCTTCCACCGATTATTCAGGCGAACTTTCCATTTCGGAGGAAATTCTGAAACGGGTGGTGGAAAGCTACCGGCGGATCCGCAATACGCTACGCTTTTTACTGGCAAATCTGATGGACTTTAATCCGCATACAGACACGGTTGCCGTGGCAGATTGCCTGGAAATCGATCGCTATATGCTGGCATTGACCCAAGCCTTTCAGGAAGATTTAACGCGCAGCTATCAACGCTACGAATTCCATCAGGTCGTGCATAAACTGCATAATTTCTGCTCTGAAGACTTGGGAGGATTTTATCTGGACATCCTCAAGGATCGCCTGTACACGGCAGCAGCCAAAGGTCTTCCGCGCCGTTCGGCACAAACTGCGTTACACCATATCGCGCACAGCTTAGTGCGGCTGTTTGCGCCGATCTTGAGCTTTACGTCAGAGGAGGTCTGGGAACAATTGACGGGCGATGCTCAGGATAGTGTATTGTTTCATACGTGGCACGATCTGCCAGCACATCCGGATACCGAGTCATTGCAACAACGATGGGCGAAAATACGCTCGCTGCGTTCACACGTGCTGAAAAAACTGGAAGACTCCCGCACACAAGGAGAAATCGGTTCCTCATTAGCAGCTGCGGTAGAAATCCGCGCCAATAAGGAAGATTTTGCCTTACTGAATGCGCTGGGCGACGACTTGCGTTTCGTATTAATCGTCTCCGAAGTTCGCCTGATTCCAGTCAATGATCCGCAGCAGGAAGGCATAACCGTAACATCCAGCGCGCATACGAAATGCGAGCGGTGCTGGCACTACCGCCAAGATACCGGCCAGCATGCGGAACATCCCACGTTATGCGCACGCTGCGTTGCCAATCTTCATGGCGGCGGCGAAGAACGGCACTTTGCATGAAATTTCACGGCTAATCACTGAAACGAAAACTCTCTTATTATGAAACTCTACATCAGCTTGAGCATCGCTTTGATTGTTCTGATATTGGATCTCGCCAGTAAATACTGGGTCGAATCGACGCTGGAATTCGGTGAACGCATTCCACTCAGCGGTTTTTTTAACTTGGTGTTGACCTACAATCCCGGCGCCGCATTCAGTTTCCTCAGTGAGCAACCCGGCTGGCAGCGCTGGTTTCTGAGCGGAATCGCAGGCAGCGCGGCCTTAGTGATAATTTTTCTGCTCCATAAATACCGGCAGGAGAAATTATTTTGTTTATCGCTGAGTTTGATTCTGGGCGGTGCGCTGGGAAATTTGTACGACCGCATTACGCTGGGTCATGTCGTCGATTTTCTGGATTTCTATATCGGGAATTACCATTGGCCGGCGTTTAACATCGCCGATTCCGCTATTTTTATCGGCGCCGCATTGATGATTTATGACAGTTTCCGGAAAAAAGAAAATCCAGAAGACGCTGCAAAAGCAGTGAAATAACCCAATCTCATTTGTTGGATCTTTTTTCCTTGGTGATCGGGTTTTGCAGGGTATAACCGTTTTCCTTCATTTTATACCCTCCATAAGCACCCGCCCCGACGGCCACTAGCGTCCAGCAGCCGGATAACAGCGGTATGACTGGCAAGAAAGCAATCAAGGTCAATATTTGTTTTTTCTTCATCACTGATTCCGGTAAAAAATAAAATTTCAATCATTCCAGCAGACTGCCGCATTGGTTATAGACTACAGACAATCCGATACGCTTACAACCAGTCCGCGCACACCGGAAAAACACTTTTCTACATTCGCGGTAGCAGCTGCTAGAGTTTCCCGGACACTTTCTAGTTTCATCAGGCTGCACCGCTGACGCATTACCGCCAGAACCGCAACATTATCCCTATCCACGCCGCAACGAAGACGATATCCGCCCCCCCCCCGTGATGCACTAGCTGCCATCAAAATACCGCACGGCTTCTGAGGTCATGCGATGGCCTTTTCTTTGTGTCTGATAGTTTGCAAAGAGTTTACATTCTCTCAACAATTCAACAAATCCCCCCAGGTATAGTTCATCCCAACGCAGCAATGTGTTTTTATTCAAAGAATCATCCAAATGTTTGAGAGTATGAATTAGGTTTTATTACAGCGAGTGGAGGAATCAATGTCATTGCAAGAACTGAAAGCAAATAGCGTAACAGGAGTGCCAGCGGTAGCGCTTGATCTGGTTACGAATGAGTTTCTGACGTTTCGTTTGGGAAGCGAAGAATATGGGATTGAGATTCTGAAAGTACAAGAAATCCGAGGTTACGATTCCATCACGCATATTGCGAATTCGCCAGACTATATCAAGGGTGTCATTAATCTGCGCGGCATTATCGTCCCGATTATCGACATGCGAATAAAATTTAATTTAGGTCACGCAACATATGATCAATTCACAGTGGTCATCATACTCATGGTAGCAGGCCGGGTGATGGGGATTGTGGTTGATGGGGTATCAGATGTGATCACTCTGGCGGATGAGCAAATGCGTCAAGCACCGGGTTTAGGCTCGGTGATCGACACGGAATATATCATGGGTCTAGGTACAGTGGATGAGCGGATGCTGATATTGATCGACATCGAAAAGCTAATGAGCCGCAGCGACATGGGCCTTATTGCACGCAGCATTAATTAATCAACAAATTTTATAAAATATTCTTACAGGAGAATCGTAATGTTTAAAAACATGACCATTAAATCTCGATTGATCGTTGTCATTGGATTTCTTTCTGCTCTGCTGGTTAGCATTGGTGGTTTCGGAGTATATGGCATGAACCAGATGGATGCGGCCTTCAAAGGTGTTTACGATAATCGCGTTTTACCTCTGGGAGATCTGGGAAGAGTATTGGATGACATGCAACGCATACGTTTCAATACGATGATTTCAAGTAATTCCGAGAATCCAACTGTCGTGGCAGAGAGAAAAGCACTCAATGACAAGAGGTTTGCAGAAATCGAAACACTATGGTCTGAATATAAGGCAACCGAATTTATTGCCGAAGAAACTGCGCTAGCCAATGAATTCGAGCAGCAATGGAAGAGTGCGTCACAATCGGTAGAACACTCGATGAATGCTGCGCTTAATAAGGAATATAAGGTCGCACAACAGAATCTGCACGATGATCTGTATACTAAATTCGATGCAGCCCATACCACCATGTTCAAATTACTCGATATGCAACGAGTATTGGGTACCGATGAGTACAAGGGCGCCAATGAAGCTTACCAGAAGCACCTGTCACTCAGTAATACGATAATTTTAGTAGGATTGATCCTTGCTATCATTGCCGGATTTTTGCTGGTGCGTGCCATCATCAGACCGCTGAATGAGGCCGTTGCTATTGCAAATGCGGTGGCTGCAGGCGATCTGACTACCCGAATCGAAGTGAACTCAACCAATGAAATGGGACGTTTACTGCAAGCTCTGAAAACGATGAACTCTAATTTGCTGGATTTGGTAGGTAAAGTACGTAACAGCACGGAGTCCATAGCAACCGCGTCCAGTGAAATTGCATCAGGTAACTCGGATTTAAGCCACCGTACCGAAGAACAAGCTTCAAGCTTGGAGGAAACCGCTTCTTCGATGGAAGAACTGACATCAACCGTGAAACAGAACGCGGATAATGCGCGTCAAGCTAATCAACTGGCAGTAGGCGCATCGGAAGTGGCCATGAAAGGTGGTGCTGTAGTTGGACAGGTAGTACAAACGATGAGCTCGATCAATGACAGCTCGAAGAAAGTGGTTGAGATTATCAGCGTCATCGATGGCATTGCATTCCAAACCAATATACTGGCATTGAATGCCGCCGTGAAAGCAGCCCGTGCTGGAGAGCAAGGAAGAGGCTTCGCAGTGGTGGCGACAGAAGTCCGGACACTGGCGCAACGGTCAGCAGCAGCGGCCAAAGAAATCAAGGAATTGATCAATGATTCCGTGACAAAAGTGGATGAAGGCACAAAACTGGTGGATGAAGCGGGATCAACCATGGACGAGATCGTTACCGCTGTAAAACGTGTAACCGATATAATGAGTGAAATCTCAGCCGCATCGCAAGAACAAAGTTCCGAGATAGAGCAGATCAACCAAGCAGTAACGCAAATGGATGAGGTAACTCAACAAAATACAGCCTTAGTAGAAGAAGCTTCCGCCGCTGCTGAATCCATGAAGGAACAATCCAAGGTATTAATTCAAGCAGTGAGTGTGTTCAAATTTACGAACCACGGTGAACAAGTTGCAGCAACAAAAAACTCTGGTGTAGTGACACTGCTGCCCAACCGTGGATCAGCAACCAGGAAAGCTGCGGTCAATACCAAGACCGAAACGGCACCCGAGAAATTAGCGATGCCAACTCGTAAGGTTGCATCAGGCGGTAAAGAAGATTGGGAAGAATTTTAACAATAAGGGTTGATTGAAATAAGGCGATACCTGGGGTAACTCAGGTATCGCCTTAATGATGTGTAAGTCTGTTTACTCTTGATCAGAGCACTCGTGAAGTCAAAGACTCAGGAAGGTTGCGGAGGAACTTTGATCCATTGGCCTGAGCACTGCTTCACATAGGGATAGTATCCTTCGGGCTTGCGGCAGTAATACCAATAGTTCCTTTGCTGCACAGGCGCAGGGCCGGAAACTTCATTACGTTGAACATAGGTGGGTGCTCTGGCCGGGGCGAATGCCATGTTTGACGAAAATACCGGCGAGGCAGCCAGATATCCGCCCAAGGGATAATACGGTTCAAAATAGCGGTAAGGGCCAAAACCGGCATAACTATTATAGAATCCAACTCCAACACCACGGCCGCCGTAAAAACCAAAGCTGCTGAATGGCCCGCCGAAGCCATAATAACCGAAGGGAACAAACGGACTGTAATAACCAAATGGCCCGAATCCGAATCCTAGCCCCACTCCCAGACCTAAGCCGAATCCCAAACCAAAGTTATCGTGATGATGATGCCCTCCCCCGTGATGATGGCCATGATCATTCCCTGTAGTATTTTGACTTACATTCGTATTGTTCTGAATATTCACATTTTGCGTGGAGGAACCGTCTTGAACGACAGTACTATCATTCTGGGCAGATTGGTCACCCGCAGTAGAAGCAGTATCGGCAGCCCCAGGAGAGTCGGTTGCTCCTGCGGATTGAGTTGAATCGGTAGATTCAGCATTCGGATTTGAATCATTGTGCTGACCCAGAGCATCCCCTTGAGCGCCTTGGCTTGGATCGGAAGCGGTATCAACGGATTGATCCGGTAACTCTTTTTTCAAGGATTCATCTGCGGGCCCATCGCTACCGGATGCTGTATCAGTGCTGTTATCCGGGGTATCTTCCGTAGCGAAATCATTCGGCTGACTCGCTGCATCGGTTTGTTCTAAATCATTTCCCTGAAACGCATCATCGGCTGCCCCAAAGTCTTCCGGTTGGTTGAATTCATCATTCTGGTCGAAAGCATCGCTTTGGTCAAAACCACCCTGATCGGAGTAATCCGAATATCCGCCCGAATCGAGATCACCACCAAAATCGCCACCGTAGTCACCGCCATAATCGCCGCCGAAATCACCACCATCGAACCCACCATCAAAGCCACCGCCGTCTCCCTCAGCGCCAGCTGGATTCATTGAAAATATTCCGCAGAGGGCGATAGCCAAGCACGCTAATTTATATTTATTCATATCAACCTCAATCAGAATTCACTACAACTTTTACCCGTTAATCAAATCTCTAAACAACACCTCAGGCTTCCTCAGTCATCAACCCACCTCGACCGCTATTTGACACTATCATAACGAGGTAAATCTGAATGCATACTGAATAAAAATCCGAGCAGAATATGATTCAAACGACAGAAAACATCAGCTTCGAGTTAAGGTGTTGATTACGATTTCTCGTCAATGAATTCGTCAAGAAGCTGTTTGATGCGCATACTGTGACTCCCTTGCCAGTAAATCCGGTCGCATTCCGGACAGATCAGAAATTTATCGTAATGTTGCCTTGTCAACGGTTCCAGGCGATGTTCAATAAGCTTCTTGCCGGTTCCTATCAATATTCCATTGCACTGAGTACAACGCGTTAACGGTCTGATTAGGGAATATAACGCAAATCTTTTCAGAACTTCCCGGGTTTGAATTTTCGGCCTATCCGCACGCACAAAATACCCGTGCACAATGATCCTGCGTTTCAATAGCGAACGATCCCTGGTAAGCACGACACGCTGCTGCTCACAGGCTATTTTTGCCATTGCGCCATCGTCGTAATCATTGCGATAAAGGCAGTCGAATCCGAGCAACCTCAGATAGCGTGCTAATCTCCCAAGATTGCTATCGACCAAGAATAGCGGTGGTAGCGATAACGCTACCCTCAGTTGCAGTACCGGTATACCGTTGAAATTTTCACCCGCCGGGAAAACCTCGATATGATCTCCATCCCGCACAGTATAGTTAAAATCTACTGCAATACCATTTACCACAATTCGTTCAACTTCTGGGTGCGGCACATTGAAAGATTCGATCATGTCCTTAATCGAAGCTTTTCGCTCTAAGTTGTAAATAATCTCCGTATCACCGAGACCGGGTGCAAGAAAATCATTCAATGATTGATAAAAGCGTATTCCGATCTGCGCCACTGATTACATTCCCAGCATAAGTTATCGCTTGGATTCGGATTGCCTGCAGGTGTTTGATGTCAAGGTGAATTTAATTTGATCAAGATCAATATTTCGCGTAACTGTAAACGGTATTCTGCGAATCGTCGTCATACAAAATTAATTACAAATAACATTCAGAAGGTTCTATATGAGAATTACACAATTTTTAGCAGTATCGGCGGTTTTAGTTCTAGTTGCCTGCGGTGGGAAGCCTACAGCGCCGGAATCACCTGATCCGGATGCTTACGGTAAAACCATTCAGCCTTTCCATCAAATACCATCGGGCGATCAGGAAGGCGGCGGAAAAGCCAGATCAACTGAAGAAAAATCGAGTTACTAAAGTTTGCTAGAGGGTGGACAGTGCTCTATAGTTGAAAATCACAAGCAACTGAGGCTATAGAGCGCTGTCTTTTTATCATGCGAGAAGAAATTACTTACACACAGTACAGAGAGAACACTGATCCGGACACCCTGTCCAACCTATCTCACCAGCTCTGCACACTTTAACCACCACAAAACCAATGACCTACGCTGTTGCCCAGGAAAGGTCGTATGCTTCAGGGAACGGTCCGGATTTGTAGTCTATATCCCCTTTCGGCTCCACATCTTTCTTCAGCATTACTTGCCGAACCATTTCAGGAATCATCACCATACCCACGTAACGCCCCAGGCATTCATGGTTACCGAATCCGAAGTGAAAATAGTTATACCAATTGCGCTGCGGAATAAACTCATCCGGCGACTCAAATGCCCGCTCATCGAACGTCGCGGATAACGTCACCGGCAAAACATAAGTACCGGCACGCAAAACCGTTTCGTGGTCTGTTCCTTTCGCAGCCGTGTAATCGCTCACCGTAGTGCGGAACAAATACGACGTGATCGGAACAAAACGCAATGCTTCCCACACGATACCGTCGAACTCGGTTGTATCTTCCTTTTGTGCAGCCGCTTTAGCCGCCGCCAGCCATTGCGAATGCTGGAACAAATATTGCAGCACTTGCGCTACGGCTTGCGCAGTGGTCTCGATCGCACCGATCAACAAGCCGCCGGCATTCACACCCAGCCGTTTGATATCAAAATCCAATTCTTTCGCAAAACTGGTGCGCAGCATCCGAGTGACGATATCATCATCCAATCTGACGATTGTTGAAAACGTCAATTTCTCGAGTTTCACTGCCAATAACCGTTTCGCAATCAGCATCGTGATATAGTCTCCCAGCTTTTTGGAAGTTTCATTATGCCGGTCGATAATGCGTTTTGACAGTTCCGGAGGCAATAAATCGAATGGTTGATTATGGAACGTATCGTATTGATTCCAATACGACCACTCGATCAAGTCTTCCCGATTAGCGCCCGTCAGTCCAAAATACTTTTGCACCAATGTCGCGGGAACCATCCGGCAAAATTTATTCACAACTTCGATCTGCCCACTGGCATTACCGAGAATGCCACCGGCAATATCTGCAACCATATTGCGCACTCTGGGCAAATCATCACGATTCAGCATAAATTGCATCAGCGATTTCTCACGGGTATGCAGTGCATCGTCATCATGCGCCATAAGGTAATTGTCCATTTTTGGAACGTACGGCTTAACGGTGAATACTTTGTACATCAGCAGTATTTCCCTGACATCGTCAAACCGGGTCACCAAGGTGCAATCCGGCGTCACCAGGATCGGACGCTTAGCGCGCAATTCCTTAAAGAAAGGTAAAGGTTCTGTATCCATCCAGCGGCGTACCAAGGGAAATTTTTCCGTATCGGGAGTCGCATCATACCGTTCAAGATAGTTTGTACTCATTTCAATACTCCTTGTTCAATAAACATCCTCGTGGCAAGACCACGGGGAATCGCAAGTTAAGAATGATTACTCAAGAGTGTCCAGATATTACAAAGTTTTGAGATATTCCAGCACGTCGAGTTTTTCATCCTTATTCAGCGGTCTTAAAACTACACCATTCGGTTGCGCTGTTTTGCCGGATGCATATTCGTGCCCGGCGTTGCTATTGCCAGGAAAACTGGTATCAAAAGTAAAGCTTTTATATCCGCTACTTTTTAATCCCACTTTGACCGGATCAAATTCGCGTGAACCCACTTCGAATTGATCAGGACGGTATTCCCCATCTTCCGGATCACCTTCACGCTTTTTGGGTAATAACAAATCATACAATGATGGAACAGAACCATTGTGCAAATACGGCGCGGTTGCCCAGATTCCATTCAAAGGCCGTCCCTTGTAGGCATTAAGTGAGGCCAATGGATTGACTGTAGTATCCGGATCATAGTTACCATTTTTGATTGAGGATTTAATCTCATTTTCCGCATAGGCTGTTACGAGATTGGCAGCCCAATCCGTCCAACGTTGGAAAAACCACTTATCGGGATCAGGAGTAGCCACTACATTTTTTGTTGCTTGAGTCAGCAAAGCTGCAACGGGCGCTTCCTTATCCAGCAAAATATTACCCACTTCAAGTCCTACATACTGGTTGCGCAAAATGCCGGAATAACCCTGATATTTGAAGCTATTCTCTGCCATCGTGGAATCCGTTCCTATCGCGCTGACTTTCGTCATATGAGCGACGACGCGCCGGTTTGGATCGTCACGATCAATTCTGGCATGGCAGGCCGCACAATATTCATCGAATAATAGTTTGCCTTTTGCAGCTTGCTCCTCATTGATTTTTCCTAGAATTTCTTGCGGCCATACCGGAGAATTCAATTTCTTCAAGTGCGATTCAATTCTGTGCAAGTTTTGCACATCAACGGAAGAATCAAATTTGACTCGCGTGTTACCGGAGCCTTGGAAAAGAATCGATGTCAATGACGTTCCTTTTTCTTCTTTCCAGTCAAGCGTGCCAAATACACCAATCACTTCACCGGTATTCCGGCCAATCGGCCCCAGCCCGGCATTGTCAGCGATCCCATTCCATTGCACATAATCGTGTTGCGCAATATCCCATAAGAAAGGATAGCTAACGGGTGCATCAGGCCGATTGAAAATCTCATTATTCAACAGCGCTATTTGCTCAAAGGTCAGATACTTACTCAGACGCTCCATCAAATGATCACGCTGCTCTCCCGTGATCACATTATCAATTTTTGCCAGGATTTCATCGATTTGCTCCTTCGTCATCACTTTATCATCCATTATCTTCCGGTCGCTCAGTATCTCTCTCAGCTCTCTTGCGTTAATGGTATGTTCAAGCACACGATTGTATATGCGTCCGAAGGCATCCAGCCGTGCATAGCCATAAGAAGTTTGACTTGCATTGATATAGGTATAACTGTATATGCGCTGTTCATACTTACTTAAATCAGCAAGCACATCAGCTTCCGACTTGTAATTCCCCTTGGCTAATACATTTTTGACAAACCGCTGCTTAGCTTCCGCATCTTCACGCGTATGTTTCAAGGCTTTGGCCAGATCGATCATGATGTTTTCCATATCCGCGCTGGCCGGACCACCATCAATACGGATACCTACACCGTTATAGTTGATCTGTCCGGTGTGGCAAGCCGCGCAAGTCAAACCGACATATTCTTTGCCTTTGTATTTATCCTTAACCCAACCGACCGGCAGTGCATCAGGGTTTATCGATGAAGCCTTCTGAGGTAAGTAGCGGTAAAAATTCATATTCTCATCGGAACGGAAAAGCTGGGACTGTCCCGGCTTCTCCAGCGCCAAAAAGAAATCATAGGGCATCAAGTTTGATCCCTGTGTGGTGTAGTAAAACCACAAACTCTCGGCAGAATTCCAACCCTGATCTAGGTATTGGACCTTTGTATAGCTATCGCCAAGATGATCGTTCTCAACAGCAGATGCGTGGCGATCATCAGGTTCGTTTCCCGGGATAAGGGTGCAAGCGGATAGTATGCCGATGGAGAGCATCGAGGCGGCATAAGAAAATAAAGATCGTTTTTCTGACAAAATGAAATATTGTTTCACGATAAATCCCCTTTCATTTGAATTTGTTTAATCAGCATTGTTAGGACAATGTGCATTACTAATACCCGTAAACTCTTGCTCCTTACATTACCTGACTTTGGATTATTTCTTCTCGAGGCCCGTGCGCCTGACGCTAAAGCTCAATCTTGGCGGATTGTATTTTTCTTATTGGCAGTTCCCGATTATATGCACAATCCATTGCTGATCATAGCAATACTCGCACATCTCAGAAACATATTTGATACAAATAGTAACTTTACGGTATAACCTTAAGGAATCGCATTAGCTTTTTCGCTGCACCGGTTTAAAACCGTTTGCCAGCAACTCAAGCGCCCGGATGGGGAAGCGAATTGGCAACAGCGGGTTTCTCGCTATAAGTCATGACTGGCATTGAGCGACACTTTAAATACAGCAACTATCAAAATAGAGAGGGTTATCATGAAAAAACCATTCGCCGTTTTACTCTCGGTCATTATTGTCTTTGCGCTGACTGCGTACGCCACAGCACCCACTGCGCCCGCTGATGATGACCGGATTCATGTAACCATTTTGCATTTTAACGATATTTACGAAATCACCCCGGTCAGCGGCGGCAAGGAAGGCGGCATTGCACGGGTCGCCACGCTGCGCAAGCAACTGCTGGCGCGCAACCCGAATACCATCACCACCCTGGGTGGCGATCTGTTCAGTCCGTCCGCGATCGGCACCGCCCAATATGAAGGCGACCGGCTCGCCGGGCGGCAAATGGTCGATGTGCTGAATCACTTTCAACTCGACTATGCCACCTTCGGCAATCACGAATTCGACGTCAAAGAAAATCAATTCAACCAGCGCATGAAAGAAGCAAAATTCACCTGGGTATCGAGCAATGTGTTTGCCGCGGATGGTCAGCCTTATGCCGGTATAAAACAGAATCTGGTGATTCCTGTTACGGATAAAAAAAGCGGGAAAACCTTCAGAATCGGCATGTTCGGCTTGACGCTGGCGGCCAATAATCCGGGTTATGTGCGTTATTCCGACTCCATCGCAGCCACCGCCGATCAAATCAAACAACTCAGCGGACAAACCGATTTTGTGGTCGCCCTGACGCATCAAGCCATCGACGACGACATCGAGTTGCTGCAAAAATTTCCGCAAATCGGATTACTGCTGGGCGGGCATGAACATGTCAACTATCAAAACTGGCGCGGTAATTTCACGCCGCTGCTGAAAGGCGACGCCAATGTACGCTCGGTTTACGTGGTCGATCTTCATTTCGATCCGAAAACCGGAAAAACCCAGGTCAAACCCGAATTTGTCCCGATCAATGACACACTGACGGAAGATCCCGCAGTCAAAACCGTAGTCGATAAATGGATGAACATCGCCTTCGATGCCTTCCGGCAACAAGGGTTTGAGCCCGAAGCCGTGGTCACGACCACCACCGAAGCATTGGACGGACTCGAATCCAATGTGCGCACCCGTAAAACCAATTTGACCGAACTGATCGCCAAAAGCCTGCTACGCCCCTACCCCGAAGCCGAGCTTTCGCTGTACAACAGCGGTTCAATCCGCATCGACGACGTACTGCCTGCCGGTCCAATCACCGTCTACGACGTCATCCGGGTGCTACCGTTCGGCGGCAAAGTGCAACTGGCTACGATCAAAGGCAGTCTGCTCATCAAAGTGCTGAACCAAGGCATGGCAAATTCCGGCGCGGGCGGATTCCTGCAATCCGCCAATACCCAACAAGTGAACGGCGCCTGGCAAATCAGCGGCACCCCAATCGATGCGAAAAAAACCTACAAACTGGCGATCAACGACTTCCTCGCTTCCGGCAAAGACCATGGTTTAGACTATCTGAAACCAGGTAATCCGGATTTCGTCATTGTTAATCGGGGAGAAAACACCGATATCCGTCAAATGTTAATTGATCAGTTGAAGCGAAATTAAAAAGTTTGGGCAGCCTCCTGACGAGATAAAGCACATCACAAGAAAAACGAGACAGAACCGCATTCAAATACACATAAACTTATTGCCTACTGCAAACCTGAGCACTCCTCCGCTGCTCGCCATCGCTATTTTCATGGTTTCCCATGTACTATTTTAGCCGTCGGAATATAGTTCTTTATTGCCACACAATGCACTCTATGTTATTAATTATAATCAATTTTTTACCCTATTATCTCAATAATAAACCGCATTAAGGTACAATGCGATCACTTTAGCTTGGGCAATTCTGAAGAAAGAAGCCAACAAACGATCCAGCAAGACGGAATCAAGCAAAAAACGCAAGTTTGTGAAAAATCATTGAGTGTTATGCGCTCGATTTGAACGCTTTAAAGCGCGATGCATCAGCTTTTCAACAACTTCTACGTTATCGTGATCCAAAATCAGGAAACAATATGAATGACCACATTAAAACGATCAGTACAGTACTCGGCATGGTTTTATCGGCGATCATCATCGTTGACCAAGCTTTTGCCAACAGCTTACCGGAATTATACAAGCGCAGCGGCCTGCAAATCGGCGGCTGGATCAATGGCGGGGCAACCTACAATGCCAATAATCCGTCGGATGGTTTCAACGGCACGGTTACTTTCGCCGATCGCGCCAACCGGTTTCAATTAAATCAGCTCAATCTCTTCATCGAACGCAGCGTCGATACGGAAACTTCGAATTGGAGCCTTGGCGGCCGTTTCGATTTCATGTTCGGAACCGACGCCATTTACACGCAGGCTTTTGGTATTTCCGCATTCGATGAAAATACCGGCGAACCGTCGGAACGGGGCAACTGGGATCTGAATCTCTGCTGCAAGTCGACGCGCACCTATGGCATTGCGCTGCCGCAAGCCTATCTGGAGGCGCACGTACCGGTCGGCAACGGCTTGAACATCAAGGCGGGGCATTTTTATACTCCGCTGGGTTATGAGAGCGTCCCCGCGCCCGACAATTTCTTTTACACCCGCGCTTATATTCTGAACAGCGGCGAACCGTTCACGCATACCGGTTTTCTAGGCACTTACAATATCGATAAAAACTGGACCATCCAGGGCGCGGCGACGACCGGCAGCGCCACCGGCGGATGGGACGGCGGCTTTGACAAACAGCTCGACAACTGGGGCGGACTGGCCAACCTATCATGGAGCAGCGACGATAAAAGAACCAGTATGGCATTGGGCGGCACCTACGGCCAAACGGCGGTAAATCAACCTTGGATGATGTACAGCGTGGTGCTGCAACATTGGTTCACACCCAAGATGCACGGCGTATTGCAGCATACCAACGGCTGGGCGGCCGACATCAATCTACCCGAAGGAATCCGCAACGCCGCCTGGTATAGCATCAATACCCACCTGACTTACGATCTGAAAAAAAACCTGTCGATCGGCATTCGCGCCGAACGGTTTCACGACCGCAACGGCTGGCGGGTGTTCTCCCCTTACCGCATTCTGTCGGCGATGAATAACAAGGGCGTTAGTTACGCCGGCAATATTCCTCTCGTGAGCGCGCCCGCGGATTATTACGCCGTTACCGCGGGCATGAACTGGAAACCGGCGATGCACTGGAACAAAGGCTGGAAGCCGATGCGCAATCTCAATATCCGCAAGAATATCCGCTACGACCGGACGGACAGCATCGACATGGCGTTTCACCCTTTCGACGGCAAAAAGGATCAGTGGTTATTCTCGCTGGATGCGATGATACCATTTTAAAAATAAACTCCGGCCCAAAGAAGCCCGGGAAAATGATGCGAGCGGCTGCAAGGGAAGACCATGATCAGGGTAAAAACGCGATCATTTCTCAGGCTGCCGTTGCGCAAACCTAACCGCAACCGCCTTAACCGGAATCAATCAGGTAGAATACCGGCATTACGTTTTTCAAAGCGGCCCAAAAAATGATGTTACGTAAAATCTTCATCGCCAATCGCGGCGAGATTGCGGTTCGTATCATTCGCGCGTGTGCCGAGATGGGTATCCGTTCGGTAGCGGTGTATTCGGAAGCAGATCGTTTCGCGTTGCATGTCAAGAAGGCCGATGAGTCGTATTGCATCGGCAGCGAGCCGATGGCGTGCTATCTGAATATTCACGCGCTGGTCGATCTGGCTCTCGCGACCGGTTGCGATGCAATACATCCGGGTTATGGATTTCTGTCCGAAAATGCGCAATTCGCCCGCGCCTGCAAAGAACGCGGACTGACGTTCATTGGCCCCGAGGCGGATGTGATTCATCGCATGGGCGATAAAACCGAAGCCCGCAAGGCGATGATCGCGGCGGGGATTCCAGTGACACCGGGATCGGATGGCAACCTGCATTCGGTTGACGAAGCGCTCAAAGTCGCGGCGCAGATCGGTTATCCGGTGATGCTGAAAGCGACATCCGGCGGCGGCGGGCGTGGTATCCGGCGTTGCGACAATGCCGAAGAACTACAGCGCAATTACGCCCGGGTGATTTCCGAAGCAACCAAAGCCTTCGGCAGCGCCAACGTATTTCTGGAAAAATGCATCGTCAATCCGAAGCATATCGAAGTGCAAGTGCTGGCTGATCATCACGGCAATGTAATTCATCTCTACGAGCGCGATTGTTCGATTCAGCGCCGCAATCAAAAGCTGATCGAAATCGCGCCGTCGCCGCAACTGGATGAAGCACAGCGCCAATATATCGGCGGTCTCGCGGTGATCGCGGCGAAATCGGTCGGCTACACCAACGCCGGTACGGTGGAGTTTCTGCTCGACGATAGCGGCCGCTTTTATTTCATGGAAATGAACACGCGCGTGCAGGTCGAGCACACCATCACCGAAACGATTACCGGCGTCGACATCGTCGAGGAACAAATTCGCGTGGCCGCGGGTTTGCCATTGCGCTTCAAGCAGGAAGAAATTGTCCGACGCGGCTTTGCCATTCAGTTCCGTGTCAACGCCGAAGACCCGAAAAACAATTTTCTGCCGAGTTTCGGCCGCATTTCGCGCTATTACGCGCCGGGCGGCCCGGGCGTGCGCACCGATACCGCGATTTACACCGGTTACGAAATTCCGCCTTTTTACGATTCCATGGTGGCGAAAGTCATCGTTAGCGCGATGACCTGGGAAGACGTGATCAAGCGCGGTGAGCGCACGTTGCGCGATATGGGATTGTTCGGTATCAAAACGACGATTCCCTATTATTTGCGGATTCTGAAACATCCGCAGTTTCGCGCCGCCCGCTTCAATACCGGTTTCGTCGAACAAAATCCGAATCTCATCCAATATTCCGATAAACCCCGGCCTGAAGTGCTGGCCAGCGTGATCGCCGCGGTCGTGGCCTCGCATACCGGTCTGTAAATACCGGATTCATTGGTTAATCAAGGAAAACCTATGCAAAAAGTTCATATCACCGACGTCATTTTGCGCGACGCGCACCAATCCCTGATCGCCACCCGCATGCGTACCGAAGACATGCTGCCGGCTTGTTCGATGCTCGACAGCATCGGCTACTGGTCGCTGGAATGCTGGGGTGGCGCGACGTTTGACGCCTGTCTGCGGTTTCTGAAGGAAGATCCGTGGGAGCGCCTGAGCAAACTCAAGGCCGCGCTGCCGAACACGTCGCTGCAAATGCTGCTGCGCGGCCAGAATCTGCTCGGTTACCGCCATTACTCCGACGATGTGGTGCGCGCTTTTGTCAAACAAGCCGCAGCCAACGGCATGGATGTTTTCCGCATTTTCGACGCGCTGAACGACGTGCGCAATCTCAAAACCGCCATCGAAGCCGCTAAGGAATCCGGCAAACACGCGCAAGGCACGATCTGCTACACCACCAGCCCGGTGCACGACACCAAGAGCTTCGTGACACTGGCCAAGGATTTGGCCGAGCTCGGTTGCGATTCGATCGCGATCAAGGATATGGCCGGTCTGTTGACACCGTATGCGACCAGCGAACTGGTCAAGGCACTGCAAGATACCGTCGACCTGCCGATCCATTTGCATTCGCATGCCACCGCCGGATTGGCCGAAATGTGCCAATTGAAAGCCATCGAAGCCGGTTGCCGCCATATCGACACAGCGCTGTCATCGTGGTCGGGCGGCACCAGCCATCCGCCGACCGAAAGCCTGGTCATGGCGTTGCAAGGCACGGAACACGATACCGGACTGAATCCGCAAAAATTGCAGGAAGTGAACGACTATTTCGCGCAAATCCGCAAAAAATACCACCGTTTCGAGAGTGAATTCACCGGCGTCGACACCCGCGTGCATGTGTTCCAGGTGCCCGGTGGCATGATTTCGAATTTGGCCAATCAGTTGCAGGAACGCAACGCGCTGGATCGCATCAACGAGGTTTATGCGGAAATTCCGCGTGTGCGCAAAGACTTAGGTTATCCGCCGCTGGTCACACCGACATCGCAGATCGTAGGCACACAAGCGGTGCTCAATGTGCTGACCGGCAAGCGCTATGACACTATCACCAATGAAGTGAAACGTTATCTGCAAGGCGGTTACGGCAAAGCACCCGCGCCGATCGATGCCAAATTGCAAAAACGTGCCATCGGCAAGGAAGACATCATCGACTGCCGCCCCGCCGATTTGTTGAAACCGGAGTTCGAGCATCTGCGCCGGGAAATCGGCCACTTGGCATTGAACGATGAAGATGTGCTGAGCTATGCGATGTTTCCCGAAGTCGGAAAGCAATTCCTGGAACTGCGCTCCACCGGCCACCTCGTGCCGGAACCGCTGGAAGTAGCGTCAGCAGCGGGTAGCGGCATACAAAAAGCGCCAACTGAATTCAACGTCGCGTTGCACGGTGAGTCGTATCACGTCAAAGTCACCGGCACCAGTCCGAAAAACGAATCCTTACGCCATTTCTATTTCATGGTCGACGGCATGCCCGAAGAAATCGTCGTCGAAACGCTCGATGAAATCGTGCTCGACGGCGGCACCCAAGGCGCCGTCAAAAGCACCATCGCCAGCAAACGCCGCAGCCCCGCAAACGAAGGCGACGTCGTTGTCAGCATGCCGTGCAATATTCTCGACGTGCTGGTCAAAATCGACCAAAAAGTCACCGCCGGGCAGCCAGTACTCATCACCGAAGCCATGAAAATGGAAACCGAAATCACCGCCCCGATCAGAGGTATTGTCAAAGCCGTGCACGTCGTCAAAGGCGAATCGGTGAATCCAAATGAGGTGTTGATTGAGATTGTGGCGGGATGATTGCGTATAAGCGATGAACTCAATATTACGTACAGTAATCATTGTGTAAGTTGATTAAATCGGGACGATTTAAATGGGAAAGTATTCAAAACTCAGGATGAAAATCCTGATGGGAAGTGCAGACAACGACATTGCATTTTCCGAGCTTTGCCAATTATTGACCCGGTTAGGGTTCATCGAGCGAATAAAAGGAAGTCATCACTTATTCACTCGCGAGAACATTGAAGAGATTATTAATTTGCAACCAAAGAACAGTAAGGCAAAGCCGTATCAGGTCAAACAAGTTAGAATTCTATTGACAAAGTATCGCATGGGAGAACATGACATTGATTAAATACGAATTAATTATTTACTGGAGCGAGGAAGATCACGCTTTTATCGTCGAAGTACCGGAACTACCCGGTTGTATGGCGGATGGAGAAACCTACGAGCAAGCAGTCACCAACGTGAAAATCGTCATCGGTCAATGGATAGAAACCGCTCGCGAACTGGGCAAACCGATCCCGGAACCCAAAGGCAGGTTGGTGTACGCGTAACGCACCACATACTCACTTCCCTTGCCTGAACATAGTTAATGTCTGCGTAAAATGTGACTTCAAGTAGGATTTTGCAATGACATTACATCCCACCTTTCTTCATGATCAACCTGCTGAGGACGATGCATTCGGCCGCGAACCTTTTGCAAAAAGTCTGGCCTGTTCTCTTGTTCTACCAAACAACAGCCCTGGATTGGTTGTCGGGATCGAAGGAGAATGGGGTTCAGGAAAGAGCACATTAATTGGATTTATTACAAAGCATCTCAGAGCGAATCAGAAAGCAATTGTCATTGATTTCAATCCCTGGATGGTCAGCACTACCGGGGCTTTAGTTGAAACCCTAATTGAACAAATTGCAGTTTCGATTGGTAAAAAAGTCACTAGAGGAAAAAAAGGAATCGATGCTAGTCAGAAATTGATCAACTTTGTTCGCTTACTAAAACCGCTCAAATATATTCCTGCATTATCCTGGGCGGGCCATATAGCTGAAGATGTCACTGAAGCAGCACAAGTAAATCTTGATGACATTAAAAAACTATTGCCCGACATGGATTTGGCACAAAAAAAGAATGATGTCATCAATGCACTGAAAAAATTGGATCACCCAATAATCGTTGTCATTGATGATCTTGATCGCCTTCCTGCTGAAGAAGTACGGACCATGATTCAGGCAATCAAAGCGGTAGCTGATTTTCCGCAAATCACCTACCTACTGGCCTATGATCCGGGCATTATTGCCCGAGCCCTTACCGAAAATGAGAAATCTGGCCTTTCCTATTTGGAAAAAATTGTGCAAGTTGCTTATCCGCTCCCACCGCTATCTAGGCGGCAGCTCAAGCGATTTGCTGACGAAAAAACTCGAGATCTGTTAAAGCAACTCGAAATCGACTTGCAGTCATATGAAAATGATCGTTATGAAGAAGCAATCATCTTATTTACTCAGCTATCACGTCACCCCCGCGATGTCATCAGAATCACAAACCGTCTTTGTCTCAGCCTACCAGCTACAAAGGGTGAAGTTAATACTGCTGACGTCATCGCGTTTGAAGCGCTTACTCAACGCTTTCCTGCAATTCGGAAAGCAGTTCTTGAGCATTCGGCTGACTTCACTGGGCATTTCTTTCGAGGTGATCTAATCAGTAAGCAATATGCATTTGATTGGGGCGTATCCCTTGGATCAAGAGAAGATGAAGCAGAGCATACTTGGTTAAAACACCTACCAAAAGATAATGAACATGATCTTCAAATTGCAAACAAAACCTGTTTGTTTCTTTTTGAAAAGAAAGCAAGAAATGGTGTAGATGACTTAAGAATAGCTGATCCGGATCAGTTAGCTCGTTTACTCTCATTAACTTCAATTGAAGAAGTTCCTGAAGTTAAAGATATCCATAAACTTCTGATGGAACCGGAAGAGCTAGAAAAAAAATTGAATCGTGCAGATAGCGAGGAAAAACTGTTTCTGTTGAATTGGTTGAGCACTTACGCACCTTCGTGTGACGAACGGGATATTAAAGGATGTATTAATAAACTAACGAAAATTTCACAAAAACTAACTAGCGACTCCCTGCTAACCAAAGAACTTGCACATGGTATCAGCGATTTAATGATACGCCTGCTGCGATTATTAGAGCCTCCGAATTATGAACAATGCTTTCAGGACATTGCAAGTAACTTACCATTGTCTATTTCTATGATGGTGCTATCTATCGCCGAAAAAAATCAAGGAAATCAAGCGACTAAAACTTGGTCCGATCAAGTAAGAAAATCCATTCGGGAAAACAATCTGCTTCAAGAAATCTATCTTCATTTGATTTTACATCGCTTCACACAATTAAATGACAATGATAATTCTGAATCTTATGCAGCGATTGATCAAATGTGCAAAACGGAAGAAGGATTGGCTGCTTTTCGAAAAATCTTTACCCAAGAAAGTTTTGGTCCTGCTACTAACGAATTAATGCGGGGTATTATCCAATCCATTAAGGGAAAGGATGAATCGTCACTTGAAATCTCTTCCCACAAGGAAGTCATTAAATTAATTGAAGAGCAACAAGCTAAATTAAAGATGCCGGAAGCGAATTAAATATATGGAGTGTTAATATCAGCTTTGTCTGCTTAAATCCTTTCTATTACCACTCACATCACCTCATTCAACCGGCGCCGTCCGAGAATTTCCTTGTACGCCTGACTGTTCAGCAATTCTGAGATGCTGCCGGCGGCGGCTGGTCTGCTAAACAGATAGCTTTGTACGATTTCACAATTCAGGTTTCTGAGAATATTCAATTGCGCGGGAGTTTCGACGCCTTCGGCCACGAGCCGTAGCCCAGTTTCCGTCCGATTTCTATCATCAAGCTGACCAAGGTACAGGTTTTCGGGTTAGCCTGCATGTCGTCAATAAATACCGGTCGATTTTCAGGTAGTCGGCTTGCAGGTATTTCAGCGAGGCAAACGACGAATAACCGGTGCCGAAATCGTCGATCGACAACAACACGCCAATGGCTTGAGACCGGATTTACGAGGTATTTTCCCAACAAGGCCAGTTCTTGAGTGAACCTGAATAGCGGAGGCTACGCTTTATGTCTTGCAGACGAAACGCCTGCTGCTTAACGCGATAAAAAAGTAATCTTCTTGATAAACGCCTCAGCGCCGCCTTGGGTATTGTTGGTATTGGCTTGGAAAGCAATTCCTGTAATCGGCGGTGTTTTAGGGTGTTTGAAAGTGGTACGAAATTTTTCATCGACTTCAAAATCGGTGGTAATCACTTTACCCGGCTGATCACCGGATGCCACGCAAAAATATCGCCCGCCTTTTTTCCATAGCTTGCCCAAATACATACGGCCCAGTTCTTCAGCTTTGCCGATAAAAGCGCTCAAAAAATAGGGCGCTGCATAGATGCCCAACGGCAAGCCGCTGGAAAGCTTTTCGGTTCCAAATGACAGCATCACGGCGATAGGCACACTGTTAATTCCCGCATTCCAATTTGCGCCCTGGGGATATTTATTCACGCCCCAAACGATTTCCACCCGCTTAACATTGTGAATAAAGTTCTGTTGTCTCAGCTGCAAACCAAACAATCCGGCCATCTCGCCGTCCGCGCTGATCACTAGGGCATCATTTTCAAATCTAGGGTTTAATTTTTTTGCATCCAACTGAAGCTCGAATCCTCTTTCCTCCAACCAGGAAACGGCACTGCCATTCGAATTGCCGGAAAAATCGATGACATGAACAATTTTTTCATTCGCTGCGGCAAACGACGTCCAACACCACAAAAACAGAATGCCAATTAAAAATTGTCGATTAGGGAAGCGTTGATTCATTCGTCGAACAAGAAGATAAGCACACCAAAAGCGTCAGGCCTTACAGTTTACAAGAATTAACAGCAGTAGCACTACCCGCAAAGCATAATCAACTACGCGGTCTCATCTACACGGCCTTGAGCAAGAATCGTCTTGTGCGCTTGATTGTTCAGAAATTCTGAAATGCTGGCGGGAGCGGCAGGTTTACTAAACAGATAGCCTTGCACCATTTCACAGTCAAGGTTCTTGAGAATATCCAGTTGTTCTGACGTTTCCACGCCTTCGGCAATGATGCCGTAACCGAGTTTTTGTCCCATTTCTATCATGGAACTGACCAAGGTGAGGGTTTTTTGGTCGATCAGCATATCGTCGATGAAATATTTGTCGATTTTCAGGTAATCCGCTTTCAGGTGCTTAAGCGATGCGAAAGAGGAATAGCCGGTGCCGAAATCGTCGATGGACAGTAACACGCCAAGGTCTTTCAAGTCTTGAAAAATGGTCAGATTGCGCGGATCGGTTTGCACGATGCCTTCGGTCACTTCGAGTTCCAATTCGGCTGGCGCGATGCCAACTTCATCGATGATACGCTTAACCAGCAGCACAAATCCTTTGTCCAGAAAAAGACTGGGGGAAATATTGACGGCCATGCGCAGCGTGCGGAAACCTTCTTGCTTCCAAACCACCAGCTGGCTGCACGCGGTGCGTAACACCCATTCGGTGAGCGGTTTGATCATGCCGATTCTTTCGGCGGTGGCGATAAAATCGTTGGGCGGGACTTGCCCCAATTGCGGGTGATACCACCGCGATAGCGCTTCGACGCCAAAAATTTCCCCGCCCTTGATATTGATTTGCGGTTGATACACCAAAGACAATTGCTGTTTTTCGATGGCTTCCCGCAGGTTTTGCTCGATTTGAAAACGATACTCCGCCTTGTGAGTCAGCTCGGCTTTATAAAATGCATACTGATTTTTCCCATTCTCCTTGGCGGTGTACAACGAGATATCACCGGCTTTGAGTAAAGCGGAAAGAGTTTCGCCGTCATCGGGGTAATAGGCGATGCCAATACTGCAAGCCGGGGCGATTTTTCTGGAATAAATCCCGATCGGTTGGGATATGGCCTCAAGACAGCGTTTCGCGACATTGGCGGCGTAATCCGCTTCGACTTCTTCAATGAGGATACAGAACTCATCGCCACCCAGCCGGGCAATGAAGTCTATGTCGCGGCAGGTGTGGATTAATCGCGTTGCAATGGTTTTGAGCAACAAATCGCCAGCGTCGTGCCCCAGGCAATCGTTAATGTATTTGAAGTTATCCAGGTCAATGTACAGCAACCCGAAGCGGCGGCCGTGCCGGCTGGAGGATTTGGTGATTTCTTCCATGTGCTGCATAAACGAGGCGCGGCTGGCCAATCCAGTCAGTTCGTCAGTATACGCCAGCGTGCGGATGCGTTTTTGCGCTTGATCCCGTTCCATGACGATCCCCGTCAGCCGGGCAGCGGATATCAGATCTTTTAACTCTTTCTCGTCCGGCAGTGCGGGGTGATTGTAGTACATGCCGAATGCACCCAAAACTTTCCCGCTGGAGCTTTTGATCGGTTCGGACCAGCAACACCGCATACCGTGCGGTAACGCAATGTGTTTAATTTCCGCCCACTTCGGATCGGTTTCGATGTTTTCCACCAGCACCCGTTGCCCGGTATAAGTGGATGTCCCGCAGGAACCGACACTCGGTCCGTTTTCCAGGCCGTGCACGGCTTCGCAATAAGCCTGCGGCAAACTGGGCGCGCCACCGTGCAGCAGTTTATTACCGCTCAATTCGAGCATCGAGCAGCGCATGCCGGGGTGGCGGGCTTCGTACATGAGTGCAATCGCATCGTAAATATCCGGCGCGGGACGCCCTATCGCAATCATCTCGAGTATTTCGGCGTATTGATTATCAAAGGTTTCGGCTTTTTTGCGTTCGGTAATATCGACATGAGTACCAATGAGACGCAACGGCTTATTGTCTAACGCGCGCGTGACCAGAAATGCGCGCGATAGTACAAAAACCTCGTGGCCATCCTTATGCCGCATGCGCATTTCAACTTCAAACGAATCCTTGCGGCCATCAAAGTAATCTTGCACTTTCTCCAGTGCGATGATTTTGTCATCGGGATTGACTAGGTTCTCCCAGGTGCTTATTTGATTCGCCAGCTCATTCTCCGCATAACCCAACATGCTTTTCCAGCGTGGCGAGTAATACACTTCATCCGTTTCCAGATCCCAATCCCATAGTCCATCGTTGGCGCCGCGCATCGCTAACGAAAACCGCTCCTCACTAACATAAAGCTCATGGGTACGTTTCTCGGTCATCAACTCGATAGCAGCCAATTCGGAACGCAATCGCTGCAGTTCTTCCAGTAGTTGAGACTTGGTTTGCTTGGTATTACCCATGGTTACCTCAATGATAAATCAATGTGCGAAGATAACCATCTAAATTAGGATTTTGCAAGTGATGATGGATAGGCATGATCCCGAAAAAAAATAGTATGACGGCACCCTGCCCTTGCGTCCTTTCCGCTTGCCATCATGACTTATGGATTGTTCCGGTTTATTTTGTTTTTCTTAGCCTTTTTTCTGGAATCCTTAGCAGCGGCTCCTGTTCCGTTCCGCTGAGCGCTACCGATTAATTTTTCCTTACCCAATTTCTGTATGAATTTTTCTTTATCGACCGGCGAGACGATAATGACTTTATCTTCTCCGTAGGTTATTTGCAGGCGATCGAACGACAAAGCCGGACTTGTCGCCGCGACCTGAGTTTCCTCTAGGGATACGATCGATTGAATGGGGATATTCCATGTAAACGGACCGCTGATGATCTTGAGATCATCGCCACTGACGATATACCGGGTCGAAACATAGATCCAAATGGGGAAGCCAGCACCCGCAATCAATATAATCGCCGCAAACACATAATTGGCTATTCCGCCGACCGTCAGCGGGACGGATGCGCCCATTAAGCAGGCGGAGACGGATAGCAATAAACAAACCAGTACCCAGTTATCGATTTTAGACTTAAAGACATGCATGATTATTCGTTCTTAAAATATTGATTCGATGAAGCGCACAAAACCTGCTTGGTTTTGATCGCAATGAATGGCCGCACTGCAAAAATACCAGCCAAGAAAAATGGGCAAATTTTGCCCTATTATCGTTTTAAAAACAAAACTTGCGCCACCATTACTTTAAAAAGCCCTAGTGACGATCTCTGTATTGATGATCATTGCAAACAAACGCAAGGAAACCGGAGCTTATTTTCCCCCTTCCAGCATTGAATGCGCACCCCACCCACCCGATTATCCGGAATGTATGAACAACTTTGTAGCATGCGAAACCGCGCACATACATACAAAAATAAACCTTTTTCACGTATAATTCCGTCTTCAATAGCTGGGGCATTTCAATGAATAACCCCGGTCCATTTTCCAGATCTTGTCAGTTTCCAAGGAGTTTTTTGTGTCACAACGACCGCACGCCATCCTCGCACTTGCCGATGGAACAATTTTTCGTGGCGTGTCTATTGGCATTGAAGGCATCAATACCGGCGAAGTGGCGTTCAATACGGCAATGACCGGTTATCAGGAAATCTTGACCGATCCGTCGTATTGCCAGCAAATCATCACGCTGACTTATCCGCATATTGGCAACACCGGCACCAATCCGGAAGATTTTGAATCCGGTAACATCAATAAAGTGTACGCCGCCGGATTAGTAATCCGTGATTTGCCGCTCATGGCCAGCAGTTTTCGTAAAACCCGCACATTACCGGAGTTTCTCCAAGAGCAGAATGTCGTCGCTATTGCCGAAATCGATACACGCAAATTGACGCGGATTTTACGCGAAAAAGGTGCGCAAGCCGGTTGCATCATGGCGGGCGATATCGACGAGGAAAAAGCATTGCAAGCTGCCCGGGCATTTCCCGGATTAGCCGGGATGGATCTCGCCAAAGTGGTGAGCTGCCGCCAGCCGTATACCTGGACAGAAGGCGAATGGTCGCTCGAATCCGGTTTCCAGACTCAGGACAATCCCAGATTTCACGTCGCCGCTTTTGATTTCGGCATCAAACGCACGATTTTGCGCAAACTGGTGCAGCGCGGCTGCAAGGTGACGGTATTCCCGGCGCAAACCCCGGCCGAGGAGATTCTAAAGGCACAGCCTGATGGCATTTTTCTGTCCAATGGCCCCGGTGATCCGGAACCGTGCGATTACGCCATCTCCGCCACGCAAGCTTTGCTACAAAAAAATATCCCGCTATTCGGTATTTGCCTAGGTCATCAATTGCTCGGTTTAGCCAGCGGCGCACGCACCATTAAAATGAAATTCGGCCATCATGGCGCCAACCATCCGGTGCAGGATGTGGCCAATGGCAAGGTGATTATTACCAGCCAGAATCACGGTTTCGCTGTCGATATCGACACATTACCCGCGACCGCTCGGATCACGCATGTCTCGCTTTTCGACGGGAGTCTGCAAGGATTCGAGTTAACCGATAAACCGGCCTTTTGTTTTCAGGGTCACCCGGAAGCAAGCCCAGGGCCGCATGAAGCGGATTATTTGTTTGATAAATTCATCGCCATGATGCAGCGCTATAAAAGCCCGCACTCCCAATAATTACGCCATGTTCATCCGCTAGATAGTATGCCTAAACGTACCGACATTCAGTCCATTCTCATCATCGGCGCCGGCCCGATCATTATCGGCCAAGCCTGTGAGTTTGATTATTCCGGCGTGCAAGCCTGCAAGGCCTTACGCGAAGAAGGCTATCGCATCATTCTGGTGAATTCGAATCCCGCCACCATCATGACCGATCCGGAAATGGCCGATGCCACCTATATTGAGCCAATTACCTGGACCATGATTGAGAAAATCATCGCGACCGAACGGCCGCAAGCGCTACTGCCTACGATGGGCGGACAAACGGCGTTGAACTGCGCGCTCGATCTGGTCAAACACGGCGTGCTGGAAAAATACGGCGTCGAACTCATCGGCGCTTCGCGCGAAGCCATCGACATGGCCGAAGACCGGGAAAAATTCAAACAGGCAATGACCCGTATTGGCTTAGGCTCGGCACGCTCCGCAGTTGCGCATAGCTTGGAAGAAGCCATGCAGGTTCAAGCGATGCTGGGTTATCCGGCCATTATCCGCCCTTCGTTCACCATGGGTGGCAGCGGCGGCGGCATTGCCTACAATCGCGAAGAGTTTCTAGATATCTGCGAACGCGGATTGAAAACTTCTCCCACCAAGGAATTACTGATCGAAGAATCCGTGATTGGCTGGAAAGAGTTTGAAATGGAAGTGGTGCGGGATAAAAACGACAATTGCATCATTGTCTGTTCGATCGAAAATCTCGACCCGATGGGCGTGCATACCGGCGATTCGATTACCGTCGCACCGGCGCAAACGCTCACCGACAAAGAATATCAATTGATGCGTAACGCATCGATCGCAGTGTTGCGGGAAATCGGTGTGGAAACCGGCGGCTCCAATGTGCAGTTTGCCATCAATCCGGACGACGGCCGGATGCTGGTGATTGAGATGAATCCGCGCGTGTCGCGCTCATCTGCATTGGCGTCGAAAGCGACTGGCTTTCCTATCGCCAAAATCGCCGCCAAGCTGGCCGTCGGTTACACGCTGAACGAGCTGGGTAACGATATTACCGGCGGCATTACCCCGGCCTCCTTTGAGCCCACCATTGATTATGTCGTCACCAAAGTGCCACGGTTTGCTTTTGAAAAATTTCCGCAAACCAATGATCGCCTGACCACACAGATGAAATCGGTTGGTGAAGTGATGGCAATCGGCCGCACATTCCAGGAATCCCTGCAAAAAGCACTGCGCGGATTGGAAACGGGGGTTGACGGTCTGGACGAAAAAACCGACAACCTGGAAACCATCCACACCGAGCTGGCCAACCCCGGCCCCGAGCGGATCTGGTTTATCGCCGATGCGTTCCGCTGCAATTTGTCGCTGGACGAAGTGCATCAGTTGACACACATCGATCTCTGGTTTCTGGCGCAAATTGAAGATTTGGTCAAACAGGAACAAGCATTAACCGGTACGGCGCTGGAAGCGCTGGATTATCTGGCGCTGCGAAAATTGAAACGCAGCGGTTTTTCCGACCGGCGCCTGGCCAAACTGCTTAATACTGGACAAACCGCAGTCCGTTCGCGCCGCCATCAATTCAATCTGCACCCGGTCTATAAACGCGTCGATACCTGCGCGGCCGAGTTCGCGACCAGTACAGCGTACATGTACTCCACTTATGAAGATGAGTGTGAGTCCCGCCCAACCGGTAAAAAGAAGGTCATGGTGCTGGGAGGCGGTCCTAATCGCATCGGGCAAGGCATCGAGTTCGATTATTGCTGTGTCCATGCGGCTCTGGCACTGCGCGAAGACGGTTTTGAAACCATCATGGTAAATTGCAACCCGGAAACGGTTTCGACCGACTACGACACATCGGATCGCTTATATTTTGAACCGCTGACACTGGAAGACGTGCTCGAAATCGTCGCGGTAGAAAAACCCGATGGCGTGATCGTACAGTATGGCGGGCAAACACCGCTTAAACTTGCACGCGATCTGGAAGCCAACGGTGTGCCGATTATCGGCACCAGCCCGGATATGATCGATTGCGCGGAAGATCGCGAACGCTTTCAGCAAATGCTGCAACAACTAGGATTGCGGCAACCGCCCAATCGCACCGCACGCAATCCGGAAGCCGCACTGATCGCCGCCGAGGAAATCGGCTATCCACTGGTGGTACGGCCCAGCTACGTATTGGGCGGCCGCGCGATGGAGATCGTGCATGAAAAAGCCGATCTAGAACGTTACATGCGTGAAGCGGTTAAAGTTTCCAACGATTCCCCGGTGTTACTGGACCATTTCCTGACCAATGCCACGGAGGTGGATGTCGATGCCATTTACGACGGAGAAACCGTGCTGATTGGCGGCATCATGGAACATATTGAACAAGCCGGCGTGCATTCGGGTGATTCCGCATGTTCGCTGCCGACTTTCAATTTATCACCGGAAACCCTGGATAAGCTGCGGCGTCAAACCGCCGATATGGCGCGGGCGCTGCATGTCGTCGGACTGATGAACGTACAGTTCGCGATTCAGGACGATACGGTATACGTCCTCGAAGTCAACCCGCGGGCATCGCGCACGGTGCCTTTCATTTCCAAGGCAACCGGTCTGCAGCTGGCCAAAATTGCAGCGCGCTGCATGACGGGTAATAGTCTGATTGCTCAGAATATTACCAAAGAAGTGATACCGGCGTATTATTCGGTCAAAGAAGCAGTTTTCCCCTTCATCAAACTTCCCGGTGTGGATACGATACTAGGACCGGAAATGAAGTCGACCGGCGAAGTCATGGGAATGGGCGCCACTTTCGCCGAGGCGTTTATCAAATCTCAATTGGCAACCGATGTCCGCTTACCTGAATCGGGTAAAATTTTTATCAGTGTGCGGCAATCCGACAAACCACACGCGATTGAAATCGCACGCAACCTGGCTGGACTCGGCTTCACCCTTTATGCTACGCGCGGCACTGCCGCCGCCATAACCGAAGCGGGAATCGACGTTATCATCGTTAATAAAGTAGCGGAAGGCCGTCCGCATATCGTCGATATGATCAAAAATGGGGAAATTAACCTAATCATCAATACCGTAAAGAATCAAAGCAGCGCGATAAAGGATTCGTATTCGATCCGCCGCGCCGCGCTTCAGGCGAAAGTGACTTACTATACGACGCTAGCGGGAGCGCGTGCGGCCTGTGTCGGCATTACCAACAGACGCGAACTGCAAGCGTATAATCTGCAGAAATTGCATGTACAACTTAAGGCATAAGCAATTAACTTTTCTTGATTATTAAGAAACAGAATGAAAATGAAAGGCAAACAACCACAATGAGCACGATCCCTTTAACAGTAGCCGGAGCGGAAGCGCTACGCAAAGAATTACACGAAATGAAAACCGTACATCGTCCCGCAGTCATCGCGGCGATTGCAGAAGCGCGTTCGCACGGCGATCTGTCCGAAAATGCCGAATATGATGCTGCCAAGGAAAAACAAGGGTTTATTGAAGGCCGTATTGCCGAGCTGGAAAGCAAACTCTCCAGCGCTCAGATCATTAATCCTGCACTGATTAACGCCGACGGTGCTTGTGTTTTCGGCGCCACTGTTGAACTAGAAGATTTGCAAAGCGGTGATACGGTCACCTATCAAATCGTCGGTGACGACGAAGCCAACATCAAAAATGGAAAAATTTCCATCAGCTCCCCCATTTCACGCGCCTTAATCGGCAAATATGCGGGCGATATCGCCGAAGTTCAGGCACCCGGCGGAATACGTGAATACGAAATATTGGATGTTAAATACATTTGATGCCGCTAAAACTCAATTCTGATAACTACGTTTGGTACGAAAAGGCTCACGTTTCTTTTTCTGGGAAGGACGCGTGGATTTTTTATCAGCCTCTTCCGGCTTGGGACGGTAAATAACAAAAGTTTTCCCAATATGCTGCACCGGTGCGGCACTCAGCTTCTCACAAATTTCTTCAAATAGCGTATTCCTGGCGACCCGGTCGTCGACTTGAACCTTAACCTTAATCAGTTCATGACTTGTAAGCCCGCGCTCCAATTCTTCGATAACCGTGGCCGACAACCCCGACTTCCCAATCATGACGACCGGATTGAGCGCGTGTGCTTGCGCTTTCAATTCGCGCCGTTGAGCAATTGTTAGTGTTAACATAAATTCTCTTTAAACGTATTATTTTACTTGATGAAACGGGCTAAAACCAGCAAAGCTTGGATGAAAGAACATGTTAATGATTTTTTCGTCAAGCAATCCAAGAAAGAAGGTTATCGTTCTCGCGCCGCTTACAAGCTGCTTGAGATCGCCGAACGGGATCATCTATTTAAATCCGGTATGATTGTTGTCGATTTAGGTGCTGCACCCGGCAGCTGGTCGCAAGTCGCCAGCCAGAAAGTGGGCCAGAAAGGAAAAGTAATTGCATTAGATATCCTGGAAATGGCGCCTTTGCCCGGTGTGGCATTTATTCAGGATGATTTTAGGGAAGAACGCGCTCTGTTTGAATTAAGAAAACATCTGGAGGAGCGGCAGCCGGATCTTGTCATTTCAGACATGGCGCCCAATATGAGTGGTATTGTAGTCAGCGATCAAGCCAGAAGTATGTATTTGGCTGAACTGGCGCTGGCATTCTCGATGGAACAACTGAACTATGGCGGAAATTTCCTAGTCAAAGTTTTTCAAGGTAGGGATTTTGAGCAATTTCATCGCGACATGCGCACCGGATTCAAAAGCGTTGTGGTACGAAAACCAGAAGCCTCGCGTGATCGCAGCAACGAATTATATTTATTAGGACTCGGAAAAAAGTAACACCGGAAATCGCTGAGAAATGAATGGATCCCCCCAGTGATTAAGACAAATGTAAAGAGTAGGATGATAGTTTGATAGCAAATTTCTATAACATGAACTGTTCTGTTCTATTTGACAAAATAGAGTTAGAATGCCCAATCAATGATTTTTAAGGTGCAAACCAAGGAGCTATCTTGAATAACTTAATTAAAAACATGGCCATTTGGCTGGTAATTGCACTTGTGTTGATGACCGTATTTAACCAATTCAGCGTACGTCAACCGACGCAAGTACCAATGGAATACTCTCAATTCATTTCTGAATTGAATCAAGGCAGAATTGCCAAAGTTGTCATTGAAGGCCGTACCCTGAAAGGTACGAAATCCGATGGCAGACGCTTTACAACCTATGCACCTTCTGATCCATGGATGGTCAGTGATTTACTCAGGGCTGGCGTCATTGTTGAAGCTAAGCCTGAAGAAGAACCATCTATGCTGATGAGTATTTTCATCTCATGGTTCCCAATGCTATTACTGATTGCAGTATGGATTTTCTTCATGCGGCAAATGCAAGGTGGCGGCCGTAATGGCGGCGCATTCTCGTTTGGTAAAAGCAAAGCGCGCATGTTAGATAAATCAGCCAACACAGTGACTTTCAACGACGTCGCAGGTTGCGAGGAAGCAAAGGAAGAAGTAGCGGAGCTGGTTGAATTCCTGCGCGACCCATCCAAATTCCAGAAACTTGGCGGACGAATCCCACGCGGCGTTTTGATGGTAGGCAGCCCAGGTACTGGTAAAACATTGCTGGCGCGAGCCATCGCAGGAGAAGCAGGAGTACCTTTCTTCAGCATTTCCGGTTCGGATTTCGTTGAAATGTTTGTCGGTGTGGGCGCATCCCGTGTGCGTGACATGTTCGAGCAAGCTAAAAAACATGCACCCTGCATTATCTTCATTGACGAGATTGATGCGGTTGGCCGTCAACGCGGTGCCGGACTGGGTGGCGGAAACGATGAGCGCGAACAAACGCTCAACCAATTGCTGGTGGAAATGGACGGTTTTGAAGGTGCTATGGGCGTGATCGTAATCGCAGCAACGAACCGTCCTGATGTATTGGATCCTGCATTGTTACGTCCTGGCCGTTTTGACCGTCAAGTTACGGTACCGTTACCGGACATTCGTGGACGGGAACAAATTCTGCATGTGCATATGCGCAAAGTACCGCTTTCACCCGATGTCAAAGCGGATATTCTGGCGCGTGGCACTCCCGGTATGTCGGGCGCCGATCTGGCCAACCTGGTCAATGAAGCAGCGTTGTTTGCCGCTCGCAGTAACAAGCGATTGGTCGACATGGAAGATTTTGAACGCGCCAAAGACAAAATTTTCATGGGCGCGGAACGCCGCTCGATGGTCATGCCGGAGCACGAACGCCGCAATACCGCTTACCATGAATCGGGACATGCGGTAGTGGCTCAATTGCTGCCGAAAACCGATCCGGTGCACAAAGTGACGATTATTCCGCGTGGCCGCGCATTGGGTGTCACGATGCAATTGCCAACGGAAGACCGTTTCAGCATGGAACGTGAAGAAATTCTGCAAAGAATTTCCGTGATGTTTGGTGGCCGTATTGCTGAGGAAGTTTTCATGCATCAAATGACCACCGGCGCATCCAATGACTTTGAGCGTGCTACCGAATTGGCGCGGCAAATGGTCACCCAGTGGGGGATGTCTGACGTACTTGGACCGATGGTTTATGGTGAAAATGAAGGCGAGGTTTTTCTCGGCCGTTCAGTAACCACGCATAAAAATATGAGTGAAAAAACGATGCAAACCGTTGATGCGGAAGTTCGCCGCATTGTGGATGAACAGTATGCGATTGCTCGTAAACTCATTGAAGAAAATAAAGATAAGATTGAAGCAATGACACAAGCATTGCTGGAATGGGAAACGATCGATAGCGATCAAATCAACGATATCATGGACGGCCGTCCACCACGTCCACCCAAACCGCCTCAATCAATGTCTTCCACAGTGGCAACCGAAGGATCATCTACTGCGGTAAAAACGGATGAACCCAAGGAACCCGCAGCACCGCAAGAAATAGCTAAAGAAGCAGACTAATCATCTGCAATCCAAATCAACGGGATACGACTAAAAAATCGTATCCCGTTTTCACTTCTACAATTCCTTAACGCATTGTGCCTTCATTACAGCAAAACCTTATTCTCTCAAGCAGCCGCCCGTTAATCATGGGCATCATCAACGTAACGCCGGACTCTTTCTCGGATGGCGGATTGTATTTATCAACACAGCAAGCCATTGCGCATGCCAGGAATCTGATCGATGAAGGCGCCGATATCCTGGATATCGGTGGAGAATCAGCGCGCCCGGGAAGTCAGCAAGTCAGTACCGAAGAAGAGTTAAAGCGTGTTATCCCTGTGCTGGAAGCGCTTGCCGATACTGGAATTCCTATATCGATCGATACTTCAAAGCCCGAAGTGATGAAACACGCCATAGCTGCAGGCGCTTTCATGATCAATGACGTGAATGCGTTACGCAGCCCCGGCGCATTGGAAACCGTCGCACAAAGCAATCACGTGCAACTTTGCTTAATGCATATGCAAGGCACGCCGCAAACCATGCAAGCAAACCCGCAATACCACAATATCGTTCATGAAGTGAAAGATTTCCTGCAACAACGCATCCAGGCAGCAGCAGCAGCTGGTATATCGAAAGACCGGCTGGTTATCGATCCGGGGTTCGGCTTTGGCAAAACGCTGCAACATAACTTCACCCTGTTAAATCAACTGGATCAATTGACCACACTTGGTGTTCCACTGTTAGCAGGCTTGTCGCGCAAATCCATGCTCGGAGCGATTACCGGAAACAACGTAGATCACCGCATTCATGAAAGTATCGCGGCAGCCTTGCTAGCAGTAACTAAAGGTGCCAAAATTGTACGTGTACACGATGTCAAAGTAAGCAAGGAAGCGCTTGCGATCTACAATGCCATGAAAAATTGTGCTGCACAGAAAATCAACTTAACCGCGTCGAATCGCAACAGACAACACCACTCAAATTGACTAAAAAATATTTTGGAACAGATGGTATCCGCGGGCGTGTCGGCAAAGAACCCATTACGCCGGATTTTATTCTGCATCTAGGCTATTCCGCCGGCAAAGTTCTCGCTGCTGCCGATTGGCATCTGATGCAAGGCAAACGCCCAACCGTTCTGATCGGTAAGGATACCCGGGTATCGGGTTATATGCTGGAATCCGCTTTGGAAGCAGGCTTATGCGCCGCCGGTGTGGATGTCATTCTATCCGGGCCGATGCCGACCCCGGCCATCGCGTACCTGATTCGCGCCTTGCGGCTGCAAGCCGGGATCGTCATTTCAGCTTCGCATAATCTATTCGAGGATAACGGCGTCAAATTCTTTTCTGCCGAAGGTAGAAAATTGCCTGACGAAATAGAGCATAAAATCGAAAGCGGCATCCATGCGCCGATCGAAACCAAACCTTCCGCGCAATTAGGAAAAGTACAGCGTATTGACGATGCCGCCGGACGTTATATCGAATTTTGCAAAAGTACTTTCCCTTATCACCTTGACCTGCGCGGACTACGTATCGTTGTCGATTGCGCGCATGGCGCCGCTTATCATATCGCCGGTCACGTCATGCACGAATTGGGTGCAGACGTCGTCACCATTGGCGTACAGCCCAATGGACTGAATATTAACCTGGAGTGCGGTGCGACGCATTGCGCGACATTGCAAAAAGCTGTCAAACAGCACCACGCCGACTTAGGTATCGCGTTGGATGGCGACGGCGACCGGCTCATGATGGTCGACAAAAATGGCCGGATTTATGATGGCGATCAACTGATTTATATTATCGCCAAACACCGCCAGCAGAATAAAATGCTGACCGGCGGGGTTGCCGGTACTTTGATGACTAATCTGGCGATCGAAGCGCAATTCAAAAAAATGAATATTCCATTTCTTCGCGCCAATGTCGGTGACCGCTACGTGTTGGAGGCATTGCAAGAGAAAGGGTGGCAGCTCGGCGGCGAGAATTCCGGACATATCATCTGCATGGACAAACATACGACAGGCGACGGCATTATTTCCGCTCTGCAAGTGCTGTATGCGTTACGCGATACGAATAAAACTCTGGCTGAGTTCCTGCGCGGCGTCTCGCTTTACCCGCAACGCTTGATCAACGTGAAAACTCCCAAACCGTTTAATTTCAGTGCCAATAAAGCAATCCAAGCCGTACGCGAAGAAGCCGAAACCGATCTGAATGACAAAGGACGCGTGCTGATTCGCGCATCAGGCACGGAACCGCTGATCCGTGTTATGGTGGAAGGTGAATCGAAGCATAAAATCAACCACTGGGCCGAGCGCATCGCTGCAACCATACAGACGGCCAGCAATTCTTGATACAGGCGTCATTTTTACCGGCAGATTTTTTACAAAAATTCGCAAAAAATCAACACATGTGCATCGACCTTAAGACAAAAAAGACATTGTCATAATCCTGTAACAATTCTGAAATAAGATACCGCACTGGTCGCACGATCTTTCATGACCATTTTATTGACTCACCTGGAGAACATATTCATGTTGACCTCGTTTAACTTCAGAACATTCCTAGCGGCTACACTGTTGAGTGCGTCCGCTATTACAACAGCAATCGCCAGTCCGATCGTAAAGATTGACGGCTCCAGCACGGTTTTCCCGATTACCGAAGCGGTTGCGGAAGACTTCCAGATCGCCAAGCGCGGCGCGGTTCGTGTCACTGTCGGCATCTCCGGAACCGGCGGTGGCTTCAAAAAATTCTGCCGCAATGAAATTGATATCGTCAATGCCTCGCGCCCCATCACTGAATTGGAAATGGAAGCCTGTAAGCAAACAGGTGTGCAATATATTGAAATGCCGATCGCATTTGATGCTCTGACCGTCGTTGTTAATCCCAAAAATACCTGGAGCAAAACCATCACCGTCGAGGAACTGAAAAAAATCTGGGAACCGGGTGCGCAAGGTAAAATCACCAACTGGAATCAAATCAATCCCGAATGGCCGGACAAAAAAATTAAACTCTACGGTCCAGGCGCGGATTCTGGCACATTTGAGTACTTCACCGAAGCCGTCGTCGGCAAAGCCAAATCAAGCCGCGGCGATTTCACCGCTTCTGAAGATGACAACGTGCTGGTGCAAGGTGTCGCAAGCGACATTTACGCGTTAGGATTCTTCGGTTTCGCGTATTACATCGAGAATAGCAAAAAAATCAGCGCCGTCGCGATCGACAACGGCAACGGCGGCGTGCTGCCATCCGCTGCAACGGTTGAAAATAATAGCTATAAACCATTATCGCGCCCGATATTCATCTACATTAACGCCAAGTCCACCGAAAAACCAGAAATTCAGGAATTTGTTAATTTTTATATGCAAAATGCCGCGGCGCTGGTGACGGAAGTCAAATATTTCCCGCTCTCAAAAGAAGTCTATAACCTCAACATCGAGCATCTGAACAAGAAGAAAGTAGGCACTGTGTTCAAAGGAACCGGAACGAACATCAAGCTGGAAGATATACTTAAACTGGAATCCAGCTTATAGCCTTCACCCGGTAAAAACTTCTACACGGATAGCGCTGTAGAAAATAGCCGCAACTCAAGGAAGCGCTGATTAACCCATAAGCCGGTATTTGGCTTAGAATTGATCAGCGCTTCCTTATTATTGGGATTAAAGAACTCGTCGAAACATCATGGATTTTTTACCGGTCTTCCTCAACATCAGAAACAAAGCTTGCTTGGTCGTCGGTGGCGGCGAGGTCGCCACGCGCAAGGTTATGCTTTTGCTTCAGACCGGTGCATATGTTTCGGTGGTCTCACCAGAGCTGAGTAGCGCATTAAATGAATTCCACGCACAAGGCAGAATCAAACACCATGCTGAATTCTTTCAGCCCGGACATTTGGAAGAGATCGTTTTGGTAATTGCCGCCACCGACGACCGCGACACCAACCGGCAAGTTTCCGCAGCAGCACAGCAGCGGCAGATTCCCGTCAATGTGGTCGATAATCCCGATCTTTGCACATTTATCATGCCCTCCATCGTTGACCGTTCACCGCTGCTGATCGCCATCTCCAGCGGCGGGCAATCGCCCGTACTGGCGAGACTTTTACGCGCGCAATTGGAAACCATGATACCGGCCGCTTACGGGCACCTCGCCACGTTGGCGGGTAAATTCCGCGAGCACGTTAAGCAACATTTCACGCACCCGGAAAAGCGGCGGATTTTCTGGGAAAAAACACTGCAAGGCCGGTTCAGCGAAATGGTACTGGCGGGACAAGACGAAGCTGCGCAGGATTATTTGTTGCAGTCCTTGCAGCAGGAAAAAGACCAGCCACCGCAAGGCGAGGTTTATTTGGTCGGTGCCGGACCGGGAAATCCCGACTTACTGACGTTCCGCGCCATGCGCCTGATGCAGCAAGCCGACGTGGTGGTTTACGACCGTCTGGTTTCGCCTGCGATTCTCGACATGGTGCGCCGCGACGCCGAACGCATTTACGCCGGCAAAGAGCGCAACCGCCATACTTTGCAGCAGGAATCGATCAACCAACTGCTGGTGCGGCTGGCGCAAGAAGGCAAACGCGTGCTGCGGCTGAAAGGCGGCGACCCGTTTATTTTCGGCCGCGGCGGCGAAGAAATCGAAACCCTAGCTGCGCACCGCATTCCTTTTCAAGTCGTGCCCGGCATTACTGCTGCATCGGGGGTCGCCGCTTATGCCGGTATTCCATTGACGCACCGCGATTACGCGCAATCGTGCATTTTTGTCACCGGCCACTTGAAAAATAACAGTATCGATCTCGACTGGCCCCATCTCGCCCGCCCCAATCAGACCATCGTGATTTATATGGGACTCCTGGGTCTGCCCGTACTATGCCAGCAATTGATTGTGCACGGCCTGCTGGACAGCACACCCGCCGCCATCATTCAGCAGGGTACCACGCAGAAACAAAGAATTGTGACCGGCACCCTGCAAACATTGCCGGAGCTGGCGGAAGCCGCTCATTTGACCCCGCCGACCCTGATCATCGTCGGGCAAGTCGTCAAACTGCATCAAAATCTCGCCTGGTTCGAACCGGCTTCGGAAGCGGAAAATACGCAGGCGCACTTCCTGGCATTGGATCAACCGGCAAAACCATCATCCGAATAACAATCCCGCCCGGCTCGACCGTTTTATTCCGGCTCGGCAAAGCGCATCGACAAATCGATCGCTTGAATATTTTTGGTTAAGCCACCAATCGAAATCCGATCCACCCCTGTTTCCGCCACCTGCCGCAGGTTATCCAAGGTAATGTTGCCGGATGCTTCCAATATGACAGCTTTACCCGCTTGCTTGCGAGCCAACGTCACCGCATCCGCTAGCTGATTCAACGTGAAATTGTCCAGCAACACCATGTGGGCACCCGCTGCCAATGCTTCCTGTAATTCCTGCAACGACTCCACTTCGATCTGGATAAACACACCCGGCGGCGCGATTTCGCGCGCCCTGCTTAAAGCCGGTTGAATCCCTCCTGCGGCGATGATGTGGTTCTCCTTGATCAGAATCCCGTCGTACAAGCCAATGCGATGATTCACCCCGCCGCCACAGGTCACCGCATATTTCTGCGCTAGGCGCAACCCCGGCAGCGTTTTGCGCGTATCGACGATCACCGTCCGGGTACCAGCGACAGCATCGGCATACCGTCGGGTTTGCGTCGCCACGGCGGACAGCAATTGCAGAAAATTCAGCGCTGAGCGCTCCGCCGTCAACAGCGCGCGGGCATTTCCTTTGATCTTGCATAATGTCTGTCCAGCGTGAATTGCATCGCCATCCTTGGCGCACCATTCGATCTCTGTGTCCGCCGCCAGCGATACAAAACACGCTTCAAACCATTGCATCCCGCATAACACGGCATCTTCCCGGCTGATCACCGTTGCTTGCAAGGTTTTGTCAACCGGTATCAACGACGCCGTCAGATCACCGCTGCCGATATCCTCTTGCAACGCGCGTTGCACATTAGCGCAAATTTCATCGTGTAAATCCAGCATTTTTATCCTCAACCGCCATGAAGCCATGCATTATAGTGCACACAAGTGGTTCACTTCCGCCAATCGAACAGCTAGTATAGCGATTGGCTTGCGAAATAAGGAGAGCATATGTCCAGCGCTTTTGACTTGATCTTTTTCAGTATTGCCGCAATGCTGGGCGTAGCCGCTGTCGGTTTGATCGCCGTCTGGTTCATCCAGGATGTCACGCAAAAGAAGCATTCGATCCTGCGCAATTACCCGGTGATTGGCCGGTTGCGTTATTTTTTTGAAATCCAGGGCAAGTATTTCCGGCAATATTTCTTCGCCAATGACCGCGACGAGATGCCGTTCAATCGCGCCACGCGCGGCTGGATTTACAAGAATTCCAAGAATAAGGGCAGTCTGGTCGGTTTCGGGTCGACAAACGATTTGCGCCAGCCGGGTTCGATTATTTTCGTCAACGCTGCCTTTCCGATTCAGGAAGAAGACCAGTTGCCGACACCGTCGTTACGCATCGGTGAAGGTTACTGCGAACAGCCATTCGAGGCGAAATCGATCATCAATATCAGCGGCATGAGTTACGGCGCCATCTCGAAACCGGCGGTGCGGGCGTTATCGCTCGGTGCCGCGCAGGCGGGTTGCTGGATGAATACCGGTGAAGGCGGGTTGGCACCGTATCATTTGGAAGGCGATTGCGATTTGATCATGCAAATCGGCACCGCGAAGTACGGCATCCGCGATGAGCACGGCAATTTCTCAGCGCAGCGCGCGAAAGAGCTAAGCAAAGTCGTCAAAGCCTTCGAGATCAAGCTATCGCAAGGCGCAAAACCCGGCAAGGGCGGATTGCTGCCGGCGGGCAAAGTGCATGAAGAAATCGCCTCGATCCGCGGCATTCCGGTGCATCAGGATTCGATCAGCCCGAACCGCCACAAGGACATTAACAACATCGACGAGCTGCTCGATAAAATCCATTACATCCGAGAATTGACAGGCCGTCCGGTCGGTATCAAAACAGCGATCGGCGGGTGGAATTTCATCAATGAGCTGTGCGACAGTATCAATCGCCGCGGACTCGAATATGCCCCGGACTTTTTGACCATCGACGGCGGCGAAGGCGGCAGCGGCGCGGCACCGCAGACCTTGATGGATCACGTCAGTTTACCGATCGCGGAAGCCCTGCCACGCGTCGTCGATGCGCTGCTGCAATCCGATCTTAAGAAGCGCATCTATGTGGTGGCAGCCGGAAAACTGGTGACTTCCGCGGAAGGTGCTTGGGCGCTGTGCGCCGGTGCTGATTTTGTCAACACTGCGCGCGGCTTTATGTTTTCACTCGGGTGCATCCAGGCGATGCGCTGCCATCTGAATACCTGCCCGACCGGCATTACTACGCATGACGAACGGCTGCAAAACGGTTTAGTGGTGGAAGAAAAATATCTGCGGGTCGCGAACTACGCCCGGAATGTCAATAAAGAAATCAACATGATCGCCCATTCATGCGGTTTGCGCCACGCGCGGCAATTTAAACGTGAACATGTGCGTATCGTCGAAACGGCGGGCAAAAGCGTAGCGCTGAATATCCTTTATCCTTACCCGGAGCCTAACAAGAAAAAAATATAGATTTAAAAATCCACTGGTCATTTCCCGGCTGGCCTGCTGTTTATCGAGCGTTAGCGCCAGCCTTAAAGAATTAACCCGACTAAATCCCGCCTCATCATACTGAAAATAAGGGGTAAAAATGCCCTTTAAATATGACTTAAGTCTATTGTCAGTCCACCGATAATACATGCCTTACGCTGAAACCACACCCACTGACCGGCCAATAGACATACGACAAAACATGTTTCGTTTTTTCATCAATCAGGACGACAAAAAGATTCGTGTTATCAGCGGATTGACACTGAGTATCCTGATCTTGTCAGCGGGTTTCTCCGTTTACAGCGTCATGCAGCCGCAAACCGAAGCCATGGCCACTTCAGGACTCCGTGCCACTTTAGAGAATACCGTTAGACTGATCGAAAATCAGATCTCGCACTCCCTGGCAAATAGCCGGGCAATATCCGTTAATACCGTTCTGATTGAAAGTTTGGAAAAGCTTAATGCCGCTGAATCCGGAAACGAAGACATAGCCGTACTGCTAAAAACCACGGAAAAAATACTAACCACGTCTTTCTCCGGCATCAAAATCTATGACTCCGAAGACAATCTCATCGTCGATGCAGGCATTAATTCCAGTCACGCGCATCCGGGTATCGAACTGAGCGCCACTCCCGGTATCCGCACAATATTATTGTGGCAAGAACAGTTCATTATCCGTAATTCCCTTCCGGTACTGAATGGCAAGAATCACGTCATTGGCCGGATCACAACCGAAGAACACATACCCGATCTTACGAGGATATTCAAAGAAGCCGTTTTGATCGGTAGAACCGGCGACTTTCTTCTTTGCGCGCCGGTCCAAGAAAGTAATCTCGATATGAATTGCTTCGTGCGCGGGTTGGATGGAAGTCAATTTAAACGCATGCAACGCATCATGCACAACAAACCATTACCGGTACACTTTGCGCTTGAAGGACAAAACGGCGTTAAATTTACGAAGGATTACCGGCAAATGGATGTCGTCGCGGCACATTCGCCCGTCGCCTTCGGCCTAGGCGCTGTGCTCAAGATGGATGAAAAAGAACTTTATGGCAATTTCTCCGAGCAAATCATAACGATTTTATTTTATCTGGCTCTGCTTGTTCTGGCCGGCATGGCGATTGTTTATTGGTTAACCAAGCCGCTTATTCACAAAACGATTAAATCGAAAAATGCCTCGATCAAAGCGCATGAGGAATTGCTACAAGCTAAAAACAACGCTGAAAAGATTTCATTGGAGCTGACCGCTTATTTAAATGCCATAGGGAAACTCGCCTTAATTTCAATCACGGATCGCACAGGCAACATTATTCAGGTCAACGAAAAGTTTTGCGAGGTCAGCGGCTATACGCAGGAAGAATTGATTGGTAAGAATCATCGTATTCTGAACTCATGCACGCATCCAAAATCATTTTTCGACGAAATGTGGGCCACTATCGCAAAAGGTCAAACTTGGCACCGGGAAGTCTGCAATCGCGATAAATCGGGCAAGCTCTACTGGGTTGATTCGACCATCGTACCGCTGGTGAACGTTCACGGAGAAATCGATCGTTACCTTGCCGTGTGGGTGGATATCACCGCACGTAAGCAAAATGATCTGGACCTAAGCGAACGGCTGAAAGAAAGCAATTGCTTGCATGTAGTGCGCAATTATCTGGAGCAGGATCAAGATACCGAAAAAACCTGCCAGAGCATATTACGGTCATTAATACAGGCGCTGCAATTTTCTGACATAGCCGCCGCTGCGATTACACTAGGCGGCACACAGTTCGCCACTGCCGGATATCAAGACAATTTTACTCATACGATAAACGCCGCGATCATCGCTAATGGAGAAGCATGCGGGCGATTGGAAGTAGCCTATACACAGGATATTCCATTCGCCTTACCTTATGAGCAGAATCTTATTGACACGATCGCGCATGATCTGAGCCGCTGGTACGAGCGCAAAGAAGCCGAAAAGCGCATTATCGAAATGGCCACGCACGATGCACTAACCGGACTGCCCAACCGGCATTTGCTGCAAGATCGCATCGAACAGGCACTGGTTCACGATACACGCAGTCAAAAACAAATGGCAGTGTTATTTATCGATCTGGATCATTTCAAAACCATCAATGACTCGCTCGGTCACGATATCGGTGACCTGCTGTTGCAGGCGGTCGCGGAGAGATTGCTGACTTGCGTGCGCAGCGAAGATACCGTGGCCCGTCAGGGCGGCGATGAGTTTATTGTAGTGCTGAATGCGATAGCGGAATCGCTGGATGCCGCCAAAGTGGCGCAGAAAATTCTCGATGCATTGATGCGTCCCTACTATATCCACAAAAATGAATTACATATCTGCGGCAGCATCGGTATCGCCGTCTTCCCGGACGATGGCGCTAATGCCGAAACATTGCTGAAAAACAGCGATGTGGCGATGTATCATGCCAAGGAAAATGGCCGGAACAACTATCAGTTCTTCACCGATGAACTCAATAAATCAGCCCATGAAAGACATACGCTCGGCCTCGATTTACGTTATGCATTAGAGCGCAATGAGCTAGTTTTACATTACCAGCCGATCATGGATATGCCGGATCATCAGTTGCACAGTGTCGAAGCGTTGTTGCGCTGGCGGCATCCGCAACACAAGCTGATCGCACCAGATAAATTCATCAACCTGGCGGAAGAAACCGGTTTAATTATTCCGATCGGTGAATGGGTGGTAAAAACGGTGTGCGAACAAATCAATGCCTGGCAGGCGCGAGGCTACCGCATCCCCAAAGTAGCCATTAACCTATCCGCGCGGCAATTCCGTGATAAGGAGTTAATCAATAATATTGCGCGTATCTTGGATGAAACCGGCGTAGCAGCCCACCACATCACGCTGGAAATCACAGAAAGTATGCTGATCGATAATATTGAGAAAGTCGTGGAAACACTCAATTGTCTCAACGCCATGGGCATTCGTATCTCAATTGATGATTTCGGCACCGGCTATTCAAGTCTCAGTTATCTGAAGCGTTTCCCGATTCACACCCTCAAAATCGACCGCACCTTTGTGCGCGACATCGTCACCGACAGAAGCGATCACACCATTGTTGCAACGATCATCGCGATGGCACACAGCCTGGAAATGGATGTCATCGCAGAAGGCATAGAAACAGAGGAACAACTCAATCTTTTGCGTGCTCAGCATTGCAATCACTATCAAGGCTATTATTTCAGCAAGCCGGTCACCGCTGCTGAAATCGAGTACATGCTCATTAAACCCGCATCACGCCATAGAAAGATTCACGCCATCCGTTCGGCCGGTTAATCCACTCTTGAAATTTCACACATTTCCCCCACGTAGGCAATAACAACCTACGATGGGAGAATTTAATGCGTTTTGACAAACTAACCACTAAGTTTCAACAAGCTTTCGCGGATGCGCAAAGTATCGCCGTTGGTCAGGATAATCCGGCCATCGAACCACAGCATCTTCTGTTGGCTTTACTGCAACAAGACGATGGCAGTACCGTTTCTTTACTGCAACGCTCCGGTGTCAATACCACGCCGCTGCTGGAGAGCCTCAAACAGAACGTGCAGCGTCTGCCGAAAGTGGAAAACGCAGGCGGGGAAGTCAATATCTCTCGCACCCTGAATAATCTGCTCAATCTGGCGGATAAGGAAGCGCAAAAACGCAATGATCAATTCATCGCTTCAGAAATGTTCCTGCTCGCTTGTTTGCAGGACAAAGGCGAGATCAGCGCACTGCTCAAGCAACACGGCGCCAATGCCGCGGCACTGGAACGCGCCATCAACGCCATCCGTGGCGGCGAGCAAGTCAGCAGCGCGGAAGCAGAAAGCAGCCGCGAAGCGTTAAAAAAATATACCCTGGACCTTACCGAACGGGCACGCCAAGGCAAACTGGATCCAGTCATCGGCCGCGACGACGAGATCCGCCGGGCAGTACAAGTGTTGCAACGACGCACCAAAAACAATCCGGTGCTGATCGGTGAGCCGGGTGTGGGCAAAACCGCCATCGTTGAAGGCTTGGCGCAGCGCATAGTCAACGGGGAAGTGCCGGAAAGCTTGAAAGACAAACGTGTTCTCTCTTTGGATATGGCCGCCCTGCTGGCCGGCGCCAAGTATCGCGGTGAGTTCGAGGAACGCCTCAAATCGGTACTCAAAGAACTCGCACAAGACGAAGGAAAAACCATTGTCTTCATCGACGAACTGCATACCATGGTGGGTGCCGGTAAAGCGGAAGGTGCGATGGATGCGGGCAACATGTTGAAGCCGGCGTTGGCGCGTGGAGAATTACACTGCGTCGGCGCGACAACCTTGGATGAATACCGCAAATACATTGAAAAAGACGCCGCACTGGAACGGCGCTTCCAAAAAGTCTTGGTGGAAGAACCGAGTGTGGAAGCCACCATTGCAATCCTGCGCGGCTTACAGGAAAAATACGAAGTGCATCATGGCGTGGATATCACCGATCCCGCTATTGTCGCAGCTGCGGAATTATCCAACCGCTACATTACCGATCGTTTTCTGCCGGACAAGGCAATCGACCTGATCGACGAAGCCGCGGCACGCATCCGCATGGAAATTGACTCCAAACCGGAGGCATTGGATAAACTGGACCGCCGTTTAATCCAACTCAAAATTGAACGTGAAGCGATCAAAAAAGAAAAAGACGAGGCATCGCAAAAGCGGCTGCAATTGCTGGAAGAAGAAATAAGACAAAAAGAACGTGAGTATGCCGATCTCGCCGAAATCTGGAAAACCGAAAAATTCCAGGTGCAAGGTTCGCAGCATATTAAAGAGGAAATGGAAAAAATCAAGCTGGAAATCGAAGCGGCCACCCGCAAAGGCGATTGGCAAAAAGTTTCGGAATTGCAGTATGGACGGCTTCCGCAACTGGAAGCGCAATTGCAATCCCAGCTGAAACAACAGAGTGAAGGCGCTGAACCAGGCGCTGCAAACGCGCCTAAGTTATTGCGCACGCAAGTTGGCGCGGAAGAGATCGCCGAAGTGGTATCGCGCGCGACCGGCATTCCGGTATCGAAAATGATGCAGGGAGAACGTGAAAAACTACTGCTGATGGAACAAAAGCTGCATGATCGCGTGGTCGGACAGGATGAAGCCGTGCGGCTGGTATCGGATGCGATCCGGCGTTCCCGCGCCGGGCTGTCCGATCCCAACCGGCCTTACGGATCGTTCCTGTTCCTGGGCCCAACCGGCGTGGGCAAGACTGAGCTGTGCAAAGCTTTGGCCGGATTCTTGTTTGACTCGGAAGATCATTTAATCCGCGTCGATATGTCTGAATTCATGGAGAAACATTCGGTCGCACGCTTGATCGGCGCGCCACCGGGCTATGTCGGCTATGAGGAAGGCGGCTACTTAACCGAACTGGTGCGCAGAAAACCGTATGCGGTCATCTTGTTGGATGAAGTGGAGAAAGCGCATCCAGATGTGTTTAATGTGCTGCTGCAAGTACTCGATGATGGGCGCATGACCGATGGTCAAGGACGCACGGTTGATTTTAAGAATACCGTGATCGTCATGACATCCAATTTAGGATCGCAAATGATTCAGGAAATGTCCGGAAACGATTATCAAGTTATCAAACAGGCTGTCATGGGTGAAGTCAAAACATACTTCCGTCCGGAATTCATTAATCGCATTGATGAAGTGGTCGTATTCCATGCGCTTGATCAGAGACATATTCAGTCGATTGCCAAGATCCAATTACAATACCTTGAAGCAAGATTGGCCAAGCTGGAAATGAAGCTTGAAGTCAGCGATGCCGCTTTGTCTTCTATTTCGCAAGCAGGCTTTGACCCGGTATTCGGCGCACGCCCTCTAAAACGAGCGATCCAGACGCAAATCGAGAACCCGCTCGCCAAAGAGATTCTGGAAGGAAAATTTGTTGCAAAAGATACTATTAAGGTTGATTTCAGCGATGACACGATCCGTTTTACACGTGTAAGCGGATAACCGCGTGCTATCAGTGAATCCCAAAATAGGATTGGAAATGAACAGCCAGAAAAAATAGACCGGGAGACGTGGTGAATATACTTAAACACTACGAGATTCGGGTAAAATGTATTCTTTTTACCGGATAGATTGTCATGTTTAAAGGTAGCTTGGTTGCTATCGTCACCCCGATGGATGAAGAAGGCGGATTGGATCTGGATCGCTTCCGCGCTCTGCTCGATTTCCACATAGACCAAGGTACCGACGGTGTCGTCATCGTTGGTACGACAGGCGAATCCCCAACAGTAGATTTTGAGGAACATCATCTGTTGATGCGTACCGCGGTTGATCATGTGGCCGGACGCATACCGGTGATTGCCGGTACGGGTGCCAATTCAACACGAGAAGCGATCGATTTATCGGTTTACGCCAAGAATGCGGGGGTCGATGCCTGCCTCTCGGTTGCGCCTTATTACAACAAGCCAACGCAGGAAGGACTGTATCAACACTTCAAAGCAATCGCCGAGGCCGTTGATATCCCGCACATTTTATATAATGTTCCGGGCCGGACCGTGGCTGATATCCGTAACGATACGGCGTTACGTTTAGCGCAGATTCCCAACATCGTCGGCATTAAAGACGCCACCGGCGATATCGGACGAGGTTCCGATCTGTTACAACGCGCGCCGTCTGATTTCTTCATTTATAGCGGAGATGATGTCAGTGGGCTGGCATTTTTGCTGCTGGGCGGGCATGGTGTGATTTCAGTCACGGCCAATGTAGCGCCCCGGATGATGCACGACATGTGCGTTGCAGCATTTACAGGCGACCTCAATACCGCGCGTGCGCTCAATAATAAGCTTTTGCGTTTACACCTTGATCTGTTCGTTGAAGCCAATCCTATCCCGGTAAAATGGGCTGTCGAGCAAATGGGACTCATCGGCCCTGGAATCCGTCTGCCGCTCACGCCTTTATCCAGCCAGTACCACCAACTTATTCGCGAAGCAATGCAATCAGCCAATATCCACGATTTGAAGAGGTAAGATGTCAAAAATGAAATGGCGGAAAGTCACCATACCGTCTCTGGTATTGACGCTTTCATTGGCAAGTACAGGTTGTAAAATGATCGACCTGTTCCCAGAAACTAAAACCATCGATTACAAGTCAGCAGGAAAACTGCCGCCGTTGGAAATTCCGCCCGATCTGATTCAACCGGCTATTGATGAGCGTTACGCAATTCCCGAGGCGAGTTCATCCGGCAGCACCACTTTCTCCAGCTACAACAACGAACGCGGCGGACAACAAAAAACTGTCAGTTCCTCCTTAATACCGCTATCCATTCAGAATGTGCATATTGAACGCGCCGGAACACAACGCTGGCTGGTCATTCCTCAGCCTCCCGAAGCCGTTTGGCCGGTGGTTAAGGAATTCTGGCAAGAGCTGGGTTTCCTCATCAAAATGGAAGTTCCTGAAGCCGGTATTATGGAAACCGATTGGGCTGAGAATCGCGCCAAGATTCCACAAGATATTATTCGTACTTTTCTCTCCACCTTTCTGGATAGTATTTATTCAACCGCTGAACGCGACAAATTCCGCACCCGGCTGGAACGTAACGACACCAGCACTGAGGTCTATATCAGCCATCGCGGTATGACTGAAGTACTGGAAGGTGGTAGTCTCAACCGCACAGTCTGGCAACCACGCCCGGCCGATCCTGATTTGGAAGCCGAAATGCTATCCCGCTTGATGATGCGCTTCGGTGTCGAGGAACAAAAGGCAAAACTGGAGTTAACCACCGGCAGAAGCTCGACCACGGAACGCGCATTCATCAACTCAGAGGGCACTTCGCTGGTCGTTAACGAAGCATTTGACCGGTCATGGCGGCGAGTCGGCCTAGCGCTGGATCGAATTGGCTTTACTGTTGAGGATCGCAATCGGGAGCAAGGCATCTATTTTGTACGTTACGTTAGCCCTGACAAAGACAGTAAGAAAAAAGGTGATGACGAAGGTATTCTTTCCAATATTATGTTCTGGCGAAGCGGGGATAAAGATAGCGCGAAAGCCGAGAAATACCGTATCCAGGTACACAACACCGGTACAAACACCAGTAATGTCACTTTGCTGAATGATGATGGAACAGCCGTGGGCTCTGCCACTGCAAGCCGCATTCTGAAGCTATTGCATGAGCAACTTAAATAGCAAAAGCAATGAAGCCCAGATCAGATTCTTGAAGAGTTAGTTTTGTAGTTATTCTTATTAAAGTAACAAAAGAAAAAAATACAAAAATAGAAACAAGTTTACAAATAAAAAAACCGCCCGAAGGCGGTTTTTTTATTCCTTCCAAATAGAAGAATTATTTTTTACTATCTGGTTCTCCACCACTCATAACTTTTTCGTAGTTTGCTTTTTCAGTTTCAGGCAGTGCTTGGCTAGGTTTTCCACCACATGCTGATAAAGTTAAAGATAGTAAAAATGCAGCCAGAAGAGCATATTTCATATGATTTTCCTTATAAAAAGTTCTTAAAATAACAACGCAGTATATAATAAATTTAACTCATCTTTCAAGCTGTTTACTTAGCCGAAAGTAATCCATTCATATCTGCCATTCAGGTTTTAATCATCCGGACAATAAAGACATCTAAATGATCCCTGTTCTCTGCAAATCCATTTCCTGTTACTTGAGTATAGCAGTGAGAAAATGGAAACCAGAGATTTTGATTGATGTACAAAAAAACAAACCGCCAACAAAATCCAGTAAATTTATCTTTTTATAATCAATCAGCAAGTCACAAATTTTCTTGCGAGAATCTGTGACTCAAAAAGCGCATTTCTATACAGCTTTTTGACGATTACTGCGATCATATTTTCGCAATAACTCTGCTATTTGCTAATCCTTTTTATTTTGATTCTTGAGGTTCAGAATCTCTAGGTCCATAAGCGGATGGAGGTGGTTTATCCATTGGATAACCATCAAGACTTTTCTTTCCTTCACAAGCACTTAATGTCAATATAGCAAAAGCGATTATTACCAGTGAAAATCTAAACATTCAATCTCCCATTTTCTTCGTTTTGATTTGCGTGCGATAGGATAATCGAACTCATCCGATTATACAAATTTGATTCAAAAAATTCTGCTTCATTTCCTTGCATTATTCAATTAATACAGTGCAGTAATAAGTGACCACAGAGAAGATAGCCAGCGACTCCATTGAACAAAAACTTTACTTTAGACAGCGCTTAGTTATTATCTAGAATATAACCACTGACATACCACTGATAAAGAATTTCCTCAGTTTCTTTATCCATTTCGCAAGCGGGTGGCAATTCATAATTATCAGCCAGCTCAATCAATATCTTGTATGCATCAGCGCCGACTTGAACAGTCTCACCGTTAATAAAAAATTTATCACGGCCGCTTAACATTCTGCTTTTTAAATCCAGCTGCACTCCATTTTCTTTAATTCGCTTGAGAAAAACACGCAATGACGATGGTTTAGCGGGCTGCGCAAAGAAAACATGTGATTTAGGTTCCGAGAGATAAATACCCAGAAAATCCTCGATGTCATCTCGCTCCCAGTTAATCTTCTTCAAGATTGAACTAACCTGAGATTGCATTGCAGCACTAATTTTTGACGGGTGTGATTGCCATTGCAAATCAGGATCGGAATACCAGCCATCCGTTAAAATAGTATCCTGCAAATGAACGAGAAATTGCGTTATCAATTCTTGCTGACTCGGAGCACGGAAACCAATGGAATATGTCATGCAATCATCCACAGCAATACCGTTATGTGCGTATTTGGGCGGCAAGTAGAGCATATCACCGGGGTTTAGCACCCATTCCTGCTCAGGTTGAAAATTCTTCAAAATCCTGAGCGGCGCATCGGCGATAAATTCATCATCCAGTTGCGCGGATATCTGCCACCGCCTGGAACCCATCCCTTGCAATAGGAACACGTCATAGGAATCGAAATGTGGGCCAATCCCGCCGCCCTTAGGGGCATAACTCACCATCAAATCATCCAGCCGGGTGTGCGGTATGAAGCGGAATTTTGATAACAAATCGCGCGCCGGAGCAAGAAAATGATTCACATCTTGCACCAGCAATGTCCATTGTTTTTTAGGCAGCTTTGCCAAATCATGATCACTTAACGGACCATGCGTGAGATGCCATTTGCCGTTTCTTTGTATAACAAGACGGGATTGCGCATCTCCATCACACGCCAATGCCATCAATTCCTCGCGTGTCAGTAAGCCATTAAAGCCCGGTAAAGCATTTCTCACCAGCAGAGGCTGCTTCTGCCAGTAATCACGCAAAAAATTCTTCGGAGTCACATCACCCAAGGAAATAGTTTTTATCCTACTGATGTTCAATTCCTTTACCATTTCTCAGTTTCTCAATGCCGGCAATGATTCTGTGCGCAGTACGAATTTTAGCGCCAATCCGTTATTGCACCAGCGCTCCCCTCTGGGCGACGGGCCATCTTTAAAAACATGCCCTTGATGCCCCCCGCAACGCGCACAATGGTACTCGGTGCGCAGAAAAATTAACTGATAATCCGGTTTGGTGCCGACATGCCCGGCAATCGGTTGCGTAAAACTTGGCCAGCCGCTTCCGCTTTCATATTTATTCCGGCTTTCAAACAGCGGTAAGTAACAAGCGGCACAAATAAATGTCCCGTCTCGCTCTTCGTCATTTAATTCACTACTGCCGGGTTCTTCGGTTTGTTCTTCAAACAAAATCCGGTAAGCGTCCGGAGCCACTAATCCGTGCCATGCTTCGTGCGGCTTATTAAGCGGCACAATCGCCGGATTGATACCTGTTGCTGCGAGCCGCAACGGCCACATCAGCGAAACGGCAGGTAACACCGCCAATAAGCTCATGCGTTGCAGAAAAATGCGCCGGTTCATAAAAAACCCTCATGTCATCCAAGCGGCCCGTCGGCCTTATTTCATTGAAAAAGAATGTCCATTGAACAGACAAGTTGAATTAAAACGTAAAATGCTCAGGTCGCGCTAACTAAGATTTTGCTGCATCCGGCGGTGCAGATTTAATCGCAAATCCTGTATCATTTCGTTTTTAGGATTATATCTTAGCCCACATGAAAATCACTTTTCTGGAATTTGAGCAAAATATCGCAGAATTTGAATCAAAAATTGAAGAATTACGCTTTGCGCAAGATGATTCGGCCTTGGATATCTCTGCTGAAATTGCACGCTTACAAGCAAAAAGCCAATCCCTAACAAAAAATGTATACGCAAAACTGACACCCTGGCAAATCTCGCAAGTGGCCCGCCATCCGCAACGCCCCTATACATTGGACTACATAGAGCATCTATTTACCGACTTCGAAGAACTGCATGGCGACCGGAATTTCTCGGATGATCATGCGATTGTCGGCGGCTTGGCCCGATTTAACGGCCAGACCGTTATGGTGATCGGCCATCAGAAAGGACGCGACACTCGGGAAAAAATCTACCGCAACTTTGGTATGCCAAAACCGGAAGGTTATCGCAAGGCATTGCGCTTAATGCGCTTGGCGGAAAAATTCTCGATTCCGCTGATTACTTTTATCGATACACCCGGCGCATATCCCGGCATCGATGCGGAAGAGCGCGGACAATCCGAAGCCATCGGCAGAAATCTTTATGTTCTGGCGGAATTAAGAATTCCCATTATCTGCATCGTGATCGGTGAAGGCGGCTCCGGCGGTGCTTTAGCTGTTGCCGTCGGTGATGTGATACACATGCTGCAGTATGCCACCTATTCCGTCATATCACCGGAAGGCTGCGCCTCCATTTTGTGGAAAAGTGCCGACAAAGCACCGGAAGCCGCAGAAATCATGGGTATTACGGCCGACCGCTTGAAAGCAATGAATTTGATCGACAGCATCATTACGGAACCGATCGGGGGCGCTCACCGGGATTACCCGGCCATCATGCAATCGGTAAAAGCCGTGTTGCAGGAATCGCTGCGTAAATCTCAGGATCATTCCAGTGAAACGCTTCTGGCAAAACGTCTGGACCGGCTTATGGCATATGGCTCATTCAAGGAAGTCAAAATCGAATAGCTTGCTAGGTGACGCTGAAGCAGTATTACTCGCGCATATCAAACCAGGCGATCATCTCACCATAGCACTGAGCGGCGGTATCGACTCAGTCGTGTTACTGGACATACTCGCTCAATTATCCCGACAAATACCCTTTACGCTCTCCGCTGTGCATGTAAATCATGGCATCAGCCGCAATGCAGCCGGTTGGAGCAATTTCTGCAGCAATCTCTGCGCAGCTTATGGTGTTTCAATCCACGTAGCTTCTCTGCAAATAAAAAAAGAAGCCGGGGTTAGCCTTGAAGCCATTGCCCGGGAAGAACGTTATCGCATCTTCAGCCGTATGCATGCGGATTACGTGGTTGTTGCGCAACACCTGGACGATCAGGCCGAAACACTGTTACTGCAATTATTTCGCGGTGCCGGAATCCGCGGGTTGAGCGCAATGCCGCTAATCAGAAAGCAAGATTCCGATACCGCGCCGCAAATTCTCCGCCCGCTATTGGAAATTTCCCGTAGTAGAATCGAAGCCTACGCTCATAAAAATGAATTAACCTGGATCAACGACGAAAGCAATGACGACACCGGTTTCAATCGGAATTTCCTGCGGCACGAGATTCTGCCCTTACTGAAAAAACGCTATCCCAGTTATCCCAAAACACTGCTGCGCACCAGCCGTCACCTGTCTGAAGCATCGTTATTACTGGACGAACTGGCTGCAATGGACAGTGAAAATTGCGTTGTCTCCGGCTTGCTGCAAGTCGAGCGCATGCGCAAGCTCAGTTTTGCGCGTGCAAAAAATCTCCTACGCTATATGTTGTCGCAACAGGGTGCGCTACTTCCCAGCACGGCAAAATTGGAAGATATTGTGAATCAGCTTTTGTCCGCGAATAAGGACAACCGCCTACACATCGTTTTTGGCCATAGCGAAATTCGTTGTTTCAAAGGCGCCGTTCATATCCTGCCTAAGCAATCTTCACCGCAAGACCCGGAACAATGCACATGGCAAGGAGAACCGTGTTTAGCGCTGCGGCATCTGAGCGGCAGTATCCGCTTTACACACGTAAAGGATCAAGGTATCAACCAACATAAATTATCAGATGCACCGGTAACCGTCCGTTCCCGGAAGGGCGGCGAACGTTTCATGCCGGCTTGCAATCGCCCGCGCAGAAGTTTGAAAAACTTATTACAAGAAGCATCCATCCCTCCCTGGCAACGCAATACCCTACCGCTACTGTTCTGCGGCGAACAGCTGGTATGGGTTCCGGGAATCGGCATCGATTGTGAATTTCAAGTAAAATCGGGAGAAACGGGGATTTTACCGCTGTGGGATTCAGCATGAACAAGACCGGAATTCAGATTACTGATTTACTCAACTGGAAAATTGCATGATTTTAGTCACGGGAGGCGCAGGATTTATTGGCAGTAATTTTGTTCTCGATTGGTTGGCACAATCGGATGAACAGATCATCAATCTTGATAAATTGACTTATGCCGGGAATTTACAAAATCTAGCGCCATTGTCTCAAGATTCTCGGCATATATTTGTAAAAGGCGATATCGGTGATACCCAATTGGTTTCACAATTGCTGCCCCAGTACCAGCCGCGCGCAATCCTTAACCTGGCAGCTGAAAGTCATGTCGATCGTTCCATTCTAGGTCCGGAAGATTTTATTCAAACCAATATCCTGGGTACGTTTCGCTTATTGGAAGCAACACATGCTTATTGGCGCGAGCTGGAATCGGCTGCAAAACAAAGTTTCCGTTTTCTTCATGTTTCAACCGATGAGGTTTACGGCTCATTGAGAAAAGATGAATCCGCATTTACCGAAGCACATCGTTATGAACCCAACAGCCCCTATTCAGCCAGCAAAGCAGCCAGCGATCACTTAGTGCGCGCCTATCACCATACTTATGGGTTACCCATACTGACCACCAATTGTTCTAACAATTATGGCCCGTTCCAGTTTCCGGAAAAATTGATTCCTTTAATGATTGTTAATGCGCTGGCAGGAAAATCCTTACCGGTATATGGAGATGGTCAACAAGTGCGTGACTGGCTCTATGTTGCCGATCATTGCAGCGCGATCCGGCGTGTATTGGAGCGCGGCACTCCCGGTGAAACTTATAATATAGGCGGCTGGAACGAAAAGCCTAATATTGAAATTGTGCAGACCATCTGCAGCCTGCTAGAAGAATCTTATCCCAACACAAATTTTCATAACCTCATCACGTACGTTCAGGATCGGCCAGGACACGACAGACGCTATGCCATTGATGCGACGAAAATCGAACGCGAACTCGACTGGAGACCGGTCGAAACATTCGCTACCGGCATACGAAAAACGATCCAATGGTACTTGAACAACCGGCAATGGGTAACTGATGTGCAAACCGGTGCTTACCAGGAATGGATCAAAACGCATTACGCCGGATTGCAGTCATGAAAATTCTATTATTCGGCAAAAACGGCCAGGTCGGATGGGAATTGCAGCGCAGTCTCGCACCGCTGGGTGAATTAATCGCATTAAGTTCAAGCAGTGAAGAATTTTGCGGTGACTTGACCGATTTCGCCGGTATACAACAAACCCTGCGGCTAATCTCGCCCGATATTATCGTCAATGCAGCAGCTTATACTGCAGTCGACAAAGCAGAAAGTGAGCCTGAACGGGCATATACGCTCAATGCTCAAGCACCTGCTGTGCTGGCACAAGAGGCCAAAAGACTCAACGCATGGCTCATCCACTACTCAACCGATTACGTCTTCAATGGACATAGCAGTCAACCCTATCTTGAAACTGATGATTGCGATCCGCTCAGCGTCTATGGTAAATCTAAATTGGAGGGTGAGAAAAACATCCTCACTTCCGGCTGCTCACATTTGATTTTTCGTACCAGCTGGGTCTATGCCGCTCATGGAAATAATTTCATAAAAACAATACTTCGCTTGGCGCAGCAGCGCGATAAATTGACCATCGTGGATGATCAAGTCGGCTCACCAACCGGAGCAGAGCTAATTGCAGATATCACCGCTCATGCATTGCGCATGGTTAAGCAAAAACCCGAGGTCTCCGGTTTATATCACTTAACTGCCGGTGGAAGCACTTCATGGTATGGGTTTGCTAAATTTATCCTGGAAAATGCAGAACGCATGAACTACCAGCTCAAAATCCAACCTGCTGCATTGCAACCGATCCCCAGCAGTGATTTTCCTCTGCCTGCAAAACGTCCGTTCAATTCTCGTCTCAATACTGAAAAACTGACAAAAACTTTTGGTCTTATTTTGCCATCATGGCAAACCGGAACAGCACGAACGCTAACAGAACTGCTCAGTGAGTAATTTGAAAAATACGATCAAACAAAAATATGTGCTCTTAGCGCATTGTCAGTACATAGTCGGAAAGCATATTAAAAACGATTTGACCAAATCGTTTGCTGAACAAGTCCGACAAACCTTCATGCGGCGAAAAATCAACCAGGACTTCTGCCTTAATAATCTCCCGTGCGACATATTCGGCATTGCCCATTTCATCAGCTAGCCCTAAATCAATGCTTTTTTGGCCTGTCCACACAATTCCGCTGAATATTTCCGGAGCATCTTTTAAACGTTCACCTCGACCTTGCTTTACTACCTGAATGAATTGCTCGTGAATTTCACGCAGCAAATGTGTCGCATGTTCCTTTTGTATAGGATCTAAAGGTGCAAAAGGATCCAGGAAATTTTTATTCTCGCCAGCAGTAAGCAATCGCCTTTCAATGCCTAGTTTTTCTAAGGTGCCGGTAAAGCCGAAGCCATCTATCAGCACACCAATTGAACCAATCAAGCTGGCTTTATCAACAAAAATTTTATCAGCAGCCACAGCCACATAATATCCACCCGAAGCACAAATGTCTCCAACCACTGCATAAAGTGGTATATCCGGGTATTTGATTCGTAAACGGCGTATCTCATCATTGATATTGCCAGCTTGAACCGGACTTCCTCCAGGGCTATTTATGCGTAATACTACACCTTTAGTATTTTTATCTTGAAACGCTGAGCGTAGGCTGGCATTAACTTTATCAGCATTACTCATGCTATCGGGAGTAATCATACCGCGTAAATCAATCAGTGCTGTATGCTTCTCTGCAATTCGAACTCTACCGTCTTCTATCCAGCCTAAGGCAAAAAATAATAAAATAAACAGATATAAAAAAGTAATTAGCTTAAAAAAAATCCCCCAATTGCGCGTGCGACGCTGCTCACGAAGAGATGCCAGAGCAAGATTTTCAAGTAGATCTCTTTCCCAATCATCTTTTTTAACTTTAGATTCACTCATAGCCATCATAGCCATCCACTCAAATTAGAAATGAATATTATTGAAAATATTGCAATTTGATTCTAAGGAAATTCTTGTCGATCATCAGCAACAAGATTATTGAAGAAATTTTGCAGTTTTACAAATTAGGGAAGCAGAAACTAGAAAACCTCTCATCAAGTAAAATTTTGATGAGAGGTTTCTAAAAAAGAGTGCCTGGCGGTAACCTACTTTCACATGCGAATGCACACTATCATCGGCGCAGCTTCGTTTCACGGTTCTGTTCGGGATGGGAAGAGGTGGGTCCAAAGTGCTATGGCCGCCAAGCGTAACTTGACACTGAATAATATTAAACAAATATTATTCAAAAAGGAAAAAGTAAAATGGATCAGAATATATCAATAGCATAAATTATCAAAGTTATAGGATCAAGCCTCACGGTCAATTAGTATCGGTTAGCTTAACATATTACTATGCTTCCACACCCGACCTATCAACGTCGTAGTCTTCGACGAACCTTTAGGAGGGTTATACCCTCGGGAAGTCTTATCTTGAGGAGAGTTTCCCGCTTAGATGCTTTCAGCGGTTATCTCGTCCGCACATAGCTACCCGGCGATACGACTGGCGTCATAACCGGTACACCAGAGGTGCGTCCACTCCGGTCCTCTCGTACTAGGAGCAGGTCCTCTCAAACTTCCAACGCCCACGGCAGATAGGGACCAAACTGTCTCACGACGTTTTAAACCCAGCTCACGTACCACTTTAAATGGCGAACAGCCATACCCTTGGGACCGGCTACAGCCCCAGGATGTGATGAGCCGACATCGAGGTGCCAAACTCCCCCGTCGATATGAACTCTTGGGAGGAATCAGCCTGTTATCCCCGGCGTACCTTTTATCCGTTGAGCGATGGCCCTTCCATACAGAACCACCGGATCACTATGACCTGCTTTCGCACCTGCTCGACTTGTCAGTCTCGCAGTTAAGCACGCTTTTGCCATTGCACTATCAGCACGATTTCCGACCGTACCTAGCGTACCTTCGTACTCCTCCGTTACAATTTGGGAGGAGACCGCCCCAGTCAAACTGCCTACCATACACGGTCCCCAATCCAGATAATGGATTTAGGTTAGAACCTCAACAACACCAGGGTGGTATTTCAAGGATGGCTCCATGAATTCTAGCGAATCCACTTCAAAGCCTCCCACCTATCCTACACAAGTGTTATCAAAGTCCAATGTAAAGCTACAGTAAAGGTGCACGGGGTCTTTCCGTCTAGCCGCGGGGAGATTGCATCTTCACAAACATTTCAACTTCGCTGAGTCCCAGGAGGAGACAGTGTGGCCATCGTTACGCCATTCGTGCAGGTCGGAACTTACCCGACAAGGAATTTCGCTACCTTAGGACCGTTATAGTTACGGCCGCCGTTTACCGGGGCTTCAATCAAGAGCTTGCACCCCATCATTTAACCTTCCGGCACCGGGCAGGCGTCACACTCTATACGTCCACTTACGTGTTTGCAGAGTGCTATGTTTTTATTAAACAGTCGCAGCCACCAATTCATTGCAACCCTGTTCTGCTTCACGCGCGAGGCGCTACACATACAAAGGGCACACCTTTTCCCGAAGTTACGGTGCTATTTTGCCGAGTTCCTTCTCCTGAGTTCTCTCAAGCGCCTTAGAATTCTCATCCTACCCACCTGTGTTGGTTTACGGTACGGTCTCTATTCAACTGAAGCTTAGTGGCTTTTCCTGGAAGCATGGTATCACTCACTTGGCACTCCGAAGAGTGTTGCGTTATCACGTCTCAACTAAGCCATTCGGATTTACCTAAACAGCATATCTACACGCTTGAACCGGGACATCCAACACCCGGCTGAGCTAACCTTCTTCGTCCCCACATCGCATTGAACAAAGGTACTGGAATTTTAACCAGTTTCCCATCAGTTACGCATTTCTGCCTCACCTTAGGGGCCGACTCACCCTGCGCCGATTAACGTTGCACAGGAAACCTTGGGTTTTCGGCGAGGGAGTCTTTCACTCCCTTTATCGCTACTCATGTCAGCATTCGCACTTCCGATACCTCCAGCAGTCTTTACAAACCACCTTCACAGGCTTACGGAACGCTCTCCTACCATCTACATAAAATGTAAATCCCTAGCTTCGGTGCACAATTTGAGCCCCGTTACATCTTCCGCGCAGGACGACTCGATCAGTGAGCTATTACGCTTTCTTTAAAGGGTGGCTGCTTCTAAGCCAACCTCCTGACTGTCTATGCCTTCCCACTTCGTTTCCCACTTAATTGTGTCTTGGGGACCTTAGCTGAGGGTCTGGGTTGTTTCCCTTTTGACACCGGACGTTAGCACCCGATGTCTGTCTCCCATGCTCGCACTCTTTGGTATTCGGAGTTTGCAATGGTTTGGTAAGTCTCAATGACCCCCTAGCCATAACAGTGCTCTACCCCCAAAGGTGATACATGAGGCACTACCTAAATAGTTTTCGGAGAGAACCAGCTATTTCCAGATTTGTTTAGCCTTTCACCCCTACCCACAGCTCATCCCCTAATTTTTCAACATTAGTGGGTTCGGACCTCCACGAGGTGTTACCCTCGCTTCATCCTGGCCATGAGTAGATCATCTGGTTTCGGGTCTACACCCAGCAACTATACGCCCTATTAAGACTCGCTTTCGCTGCGCCTCCCCTATTCGGTTAAGCTTGCTACTGAATGTAAGTCGCTGACCCATTATACAAAAGGTACGCAGTCACCCTTGCGGGCTCCCACTGTTTGTATGCATGCGGTTTCAGGATCTATTTCACTCCCCTTCCGGGGTTCTTTTCGCCTTTCCCTCACGGTACTGGTTCACTATCGGTCGATTACGAGTATTTAGCCTTAGAGGATGGTCCCCCTATCTTCAAGCAGGATTTCACGTGTCCCGCCCTACTTATCTCAATCTTAGTTCTATATTTGAATTTTCGCCTACGGGACTATCACCCACTATGGTTTAACTTTCCAGAAAATTTGACTAATTCAAATACTAAATATTGAAGGCTGATCCCAGTTCGCTCGCCACTACTTTGGGAATCTCGGTTGATTTCTTTTCCTCTGGGTACTTAGATGTTTCAGTTCTCCAGGTTCGCTACACTTAGCCTATATATTCAGCCAAGGTTGACTCTTGCTCAATTAATTTTACTCAAATAAATATAGCAAAAATAATTAAGCAAGAGTCAGGTTTCCCCATTCGGATATCTCCGGATCATAGCTTGTTTGCCAGCTCCCCGAAGCTTTTCGCAGGCTTCCACGTCCTTCATCGCCTGTAATCGCCAAGGCATCCACCACATGCACTTATTCACTTGATCCTATAACTTTAACAACTTAATAAAGTTATAGTCTCTATACTTGTTGCATTATTTTTAAGATACAATCTAACCCATAATTTATTTTACAAACAATCAAAAACTCACGATCATTTTATAAAAAATAAATATTTTACTTTTTCCAAATTTTTAAAGAACGAAATTAATTTCGAAGGCAAGAAATCTATCACACAAGCTTATGATGATAAAAAATAGTTTACTTAAACTCAAGAACTATAAATTGGTGGAGGTGAACGGGATCGAACCGATGACCCCCTGCTTGCAAAGCAGGTGCTCTCCCAGCTGAGCTACACCCCCTTATGTTGGTGGGTCTGGGTGGACTTGAACCACCGACCCCACGCTTATCAAGCGTGTGCTCTAACCAACTGAGCTACAGACCCTTGAGAGTCTAAATTCCACTCAAACATTAGCACAAGCTTTTGATTTTTAGTCTTGCCTTAATAACAATCGATAGGTTGTGAGTACTTAAATGAGATACTCTTGAAAGGAGGTGATCCAGCCGCAGGTTCCCCTACGGCTACCTTGTTACGACTTCACCCCAGTCATGAACCTCACCGTGGCAAGCGCCCTCCTTACGGTTAGACTACCTGCTTCTGGTGAAGCCCACTCCCATGGTGTGACGGGCGGTGTGTACAAGACCCGGGAACGTATTCACCGCGGCATGCTGATCCGCGATTACTAGCGATTCCAACTTCACGGAGTCGAGTTGCAGACTCCGATCCGGACTACGACGCGCTTTCTGAGATTAGCTCCCCCTCGCGGGTTGGCAACCCTCTGTACGCGCCATTGTATTACGTGTGAAGCCCTACCCATAAGGGCCATGAGGACTTGACGTCATCCCCACCTTCCTCCGGTTTATCACCGGCAGTCTCATTAAAGTGCCCAACTAAATGATGGCAATTAATGACAAGGGTTGCGCTCGTTGCGGGACTTAACCCAACATCTCACGACACGAGCTGACGACAGCCATGCAGCACCTGTGTTCAGATTCCCTTTCGGGCACAAATTCATCTCTGAAAATTTTCTGACATGTCAAGGGTAGGTAAGGTTTTTCGCGTTGCATCGAATTAATCCACATAATCCACCGCTTGTGCGGGTCCCCGTCAATTCCTTTGAGTTTTAATCTTGCGACCGTACTCCCCAGGCGGTCAACTTCACGCGTTAGCTACGTTACCAAGTCTAATAAGACCCGACAACTAGTTGACATAGTTTAGGGCGTGGACTACCAGGGCATCTAATCCTGTTTGCTCCCCACGCTTTCGTGCATGAGCGTCAGTGCTAGCCCAGGAGGTTGCCTTCGCCATCGATGTTCTTCCATATCTCTACGCATTTCACTGCTACACATGGAATTCCACCTCCCTCTGCCGCACTCTAGCTCTGCAGTTTCAAACGCAGTTCCCAGGTTAAGCCCGGGGATTTCACATCTGACTTACAGAACCGCCTGCGCACCCTTTACGCCCAGTAATTCCGATTAACGCTTGCACCCTACGTATTACCGCGGCTGCTGGCACGTAGTTAGCCGGTGCTTCTTCTGTTGATACCGTCATGAATCATGATTATTAGTCACGACTTTTTCTTCTCAACTGAAAGAGCTTTACAACCCGAAGGCCTTCTTCACTCACGCGGCATTGCTGGATCAGGCTTGCGCCCATTGTCCAAAATTCCCCACTGCTGCCTCCCGTAGGAGTCTGGGCCGTGTCTCAGTCCCAGTGTGGCTGGCCGTCCTCTCAGACCAACTACTGATCGTCGCCTTGGTAAGCCATTACCCTACCAACTAGCTAATCAGACATCGGCCGCTCCAAAAGCATAAGGTCTTTCGATCCCCTACTTTTCTCCTCAGAGAATATGCGGTATTAGCACATCTTTCGATGCGTTATCCCCCACTTCAGGACACGTTCCGATGCATTACTCACCCGTCCGCCACTCGCCACCAGGTGCAAGCACCCGTGCTGCCGTTCGACTTGCATGTGTAAAGCATGCCGCCAGCGTTCAATCTGAGCCAGGATCAAACTCTTAAGTTCAATTCTGGTAAAACTCTCGCTTGACGTATTATGATGTTGATTAATAAAACCAATATCTTTTATTTCTTGCGAGTATTTAAATTTTTTGATTCTTTCGAATCTACTCTCAATTTAAGTACTCACACCTATCGATTGTAATTTTTTAAAGAGCGTCGCTACTTGTTTTTAATGTTGCGCAGTAGCGAGAAGCGGAATTATACAGAGTCTAAAAGACCGGTCAAGTAATTTCTGTAGATAATTTTAATTAAATAGTGCCATGAAGCTTATATTACGAGAAAACTCCTTTTATTACAGTCACTCATACCACTCAAATTTTTTTACTTAAATTATTATTTCACACCCTGTTTAAGGCTTGCCTCAATGAAGCTGTTCAAATCCCCATCTAAAACACCTTGCGTGTTCCCAATTTCAATATTTGTCCGCAAATCTTTTATGCGGGACTGATCTAATACATAAGACCTGATTTGATGGCCCCAGCCTATATCTGTCTTCGTTTCTTCTATAGCTTGCTTTTCTTCGTTACGTTTACGCAACTCTGCTTCATACAACCGCGATTTCAACATAACCATAGCATCCGCTTTGTTCCGATGTTGTGAACGCCCGCTTTGGCATTGCACAACAATCCCCGTCGGGTTGTGGGTAATCCGGATAGCGGAATCGGTTTTATTGATATGTTGACCTCCCGCACCCGATGCGCGGAATGTATCTATGCGCAAATCGGCCGGATTAATTTCGATTTCTATCGTGTCGTCGACTTCCGGATAAACAAAAACACTTGCAAATGAGGTGTGACGCCGATTACCGGAATCAAACGGTGATTTTCTAACCAAACGATGCACACCCGTTTCAGTGCGCAAATACCCATACACATATTCACCTGTCACTTTCAAGGTAGCACTCTTGATGCCGGCAATATCCCCTGGTGACTCTTCCAATACTTCAACTGTCCATCCTTGCCTTTCACAATAGCGCAGATACATGCGTTCAAGCATGGCTGCCCAATCTTGCGCCTCCGTTCCTCCCGAACCTGATTGAATATCCACAAAACAATTCTTCGGATCCATCGGATCGGAAAACATACGGCGAAATTCCAGATTCGCAATGACTTGCTCTACCTTATTGACATCAACGGCAATACTCTCGAGCACCGCTTCATCATTTTCTTCCTTTGCAATTTGAAATAACTCTTCCGCATCCTGCAACTGTTGTTCCATCGATACCAATGTCACCACAGTATCTTCCAGCAGCTTTTTTTCTTGTCCGATTTCTTGGGTGCGCTTACTGTCATTCCAGATTGCCGGATCCTCAAGCAAACGCGTTAACTCGTTTAATCGGGTCTGTTTAGCATCGAAGTCAAAGAAACCTCCGTAATTCACCGGCACGATTACCCAGATCCTGGAGATGATTAGAAACTGCATTAATTTGTTCTGCTTCCATATATTTCACCTTTAGTTTGAATTTACTGATTATACCGTTTACTAGATTTAAGTTCCGAGCGCCTTCCGTCAATCCAGCCATTGCATACACATCCCCAATATCACGCAAGACGAATTGGTAACAATTTCAAACAAGCCGCTAATAAAAAATTATAATGCTCAGCTTATATATAGTTAGCTGATCGTGCATTTTTATCCACCGGCTTATTTTCTAAACTTGGTCTCATCACATTCTTAAATAATGTCCCAATTTTTTGCTTTAATTCCTGCCGCAGGCTCAGGCTCACGCATGGGGAACGAACTCCCCAAACAATACTTGCCGTTATGCAACAGGCCAATGATTTATCATGCAATCAGAACATTAAGTAACAATCGGTCGATTGCGGGAGTATTTATCGTACTGGCGCCCGACGATACTCACTGGTCTCAATACGATTGGTCCGAATTTTCTCAAAAATTAACGGTATTACACTGTGGCGGAGCAACCCGGGCGGACAGCGTGCTCAATGGCCTTACCACCGCACAACAACAGGGCCTGATCAATCCACAAGACTGGGTGTTGGTGCACGATGCTGCCAGACCCTGCTTGACATCCGATCAACTGGATAAATTGATCAGTGAATTAGCCGGTGACGCAGTCGGTGGATTATTGGCTGTACCTGTAGCCGATACCCTGAAGCGCAGCAACGCAGACAACCACGTGAAACAAACCGAATCACGGGAAAATTTATGGCAGGCACAAACACCGCAAATGTTCCGCTATGAACTGCTCACCTGGGCACTGCAAAATGCGACAAACATTAATGTGACCGATGATGCCAGCGCCATTGAAGCATTAGGGCTTCATCCCAAATTGGTACCTAGCGATGCGTACAATTTTAAAGTAACCTACCCCCAAGATCTGGCTTTGGCCGAATTGATCATACAAAAAAGGAATCATCCGTGAGCACAATAAGAATAGGACAAGGTTTTGACGTTCATCAACTGGCTGAAGGCCGTCAGCTGATCATAGGCGGCGTTACGATCCCGCATGAAAAAGGCCTGCTTGGCCACTCGGACGCGGATGTGTTATTGCATGCCATCTGTGATGCATTATTGGGTGCGGCGGCATTGGGAGACATCGGACAACACTTTTCCGACTCCGATCCGCGCTACAAAAATATTGATAGCCGCGTGCTGCTACGCAATGTATACAGCTTGCTGGAAAATAATCACTACAAACTCGTCAATCTTGATGCAACCATTATTGCGCAGGCCCCAAAAATGGCACCGCATATCCCGGCAATGATCGCCAATATTGCGCAAGATCTGCAAGCCTCAGCACGCAACATCAATATCAAAGCCAAAACCGCCGAGCATCTGGGCGCGATCGGCCGCAAAGAAGGCATCGCAGCCGAAGTCGTATGCCTGATTGACCGCGCGGAAAGTAAGATTGACTAAACAAGATACTGATCTGGAAATACAATCCATTCGTGTATTCTTTGCTATTTCTCCCAGTAAATTTATACAAAGACAGCTGGCGCACCAAGCCGAATTACTGGCGCCAATTTGCGGCGGGCGCCAAATCGTAATGCCGCATTTTCACCTCACGCTGGTATTTCTGGGTAATGTCAGCGTTCAGCGCATCGAAACGCTCCGGCACACCATGAGAAATATAGCGGCAAAGAAATTTGCGCTTTGTCTGAATAAAATCAGCTACTGGAAACACAATCAAATTATTTACCTCCACGCGAAGCAATTCCCGGCTGAACTGTTCGATCTGGTTACTGCATTACAATCAACTCTGTCAGAAGCTGGATTCGTATTTGACCACCGGGTGTACAAACCGCACATTACGCTCTTCCGGAAAGCCGCGCATCCAGTCAATACGGAGCTGATCAATCCTATTCATTGGCCTGTCAATCAATGGACTCTGTTGCAGTCGAAACCAACACAAACAGGGATTGACTATGTTCCACTCGGTCATTGGCGGTTAAAATAAGCAGCCAGCGGCAAGAGTTCTATGGCTCAAACTTATTTCTCAACCGTATTGACAGTGAAATTCCCACATACCTCGGCCCGCAATTAACTTGAAAATTCTCGCTCTCGAAACTTCTACTGAATTTTGTTCCGTTGCACTTAGTCTGGACGGCACAGTATCCGGTCAGGAAATCCTTGCCGGGCGCAACCATTCTGAAATGATTCTCCCGATGGTACAAAAATTCCTGGCCGAAGCAGAATTAGCATTGCAACAATTGGATGGCATCGCTTTCGGCGCAGGCCCCGGATCATTTACCGGTCTACGCATTGCTTGTGGCGTCGCGCAAGGTTTGGCTTACGCCACCGGTCTTCCGGTTGCGGCAATCAGCACACTGGAAGCCGTCGCGCAACAAACTGATGCAGAGAAAGTGATCGTCGCCCTTGATGCCCGTATGGGTGAGCTTTATTATGCCGCCTATCAGAAGTCAGCATCTGCTGATTGGACAATTATCAACCCGCCCGCGCTTTGCCTGCCGCAACAAGCGCCTGCAGTTTCCGGTAATGGGTGGCATGGATGCGGCAGCGGTTTTGATGTTTATCCGGATTTATCACAGTTGTATCGCGAACATATTCAGCAGATCCACTATGAACTGCACCCGCGAGCGCACGAAGTGGCGCAACTTGCGCTTCCTAAATTCCGCGATGGCGCATGCGTTGATCCTGCTCATGCAATGCCCGTATACATCCGCAACAAAGTCGCGCTAAAGGAAAACGAGCGATGAACATGGCAGCGCAACAACCTATAGAAATCAGACCGATGCAGCTTTCGGATCTGGATCGCATTATCCTGATCGAGCGGGAAATTTTTCTGTTTCCATGGTCACTGGGAAACTTTGCCGATTCCATCAAAACCGGATATGTGTGCCGGGTTCTGCAACAAACCGATACGCTGATGGGTTACGGAATCATGATGATGAGTCCTGAAGAAGCCCATATCCTCACCCTCGGCATTGCCGCCAATTGGCAAAAAAAGGGCTTGGGAAAAAAAATGCTGCAATTCTTTATTCAGCATGCCAAAGAACAAAGTGCAAAATCGATTTTCCTGGACGTGCGCGAATCCAATCAAGGCGCCGCACAGCTCTATAAACAAATGGGTTTTCAGCACATCGCCACACGCAAAGGCTATTACCCCGCCATGTGCGGACGCGAAGATGCGCTTGTCATGCGGCTGATGTTATGAACACCCGGCGCAGACAAATACTGAAGGAATTGAATTTGCTTCCGGTGTGGCGCTTAAAATCAGATACCACCCAGCACAGCGAAGCCGCAGAGCCGTATGTTGCTGCAAACGAAAATTCACCGCTACCGTCCGAGTCTGTGAAAAGTACAGCGCAGTCGTCGCCCATCGCGCAAATGGATTGGAATCAATTGAAGGCGGCGGTAGCGCATTGTGTCGAGTGCCCATTAAGCCAAACACGTACACAAACCGTGTTTGGCGTTGGCGCTGAGAATGCCGATTGGCTGTTCGTTGGAGAAGGACCAGGCGCGCGCGAAGATGAAATCGGTGAACCGTTTGTCGGGCAAGCCGGCAAGCTGCTGGACCAGATGCTCGCCGCGATTCACTTAAAGCGCGGCGAGCAAGTCTATATCGCCAATATTGTCAAATGCCGCCCGCCCAATAACAGAAATCCGAGCGCGAATGAGACAGCGCAATGCGAGCCTTACTTAACCCGGCAGATCGCATTAATCAGACCCAAGCTCATCGTCGCGTTGGGCAAAGTTGCTGCACAGAATCTTTTGAAGTGCGACGACAGCATCTCCAGCTTGCGTGGCAAAGTACACGATTATTCAGGCATACCGCTGATTGTTACCTACCATCCGGCTTATCTGCTGCGTTCTTTGCCTGAAAAGGCAAAAGCCTGGAAAGATTTGTGTTTTGCACAAACAACGATGCAATCACTGCGATAGCATTTGTTCTTCATGCAGCACACCCCACCCGAAATCAGTGTATTTTCTTTGCCCCGATCAAATGAAGCGAGTCTTCTTTACTTTGATTTAACAAATGCCATTTCCGGATCAATGCCATCATGACAGAAACAAATAATCCGAAAGCGGCAATCACAATATAGATGTGCACTTCAAACCATATCAGCAACGCATAGAGTAACAGCATCGCCAGAATACTCAGGTTTTCATTGAAATTTTGCACCGCAATGGAATGCCCGGCACCCATCAAAATATGTCCACGATGTTGCAGTAAAGCATTCATCGGCACGACGAAGAATCCCGCCAATCCGCCAATCAGCATCAGCAATGCGATGGCAATCCACAGATCTTTTACCAGAATCATCGCCATCACAACAATGCCCATCGCGATGCCCAACGGGATTACTTTGACGGATTGCCTCAGAGAAATCCACCGGGCTGCCATCACAGCACCCACGGCAATCCCCACTGCGACCACACCCTGCAATTGCGCGGCTTGATTGAGCGGATAATTCATCGCCACTTCGGCCCATTTCAACACAATAAACTGCAATGTCGCACCCGCCCCCCAAAACAGCGTGGTCACCGCAAGCGAGATTTGTCCCAGCTTGTCGGCCCATAATAATTTCAAACAGTGACTAAACTCGTGAATCAGAAAGAAAGGATTCTTTTTGGGAATACGATGATCAACACCGGTATTCGGAATGTACAGATTGAACAACGCCGCGATGGCATAAATGACAGCGATGATCAGGATACCGCTTTCCAATGCGTTATCGATTCCCGTGTCGATAACAGGAAAATCAAACTGCAGCAGCGCACCGGCAACGGAAGGAGTAATCAGCACTCCGCCCAATACCGTACCCAGTACTATCGATGCTACCGTCAATCCTTCGATCCAGCCATTGGCAATCACCAATTTCTCCGCAGGCAATAATTCGGTCAAAATACCGTACTTAGCAGGCGAATAAGCGGCCGCACCCAGCCCTACTACCGCGTACGCAGCCAATGCAAAATATTGATGCATGGCAATGAAGAGCAATCCGCAACCGGTAATCTTGATGGTGTTGCTAATAAACATGACGCGCCCTTTGGGCATAGAATCCGCAAATGCGCCAACGAAAGGCGCCAGAATCACGTAGAACAACACGAAAACAAACTTCAGCATGGGTGTTAAATAGGCAGGCGCATGTAAATCAATCAACAGTGCAATCGCCACAACCAGCAACGCGTTATCTGCTAATGAAGAGAAAAACTGCGCCGCCATAATCGTATAAAAACCGCGTTCCAAGCTATTTCCTTGTATATTTATTTTTTCTGAGTAGATTCAGGATTGAATCCAATACATCACTTGTGTAATAAAATCACCCGCTGCTGATCCCTTCAAACGCCTCTGGTCGGGTACCAAGATTAGCATATCATGCCGCTTCGCATGTTAAGGTATGGCGGCATAATAGTTAAATCGGTATCACAAAATTAGATTATTATAAAAAACTTGCGAATAATACTCGCTCTTGCTTATTCTGAACATTAAATTAATGCCACGCCCTACCCAAGCTTTTATCGACCTTGCCGCTTTAACTCATAATCTGTCCATAGTCCGCAAACATGCTCCACAGTCGCGCATCATGGCAATCCTTAAAGCCAATGCTTACGGTCATGGATTACTCCATAGCGCCAACGCCCTAAAAAACGCCGATGGATTCGGATTACTGGAGCTGGATGCGGCAATATGCCTGCGTGATGCCGGCTACCAGCATCCGATCTTGCTCCTGGAAGGTTTTTTTTCAACCGCAGAATTAGCGATCCTTGAGCAATACCGTTTGAGCGCGGTCATCCATCATGCTGAGCAAGTTGCCATGTTGTCAGCTTCCAAGCATTACAACATCGATTTGTTTTTAAAGATTAATACCGGAATGAATCGTTTGGGGCTGGCGCCACAGCAATTTTCACAAGCCATCGGCACACTGATCGAGAAGCAATACTACAAAAACATTACCTTGATGACACACTTTGCTTCCGCTGATGAACCTGACGAAGAAAAAAATGTCCTTCGGCAGTTGCAGTACTTCGAAGCCATCACGAAAGAATACCGCCATTATCCCAGCTCACTCGCAAATTCCGCAGCAATCATTCGTTATCCTGTCACGCATGCCGATTGGGTGCGCCCTGGCATTATGCTATACGGGGCCTCACCTTTTACGGATAAAACCGCGGCGGAGTTGGACCTGCAACCCGTCATGACGCTTTCGAGCAGAATTATTGCCACACAGGATTTGGGAATTGGTGATAGAGTCGGTTATCACGGCCTTTTTCAAACAGCCGAGCCAATGCGCATCGGCATTGTCGCATGCGGTTACGCGGATGGATATCCACGCCACGCGCCGACGAACACTCCCGTATTGATCAATAATCAACGCAGCCGGTTGTTGGGCCGGGTGTCAATGGACATGCTCGCGGTAGACTTAACCGGTATTGAAAACGCCGGATTGAATAGCCCCGTTACATTGTGGGGGAAGGGATTGGGTGTTGATGAAGTTGCTCAGAGCGCCGGTACAACCAGCTATGAATTACTTTGCGCACTATCTCCCCGAGTAGAAAAGACTGCTTCGCTGTAGAAGCACAACATCACAATCCGATCTACTCAGGGCATATCTCAATTACAAGTTTTACTCTACTTTTGCTTTGCTGCGTAATTCTTGTACCACTGTTCCAAATTCGCGCTGCAATACACGTTGTTGAATATTTTGCTTAACTTCTTCAAAAGGCGGCACTTCCATTGGACGGATATCCATTAACTGAATCACGTGCCAGCCAAAAGAAGTTTGCACGGGTTGTTCAGTCAATCCCCCTTTGGATAATTTCACCAGTGCTTCGGAAAATGGTCTGACATAAGCTGCCGGTGGGCTCCAATTAAGCTCACCGCCATTTTCTTTACTGCCGTCATCAACCGATTTCTCTTCAGCTATTTTTGCAAAATTACCGCCTTTCTTTAGTTTTGCAATAATATCCTTGGCTTCATTTTCATTGGCGACAAGAATATGGCGTGCCTTGTATTCTTTATCTCCCATCTGCACTTTCAGAACTTCGTATTCTTTGCGCAAGGTCTCTTCACTCACCACATTATTTCTTATGTAGTCCGCTTGAAAAGCTCTGACCAGCACTGCTTGACGAGCTATTTCGAGTTGTGCGATTACGTCGGGATCTTTATCTAATTTCTTTTTCACTGCTTCTTGCGCGAGAATCTCTTCAGCAATCAGATTTTCTCGCAAAGCCTTTCTCATTTCCGGACCATCAGGCTGTCCTTGCGCCGCACTGGCCTTCACCATTAATTCCAGACGTGATTGCGGAATTGCTACGCCATTTACCTTAGCCACGGTACCTGTTGATTGGGCTTGAGCTGATAGTGTAATCACTCCTAAAACACTAATCATCATTGCCTGTGAGAATTTCGTCAAACGCATTGAATTTCCTTTTTTGTGATTGAGATAAAATTATATTCGCCAGAATATATCGCCGCGAGAAAGTATACGCCTTAACTGAATCAACGTGAATCTCTACAGACCATTATTTCTATTGAATATCTTGATACTGTTGAAGAAATGGTGTTGCAATCGCTTTATGCCGGCAACACCTTTTTAAAAGGCTTTACGGTCACTTTCTGATAGACACCCGCGCTAATGTAAGGATCGGCGTTAGCCCACGCTTGCGCTGCTTCCAGGGATTCAAACTCGGCCACAATCAGACTGCCGGAAAACCCTGCAGAACCAGGATCTTGACTGTCGATAGCCGGATAAGGACCGGCCAAAACCAAGCGCCCTTCATCCTGTAATACTTGAATTCTTTTCAGATGCTCCGGACGAACTGTCATCCGTTTTCCCAAGCTATCCGGTACATCCTCTCCATTAATGGCATATAACATTATCGTTCCTTGTTCGCTTTATTTTCTCTTTCATCCTTTAAATCATCTGGTTCACCGACAGGCGCATCCTCAGTCACTACAGCAGGCGCATCTTTCAAATACTTCCCTAACATCAACACTTGTGCGATAACAAAAACAAGCATCAATCCCGTAGCACCAAAAAGCTTAAATGTAACCCAGGTATCTACTGGAAAACTAAACGCGACATAGAGGTTGACACACCCCATCGTTAGAAAAAACCCCACCCAGCTTAAATTGAGTCTGCTCCAGACAAAAGGCGGCAAAATCATCTGTTTCTCAAGCATGGCTTGTATCAGGTTTTTTCTAAAAATTACATGGGATCCCATTAAAACGGTTGCGATCAACCAATACAACACGGTCGGTTTCCATTTGATAAATGTTTCATCCTGGGATATTAGTGTCGCACCGCCAAAAATGACAATAACAGCCAAATTGATCCACATCATTTTATCGACGTGGCGATTGCGAAACCAAAGCCAGACGATTTGTGCAATCGCTGCCACTATCGCAACCGCCGTGGCGATGAAGATATCGTACAGCTTGAACGCCAGAAAAAATAAAATTACCGGAAATAGATCAAAGAGAAATTTCATCGCTGTAAATATCGTAAATTTTTTTAATGGCTCGTCCGAGAGTAGATCATCAAAAGCAAGAAATGTTTCTCACTCCAATACCGGAGGTAAATGAGGAGTGAGGCTATTTTTCTCCTGCGTCGCCGCACCCAACAAAGCATAACCGAGCAATCGACCGGTATCATCTTTATAGAGCGCCTTTACGCCATTCTGATCGGCTTCCACATGCCATTCACCTTTTATAGTGAAATCGGGCGGCGAAACAACCGCGGGACATGCGGGTGTTTTAACGATAACCGGCATCGCCGGATAACGAACTTCTGTAGGATTACCTGCAAGCGTTGCCGCCAGGGCCCGTGCCGCATGCGTAATCGGCATCACAAAAGGCAGCACTTTCCCTGCTACTTCGGCGCAATCACCCAAGGCGTAGATATTGTCAAACTGCGTTTGTAACAAGCGATTCACGACAATTCCCCGATTAACCGAAATACCGGCTGATGTCGCCAGTTGCGTACGCGCACGTAACCCGACCGCGGACAAAACGATATCAGATTCAATTGCACTTCCGTCGGCGAATGTCAGGTGTAGCTTTTCTTGCACTTGATCAACGGACTGTGTGGTTGCATTCAAATGAAAAACCACACCCGCAGCTTCCAGCCTTTGCCGTATAAATGCCCCGCCTGCTGGCGGCAATAGACGTCCCAGCGGCTGCGCACTGATATCTATCACATCGACATGGTAACCGGCGGTTGCCAGATCATTGGCAAACTCACAACCAATCAAGCCCGCGCCAATAATACTGATACGTTTTTTTCCGGTCAGTGCAACGCGAAATTTTTTATAATCGTCAAGATCATTAATAGTCAATATATTCGCTACACCATCGCCCGAAAGCGGCAAATGCACCTGATCAGCGCCCAACGCCAAAACCAATTGATTGTAAATAATCTTCTCACCATCGGCCAATGTCACTTCACACGCGGCTTGATCAATTGCGCTGACACGACAGTGGGGGCGAATGGAAATCTTCAATTGTGATGCCATTTGAACCGCGTCACCGTTGACAATCGATTCGGGAGTCTTCCCGGATGACAATGCATTTGACAGCATGGGTTTGGAGTAAAAACCGCCATGATCAGCAGATAGCATGACGACATCAAGTTCCGTATTCAGTTTACGTAATTCACGCGCCACCGCATAACCGGCTAATCCACTTCCTATAATAACCACGGGATTTTTCATTAACTTAGATCTCCACCATCTCTAAATCCACCTCATTCACGCTTACCCTATGACCGCCATTGCACCGGCATAGCGGCAATCGGCTTCTTTTTTGGATTAACAAAAACAAAGCACACTGATTAGCGGAATACGCTTCCTAATCAATGTGCCTTGTTTGTATCTACTTTATTGTCTGCTGCGCACGGATGCGGCTGCATCCGAAGATCAAAACGACTCCCGCGCTATTTATTTTTCTTCAGCCTTGTTGTTCACCAAACTTGTACGTCTTTGCAAATAAGCATCGCGCACGAATTCATACTTATCCAACGCAGCTTCTTCCAGTGTCTTATCTTGTTCCAGGAATTGTGCCCGTGCATTAACCGTTCTCGCTGCAGCTACAGGGAGACGTAGCGCTGTCGTATTAAGATAAGGAACGCCGTTCATGAAAACACCCGTCACCCCTTGTGTCACAGGATCCATAAAGAAGCTGTCGACAGCGATACCGACCGTATCACGAACAGAACTTGGTCCCAGCAAAGGCAATACGATGTAAGGTCCGCTGCCGACTCCATAACGTCCCAGTGTCTGACCGAAATCTTCGTTTCGCTTGTTGAGATTAATATCGCTCACAGCACTGATATCACTCGCGATATCGATCATGCCGAATATCCCAAAAGTGGTATTGACCAATAAACGGGCACTACTGGCAAGCGCGCTCTCATAATTTAATTGCAGCACGGAGTTAGTGATTACCACCACTTCGTTCAAATTGGAGAAAAAGTTTCCAACAACCAGTTCAATCGGATCGGGTGTAACCCGCTTATAGCCTCTGGCCACAGGGTCAAAAACTTTGTCGTACACCATTTCATTGAAATTAAAAACAGCGCGATTCATGGATTCCAGAGGATCATGCACACTATTTTGGTTGTTAACATTCGCACTCGCCGTTGTCTTCGTTGAGGCACAACCCGTTAAAAAAAAACCAGAAACCAGCACAGCGATAGCTACGGTACGGATAATATTAATCATGTTCTTATTTCTTCTAATAAAAATTTTGGTCGATCTTGCCACATTTATACGATAGGTTCAATACAACCTCGCACAAAGTGCTATTTTTGTTCAAGCGGTCATCCATCGTTACTATGCGGAATCATTAGAAAGTTTTCAGTTCATTCGGTGCCCGGCGGTCAATATACGACAGATTATGCCTGCACTTTATAAATTATCACTCAACAATAGAATGGACAAAACGATGCAATTCTCCGGTTAAGCCGCTTCCATCCCGCTATGGCGCAATAACGCATCCAATTCCGGCTCACGTCCTCGAAACGCAATAAATGACTCGAGTGCGGAGCGGCTTCCTCCCACAGCCAGAATTTCTTCCAGAAAATGCGAACCCGTAGCTGCATTCACCACGCCATCCGAAGCGGTTTCTTCAAACATGCTGTAGGCATCGGCCGAAAGCACTTCTGCCCACTTATAACTATAGTAGCCCGCGGCATAGCCGCCGGCAAAAATATGCGCGAAACTGTTGGGGAAACGGTTAAAGTCCGGTGGAATAATTACTGCGACCTGATTGCGGATATTATCCAATAACTGCAACACCGTCCGATCGCCATCCGGTTTAAAATCGAAGTGCACGTGCATATCAAACAACGCAAACTCAATCTGCCGCAACATCTGCAAGCCACTTTGGAAATTCTTGGCTTTTATCATCTTATCGAACAGCGCTTTGGGTAATGATTCTCCTGTTTCAATGTGCTGAGTCATTCCGGTCAACACATCCCATTCCCAGCAAAAATTTTCCATGAACTGGCTCGGCAACTCCACCGCGTCCCATTCAACGCCATTAATTCCGGACACTCCCAAGTCTTCCACTTTGGTCATCAAATGATGCAAACCATGACCAAACTCATGAAACAACACAATCACTTCATTATGCGTAAATAAAGCCGGGCGCGGTTGATGATCCATAGTAACCGGCGCTGAGAAATTGCACGTAAGGTAGGCAACGGGTAATTGTATGGCGTGCTTCGCCGTGTGTTGATCATCGATCCGGCGTCGCGTAACTGCGTCATCCATCCAAGCGCCACCACGTTTGGTTGGCCGGGCGTAGAGGTCCAAATAAAATTGACCGATCAACTCACCGTTGGCGTCATGAATATCAAAAAACTTCACATCGGGATGCCAGCACTGAATATTGCGTGCAGGTGCCGCAAGCGTGATGCGGATGCCGTACAGTTTTTCCACCACTTTAAACATACCGGTCAATACTTTATCTTCAGGGAAGTATTGCTTAACCTCCTGATCCGAAAAAGCGTAGCGCTCTTGCCGCAATTTCTCGCTGACATACGCCAAATCCCACGCCTCAAGTTTCTTCAGATTCAATTTCTCCGCGGCAAACTGTTGCAGTGCTTGTAGATCGGCCACAGCATACGGTTTTGCCTTGACAGCCAGTTTCGTCAGAAAATCCAAAACTTGCTGCGGAGAGGTTGCCATTTTTGTGGCCAGCGAAACTTCAGCATAATTATCATAGCCCAGCATGTGCGCTGCTTCACGGCGCAGTTCCAATATTTTATTAATCAGCGGCATATTATCTTTGCTCGAATCCGCTTGGCTATCAAACTCGCTGGCCCGTGTCGCATAGGCGCGGTACATTTGTTCGCGCAAATCGCGGTTATCGGCATATTGCAGCACGGGAAGATACGATGGCATATGCAGGGTGAATTTCCAGCCTGTTTTGCCCTCCGCTGCGGCTGACTGTTGCGCCGATTGCAGCACATCATCCGGAATACCCGCCACCTTCTCCGCATCGTCAATCAATAATGAATAAGCATTGGTGGCATCCAGCAAATTATCGCTGAACGTGGACGTCAACTTGGATAGTTCTTCCTGGATTTGCAAGAAACGTTGTTTCTTTTCAGCCGGCAACTCGGCGCCACCCAAACGGAAATCGCGCAATTCATTGTCGATGATTCGCTTCCGCGCCGGAGTCAGTTGGTCGAATTCCGCACTTGCACGTAACTGTTTAAATTTCTCAAATAACCGCACATCCTGCGATAACTCGGCATAAAACTGCGTGATCAAAGGCAGATTGGCATTATAGGTCTCACGCAGCTCCGGCGTATTCATCACCGCGTTTAGATGCGACACTTGTCCCCAAGCACGGGATAACCGTTCATTGGCATCCGTCATCGGCTGCACAAAAGTCTTCCAGGTAGGCGCTTTGTCATCCGCCCGCACCTTGTCAATTACCGCGCGATTTTCCTTTAACAAGGTTTCAATCGCCGGTGTGATATGTTCGTTGTTGATTTCTGCAAAACGCGGCAGTCCGGAAAAATCAAGTAATGGGTTTGACATGTTGCTCCAAATGATCAGTTAAAAACAAATTCTGTAACAATCGTGCTGCTGAATAAACAAAATGCCGTCCAGTTCAGTGCTCATAAACAATATGACCATTTACCAGGGTATATTTAACGCCACCCGGGATTTCCATCCCCATAAAGGGCGTGTTCTTTCCTTGGCTTAGAATGGCTGACGAGGTCACTTTCCAGTAATGGTCAGGATCAAAAATACAGATATCCGCAGCACTGCCGAGCGATAAATGCCCTGCGTCAATTCCCAGTATCCGGGCCGGATCCGAGGTAATCTTGGACAACACGTTGAGCAATGGCAGCCGCATTTCCGATCCCCATTTCAAAGTGAGCGGCAGCAACAACTCCACTCCCGTCGCACCCACCTCGGATTGACCGAACGGCAATAATTTAGCGTCTTCATCCACCGGTGCATGATCCGAACAAATCGCACCGATCGTGCCATCCAGTAAACCATGACGCAGCGCATCGCGATCACTCGAGCTGCGCAATGGCGGCATCAGATGACAATTGGAATCAAAAAATCCGATATCCATATCCGACAGGTGCAAATGATTAATCGACACATCGCAAGTGATCGGCAAACCTTGCTGTCTGGCTGAACGAATCATCGCCAGGCCCTCAGCGCTGGAAATCCGGCACAAGTGCACTCTGACGCCGGTTTCCTTGGTCAATAAAATAATATTGCCGATGGCGATCGTTTCAGCGCATACAGGAACGGTCAGCAAACCCAGCCGGGTCGCCACTTCGCCATCATGCGCCACCCCATCGCCGGTCAGCGTGATTTCCTGCGGACGCAGCCACACGCTAAAACCGAATGTCGATGCGTACAACATAGCCTGCATGAGCACCCGCAAGTTCGGCAATAACCCGTCCGGTTGCCCAAAAACCACGCATCCGGCGTCGTTCAGTTCGGCCATCTCGGTTAAGCGCTCACCCTTCAACCCTTGCGTCAATGCGCCAATCGGATAAACGTTCGCCTGATTGAGGCTTTTGGCGCGATGTTTCAGCATTTCCACCAATCCCGGTTCATCCAAGGGTGGATCGGTGTCCGGCGGACAAGCAATGCTCGTGACGCCACCGGCAACCGCCGCAGCCATTTCGGATTCCAGTGTGGCCATATATTCCAGCCCCGGTTCACGCAGACGCACGGACAAATCGACCAGTCCCGGACACACGACAAGCGATTGCGCATCAATCACACGGCTAGCCTGAAATTCATCCGGTGCCGCGCCGATGGCAACGATTTTACCTTTGGCAATAAAAATATCCTGCACGGCATCGATACCGTTTTTTGGATCGATCAAGCGCCCATTTTTAATATGAATTTTCATGCAACCGCCTCTAAACCTGATTGCCTGCCAGAATTGACATTACCGCCATGCGCACCGCTATGCCGAATGTCACTTGCGGGAGAATTACCGACTGCTTGCCATCCGCGACTTCCGAGTCAATCTCGACACCGCGATTCATCGGCCCAGGATGCATCACAATGGCATCGCGCCTGGCCAGTGACAGTTTTTCCGGGGTCAGCCCATAATATTTAAAATATTCCTCCGGACTGGGTAAATTCGCGCCTTTCATGCGCTCATTCTGCAAGCGCAACATCATCAGCACGTCAATGTCTTTGAGTCCCTTGGCCATATCGTGATAAACATGCACCCCCAGGCGTTCCACCATTTTGGGCAGCAGCGTTTTAGGCGCGATCACGCGGACTTCCGGCACACCGAGCGTGGTCAATGCATGAATCTGGGAACGCGCGACCCGTGAATGCAAAATGTCGCCAATAATAGCCACGCGCAAATTACGAAAATCGCTTTTGTAGCGCCGGATCGTGAACATATCCAATAAAGCCTGAGTCGGATGCGCGTGACTGCCATCGCCGGCATTGATCACATGAATATCCGGTTGCACATGTTTTGCAATCAAGTGTGCCGCGCCGCTCTGCGCATGCCGCACGACAAACATATCCGCGTTCATCGCGGAAAGATTATTGACCGTATCCAGTAGTGTTTCGCCTTTGGATTGCGCGGAAACGGCAATATTCAGATTGAACACATCCGCCGATAAGCGTTTGGCGGCAATTTCAAAGGTTGTGCGCGTGCGCGTGCTGGGCTCAAAAAAAAGATTGAATATCGACTTCCCGCGCAACAAAGGGATTTTCTTGACATCACGTTCCGTGACACCGACAAATGACTCGGCGGTATCGAGGATATGCAATAAAACAGAAGCGGGTAATCCCTCGGTTGTCAGCAAATGCTGCAACACGCCATTTTCATCCAGCTGCGGGTTCCTATTGATCATTCGGGCATGCTCTTATCGTACAAATGAAAGCTTAACTTTCCGTTCTTTCCACACTTTAACTCAAGCATTTTATCCGCCGGTAACTCCAGCGTAATGCCGGTATATTGCGGGGTTATCGGCAATTCCCTGCCGCCCCGGTCAACCAAAGCAGCAAAACTAATCGAAGCGGGACGACCGTAATCGAACAATTCATTGATTGCGGCACGAATGGTCCGTCCCGTTTGCAACACATCGTCTACCAGCAGAATATGCGCGCCTTCCACTGCGAACGGTATTTCCGATGGTTTAACCTGTGAATGCAAGCCTATCTTATCGAAATCGTCGCGATAAAAAGCAACGTCCAGCGTTCCCAGCGGTTGCTTGGTCCCCAGTGCTTGATGCAGGCGCTCGGCCAGCCACACTCCGCCGGTGTGAATACCAACCAGCGCAAAATCCCTGCCCGCATCGGCTTGGATTTTTTTAGCAAGATTGTCGAATGCTTTCTCAGCGTCTGGTAATTGCATACTGCTCGTCAAAGAATGATTGAAGGATTTGTTGTGCCGCGACCTGATCCAATACCGCTTTTTGTTTTCTTCCCGTGATACCGGCTTCGCGTAACGTTGCACTGGCTGTTTCGCTGGTATAACGCTCGTCTTTCATGATCACTTGGATATTAAAACGGCCTGACAGCCGTCGCGCGAAACGCTGGCTTAATTGCGTCAATTCATGCACCGTGCCGTCGCTATGCAGTGGCAAACCCACAACCAGCAAAACCGGTTGCCAGGTTTGGATCAGTTGCCCGATCAGCGCGAAACGCCGTTCTGTCACTTCACTGTCCACCGTTGCCAGCGGGTGCGCCACCCCCACGGCTGCATTACCAATCGCCACACCAATGCGTTTTTTTCCGAAATCAAAGGCCAGCACAGCTCCGGCTGGAAGCTGGTCTGGTACATGATTTTCCGGTGATTCATCGAGAAGACTTTCCGTCATACGAACTAAAATTCAGGCATGCCCGACTTCATTGGAGAGATTGGCATCCTGAATCCCCAGCAGCTGCATCGCAGCCGGTAGCCTTTCTTCTGTTGGCATATCGAATATCACGTTCGTTGATGCAGGCACGGTCAACCAGGCATTCTGCGCCAACTCATGCTCGATTTGCCCCGCAGCCCAGCCTGCATAACCCATCGCGATCAAGACTTGATCCGGCCCCTCGGCATTGGCGATCGCTTTTAAAATATCCAATGAGGTAGTCAATCCCACCTCTCCATTCACGGCCAGCGTGGATTGCCACTTACCGACCGGTTGATGCAATACGAATCCGCAATCGAGTTGGACCGGCCCGCCAAATAACACAGGCGCCGCGTCCGCCAGAGAATCTGCCGGTGGAATACCCAATTGTTTAAAAAGGTTGATCAGTGTCAGATCGGTGGGACGGTTGATGACGATACCAAGCGCGCCTTGCTCGTTATGTTCACAAACATACGTCAGTGTTTTGGAAAAAACAGAATCTGCCATTGCCGGCATTGCAATTAGAAAATGATGTGTCAAATTAATACTTTTCATTGCGAATGTTTTTTGACCGATGACCTGACTATTCTGATTTCTCTCTTATCCGATATCTTTCCAATGTAATGCCGCTCTCAAACCCAGTATGCGGTATGAGTCATTAATTTCGATCCAAGTTTCATGGTTAATTTCACCGGCAGCGGCAATTCTGCGCCACCGTATGACAATGCCATGGTCGCATGACTGGCTTCATCAATTTTCATTTGCGACACGATGGCACGGCTTTTCTCGTCATGATTGGGCAACTGCTCTAAATGACCGGCCAGATGGGCGCCGACTTGGTGTTCCGTTTCGGCAAGAAAACCCAGATTCCATTTATCCCCCAGCATGCCTGCCACAACACCGATGGCAAAAGATCCGCCGTACCAGAGCGGGTTCAGGAAACTTTTATGCCCGCCCAGTTCAGCGATACGGCGCTCTGTCCAGGCCAGATGCTCGGTTTCTTCACGCGCGGCCTGCATCAGCGTTTGCTGTACCGTCTCATTGCGTGCTGTCAGCCCCTGCCCCTGATACAACGCTTGCGCGCACACTTCACCGACATGGTTCACCCGCATCAATGCACACGACAATCGTTTTTCCGCATCCGTCATCTCAGCTTCCGGCAGCTCATTGCCAGGCACAGGCCGCAAAGTCTGGGCCGGCGTCGAGAGTGTCCGCAGGGCGCTGTCAAAACCAATGATAAGCTTATCGATAGTAATCATCGTCTTCTACCTCATCCTTGAATAAGAATTGACGCGTCATTATAGGCCGATATGCCCGCATTTAGGTACACTAAAATTTACCCAGTTATAATTCCAACCCCATTTGTCTAGCCAGCAACGTAACCGGATGCAACACTTCGACATGAATTCCGTTTTCATACAATCCATTGGCTATATGCATCGCGCAACCGATATTCGAAGTCACCAAGTACTGGGCCTTGCTTTCCTTCACCGTAGTTATCTTGTTTTGCAGCAACATATCCGCAATTTCGGGCTGATCGATGAAATAAGTACCCGCAGCACCGCAGCATTGGTCATTGCCAGCCAAAGGCACCGCTTCCGCGCCGGGTATTCGGGCAATCAATTGATAAGGATATGCCTGCTCACGCAATACATGCCGCAAACTGCACGGCTCGTGCACTAGAATTTTTTGCGCCAATGACGCAATGTCAATACTCTCCCACCCCTTTGCCGCCATCAGGAATTGGCTGATATCCATAACTTTGCCCTGCTCACCGGCGACGCCGGACTCCAACAATTGCACACCACAACCCGATGCGGTACTGATCACCGCATCAAATTCAGCAAAAGCCTTTTTATTCCGTTGCACCAGCGCACCGGCTTGCTCCAGCGCGCCGCTATGCTGATAAATAGCGCCGCAGCACGTTTGATCGCGCGGAATATGGACTGTGTAGCCCAAGCGATTCAATACATAAATACTCGAATTTAAGGTGGCTACATCGGTCACACGCGCCACACATCCCAAAAATAATGCGACTTCACCACGCTTCTCACCCTGCGCGGGATAAACCGGCCGCCAAGTGCCGTTATTGCTCGCAGTATTTTCCCCATCCGCAGCCGCTGCATAGGGGAACTTAACTACAGGAAGTTGAGCGATGAATTTAAATATTCGATTTTTTTCGATCAAACCTAATTTCCGCAACCCGCGCAGCCATTCTCTCTTCTGCAGGAAATGCAGCAATCGGCGCAACCGGTCCAAACGCATGGGTTGGGTTAGCAATAGCCGTTCCAGCGCAATGCGCCAGTTTGATTTCCGGGCGGCTGCCGCAGATTTTGATTGATCCGCAATCAGGGCGCGCGTTTCATCGATTAAACGTCCATAAGAAACACTATTCGGACAAACCGCTTCGCAAGCCCGGCACGTCAAACAACGATCCATATGCTGAATAAATCGCGCATTCAAAGCAATCCGCCCATTCGCAACACCATTCATTAAAGCGATACGCCCACGCGGAGAATCCGCTTCCGATTTCAACACACGATAAGTTGGGCAATGCGGCAAACATAAACCACATGAAACGCACTGGTTTGATTCATCGATAATCAAGTTCTTGGAAAACTTTGAGAGCAATTTATAATCTCGCTTCAGAAATACTGTAATTGGACATAGTATCCGCACTTACTTTAATAGCATCATGGTAATTCATGGCTATTTTAGCACTTGTCAGAATCGCAAGAATTACTGTAAAATTAAACGTTAATTAAATTCAAGCTTCATACTTTTAGACTGACAGGTTTATAGGAAAAACATGGTTATAATTAGATTGGCAAGGGGTGGCGCAAAAAAACGTCCGTTTTTTAATATGGTAGTAGCTAATTCACGCTACGCACGTGACGGCCGGTTTATCGAACGTGTAGGCTTTTATAATCCACGAGCCACCGGGAAAGAAGAAGCATTGCGCGTTCAATTAGATCGCGTTGCTTACTGGCAATCTCAAGGTGCCCAGTTATCGTCAACGGCAACCCGGTTAATCAAGCAGTTTTCCACCAGCAAAGTCGCATCAGCAAATAGCTAAAATAAGCGAACAAAATACACCGATGGTGATAATGGGCCATATTATCGGCCCATTTGGCGTTTATGGCTGGGTAAAAGTTAATCCGTATACAGAACACATCGATGGATTAATGCAATATCCAGTATGGTGGTTAAGTAAAGATAACAAAGACTGGCAGAAAGTGAATGTTGTTTCCGGCCGTATGAATGGCAGCATCCTGAATGCAAAATTCGCCGAATATACCGATCGCACACAAGCCTTCGCATTAAACGGAATGCAAATAGCAATCCCGCGCGACCAGCTTCCTGATTTATCAGAAAATGGAATGGATGGTTATTATTGGTCGGATTTGATTGGTACTACGGTGCAAAATCTAGCGGGTGAAGAATTAGGTAAGATTGTTGGCTTACTTGAGACGGGCGCAAATGATGTTTTGTGCATACAAAGTGGGAGCGAGGATAAAAAAGAAATCCTTATTCCCTTTGTTGATCAGTTCATCATCAAAGTTGATTTGAAGCTTTCTCGAGTTATAGTGGATTGGGGCAAAGACGATTAAGGTAATAATGAGCGATGCCTTTTGAATGCGATGTTATTACGCTATTTCCGGAAATGTTTAATGCCATCACGCACTATGGCATAACAGGAAAAGCAAACAAGAATAATATCTTTCGACTCAACACATGGAATCCGCGCGACTTTACCAGCAATAATTATCGTACTGTCGATGATAGTCCGTACGGGGGTGGCCCCGGAATGGTCATGATGGCTCAACCGTTGGAAGATGCCATCATACAAGCCAAAGCGAGACAGCATGCTGCTGGGATTGAAAAACCCACGGTTGCTTATCTCACACCCCAGGGAAAACGGCTTGACCACCAAATGGTGACGCAGCTGAGCAAAATGCCAGGACTGATTATGCTGTGCGGGCGATATGAAGGCGTGGATGAGCGCTTAATCAATCGTCAAGTAGAAATTGAGATTTCAATTGGCGATTATGTAGTTTCCGGCGGCGAGCTGGCTGCAATGGTGTTAATTGACTGTATAGTGCGGCAAATCCCGGGCGCTCTAGGAGATCCCGAATCTGCAAATCAAGATTCATTTGTGGAAGGATTATTGGATTATCCGCATTACACTCGCCCTGAGGTGTATCAGGGAAATCGTGTACCGGAAATATTGATGTCAGGCAATCATGCCTATATCCGCCGTTGGCGCTTGCAGCAAGCACTCGGCAGAACATGGTTGAAGCGGCCTGATTTATTCGCGTTAAAATTTTCGCATGGCTTGACGCGAGAAGAAGAAAAACTGTTGGAAGAATTTAAACAATCCTGTAAATCCAGGTAGAAAGAGGGGAAATATCATGAACATCATCGAACAATTAGAAGCAGAAGAAATTAAACGCCTGAATAAAGAAATACCTGATTTCTCTCCGGGAGATACCGTCATTGTCAGCGTTAATGTGGTTGAAGGTGATCGTAAACGCGTACAGGCTTACGAAGGCGTCGTAATAGCCAAACGTAATCGTGGTTTGAATTCAGCGTTCACAGTGCGGAAGATTTCAAGCGGAGAAGGTGTGGAACGTACTTTCCAGACCTATTCGCCATTGATAGCGAGCATAGAAATTAAGCGCCGCGGTGACGTTTGCCGTGCAAAACTCTATTACCTCAGAGACCGCGCAGGCAAGTCGGCCCGGATTCGCGAGAAACTGCCCGCTCGTGCGTCTTCTGGTGATAACAAAAACGCAGCAGCCGCAACAACCGCAGAGTAGACAAGCAGCACAACAAAATCACAATAAGGATCAGTGCGATGCCAGCACTGATCCTTATTTTTTATACCTATCAGAAGTACCGCAGATTGACACGCGCAACGACAGAGCACTACTGTTGATCTTATTTAAGCAATTCCAATACATTCTCTGGCGGGCGGCATAGTTTGGCTTGGTTACCCCTCACCACGATGGGCCGCTGAATCAGATCCGGATTTCTAACCATTGCTGCTAGAATTTCATCATCCGATGCTGCACTTAAATCACGCGCCGCGGATTCATCTTTACGTAAAATATCACGCACCGGCAGGTTAAGTTTTTGGATTAACTCGCGCAGCTTATCTGCTGTTAAAGGCACCTCGTAATAATTGATTGACTCGAACTCTTCACCACTTTCTTTGAGTAAAGATAGAGTCTCCCTGCATTTACTGCAAGTTGGTTTTTGATAAATAACGATCTTGTCACTCATACTTTTCCCCGCCTGCTGGATCGAGATTTTCTAACTACGCGATAAGAAACCAGTTATTTCACACCACATTCAGCCGAGATTGCCTTATGGGCGGACGTCGAACCGCCCAGTCCGAATGTATCCACGGTTTCTGTTCCACGAGCCGATGCACCTTTAACCACCAGGGAGCTTCCACGTTTGATCGCATCCGTTATTTTATTATCGGTTGCTTGATCGGGAGCCCACGCTGAATCATCCTGAGTAAACAGCTTGAAATTCTGATTGTTAACAGTAACCGTCGCATCACTTCCTGGCTTATAGGGATAACCGGCGATATAGCTGAAAACATTTTTACTCTTCTCTGCTGGGCGATGCGTAATCAACGCAAATACATCGCCACGCTTTGAGTAATTCCCTTCCGATTTTTTCGGCTGGCTCACCATGTAACACACTTTGCTATTGTTCTCCATGAACATATAGGCGGTCCAGTCACCATGCTGTCCGAGCAATTTCGGCTCTGTGGCTTGCACTGAATTACAGAGTGAAAAAATAACACCAGCCAATATCAATTTTCTACATTTCCGCTTCATTTTGAAAACCTTGAGAAGTATTGTCGATACGATTTTTCAGCGATTGATCAGTATCATGGGTGAAGCATCTTCAATTCCAATGACCCACCATTCGCCAAGATTATTAACAGCCTTCCATCTTGTATATATAAAAACCGTTTTTTGTGATTTCATCAATCACATTTGCAGGAGCGCTCTGGCTATGGCAAAAACTACATTCCCGGCTGGTCACAACCGCATTGTTTTCGCCGATTGATGTCAACCACTGTTTGGCATATTCAACCGCTTTCTGATCATCTTTCACCGCTGTGAATACATCAAAGTGCATGGTATGTCCATCTTGTGCCTTAACATACGTATCGTAAACATGAATTTGCATAAAAATTTATTTCCTTGAAAAAGATAATTTATAGCACTGTGCACATCATAAAAAACATGCCGCATTGCAAACGAAAAGTATATTAACTATACCAATTTATCGATTAAACCGCCATGCCAATTGCATAATCAAGAAATCCGCTTCGCACAAGAATTCGCATCGTTCAGAGGCGCGCGCGGCTATTATTTCTTCCGGGCAACAATCACACCATCACGGATTGGATTGATAAATGCATCAAAATCCTGATCATTAAAAATCAGTCGGTTATGCTCCATAATCGCTTCTGTCGAACCACGTACCGTCTCATGCGAGCCTTGCAACGCAACACGGCCATGCCATAGCACATTATCGGCAATATATAACCCTCCGGAACGGATGCGTTGCTTCGCCATCCGCCAGATTTCCGGATAATAACCCTTGTCTACATCGTTATAACAAATATCGAATATCCCATCCGTTTGGGCAAAAACATCCTGCGCCAACCCCACGCAAAATTCTATTCGTTGCCATACATCAGCTGCAGAGAGATATTTCTCCGCACGCATGCGATTGTTGGCATCCGCGTCACTGCATATCACACGTCCACCGGCGCCTACCGCTCTGGCGAACCAATACGCCGAATACCCATACCCGCTGCCAAATTCAAATACCCGCTTGGCGTTAATCATTTTCGTCTGGGTTTCAAGAAAAATACCGGCCAAGCGGTTAACAATCGGAAAATTTCGCAGTCGCGCAAATTCTTCCATTTCAGCAAGCACCGGGTGATCGCTGTGCGTAACCAAGGTGCGCATATACGCTTCAACCACCGGATTAACCGGAATGAATCCGTCTGACTCAGGAATAACCGCTGATTGAATATCGTTCATTGATTTCTCCTTTATGAGCGTGAATCAGGGCGGAGTTGTTTTCTTTGATGCCATTAATACACACTCTTCACCGGAATTTTTATTAAACAAGAAAACTAGGCTGGCAGCCACCTGAAACCTGAATCCCCGTATGACATCGCGGATCGTAATGGACTGTTGTCCGATTGCTGCTTCAGCCAATGGCGGACTGCTCTGACCAATGCCATATGCGCCGATTGGCGTTGTCCAGCAACGCGGATCGCTGAAACCAGCTTTCAGCGCCAGCTGGTTCAACGTTTGGCTAGTAAATAAATGCAAATGCCTGGGCGGCTCAAGACCACGCCACGCGGCGCCGAACTTACTGTGTCCATAACTCGCGGCGTTCGGCGTCAGCACCACCAGCAAACCATTGTGCTTCAGCAAACGGCGGCAAGTCATCAGCATCGCCACGGGATCGTGCACATGCTCAATGACGTGACTCAATAGCACCACATCATATTCACCGGATTGGATAGTTTCAAGCGGTCCTAAATGCAACGGAATTCCTTTCACGTTACGCACATGTTCCGCAGCCACCGGGTCAATTTCCTGCCCCATCACATCCCAGCCCAGCGCGCGCATGCGCGCCAGCCGTTTTCCATTACCGCAACCCACTTCCAGCAATCGTCCCGGCGATGTTTTGTCCAGATAAACACGCTTATAACGCCGCCGTTCACGCCGCAATCCCAGCAAATAAATACTCGTGGTATGCAAAATGGCGCGAACGATGCGCGCCCAGCGTGATTGCCGCGCATGATTCGTATGGCCGTGCGTATAATAATTCCGGTAAGCCTTGCCAATCTCATCCACCGCCGGTCTGGGATCAAGCCAGATCAGACCGCACTCCGCATCCGTGCATTTTCTTAGTGTCCATCCGCCTGGCGCGCCAAACAGCCGGTCGGTCAGACCACGATACAGAACTTCACCTTGTTTTCCGCACGCATAGCAAGTTGAATTTGCTTCGGTGCCAATCCGCTCTGCTGGTATCGTCACTTAAATCCTTTCCGGTTTTTGTTGTTGCCAGCGCATGGCGATCGCAGTGATCACCAGCAATAATACCGGCATCCTGCTGAAAATAAGAAAGGCGTCCGTCAGCCCTGCGAGAAAAACATAACTTACCAAACCGGCCCCCAGCAGCCCCAAGCCGATTCTCCGGAATGTCTGATACCAGGCCCAATAAAGAAAAAGCAACGCCAGCAGGCCCCCGATACCGATATGCATACCGATCTCAATCCAGTCGTTATGGTAATGCGATGTTTTCTGGAATGCCGGCAAATCCTTATAAAGCCCGTTTTTGTACGTTTGAATCGTGGTATCGAAATAACGCTCCGGCGCACCCGTGCCATACCCTGTCCACGGACGCTCGGCGATACTATGCAAGCCGACATCCCACATGGCTAGGCGATAGCCCAAACTGGAACTGTAATTGCCCCCCTGCAACAATTCGATATCGTTCTTAACCAGCAGCAATCTTTCTTGAAAGGCTGGGCTACTATAAGCAAAAATCCCTGCGGCTATCGACACAGCGGCAAAAATGCCGAAGAATTTCCGGATATCCAGTTTATAGCGTAGGTAAGTTTGCAACACGATGGCCATCAGCGTCGCCAGCAGAAGCACCCGGCCATATTGATGAAATTGCACATAAATTAATGCGATTGCGACAATCCACAAGACGATTGCCAGTGGTACCGAGCGGCTCATGCAAGCCAATCCGACGGACACGATTGCGCCCGCTCCAAGCATCGCCGAAAAACTCAGGTAGGACATGTTCAACAGCGCAATTCCCTGCTCGCCTGTTACCTGCCATTGGTACACACCCAGACCCAAAACCAGCAGATAACCCGTGATCAATCCACCGATTGCCCAGGGCATGCGCTCCTTATTCAGCAATAAATAGAACGGGATCAGCATCAGCAAAATAAAGTACTTCACCCATTTCATCTTGCCATGATCGGGCAGCTCGCTCCACAACAACCCAACCAGCAACAGCGTGCACAGCAGCACAATCGCTTGTACCAGAGGTAGCTTGAGGGCCTGATGCAACCGGTACAAACCGCCATCCATCAGGCAAGCAATAATGAGCATGGGAAAAGAAAAATAATTCAACTCGCCGCGCCAGAATCCCGCGCAGACGAGAACTAGTGCAAACCGGATGAATATTTCCTGCCGCGTGATGGATGTGTGCATAAAGCCAATCAAGTGATGTTTTATAAGCCTTGATGAAATTCCCGATAACGTAAAAGTGCGATTACTCCGGATTCTGTTTGGCCCTATCGTGTTTGCGCGCCGCTGTGGAGGTAAATCCGGTTGCAAATCCGCAAGCGCCACGGTGATTCCGATTCAAGCTAATCCGCTTGCCACTCGCGCATTTCCAGCCGATACACCTGAACGAACAGGGCTAATACAATGCGCAGTCCTGCTGGCACCCCCGGCAAAATCCACACGACGGTGATGCTCTTATCTTCGCGTGACCAGCCACGCAGCATCAGTTTCACGATGGTTTTAAAGCTCGCCTTACCGTTACGCATTTGCAAGCACGACAACTGCGGTAATGGCACCGGCGTCAACCAATGCAACCGCCCGCCTTGCCGCATCACTTGTTCCATCGAATCCGCGATCCGGGATGGCAAGTCAGCCAAAATAGCATTGCCGGAAACGGCCAGCACATTCTGCCGCGCCAGCGGATAACGCGAAAGATACCGTGCACGATTGCGCTGCACCAATTCCCGGTAAGCTTTCCCGCGCCCGAACGACGCGCCGGTTTCGTGACGAATCGCCGCATCCGGATGCACACCCATGCGCCAGCCTTGTTGATCCAATCGCCGCCCCAGATCGGTATCTTCATAATACCCCCGGCCAAATTGCGCATCAAAGCCGCCCATCGTCTGAAAAACAGCACGGCGGATCAAGAAAGCATAACCTCTGAAGCGATAGGTCGAAATATACCCGCCCGGCTGCCGCACGTAGCGGCCAGTTTGCGTTTCCTGACTATCGCCCTCCATGGGGCTGATGACTGCCAATTTTGAATCAGCGGCCAAAACGCCGCACAGCAGCGGCAAGAAATTGTCCAATACTTCGATATCGGAATTAAGCACCAGCACCCAATCGGCATTCGAACGCGCAACCGCTTCGTTGACGGATTTTCCGTATCCCTGGTTCTCAGGGGCATGGTAAATATGAAGCTGCGGATAAGATAGATTGTCGAGCATGGCATGGGTTTCAACATCCGATGCATCGTCCTGGATATGGACCGTTCTGATTGATGAACCTAAATAGGCGATGACGGAATCAATGCACCGCTTGGTTAATTCCGCAGCATTATAAACAGGGATTACGACATCAATAATCGGTGCGGCAGTTTCATTCATCGTGTTCTGCCCAAAAGATCCTAACGCATCAAATCCGGCCAAAAATCAAATAGCTTTCGCCCCAATTTTTGGACGGTCTTTGTTTCACTTCGAGACCAGCCTGTTTCATGATAGCAATGGCTTTTTCCTGCTCGGTATCCGTACCCAGTTCTATGATCACGGATTTCAGCGCCGGATTTGCCAAAACCGCCAATGCGCCCTGCAAAATGGGTATTTCAATGCCATCGACATCGATTTTTATGTAATTCGGCACCGGAAACCCCCATTGGCTGCACAGATCGTCCAACGTCACACCAAACATCCCTTGGATATGCGTTGCCGGCATTTTCATGTTTTCCAGATCTTCTTGCCCGAACTGCGAACGGTTTCCGCCGGGAATGAACTTGGGAATATACAGCTTGGAAAACTCACTACGCCCCGACACCGCCACGCAGTAAGATAAAATATTTTTCCCCAGATTGTTCAGATAGATATTTTTGTTGAGCGCATAGTAATTGTTGCTCTGCGGTTCAAAAGCAAACACTTGTACCTTATCACCGTATTTCTTGGCCGGATATAACGAATATTGCCCGATATTGGCGCCGATATCGAAATAACACGAGCCCGGTTCAAAGCTATCCAGCCAATCCAAGGTATCCGGTTCTTTTTTTGAATAGGTTTTAGCGCGATTGAGTGTTCGCAAGTGATCGACCGAAATTAAAATATGCTGATCCCTGACCAGCACATCGGTATAACCGCCCTTCAATTTATAGGCTGCCACAACTAACTCATTCAATATGTCTTTTGCCAGCATCATGATCACACTCTAGGCTAGGTATAAGCCTTGATTATTATTAACAAGACAAGATCTGAAGCAACTTAACCAGCGAGCTGCTCAAGAAGCGCCACATAACGGGGTAGCACATTAGCATCCGGATAATCCAGCATTTCTCTTAAAAAACGCTGCCGGTGTTCTTCGATATAAAAAGAATCGCAGCCATTGTTAAGAAAATAATCTATTTTCTCATACACTTCATCGCGGCATTTCAGCTCGGTCTCCGGCATGTAATACGCCACTGCCGAACGCGCCGCGATTAAATAATCAGCCGCCAGAACCGGCTTTTTCGCCCGCACGGCTTCAAATACCACAGAAGTCGCCAGATCGATGATGACATCGGCCCAATTCATCAAGTGCACCGAATGGGCATCGTCGCTGGCAACGCGGACATTGGGTAATTTTTTGATCGAGCTATCCGTGGTCAGCGACTGCTTCCAGCCGCTGCGGGTATGCGGTTTGATGACCAGCTCCACACCGGGAAACTCGGCGATCATATGAACCACTTCACCGACTTCTTCCCAGAATGTCGTAAAGTTGGCTTTTCTCAGGAACATGACAATCTTAAGGCGGCTGTCTGAACGAATCAGCGGCGAAGGCGGCATCAATCCAGCCAGTATCTTCAGCCATTCTTCACAATAACGCGGCGAGCCCAATACGGCGAGCTGGTTGTCTGTCATAAACGGGCGGAAACGCACGGAACATAACTCATTAGGCACCACCACCTTATCAAATATGGTAGCCGCCGAAAATGTAATATCCGGCTCCACACGTCTTTCACCGCGGCGGATCAACTGGCTGGCGTGCGGACTATCGCCATGCGGCAAGGAGATCGTGCCCAATCCCCTTTCTTTTGCCATGGCAATCACGGTTTCAACCCATTCCACACAAATCACCGAATTGCGTTCAATCCAATCAAAAGCGACAACACCTTTACCCGCATCGCCAAAACACCTGTTCAACAGAAATTCAGCGGTATGCCGCCACAACGGCGCACGTTGCTTTTCGTCACAGCGCTCGGCCAGTTTTTCCGCCAGCTTGCCTATCACCTTGATGCGCCGCACATTGCGCGTCAGCATCAACATTTGCAAGCGCCATTTAATATACACGGTCAGCGGAAACAGCTCTTTCATATGCGCAACGCGCACACCTTGCAGTTGGCTTAAGTATTTAACGCGGAAATCGCGGCGGAATTGAGTGGAACCGATCAGCACCACATCGCATTGATGGCCCGATCCAATCCATTTGTAGATGACCGGCGTGACATGATCGATATCGTTATAGTGGCGAAGAAAAAAGAGGGCTTTCATGACTGTGATACGACGGCAAAAATATTCAGAATTCGCAGCATTTCAAGTATTTTCCCAGTTTAAACAGTAGATTCTGTAAGTGCGCGCCATTTTACTCTGGCGACCTTGCAATTACCAGCAACGAATCTTGCGCATTCTTAAAATTATTGCAACAAGCAACACATCGATAAAATTTAACAATAAATATTGCCCAGAAAAGAGGAAAAACCGGATAATCAGCACATCGCTTCAGACGGTAACTTTTCGTACTCAACCATTTACAAAACACACAAAACATTTTCATGAAAACAATCGCTGTAATACCGGCCCGCATGGGCTCATCGCGCTTCCCGGGCAAACCCATCGCAAAAATCTTGGGGCGCCCGATGATTGAACATATTTACAAACGCGTGGCGATGAGCAAATCGCTCGACGCCACTTATATCGCCACCTGCGACGAGGAAATCCGGCAAATCGCGGAAGGTTTCGGCGCCAAAGTGATCATGACATCCGATACGCACGAACGCGCCAGCGATCGCGTCGCGGAAGCGGTTGTCTACCTGGATGCCGATCTGATCGTCATGGTGCAAGGCGATGAACCGATGACACATCCCGATATGATCGATACCGCCGTAGCGCCTTTTAAAGATGATCCGAAACTGGGCTGCGTCAACCTGGTGCGTAAAATTGACCATGAAGCCGATTACCTTGACGCCAATACCATCAAGGTCGTGATGAATCAGCAAAATGATGCGCTGTATATGTCGCGCCGCCCGATTCCGACAATCGCAAAAACCGGTTTCGCCAATACAGCCGCTTACAAGCAAGTCTGCATCATTCCTTTCCGCCGCAGCACCTTGTATCAATACACACATTTGACACCGACACCGCTGGAGCAGCTCGAATCCATCGACATGCTGCGTCTGCTCGAGCACGGCATGCAAGTCAAGATGGTGCCTACCGAATACAATACCCAGGCGGTGGATACCCCGGAGGATCTGGCGCGCGTCGAGAAACTGATGGCAGCGGATCCGTTGCTGTCCCAATACTAGGAACGATCATGTCACTAAAATCAAGATTGAACCGGTCCGAATTGACCATCGGTTCGTGGGTCACGCTGGGGCATCCATCGATTGCCGAAATCATGGCATCCGCCGGATTCGACTGGCTGGTGCTGGATATGGAGCACAGCGTGCTAGAACTCGGCGAAGTTCAAGCGATTATCCAAGTGCTGGACGCCAAGCAATGCCCGGCCATCGTGCGTCTGACATCGAATCATCCCGATCAGATCAAGCGCGTCATGGACGCCGGCGCAACCGGCATCATGGTGCCGATGATCAAATCCGCCGCTGACGCTAAAGCAGCCGTGGATGGCGTGTATTATCCGCCACGCGGACAGCGCGGCGTCGGTCTAGCGCGCGCACAAGGCTACGGTGCAAGTTTCCAGGCTTACCGCCAGTGGCTGGAAGAAAACGCCGTGATCGTCGTGATGATCGAACATGTCGACGCGGTCAAAGCCATCGACGAGATTCTGGCTGTCCCCGGTATCGATGCGTACATCATCGGCCCGTACGATTTATCCGGTTCGATGGGCCGTCCCGGCGATTTGAATCACCCAGACGTGCAAGCGGCGATCGCGCAAGTGCTGGAAGCCGGCCGCCGTGCGCAGAAACCCGGCGGCATTCATGTCATCGAACCCGATCCGCAGGCGTTACAGCAACGCATCGCAGCCGGTTTCAACTTCCTCGGCTACGCGCTGGATATCCGCATTCTCGATTCCATCTGCCGCACGCATTTACAAAGCATTCGCGCAACATTGAAAACATCATGAACTCATTTGTCATTTCCACTTCGTCGTTCGATACCGGCAACAATCCGGCCATTCAGCGCTTGTTACAACAAGGTTTTCAGGTCATCACCAATCCGCACAAGCGCAAGCTCACCGAAGATGAAATCATCGAATTGCTGAGCGGCGGCGCGACCGGCTTGATCGCCGGGATCGAGCCATTGACCGGACGCGTGCTTCAATCCGCGCCGAATCTGAAAGTCATCTCGCGCTGCGGCGCCGGAATGGACAGCGTCGATTTGGCAGCGGCGAAAAATCACGGCATTCAAGTGCTGAACACACCGGAAGCCCCCGCGCAAGCCGTAGCCGAGCTGACGCTCGGTTATATCCTGAGCTTATTGCGGCAAATCGGCACGATCGATCGCGCAGTGCGCAACGGTGAATGGCCGCGCACGCAAGGCCGTCTGCTCGCGGCGCAAACCGTCGGCGTCATCGGCCTGGGGCACATCGGCCGCCGCGTTGCGCGCTTATGCCAGGCGTTTGAAGCCACAGTGATCGCGCACGATCCGTTCGCTACTCAAGTACCCGGCGGCGCGACATTAGTACCGTTGGAACAATTGCTGGCAACCGCCGACATCATCACATTGCACACGCCATACAGTGCGGATACGCATCATTTGCTGAATGCCAAGGCATTCGCGGCAATGAAACCCGAAGCCATCGTCATCAACGCCGCGCGGGGCGGATTAGTGGATGAAAGCGCGCTCGCCGATGCGCTGAAATCCGGCAAGGTGAGCGCTGCGGCGCTCGATGTATTCGAGCAGGAGCCCTATCAAGGCGCGCTGCTTGAATTCAGCAACATCACCCTGACATCGCATGTCGGATCGCTGGCCCGGGAGTCTCGCCAGCGCATGGAAATCGAAGCGGCGGAAAATCTAGTGCAAGGTTTAATCAAAGCAGGTCTCATCAAAAACGGATAACACTATGGTGAATGAAACGGTTGTGGTATTTGGCGCCAGCGGTTTTTTAGGCAGCCATGTCGCCGATGCATTATCGGCTGCGGGCTACCGGGTGCGGCTGTTTGACCGCAGCCCATCGCCGTATCTGAAAAGCAACCAGGAAATGATCATCGGCGACATCATGAACCTTGATCAAGTGATCGAGGCTGCCAAAGGCGCTTCGATCATATACAACTTCGCCGCGATCGCCGACATCGACGAAGCCAACGACAAACCGATCCCGACCGCCACCATCAATGTGCTGGGCAATATGCACGCATTGGAAGCCGCGCGCATCGCCGGTGCGCGCCGTTTTGTCTTCGCCAGCAGCATTTATGTGTATTCCGAATCCGGTTCTTTTTACCGCGCCAGCAAACAGGCCGCAGAACGTTTCACGGAAACCTACCACGAGCGCTACGGCCTGGATTACAGCATTTTGCGCTATGGCTCGCTGTATGGCCGACGCTCTGATAAACGCAACGGCATCTACCGCATGCTGCACGAAGCCGTCGCGCATCATTCCATTACCTACAAAGGTAGCGGCGATGCCATGCGCGAATATATCCACGTGGAAGATGCGGCGCGCATGAGCGTGCAAATATTGGCACCCGAATTCGCCAACCGGCACATGATTCTGACCGGCCAGGAAAGGCTACGCATCAAGGATGTCATGACCATGATCTCGGAAATCCTGCCGTGGCCGGTGGAATTGCATTTTGACGAAGCCAATGCGGTGCACCACTATGAGATTACCCCGTACGCGTTTCAACCACGCGTCGGCCGCAAGCTGGTACTGAATGAACATGTCGATCTGGGGCAAGGCATCCTCGATTGCCTGCGGGAAATTCACCAGGATTTGCATCATAGCGATGAAAACGACGACGCCACGCCGTCCACGTCGGATAATCGCGCCTAACCATGAATAATTTCAACTGGCAAGCGATCATTTTCGACTTCGACGGTGTCGTGGTCGAATCTGGCAAAATCAAAACACAAGCGTTCGCTGAACTGTACCGCGCGTACGGCGACGACATCGTCGCACAAGTGGTGCAATTCCACACACAAAACGGCGGCATGTCGCGCTACCGCAAATTCCGCCATTTCCAGGAGCATTTCCTCAACAAATCGCCATTAACGGAAGCGGAAGAACAGCAACTGGACATCCGCTTTTCCGAACTGGTCGTTGAAGCGGTCATCGCTGCCGAACCGGTACCTGGCGCAATCGAGCTGATCCGCCAGCAATCCGGCAAAATCCCACTATTCGTCGCCTCCGGTACGCCGGAAGTCGAGCTTAAAGTCATCGTCGAACGGCGCGGCCTCGCACCCTACTTTACTGCCGTACGCGGCGCCCCGGCGCTGAAAAAAACCATTATCGCAGAAATTCTGGCAGCACATGGACTGAAGCCTGAATCGGTATTGATGATCGGTGACGCGATGGCCGATCTGGAAGGCGCGCAAGCCAACAACACCGCTTTCCTCGGCCGCGTCTTTCCCGGCGACCCGAATCCGTTCCCGGCGCACATCGAAACCGTGCCAGATCTGCGTGGCCTGGTGCAATAATCTTAAAATGCCGCTGCAACGCAAGGTTTTTCCTGATATCGAGTCATTAAGCCAAGGCTTCGCCGATTTTGCCGCAACCGCGCTGCAAAATACCCTGAACCGCAAACCGCAAGCCACCCTCGTCGTCCCCGGCGGCAGCACCCCGCGCCATTACCTGCCTGCGCTGGCAAAATGTAAGTTGCCTTGGGATCGGATTACTGTCACGTTGTCCGATGAGCGCTGGGTTAATGTCAACGACGATCAATCGAACGAAAAACTGATCAAACAGCATTTGCTGTCACACCTCCCGGCCAATACCCCGTTCGTTGGCCTAAAAACCTCGCACGACAACCCATTCGATGCCATCGAAGCCCTTCATCAACGCCTGGATTCTCTACCGCTACCGGTCAGTCTGACAGTGCTAGGATTGGGAGAAGACGGCCACATCGCCTCGCTGTTCCCCGGCATGAACCCGGATTCGCTATCGGCGCATCACTGCGTCGCGGTTGCACCGCCGATCGCGCCATCGCTGCGCGTCAGTCTTTCGCTGGAAATGCTAGCAAACAGTGAACAGATTGTGCTGGTGGTGACAGGCGAAGGGAAGCGGCGGTTGTTGGATCGGTTAACAACGAATCCAGATACAAAAATACCTTTCATTTGGCTATCACAACTTACCAACTCAGAAATTATCGTTTTTGAGACTAACGAAAAATAGAATGACTGACTCAAATTATTCATTAGTCATGGTTGTAGGCGCTGGTGCGAGTCAGGAGGTCGATCTCCCAACTGGTTATGAGCTAAAGAAACAAATAGCCGAGACTCTAAAAACTCAGCCTGAGGGTATTCATCAACAGTATATTTGTAAAAACCAATTAATCGAAGAAGCTCTCAGGCAAATATTCCGAAAACAAGCTGATCACCAACAAAGAAACATAAATTCTTACCATAGTGCCTGTCAGAAGATTTCTGACGCCATGCCTCTAGCCGCATCGATTGACAATTTCATTGATGCACATCGGGAAGATACAGAGATAACTACTTGTGGCAAGCTCGCGATTGCACACTGCATCCTACATGCTGAATCAAAAAGCAAAATGAGGGTAAATAATCAAAACGCCAACAATACGATTAACTTCCAGGGTCTCGATAAGACTTGGTACAGCTCATTTTTCCGTTTGATCGTGGAAGGATGTCAATTAAAAGACATTCCTGAAAGATTATCCAAAATTGCGATCATTACGTTCAATTATGATCGCTGCATTGAGCATTATCTCCATCATTCTTTTCAAAACTATTACCACATACAACCCGCCCATGCCACAGAATTATTAGCAGATCTAAAGATTTATCATCCATACGGATATCTTGGTCCGCTGCCTTTGGAAATCTCGAGCGCTATCAATTTTGGAGGATCAGCAACTTTTGGAGGATCAGCAACTAATCATCAACTGATTTCCATTGCACAAGGATTAAAAACATTCACAGAAGGAACAAATGAAGAACATAGCGACATCATCGAAATTAGATCTACGATCCGCTCTGCAAAGCGTGTCGTTTTTCTAGGATTTGCATTCGCGGAACAAAATCTTGAGCTTCTTTATGGCAGCAACAAGCCGGCAACTGCACTCAGTTCACCCGTTTATGCAACTGCACACGGTCTATCTGACAGCGATACTCAGGTTATCAAAAAAGATTTGCACGATATCTCAGGGCATCAACCACCAAATATTCATATTCGTAATGATCTTACCTGTGCTGGTTTATTGCGCGAATATGGTCGCAGCTTAAAAATTCGATAAACTAAAACTGAGTACAGGCGCATCAATGGGTGTATCCAAGCTTTTAACCAAAACATACGCTAACTCGGCACGCTCCATTTCGGATAACATAAACGCTTCAGACCGAAGCTTGTTCAAGTTTCAGTATCAAATCGTTCCTCCATTTTCAAGCCACTCCCGGCAATCAGCAGTCAACGCACGCCTGCAAGCCGCATCATAAAGCGCCAGTTCTTCATCGGAAAGCACGTCGCGCCAGCGGCCATTGGTACCTTTGTGCAGGAAAGTCTGCGCGCCGCCCTTGAAGAATTGCCCTCCTCCCGGTGCATACAATTCACCTTGGCGTTTCATTTCGGTAAATGACACAGCCTTGATGATGCCGGACCATGCGTGCTCGGGTACATCGATCTCCAGAAATTCGGCGATGCGACGAACTTCTCGTCCGGTATCCGCGAGCATGTCGTTGTAGTGGAACAATCGGATATTGGGCAGGTGACGAAAATTCCACCACGATTGCACATTGGAGAGGTGCGACCAGTACGGCCAGCCGTCGGTTTCCCATTCAAACCAGCCACGCGTTATCCAGTTCCGCCAAAAAACATGGATATCATCCGGTGGTGGCGGAAGTTCATCACCCACGCGCCCAGGCAACCCGTTCATCAGCATAAACACCTCTTCTTTCAGGCCGGTATAGTGATTCCACAACGACATAAAAACATCGCGTGGATCGCGGGTGATATACAGGTATTTGGTCTTTTCGCAATATGGCATGCCGTCGAGCGGCAGGTGCGTCTTGATAAAGCGGCGGTGCTGCTGCGCCTTTAAGTTATTCAGAACCACTTCGAGTGGAATGATCCGCATATCCAGCCACGGCGACATGTGCGCTGGCGGCGCCGGGAAATTCCCGTCGGGAAAGAGCAAATGCGCAACAATCGCTTGCGTCCACGTGGTACCCGCTTTGTAGGACGTTGCGATGACGATATCGTCAGCACGCGATTCAAAATAATCCCAGCGCGTACTGTCGAAATGATGATTTTGGTAGATATAGGTGCGTTGGAGATGATTCGGCATCTTTTCAGCCTTGTTATGGAATGACGGATGGCTAACTTACAAGGACACCTCCGGTTTGGCAAGCGATTACGATTGTGAAATCACGTCCGGTCACTTTGACACACTGTCTCTCAACGCTTTCCCGCACAGGCAAATGACACCCGGCGCACATCAAGGTACACTGATCTCGTCAATCGTTTTTACGGAATAGCTCCACGAACAACCCTGCGTTCCATCCGGCATCCGGCGAACTTTCGTGAACGCGCGTACCGAACAGCTTATTCATTGCTTAAGGGGATTACTATGACAGATGAATTTCAGATCAGTGGTCAAAGCGCAGCGGCACTCTTCACACTCAAACTTCATCGCGGCGATGGCATGGCGCTCATTGCCATGAATTGGAAGAACGGCCGGCCGCCACAGGATTTCGTTGGTTTCTCCATCGAATACAAGGAACCCCGCGGCGATCGATTTTTCGCGTTGAAAAACCGCCTCGGTTTTCGCGGCGCCGATGGCAAGCTCAACACCACCCAATTATCGACGCGGCTCTCGCCGATCCAAAAATTCCGCTGGGTGCATTTCCCGCGTAACGCCGAACTCGAGGGCGAATTCATCTACAGAGTCACGCCGGTGTTTATGAATACCGCCGATGAACTGAGCTACGGCGATGCTCAGGAAGTGGCGATCGAGCTAAGGCGCGAAACTTATCCGGGATTGCTCAACGTCACGTTCACGCGCGGCTTCGTATCCTCGCAGGCGTTTGTCGACCGGTACGCATCGGCGGGCGATGTCTCGACATTGTTACCGGCCAAGGCAACCGATGGATTGACTTTCACCCCGACCCACCCCAAAACCAAAGAAGCGCTCGCATGGATGGGATTCGAGGCGCGCAGTGCCATTCTCGAAGTGCTCGACCAGGCCATCGCCGACCCGAAGGCTCAGGTTCGCGTGATCGCCTACGATCTCAACGAACCCGGCGTTCTGACGCGCTTGGAGAAACTCGGCAAGCGCTTGAAAATCATCATCGATAACAGCCAGGACCACGGCGAAGAGGACGCCAGTGAAAATCTGGCGGCGCAGCGGCTCGCGGTCTCTGCGGGTGCAGAAAATGTGCAACGGCAGCACATGCTGTCGCTCCAGCACAATAAGGTCATCGTGGCCGATGGCCCCAACACTCAGAAGGTTGTATGCGGCTCGACCAATTTCAGCTGGCGTGGTTTTTTCGTACAATCGAATAACGCCATGATTCTGCTAGGAGCTAGCGCGATCAAACCATTCCTGGCGGCGTTTGAAAGCTATTGGTCGCAGAAACCAAAAGATTTCACTGGCACGGCATCCGCGCAGTGGAACGATCTGGGTTTGACGAAGATTGATGCGCGCGTGGCGTTTTCACCCCACAACAAGTCGAATGCGCTATTGAAAACAGTGGCTAACGACATCGGCGGCAAGACAACATCGTCCCTGTTCTATTCGCTGGCGTTCCTGTATCAGACACCTGGGCCGATTCTCGATGCGATCACCAATGTGACCAGTAACGCTGATATCTTTGTGTATGGCATTTCCGACCGCAAAGTCGGCGGTCTCGATCTGCAAAAACCGAACGGCAATATCGCTCCCGTTTTTCCTTCCGCGCTGACGAAAAACGTCCTTGAGCCATTCTCCGCCGAACCGGTTGGCGGTAGCGGTATCCGCATGCACCACAAGTTCGTTGTCATTGATTTCGATAAACCCAGCGCCCGGGTTTATCTCGGCTCTTATAATTTTTCCTCACCGGCGGACCTCAAGAACGGGGAAAACCTCATGTTGATTCGCGACCGCCGTATTGCCGTCTCCTACATGATTGAAGCGCTGCGCATTTTCGACCACCACCATTTCCGCGTGGCGCAACAGGAAGCCAAGAAAGCCAGGAAACAATTTGTGCTCGCCAAACCGCCACGGAATCCCAGCGAGAAACCCTGGTGGGACGAGGATTACACCGATGTCCGGAAGATTCGCGATCGCGAATTGTTCGCGTAGGCATGCAGATGGGAAAGAATACTTTTTATCGATTAGAGCGGGCACTTTAAAGCAGTTCGGTACCGCCGGGTTTCAACGCAACAACGTTAATCCTTCGGCACCGCCCTTGGCTTGCGGTTGTTGTCGATCGCAACGTACGTCAGCACCGCTTCGGTCACTTTGATGCAGATTTCCTCGCCGCCTTCGCGCACGCCGCGTTGCGCATAAACGGCTACGTCGACGGTAATCGAGGTGCGCCCTATTTTGACGATATCGGCATAAAAACTGACCAGATCGCCGACAAACACTGGATGTTTGAATACAAAGGAATTGACCGCAACAGTCGCAACCCGTCCGTGCGCGCGGCGGATCGCCGGAATGCTGCCCGCCATATCGACTTGCGACATGATCCAGCCGCCGAAAATATCCCCGGCATAATTGGTATTCGCTGGCATCGGCACCATGCGCAATACCGGCTGCCCTTCCGGCAGGTGAACTTGAAGTGATGAATCGTCCGGTATATCAGCCATAGCAGAGAGGTCGCTCAACGGATAGTGATCAAAAGAATTCCTGTTATCCAAGAATACAATGATCTTTCCGTTTGAACCAGAATTTCTTTTTTACACCGATTCCGGATTGGCCATTCCGCTTAAAACACAGGAAAATACCGCGATTGAATTATTTTGTCTGTCTGAGTTATGGAATCCTTGTTTGATGCCGCAGCCCGTTGCCTTGCAGCCGATGAAATCGAAGCAAAACTGCATTTGACCCGGCAAACCGCGCAGGCATGGCGTGATGGCCAGCTAGTGCTGCAATCCCCAGGCAAGCCTGAACCGGTTGAAGAACCCGGCCGCCCGGCCAAGCCTGTCCTGGTCGCACCGGTTGATGTGCCGAAACGCCGTTTGAACACAAACGAAGGACTGGCAGCGTTGATTCATGCGATAACGCACATCGAGTTCAACGCCATCAATCTGGCGTGGGATGCGGTGTATCGTTTCCGCGATCTACCACAAGCGTTTTACAGCGGCTGGATAACCGTAGCGGCTGAAGAAGCATATCACTTCCAATTGCTGCGCGAACGCCTGAACGAATTCGGCAGCGATTACGGCGATTTCCCGGCGCATAACGGCTTGTGGAACATGGCCAAGCGCACGGCTTTCGATCCGCTGGTGCGCATGGCGCTGGTGCCGCACGTATTGGAAGCCAGGGGATTGGACGTAACGCCCGGTTTGATCAAACGAATGCGTCAAGCGGGTGATGAGAAAACGGCAGCCGTGCTGGAGATTATCCTGCGTGATGAAATCGGCCATGTCGCCATCGGATCGCATTGGTTTCAGTATCTATGCCGACAACGCGGACTCGATCCGGAGCAAACATTTCACGAATTGATCAACCGGTATTTTTCCGGGCAGATGTTCGGTCCGTTCCACTACGAAGCAAGACAGCAAGCGGGCTTTTCCTTAGCAGAACTCAAAGCGCTGGAACAAATGGGAATCGCCAAAAAACGTGGCGAAAATACGGCACAGTGAATGACAACCGTTGTAGAGTTACTCCGCTGTCTGGAAATCAGGTCCGCCGCTCAAAGCGGTAAAACGCCAGCATGCCGCGCAGATTCGGCAGAAAATTAACTGGACGGTAATGATTGCTCATCACTTTGCGTTCCAGAATGCGTGCGTCGCATTGCTGACACAGTTCTTCAAAATCGTCCAGTGTGCAGAGATGGATATTGGGTGTGTTGTACCAGCGGTACGGCAGTGTTTCCGACACCGGCATATGGCCGGAAATCACCTGCATACGGTTTTTCCAGTTACCAAAATTGGGAAATGAGACGATGCCTTCATTACCGACACGCAACATTTCCTGGATGATACCCTCGGTATGCCGCATCGCCTGCAAGGTTTGCGACAAAATCACATAATCGAACGAATCCGAGGCAAAGCTCGATAATCCCGCTTCCAGATCATTCTGGATCACGTTAATGCCGTTGCGAAAACATTTCAGCAAATTGGTTTCGTCGATTTCCACGCCATAACCGAACACATCGCGCGTATCACGCAAATAACGCAGCAACGAACCGTCGCCGCAACCCAAATCGAGTATTTTCGCACCGGGTTTGATCCATTCGGCAATAGCGGCAAAATCCGGACGTAATACAAGGGGGGAAGGTGCTGGGGTATTAGTCATGATTTACTCAGATCGTAATATTGTCCATATACGCCCGTACCAGCTGGTGATAACAGGACGGTTCCATCAAGAACGAGTCGTGGCCATGACTGGAACTGATTTCCGCATAACTGACGCTCAGTTCGTTATCCAATAACGCCTTGACGATTTCCTGGGAACGCTGCGGGGAAAAACGCCAATCCGAGGTAAACGAAACCACCAGAAAATTCGCCTTGGCGGCGCGGAATGCCGCACTCAAATCACCTCCGTACGCTGCGGCGGGATCGAAGTAATCCAGCGCCTTGGTCATCAGCAGATAGCTGTTGGCATCGAATAAATCGGCGAATTTGTCGCCTTGATAGCGCAAATACGATTCGATTTCAAACTCCACGTCGAAACCGAAAGAAAGCTCACCCTTACGCAAACTGCGGCCAAATTTCGCCGCCATCGAATCGTCGGACAGGTACGTGATATGCCCCAGCATGCGCGCCAGCCGTAAACCGCGGCGCGGCAAGGTGTCGTAGGCATAAAAATTACCGCCGTAAAATTCTTGGTCAGTCATGATCGCCTGGCGAGCCACATCATTAAACGCGATGTTTTGCGCAGTCAACTTTGGCGCAGCTGCGATCACCAACGCATGGCGCACTTTCTCCGGATAATCGAGCGTCCACTGCATCGCCTGCATGCCGCCCAGGCTGCCGCCGACGATGGCGGAAAATTGCTCAATACCTAAATGCTCGGCCAATTGCGCCTGCGCTTCGACCCAGTCTTCCACCGTCACCACCGGAAAACTCGCGCCATATTGCTTACCGGTACGTGGATCGATACTGGCCGGGCCGGTAGAGCCATGACAGCCACCCAAATTATTCACACCGATGACAAAAAAACGATCGGTATCGATCGGCTTGCCGGGACCCACCATATTGTCCCACCAGCCGACGCTCTTTTCATTTCCGGCATACACACCGGCGACATGATGATTACCGGAAAGCGCATGGCAAATCAAGATCGCATTGGAATGCGCGGCATTCAACTGCCCGTAGGTCTCATAAACCAGGTGATAGCTCTCCAGCGACAATCCGCTTTTCAACTGCAATGGCTTGTCGATTTGCACGTACTGCGGTGTTACCACACCGACTGATTTTGATTCTTGCATGTATAGAAATTAGAAGAGTCCGGATGAAATAACGCAATATATCTGGCGCATTATATCGTCAAAAAAACCGCATACACCAGCAGGCTATTGAAAAACTATCTGTGTTGCCTCTTCAATGTTAAAAATAGATTCATGATGCTCATTTATCATTCAGCCCAACAGCCTCCCTAGAGCAATGGCGGCAGCTCCAATTGCTTAAGAAATTCGTTGTGTTTTTCCGTCGCGTCCTTGATTTGCTTTTCCAGCGCCGTCAATTGCGCATGAACAGCCGCCAAGTCGATTGCATCCTCCGGTTTTGCCGTGCTGATATAGCGCGAGATATTCAGGTTATAGTCATTTGCGGCGATCTCTTCCATATCGACCCGTCGCGAATAATGCGCTTCTTCTTTGCGGAACTGATAGGTGGCGACAATCTTGTCGATGTGCTCCGGCAGCAGGCGGTTTTGCCGTTTGCTTTTTTCGAAGTATTCGCTGGCGTTGATGAACAACACGTCATCCGGTTTTTTGCAACGTTTTAGAACTAAGATGCAGACCGGGATGCCGGTGGAAAAAAACAGATTGGCAGGCAAACCGATCACGGTGTCGATATGGCCGTCTTTTAGCAACTTGGTGCGGATGCGTTCTTCCGCGCCGCCACGGAACAGCACGCCGTGGGGCAGGATGATCGCCATCACACCGCTGTCACTCAGAAAGTGGAAGCCATGCAGCAGGAAGGCAAAGTCGGCAGCGGATTTTGGCGCAAGGCCGTAGTTCTTGAAACGAAAATCCTCTTCCAATGCCTCGGTGGATTCCCAGCGATAGCTGAACGGTGGGTTAGCCACCACGGCGTCGAATTGCAGCTTTTTGGCCGGATTCATCTCGTTGAGGATATCCCAGTCATTGAGCAGCGAATCGCCGTGATGTATCTCGAACTCCGTATCCTTCACCCCATGCAGCAGCATATTCATGCGTGCCAAGTTATAGGTGGTAATGTTCTTTTCCTGCCCATAGATTTTGCCGATACCGTGCGGACCGAGCTGCTTGCGCACATTCAGCAGCAACGAGCCTGAACCGCAGGCGAAGTCCAGCACCTTGCTCAGCTTCGGTTTGGGTCCAGTGGCCGGTTCCTGGCTGTCCAGCGTAACAATTCTGGAAAGAATGGTGGAAATCTGTTGCGGAGTATAAAACTCCCCCGCCTTTTTACCGGAACCCGCGGCGAACTCGCCGATCAGGTATTCATAGGCATCGCCCAGAATATCGATGTCGGTACTGAACTGGGCGATGCCCTCGGCTATCCTCTGAATGATGATGCAAAGCTTGGCATTACGATCCGCCGGTTTCTTGCCCAGCTTCTCGGAGTGCAGATTGATTTCCGAGAACAGTCCTTGAAAGGTGCTCTCGAATGATTTCTCCTCAATGTATTTGAAACCCTTCCACAAAGTATCCAGCAAATCGCCGTGGTGCGTACGCGCCATCTCGGCCACGCTGCTCCACAGGTGCTGCGGCTCGATCACATAATGCACCTTAAGGCGCATCTGCTTCTCGAAATCGGTCACATCATCGGCGTTCTGCTCATACCAGACAGACAAGGGCGCGCGCCGGTCATCGTCAGCCAACTGCGGATAATCCCGGCCCAGCTCCTTCTTCGCCGCCGCTTCGTAGTTATCCGAGAGATAGCGTAAGAATAGGAAGGACAGCATATAGTCGCGAAAATCATCGGCATTCATCGCGCCGCGCAACTGGTTGGCGATGCCCCAGAGGGTTTTGCCGAGTTGGTTTAGCTCTTCTTTAGTCATGAGGGTAATCCTTGCGGTGCTTGATTTTATCTTCCAGCGCCTTCAACTCGGCATCATCCTGCTCATCCGCCGTCCGTGCCTCCTCGGCTTTGCGACGCTGGTCGTAATCCAGAAACAACGGGGAGATCTGTTGCTCCATGCGGGCATGACTGACTGAGCCCGCGCCCGCCAGCAAGGGAAAACCGTTGGCGGTGATGATCTGCCCGATATTCTCGCGCCAGAAGGCCATGCTGGTGATGGTTTGCCGCTTGGCGCGCAGTTCGGCGGTTTCCAGAAAGATCACTACCAACCGGTTCAGCGTGTCGATTTCGTCTTCGGTCAGGTAATTCTTGGCGATCAGAATGTCCTGCTTACGCACCCGCCCGCCTTTCCAGGTCAGCAAACCGAAATGCGCATCGGCCGGATTGGCGCGAGCCAGGATGATCTCGGCAGCGGTTTTTTGCGTCACCGCATACAGCAGCAGGTTTTGCACCGTGGCAAAAAACTGCTGAGTGGCCTGATCGGTCTTATCGTAATCGGACGCCAACGTGAACAACTCGCGCACTTTTTGATAGAAGCGCTTTTCTGAAGCGCGAATATCGCGGATGCGCGCCAGCATCTCGTCGAAATAATCCGGGCGGCCATCGGGGTTCTTCAGCCGCTCATCGTCCATGACGAATCCCTTGTGCAGATATTCCGCCAGCACCGTGCTGGCCCAGCGGCGGAACTGCACCCCGCGCGGTGAGCGCACGCGGTAGCCTACGGCCAGGATGGCATCCAAGTTGTAGTGCGCTACCCGGTAGTTCTTACCATCGGCGGCAGTTGTCAACCAATGGTTGACAACTGATTCCTCGCTCAATTCTTTCTCGACAAAAATAGCCTTCAGGTGCTTGGCAATATTCTGCTTTGTAGTATGAAAAAGCTCCGCCATTTCCAATTGAGTCAGCCAAACCGTACCCAAGTCGGCCCGCAGTTGCACTTGAGCCTGGCCGTCTTCGCCGGTGTAAAGGATAAGCTGCGTCATGCGCCGCCCCCCTCTATGTCCGGGAACAGCTCGGGGTTGAAACGATAGTTCGCCATAAAATCGTTCAATATCTTCTTGAAATACTCCTTATTCTCTTCCAGCATCTCGCGGGGCTCAAACAGCGAATAGTTGCCGTGGCTTAGCACATTGATCAAACGCGCATGCAGTATGCCGTCCTCGTCGTCCTTGTCTTGCTTGATGCAAGCGGAAAAGTTGGGATAACCATGAAAAGTGGCCGTCTTTTCCAGAATGCTGCGCAGGATATTGAAGTGATAGGTATAGAGCCGGTCGGCTTCTACCGCTTCGTGGAGTTGCTTGAGCAAAGCGACATGATGGAAAAAAGGTGTATCGCCGGTATAGCGCAGCGTATAGCTGCCAGCACCTTTGTCGCTATTGAGGAAAAAGGGCTGAAGCGGATTTCCTTTTCTATCATTCAGCGCATTCCACACCACATTGAAAAAAAGTGCGTGGTGGGATGAAATGACAGCCTTTATTTTTCCGTTGGAGTCTTTCAGCAGATGCGCCAGATGGGCCGCCACGGCAATGACATTATTGTCGTCCAGCGAAGAAATGGGGTCATCGACATAAATGTATTTGACCCACGCATAGGTCTCTTGCCCGTCTATCGCCAGTTGGGCCACCGCGAGAAAGAAACACCAGACAAAGATATTCTCTTCACCTCGCGATACCTTAATCGGCAAGGGATCGCCGTTTTCATCCCGGTCGCGGAAGAAGGTGATTTCCCATTCGGCGTAATCGATGAAAAAGTTAAAGTCCGCATAGCGCGCCAGCAACGGTCCGATACGATTTTCCATCTCCAATTCTTGCAAGCCACCGAAGAAACGCGAGTCACGATTCAAGCACAACACGCGACGCGCATCGTTTTCCAGATCATTATCCCAATTGAACAGGTCTTCGGTGAAGGCGTTGAAGTAAAGCGTGTCCCGCACCTCATCGTTCTTTCCCAGGTCTTTGAATGCCATCGACAGGCGGGTCTTGCCCGTGCCGTTGTGGGCGAAGAGCAGGACGTAATGAATCAGCCTGTTCGGCTTATTTCTCTGTGGTAAGCCGCTTACTAGCACATCGCGCAAGTGCGTTGCGACCTCGTTAAGACCGGCGAAGTTGGCGAGTCCGTTGCTCATGAATTCACTTCATTTATAGCTGGGAAGAGCTGTTGCATCAGCCCTTTTTTGTGAGCCTTGAGGGCGTCGAGTTTTTGGGTTTGGGTGGCGATAAGCTCATCAAGGGAGGCGAGACAGGAGGCGATTTTTTGTTGTTCACTAAGGGAAGGAATGGATATATGCATTTCCTTAAAATAGGGAAGCCCTATAGTTTTAATCGTACTCCCAACTGCAATTCTTTCAAAAGTAGGCTTTAGAATCTGTAATTTGTAATATAAAAACCAATTCGATAGCTCGGAATCATTACAATCCCAAGCTATAAAATGCTGGCTAATGGCCATCTCGGAATGTAGGACAGCGCTCTTTCCTACACCAGCATCACGGCTAAGAATCACCGTACCAGCGGGATGAAGTACTGCGGAGGAATTTTCGATTCCTTCTTTCGAAATCTCAATCTTAGTGTTGTAAATATACCCGACATCAAGCTTATTTGAATCAGCCAGTGATACCCATTTGATTCCACCGTTGTAATAGCTGGATACTTGTTTATTTGGTGTGTGCCCAGACCCTCTCCTTGCTAACTCTTCAAGTTTCTTAACAGCCCACTCCCCCTTATCCCAAAACTCAGGAAAGCGCAGCTTAGGCACGGTTTCACCTTCGGCGGGGAAGAGTTGCTGCATCAAGCCTTTTTTATGGGTCTTGAGGGCGGCGAGTTTTTGGGATTGGGCGGTGATCAGCTCGTCGACGGATGTAAGGCAATCGGCGATTTTTTGCTGTTCTTCTGTTTCAGGAACCAGAAGATTTACGTCTTTGAAGAACTCTGTAACACTGACATTTAGGAGTCCATGGGCTCTGCCACCCTCTTGCGCGATTTTTCCTATTTCAGGATTTAGCAGCCCAGTTTCAAAATAATGCTCGAAGAAAGACTCGTTAAATTCTTTCTTGGTTCTAAAACACATGTAGAGAGTTGAAACAACACCTTTGTCATACTGCTTTAGTCGCTTGATAGTTCCCATTGGATAACCTTGGGAGTAGCTCTTGTTGTATGCGAAATCACCTTTATGAAGCAGGTAATAAGCTGACAAGTCCTTCGCCGCCACTTTCTTATTGAAATAATCTAACTGACTTACCAATCCCAATTGTGCTGAGATAGTTAAAGCATTTTGATTGTCTTCTGAATTTTTGGTCGTAAGTCTTTTAAAAATTTCTTCAAAAGGCTTGTATACCCACCCCCCCGCATCCCGAAACTCAGAAAAGCGACGCTCTGGCACCAAGGCTTTATTCTCTTGCTTACTCATACGCACTCAATCCCGAAATCTCGCGCCCGCCCGCGAGTTTGTTCAGGTAGGGCGCCAACTCTTCCATCAGCGCCAACTCGGCGGTGCGTCGCTGCTTCCAGCCCAGCCCAAGCGAGCTAAGCAGGTCGGTGAGCTGCTCGCCGTCGAATATCATGCGATCCATGACGGCATCGACAAAAGCTTGCAGCGCGGCAGTTTGCAGGCCGTGTTTCTCGGCAATGCGAGCCAGTCCGGCGGCGGCCTTCTGCGTCTTGAATGCTTGATAGCCCTCGCGGATTTCTTTTTCATTCAACACTTCGCCGGTTTTCAGACTGTTGATATAGGCGATGATGTCTTCGCGTTCTTCCATCAAGTTGGCGTTGGCACTGATCAGCTCGATGAGCTGGGCGCGGGTCATCTTCTGTTTGCCGCCCTTCTGAGTGGATTTTGCGATCAGCGCCATGATGTAGTCATAGTCGATGAGGCTGGAGGCGAACAGCACCAGATCGAATTCCAGTTGTTCCACCTCGGGAGCGGTTTCATCGCCTTTGCCTTGCTTGTGCTTGAGTTCTTGCGCGGTATCGAGATACATGGCCTTGAAGCCGCGCAGGGCATCGATGGGCAGCTTCTGCTCGATGGTCTGTTTGCTCTGCTCGTCGAGATCGGTGTATTGCTCCAGTTGGGTTTTGAGCTTTTGCACTTCCTTGAAGCGGTTGATGAACTCGGCCTTGGCGGTGTCGCCCTTGAGGTTGACCACTTGCGAGGGCTCGCAGGCCAGCCCTTTGGCGGCCATGAATTTCTCCAGTTCGCCCACGGCTTCCTGGTATTTTTCCACCACCTTGGGGGCGGGATCGACCAGCCAGATTTCCCGTGCCCGGTCGATGGCCGCGCCGGAAAACAGCTTGATGGCGGCGTCCACTTCGTCTTCCTGATAGCGGAAGTCGAGGATGTTGCCCCAGGGCTTGGTGTCGTTGAGCACGCGGTTGGTGCGCGAAAGCGCCTGAATCAGGCCGTGGTGCTTGAGGTTTTTATCGACATACAGGGTGTTGAGATACTTGGAATCAAAGCCGGTAAGCAGCATGTCCACCACGATCACGATGTCGATCTTGTTTTTGCGCGGATAGTCGGCGTTGCTGTACTTCTGATCCTTGATGCGCTGCTGCACGTCCTGATAGTAGAGGTCGAAGTTGTAGATATCGTGGTTGGTGCCATATTGCTGGTTGTAGTCGGCAATGATGGTCTTGAGCGCAGCCTTCTTTTTCTCTGGCTCTTGCTGGTTATCGGCCTTTTCCTGCGCCAGGTCTTCCTGTAGCTGCTGCACATCCTTGTCGCCTTCCGCCGGGGGCGAGAACACGCAAGCGATATTCAGCGGCTCGAAGGTTTCGTCTTCGGCCTGTTTTTGCGCCCGCATGAATTTGAACAGCCCGTAATAGTCAATGGCGTTGTTGATGGAGGCCGTGGCCAAGATGGCATTGAAGCGGCGATGACCGGTGGCACTGTCGTGCTTTTCCAGTATGGCGTTGATAACAGCTTCCGGCGGGTAGGTCTGCCCCTTCTTCGGCTTCTTATCACTCTCCTTGCCGAAATAGTCGATGTGAAAGCTCAGTACATTCTTGTCGTCAATGGCGTGGGTGATGGTGTAGGCGTGCAGCTCTTTTTCAAAGATGTCCTTGGTGGTTTTGTATGAGCCGACATTGCCGTCGATCTGCTGATAGGTGGCATTTTCGTCGAAGATCGGCGTACCGGTAAAACCAAACAGTTGCGCCCTGGGGAAAAATTCCTTGATGGTCTTATGGTTCTCGCCGAACTGGGAGCGGTGACATTCGTCGAAGATGAACACCACGCGCTTGTCACGCAGCGGTTCGAGGCGTTCCTTGTAAGTCTGTTTGCCCTCTTTTTGCTTCGCCTTGTTACGTTTGCTGTTCTCGTCCAGCGCCAGCCCAAGCTTCTGGATAGTGGTGACGATGACCTTGTCAGCATAGTCCTCCGACAACATGCGGCGCACCAGGGTTTCGGTGTTGGTATTGTGCTCGACGCAGCCTTCCTGGAATTTGTTGAATTCTTCGCGGGTCTGACGGTCGAGATCTTTGCGGTCCACCACGAACAGGCATTTCTCGATATCAGGGTTGTCTTTCAGCAGGGTGGAGGCCTTGAACGAGGTAAGCGTCTTGCCGCTGCCGGTGGTGTGCCAAATATAGCCGTTGCCGCGATTCTGGTGGATACAATCCACAATCGCTTTGACCGCGTAAATTTGGTAGGGGCGCATGACAAGGATTTTCTGTTCGCTTTGCACCAACACCATGTAACGGCTGATCAACTGCCCCAAGGCGCACTTCTCGAGGAAGGCGTCGGCAAAATCGTGCAAATGGGCGATTTTGTTGTTGGCTTCATCAGCAAGCTGGTAGATGGGCAGGAAGCGCTCGTCGGCGTTGAAGCTGAAATGCTGGTTACGGTTGTTGGCAAAGTAGCGGGTATCGCTTTCGTTGCTGACGACGAACAACTGCATGAAGCAGAGCAACGAATTGGTGTAGCCGTTGCCCGGATCGTTCTTGTAATCGACGATCTGCTCCATGGCGCGGCGCGGACTGACTTGCAGCGCTTTCAGCTCGATCTGCACCAGCGGCAGGCCGTTGATCAGAAGAATAACGTCGTAGCGTTGAAAACTGTTGTCAGTGTTAATGCGGAGTTGATTAATGACTTCGAACTCGTTTTTGCACCAGTCGCGGAGATTGACCAGCATGTATTCCAGCGGAGTGCCGTCCTCGCGGGTGAATTTGCCCTTCTCGCGCAGGGCCTGAGCAGCGGCAAAGACATCGGCGGTGACGATCTCGTCACGCAGTCGGGCGAATTCGGCATCGGTGAGATTGACTCTGTTGAGCTGCTGGAATTTTTTACGGAAATTTTGCTCAAGCGTTGCTTTGTCACGGATGTCTGGGCGGAGAATGTATTTGAGTTCGCCCAGTTTGGTGATCAAATTTTGTTCAATTTGCGATTCTGCTGTCGTCATCGGAATGAGTGGCAAAACTGTCTGCTTGCACACACGACACTAAACCCCATCATTCAATTTAGCCATCAACGCGGCGATCTTTTCCGGTTGATCGGCCTTGATGATTTTTTGCGCTAACGGAATGATATCCGGCAAATTGCTCTTCAAGATCTGGTTTTTCACCGTCAGCAATTGCGCCGGATACATGGAAAACTGTTGCAACCCCAAGCCCAGCAGCAACCTTGTGAACTGCTTATCACCCGCCATTTCACCGCAAATCGATACCGGCACTTTGGCGCGATTGGCACTTTGAATGACATGCGAAACCAGCCATAAAATCGCCGGATGGAACGGATCGTACAGATGCGCCACGGTATCGTCGATGCGGTCGACCGCCAGGGTGTATTGAATCAGATCGTTGGTACCGATCGACAGAAAGTCCAGTTTGCGCATAAAAATATCCAGGCTCAGCGCAGCTGCGGGAATCTCAATCATGCCGCCGACTTTGATGTGCTCGTCGAAATCTATTTTGTCATCGCGCAATGCCTGTTTCGCATACTCGATATGCGCCAGCGTTTGATCAATTTCCGCGATATTGGACAACATCGGCACCAGGATACGCACATCGCCGTACTTGGAAGCGCGCAGAATGGCGCGCAACTGCGTGTGAAACATCTTCGGCTCCGCCAGGCTCAGGCGGATCGCACGCAAACCTAGCGCCGGGTTAGCCGCCACTTGCTCACTGCCTTTGAGATTTTTGTCCGCGCCCAGATCAAAGGTGCGGATGGTCACCGGCTGTTTGTGCATTTTGACCGCAACCGTGCGGTACGCTTCAAATTGCTCATCCTCACCGGGCAAATCATCGCGGTTCAGAAACAGAAATTCGCTGCGGAACAAACCGATGCCGGTCGCACCGCTGTCTTTAACCTGCGCAATATCTTCCGGCAGTTCGATATTGGCGTACAAATCGACCAACGTGCCATCCAGCGTCATCGCCGCAACCGTCTTGATCCGTTGCAGCTTTTTTCTCTCCAATTCGAGCTGGCTTTGCCGCAAGCGGTATTCATCCAGCACGTATTTATCCGGGTTGACGATGACGATGCCGTTCGTGCCGTCGACAATCAGGCAATCATTTTCCAGAATCAGCTGATGCGCATGATGCAATGCCACGATCGAAGGAATATTGAGGCTGCGCGCCACAATCGCAGTATGCGATGTCTGGCTGCCCAGATCGGTCAGAAAAGCGGTGAATTGGTGCTGCTTGTACTGCATCACATCGGCGGGACTCAGATCATGCGCCACCAGAATGCTGTCGCCGGTCAAGCGCGACGCTACCGGCAAATAACCGGGATGCCCCAGCATCGCCTTGAGCACACGCTCGACCACTTGTACGACATCGGCTTTGCGCTCGCGCAAATAGGCATCTTCGATTTCCTCGAACTGCTCCAATAACACTTGCATCTGCTGCGTCAGTGCCCATTCCGCGTTGCACAGCGTGTGCGTAATCATGTTGCGGGTGGCGTCCGACAAGGTCGGATCGTCCAGAATCATCAAATGCAGATCGAGAAACGCACTAAACTCAGCACGCGCATGCCCATCGGCAACCGCTTTCTGCAGCGCCTCAAATTCCTTGCGCACCACCGCAAAAGCGCTATCCAGCCGGGCAATCTCCTTGTCCACCTGATGTTTCGGAATCAGGTAATGCATCACCTCCAATGCAGCCGGAGCAGCCAAATGCGCGTGCCCGATGGCAATGCCTTCCGATACGCCCGAACCCTGCAATATAAAGCTCATTCGCCCTCGCCAAAATAATCTTCAACCAACGCAACCAACGCCGCCATCGCATCTATCTCGTCATCGCCGTTGGTTTCCAGCTGAATCCGCGAGCCTTTATTAGCCGCCAGCGTCATCACACCCATGATGCTTTTCGCATTCACGCGGCGGTTATTGCGCGTCGCCCAGACTTCGCACTTGAATTGACTGGCTAGTTTTGTCAGTTTGGCGGAGGCACGCGCGTGCAGTCCGAGTTTATTGATAATTTCGACTTCTTTAGTTTGCATGGCAAGGTTCCGCATCAATTTGTATCACACCGCGTTGACCGCCGCTCAGGCCTTTTTCGATCACGGCCGGCAACGGCTCATGCCGGTAAGTCAACACGCGCACCAGCATCGGCAAGTTGGCGCCGGACAGACAAGCGATTTTACCGGGTTGCACCAGGCGGCTGGCAATATTGCAGGGCGTCGCGCCAAACATATCGTTCAATATCAAAACACCATCGCCACTGTCCAGCTGCTGAATCAATTCACGCGCCTGGATTAGCACCGCATCTGGATCATCCTGAATGAAAACGCCCAAATGCATCAGTTGCGGCGGTTTCATACCGACGACGTGGCTCGCGCAACGAATCAAATGTTCGCCTAAATCTTCATGTGTAAGAACTAAAATCCCGATCATTCTGTTTGTTATATTGTTATTCAGTTAAGCGCTAATTCCGGATTTTAGCATTGACAGTGCCTTAATATGCCGTGTTACCGGAATGATCATGAAAATATTTACGGCTGATGATATCCAACCATTGGATGGCTTAATACGCTATATTTATTTACGTTATATCTTTTCCTGTGAATTAATACGCTGTAAATTACATCAAAGCCCCTGATGTAGTAATTGACATGAATGGATAATTGCATGGTTTAAGCTGAAGCACGTCACTATTTGAACGGATTGGTGAGAAGATGAAAAAAAATGACCGGATCCTGGCTTTGCGTAAAGCGGCTGAAGCAATGGCGCGTGGTGATTTCGCACCGGATATTCCCATCGGGGACGACGACATCGGCAACCTGGGTAAGTCTCTCAAAGAGTTATCCGCTTACCTGCAAAAACAATCGGAAAGAAGTCAGTCGTTGTACAAAATCATGGTTGAGTGCAACCTCAATCTGCAGTTGATCGATGTGCTGAATCATATTTATGAATCTTTCCAAGAGCATTTGCCTTATGACCGGATTAGCCTGGCTTTACTCGAGAACGACGGAAGCAAGCTGAAATTGCATTGGTCGCGCGCCAGCTACGACAAACTGGAATTAGTCACCGGCCTGTCGATTCCGGTATCCGATCGCAGTTTGCATGCGCTGATCGACCTCAAACAGATGCAGATTATCGACGACTTGAGCGCGCATTTGCAAAAACATGCAAAATCCAGGTTGGCACAAGCCATTGCCAAGGAAGGCATCCGTTCCTGTCTCATCTGCCCTTTGATCGCCGCCGGCAAACCGATCGGTTTTATTTTCTTTTCCTGCCGGAAAAAGAACTCGTACCAAAATCTGCATAAGGATTTATCGCTGCAAATCGCCAGCCAGCTGGCCATCATTATCGAGAAAACGCAGCTCTACAAAGGCATTAAACTCAACAAGCTGCTCATTGCGCAAAAGAAATCACTGGAACAACGTGTCACGCACGATGCATTGACCGGTTTGCTCAATCGTCCCGCCATCTTCGATATCCTGCACAAGCAGATTCTGCGCGCCAAACGCGGTGGATTCGGCATTGCCGTCATTATGATCGACATCGATCACTTCAAATCCATCAACGATACCTACGGCCATCCCACCGGTGATGCCGTGCTGTGCGATATCGCCTGCCGCTTAATGCAATCGGCTCGCTCCCATGAATACATCGGCCGTTACGGCGGCGAGGAGTTTCTGGCAATCATCTCGCCGTATGACCAGGAAGGCGCGATCAAAGTCGCGGAAAGATTCCGCAAGGCTATTGCCAGCGAGGAAATCAACACCAACCAAACATTGATTCCAGCAACCATCAGTCTGGGCGTGGCTATCGCTACCGGGGAAGAATCACTGGATGAACATTTGCTGCTGCAACGGGCCGATGAAGCGCTTTACCAAGCCAAGCATAAAGGCCGCAACCGGGTTGAAGTGGCCAGAACGGATCGTTGAAAGACATTCCTGAATCCGGCAATAGATCACTTTCTTGTTTGCACCCCTATTTGTGCACCCTCACCATCCGGATAATTCTCACCGCAACAAACAACGTTTGCACGGCTCCCAGCAAATTAACGCTCGCTACTTGTTAGATTCAACTGACCACCGCGCATTCCGGTAAGACAAAGCGAGATTAACCGGTTGCGGTTACTGACCCCGGTTTTTACAAAAATGGCTTTCAGATGCGACTTGACCGTTTCAGGGCTCACGGCCAAACGCGCCGCAATCTGCTTGTTGCTTAACCCTTGAACCAGCAAATTGATGACCTTTTGTTCGCATTCGGTAAAAATAATATTGCCTGACTGCAAGCCAGCGGAATGATTTCGCTGGTTACTGAAAAAACTCAGTATCCGGCTTATCAGTTGACGGGGGAACCAATATTCCCCTTTATGCACGGCATGCACCGCCTTCAAAAAGAATTCCTGACTGACTCCGGTCAACAGGAGTCCTGACACGCGATATTCAACAATGGCCTGGACCAAATCGGGCAGAACGTCATCGTACAACAAGATTATTTTCACGTCCGACGGGCTTCTTCTGATGGCGCGCAACTGCTCGATGACAACGGCTTCGGGTAAAGCGGTATCGATCAGGATCAAATTGGAACCGGAATCCTCTAATTCCTCGTAGCGATCTTTAAGCTGATCGAGCTTGTACGGAAGAACGCTGATAACAGGCACTGTCTCCGAGTAGTTTTGCAGTTGGCCGGTTAAATCCTCTCGCCCGGAAATAATCCATAGGCGAAAGGGAACGCGCCATTGCACAGACGGCCCGGATGCGTCAAATCGCCTGGTTATTGACTGAATGGACAAACCGGGAGCCGGATCATGCTGCATGAGGACATCACGCCGCTCATGCCGCCGCCGGTTATAGCGCGCCTGTCCGCGCAGAACTGTTACATTGCGTCTGTCCTCCCGCTGGCGCCGCTCGTCCCGGCGCCGTTCGTAACAGTCAGTAGCGAAAGCCGCTTGATCTCCTTGCTCCTTTTTCGCGCGCTGAAGGAGAATGGATGGTTTTAGCCTTAAGTACATGGTTGGTTACTGGTAATAGCGCCGGTCATTGCAAACATCAATTCCGGATTTGTGATTCCGCGGCCGTTGGCACGAACGTTCCCATTCGATTGTTGAATTATCTTCAACGTCATGCACTGTATTCGAATCATTGATCGTTACCCTTTGCAGTATCTTTTTTATTTTATAAAGCTCATTTATTGAGATCAACTTATTGGTTTTATTCATCTTAATTGCCAATCAGGAAGATCTCAAGCCTCTTCGACCAATGATCAATGTAACCGAATTAACATTTAATAAATAGATGTCATTCATCATTAAATCGATAGTCATTTTCGGTTATCCAGGAAAGAAACTGTCCCACTGATGTAAGATATCATGAAGTCATCGTGCCAGGAAATAAGCGTTTTAACAAGCTGAATATAAAAGCAGCAACCGGGTTAAAGCCGCACACACGGTGTTTATCACAATGTGTTTTCCGTCACTCTGTTCAAGATCCGTGAATAGACACACACTGTCACGAATCCCCTGCTTGCAGCGTATAATGAGCGCCAAAGACAAACAATCCATTTAATCGATTACTTACTCCCGCAAACAAGAATATGACTCAGGAAAATCCATCAGCCATTCCCCAGGATGAAAACCAAATTATTGCCGAACGCCGCGCCAAATTGGCTGAATGGCGGCAAGCAGGCAATGCTTTCCCGAATACCTTCCGGCGCGAACATGTAGCGGCGGATCTGCACCGGCAATACGATGATTTAACTAAGGAGCAACTGGAAGAAGCACCGGTTGCGGTCAAAGTGGCGGGACGGATGATGTTGAAGCGCGTCATGGGCAAAGCCAGTTTCGCGACGATCCAGGACATGAGCGGACGCATTCAACTGTATATCTCGGACGATCTCACCGGTGCAGACGTGCACGCGGCGTTCAAGCATCATGACTTGGGCGACATTTTCGGCGCACAGGGTACGTTGTTCAAAACCAAAACTAATGAACTGTCGATCCGTGTCACGGATTTGCAATTACTGACCAAATCGCTGCGTCCGCTACCGGAAAAATTTCACGGTTTGTCCGATCAGGAACAAAAATACCGCCAGCGCTACTTGGATTTGATCACCAACGAAGAAGCGCGCAAGGTGTTTACCGTACGCTCGAAAATTATTCAGGCCATGCGCGAATTTTTTGTGGCGCGGAACTACCTGGAAGTCGAAACGCCGATGATGCATCCGATTCCCGGTGGCGCTTCGGCACGGCCGTTTTCCACGCATCATAACGCGCTGGACATGGCGCTGTATCTGCGCATCGCGCCGGAACTGTATCTGAAACGGCTGGTGGTCGGCGGCATGGAAAAGGTTTTTGAAATCAACCGCAATTTCCGTAACGAAGGCATTTCCACGCGGCATAATCCGGAATTCACCATGGTGGAGTTCTACGAGGCCTACCAGGATTTCACCTATCTGATGGACTTCACCGAGAAAATGCTGGCGCAAATCGCGCAAAAAGTGCTGGGCACCACCGAGGTCACGTATCAAGGTAAAACCATGGATCTGGCGAAACCGTTTGCCCGCTTGACCATCACCGCAGCCATCCGGAAATTCCATCCGGAATACACCGATGCGCAACTGAACGACCGCGATTTTCTGGTGAAAAAATTGCAAGCACTGAACATACACTTTAACCCGAAAGACGGCATCGGCGGCTTGCAGCTCTCATTGTTCGACGAAACCACCGAGCATTTGCTGTTCGAACCGACGTTCATCGTCGACTATCCGGCGGAAGTCTCACCGCTGGCACGGCGCAACGACAACAACACCGAAATCACCGACCGGTTTGAGCTGTACATCGCCGGACGCGAAATCGCCAACGGCTTCTCCGAATTGAACGACCCGGAAGACCAGGCCGCGCGCTTTCTGGAACAAGCCAAAGCCAAGGATGCTGGCGATAATGAAGCCATGCACTACGATGCGGATTACATCCGCGCGTTGGAATACGGCCTACCGCCGACTGCCGGAGAAGGCATCGGCATCGACCGGCTGGTCATGCTGCTGACCGACAGCCCGAGCATCCGCGATGTGATTTTGTTTCCGCAGTTACGGCGAGAAGATTAGGGGGCCGTTGGATAATTCGCCGATAGCTATAAAACACACTTTTTGTGGATGAGTGATGTCAAGGCTTGATTAATTGCAGTACAGATAAGACGACGCTCGGCATTCTCCGGTGCTCGAGTTTTATCGAATCGTTGATGAGCACGCTAATATTTAAGCTGTGGGACAGAAACCAAGCGAAGCGTAAGGAGTGTCACACATGAGCGCTTTGTTATACGTTTTGAAGCTCCGCATAAATACTCTCCCATTTGTTTAAAGCATGATCAATTAAAGATAAGGCCTGATATATTTCATTACCACTTTGATCAAGAACTGACATTTTTATTTCAATATTCTCAAACTCTTTGAAGTCCATTTCAATTTCATTTCCTCGGAATTCCAGTTTTTGCATGCTTTGACTAGGCACTAAATAAGAGAGAGTGCCGAGCTTTGGATATAAACCTGATCTGCTGTTTTTTAGCGAGCCATGTTTTATACCATTAGCGATATCTGCACAAACTGTTAGTTTTTTGTCTGAATCGATAAGTTTTTCAATTTTATTTGGGTCATATCCACGGGTTTCTAGAGTGCCTTTGAAATAATCCTTCATGTTCCAAAGCCAGATGAATACATTTAGTATTTCGTCTTCGAGTTCAATATGCGGTTTTACATTGTTTAGAATGTATGTTGTTTTTACCCCATCCTCAAATGTATGTGACCATGAAGAACCTCCACCCTGAATCGTTTTGGCACTTTCAGACAGTCTATTGGCTCGATCTAAAATCTTTCTTACATCAGAAATATTCATCTACTCTAAACAGCAGCAAGTATCCTGGATAAGCCTGCTTCATCCAGGATAAATTTCTCAAACGTCAAATCCGGAATCCCATCTGTCATATCAATGATAAACTGCATGTTAATAATGGTTTCGGAGAGTTTATCATGCCCGATAAGATGAAATGGATTTTAGAAAATATCAAGACATTGTCATCCCATGAGAAAGCGACGCTTGCACATTGCCTGATCTCAAGTTTGGATGATGTCAACGAGGAAAAAGTTGATGAAGCGTGGATTCAAATCGCAGAGCGCCGGTTCGCGCAACTTGAATCCGGTGCGGTGGAACCCGTTAGCTGGGAAGAAATCAAGTTAAAATTGAAACGTGAGTTGTGACGAACATTTACTTTCATCCTGAGGTTGCGCGCGATATACATGACTCGGTCGTCTGATATGAATCGCAGGCAAAAGGACTGGGGGGGTGATCTCATCAATGAACTTGAGAGCGCCTACGAAGGAAGCTATCGCCGAGCTCCCTGCCGTATGGCCTCAATTCAACAAAGGATTCCAGCGCTATATCCTGACTCGTTTTCCACTCGCGGTAATTTACAGACAATCAAGTGAAAGAATCTATGTGATTGCTGTGATGCATCAAAGCAGAAAGCCCGGCTACTGGCTCAATCGAATTTTAGAATAAGAAATCAAGCAAGTAGTATGAGCAAACACAGAACCACATCTTTGACCTCGCACTACTTCCTCTTATCAATCAGACAAAAGCGTTTTTTAAACCGCCAATTGCCAATCTATTCGATCAACGCAAACTGATAATCGGTCAGCTGTTTCTTCCGGCGTGGGGCTAAGAAGAGAAATAGCAGCTGTAATTTTTAATCTTTGCATAATACAAAGGAAAAGGGGATCAAGAACGGTTTTCGCATTCGCGACCTGATCCTTTTATACCATTCCGAGGCGGTTCATCCCCCAATAAGAAACGAATCTGCGTCCATCGAGTCTATGCGTCTCCTTGCGGCTCAGTGAGCCGGCGTATCGTTAGCGCGGCTCGTTGCTCTATCAGGGTGATAATCTGCTCAACCAAGGGGTTTCCAGCGAATTCAAGCTCTTTCTGCGATTGAAGCTGGCGGGCAGTCTTCGGCAGGCTCTGCGCCAATTCCAGAATGCGCTTGCGGGTTTGGGCCCGGCCCAAGCCAGCGCTCTCGGCGAACTGGTCCCAGTGATGAGCCTGTACCTCGCTGAACTTGTATTTGCTGCCGATCTTCATCGCCATTTTGGGTGTGAGGGTCTGGTACACCGCCGTCGACAGGGTGTCGTACAACGGTGCCAATACCGGAAACTTGGCGGTGTAAAGCAAGGAGAAGTTCTTGGCATGCGCGTCATGATTGCCGATCAAGGCATTGAATACCACGTAATCGAGCAGGTGCAATACCTGGGGTGCGCTAGGCCGGGTGACATGACGCAGCAGGCTGAAGCACGCGGCAAGATCGGGGCCTCCTTCGTTTTGGTATTTCATCTCGGGCACCACGCCCAGCGCTTGACAAAAATCCTCCTGATGCAGGCGTGCTACCCGGCCTTGCGTGCCGGTTTGCCGGTCATAACGCGCCACCAGTAGAAAGCGGCGGTCGACAATGGTGCGGATCTGCGCTTGAGCGGCTTGCAGCTTCATGGCGCAAGCCAGGGCGAGGCAGAAGCCTTCATTGGTGACGCTGTCTTCCACGCCATGAATAAGCGGCTTCAGGATATGGGTGCTGGGTTGCCCTCCTTGAGGCAGACCAATGCGCTGTCCGTCAAAAACAACCGGTAGCTTGTCCTGCACACCGGCCAATGACAGCCGCAAGCCATCCTTGCCAGCCATCATCGGGCGGCGGGGCAATTCATCAAGGATGGCGATCAATTCATCATCGTTCAGCCACTGAACGTGATCATCCCCGGACGGTGAGGGAGATGCTCCAGGCGGCAGAAACGTAATGGCTCCAGCACACTCTCCGCCGATGTGATCGAGCAAGGCAAAATCGTTCTGACCCGATACCTGAAATTGCTGTGCGATCAAGCGGCGCAGATGACCTTCGGGGAGCAGACCGGCAAAGAATGGGCGCGTGTGGATGTCATCGAATGCATCCGATTGCAAGGGGAGCGAGCAAGACAGCGCGACGGCTCCCGGACGATTCAGCCAGTTTTCGCGGTAGTGGAAACTGAGCCGCCCTTCCTGCAGCGACAAAGTACCGACGTGATCGGCAAACAGCCAGACCTCGAGTTCATGCACCATTGTTGTCTATTTTTATCACCGCAGATTGTTCCGGCAGGCCCGCAAGAACGACTTCGCCGCCTAAGGCATTGATGACCCGCAGAACCTGCTCAAGTCGCAACGTGGGCTTTCCCGCTTCGAGATCGACAATGAACCGTAGCCCGACACCGGCTGCCAAAGCGAGCTGAGACTGTGTCAGGCTGAGCTGCTTGCGTGCTGCACGCAGGGCAAGCCCGAGTGATTGAGTGCTGTGGATGCGGATCATGGATTTCGCTTTGTCTATTTTTCCCGTTCGGGAAATTATGAAACAAAGTACACATCTGAGCAAGTTAATTTTCCTGATCGGGAAAAATTATGCTTCAACTCATCTTATTTGAGAAAATATTTCCTATCGGGAATATTTGCTCATTCGCCATTATCGGCAGGTAGCCCGAACAAGCTTGCGTCATCTGGGATAAAAAAGTATTCCCTAAGCCTTCAATCGCCAACCCACTCTATCAACGCAAACTAATAACCGGCCAGTTATTTCTCTCGGCATGGCTTTTCAGTGTCGGATCGGGATCGACGGCGACCGGGTGGGTGACTTTGCTGAGCAGCGGCAAGTCGTTGAGTGAGTCGCTGTAAAACCAGCTGCGCAGGAACGATAGCCAGGTCAGATTGTGCGCATCCAGCCATTTTTCCAGCCGCTCAACCTTTCCTTCCCGGAACGAAGGCGTGCCGGATACCCGGCCAGTAAACTCGCCGTCTTTTTCTTCCGGTTCGGTTGCAATCAAGTGCTCGATGCCGAGCGCGTGGGCGATCGGCGCAGTGACGAAGCTGTTGGTGGCGGTGATGATGATGCATAAATCGCCGTCCAATTTGTGCCGCTCGACCAATTCCCGGGTGCCGCGCGCGATGATCGGCGTAATCCTCTGGGTCATGAATTCCTTACGCCAGGCTTCCAGTTGCGCGCGTGGATGACGCGCCAGCGGCTTGAGCTGAAAATCGAGAAATTCGTGAATATCCAGCGTGCCTGCTTTGTATTGCTCGTAAAACTCGATATTTCTCGCTTCGTGCAGCTCGCGGTCCAAGGCTTTCTTCTCAATCAAAAATTGCGCCCATTGAAAATCGCTGTCGCCTGCAATCAGCGTGTTATCCAGATCAAATAATGCTAAATTCATGAAGCCACCTGTAATAATTCTCGTAATAAAGGAATGGTAATCGGACGCTGCTGCGCCAGTGAATAGCGATCCAGCGCATCCAGCGTCATCATCAGCGACGGTAAATCGCGCCGCCCGTGCCGCAATAGATAAAGACAAATTTCCAGCGGTATGTCAAAACCGCGATCGGCGGCATGTGTTTTCATCGCTTGGATTTTTTCCGCTTCGGTTAATTCGTGCACTTGAAACACCAGCCCCCACCCCAAGCGCGTAACCAGATCCTGCCGCATCGCCAGATACATCGGCGCGACTGAACCACTCAGCAACAGGAATGTGTGACCTTCGTCGCGCAACTGGTTATACAAATTAAACAATTCGATTTGAGCCGGTGCATCCAGACAATCAATATCGTCAATTGCGATGCAATCCATAGCGCTATCCATGGGAAATCCGCTGTGATTTTTGGCGCTGCAATATACCGCTTTCAGGTTTTTTTGGGTATAGGCGGCAACCGTTGCCTGCAGCAAATGGCTCTTGCCGCACCCCGGCTCACCCCACAAATAAACAAAACGCTCCCGCTCGCGCGCCGACAGAATACCGCTTAACATGTGCAGCAGCTCGGCATTTCTTCCCGGCTGAAAATTTTCCAGCAGGGGAGACGGTAGCGGCCTAATATCCAGCAGCAATTGTTGCATCATACTGACTCAAGGTAATCGCCGGACCCGAAATTGGCAGCGCTTATGATTTATAGAAATTGCTGACCAGGTAGTGCTGATGCAAATGACGTAGCCACACCAGCAGTACAGCACTCACCGGCAACGCCAGCAGGATACCGAAAAAACCGAATAATTGACCGAACGCCATCAAGGCGAAGATCACCATGACTGGATGCAGCCCGATACGATCCCCCACCAGCCAAGGAGTAAACAGCATGCCCTCGAGCAATTGACCTACGCCGAATACGATCCACACCGGAATCAATCCGCTCCAATCCTGAAATTGCATCACGGCGGCCAGCGTCGCCAGCGTCAGGCCGACGATCATGCCGAGATAAGGCACGAAAACCAGAATGCCCGCAACCAAGCCGATCGGCAACGCAAATTCCAATCCCGCCAGCCACAGACCGGTAATGTAGCAAATACTCATCAGCAGGATAACGGACAACTGTCCGCGCAGGAATTCCGCCAGAATTTGATCGGTCTCGCGCGCTAATATGGAAATCTGCTGGTGCCAGTAACGCGGAATCATTTCATCGACCAGTTTGACCAACATATCCCAATCGCGCAGCAGATAAAACAGCACCACCGGCACCAACAGCATGTTGACCAGAAATTCCACAATCGCCATACCGCCGCTGGTCAGCGAAGGCAGCACCTTCGCTGCCACTCCGCCCGCGCTTTGCCAGTGTTCCGATATCGCTTGTTTCAGCACATTCATATCCGGTTGCAGACTGATGTTAAAGCGGGCTTCCAGCCATGGAATCACCTTGCTCCGCAGCACTTCCAGATACGCCGGCATTTTGTCCATCAGCCGCCTGGCTTCTTCCTCAAACAATGGCACCATAATAAAAATCAGCGCGACAAACATGCCGGACAGCAAGAACATCACCAGGATCGTGCCCGCGGTCCGCGATATGCTTTTGCCCGCCATGCGCGTCACCATCGGATTACAGATATAAGCAATGACGGCAGCCAGCAGAAAGGGCGTCAGAATCGGATTCAGCAAGTAAATCAACCCGCCCGACACGCAAGCCAGTATCAGCCACCAGAGGTAACGCAGATCATCGGAACGTTCGGTATTCATGCCAGAATCTCAGCTCTGACCGGCTTTCGCCTTGAGCGCGTGACTGGCCAGATTCTTGCCAAGCTCCCAAATAGAACCCGGCACTTGGTGCGTGTCAGCGACCGTCTTGGTAAACGCGCTGATAACGCGATCGCAATCTTTCTGCGTCAAGATCAGCGGCGGCAGCAGCTTGACTACATTCATGCCGTGCCCCGCCACCTGCGTCAGAATTCTGTGCTCTTTAAACAGCGGAATCGTGATCATCTGGCAGAACAATCCTTTGTTGGCTGCTTCCAGCATCATCCATGCGGCTTTTAACGAAAAGCTATCGGGCGATTTGAATTCCACCGCAATCATCGATCCTTTGCCGCGCGCTTCTTTCAGGAATTCAAACTGGCCGGTCAAAGCGTTCAAACGCCCGATAATATCCGCGCCGACTTTTGCGCTATTCTCGACCAGTTTCTCGGACTTAATCACCTCCAGACTGGCCAGGCCAGCCGCCATCGCCATATTGTTCTTGGAGAACGTGGAACCATGCACCACCGCGCGATCCATGCGATTGAACACGCTATCCATAATCGGCTGCGTCATGGCGACCGCACCGACCGGCACGAACCCGCCGGACAGCGCCTTGGCCATACAAATCATGTCGGGCTTCACGCCCCAGTGCTCAACCGCCCAGAATTTACCAGTACGCCCCAGCCCGGTCTGAATCTCATCCGCGACAAACAAGGTGCCGTATTTCTTGCACATGCGTTCGACTTCGGGCAGATAGTGATCGTCCGGGATATTCACGCCCTTGCCTTGAATCGGTTCAACCACGAATGCCGCCACGTTGCGGCTGCTGAGCGCTTGCTCCAAAGCGGCCAAATCGTTAAAGGGAACCGAACCGCAATCCTGCAATAATGGCCCGAAACCGTCCTTGAAAATCTGCTCGCCGTTCAGCGACAACGCGCCCATCGTCAAACCATGATAGGCATGATCGCAGCAAATAATACGGTTGCGCTTGGTAAAGTAACGCGCAAACTTGATCGCCGCTTCAACGGCCTCAGTACCGGAATTGCAAAAAAACGCGCGTTCCAGATTATCCGGTGTCGTGGTCAAAATCTCCTTGGCCAGCAAACCGCTTAGAATCGACACATCCATCTGTACCAAATCGGGCAATTCGAGCGACAACACTTCTTTTAATGCATTGACGATGACCGGATGATTGCGCCCAAACGCATACACACCAAAACCGCTCAATAAATCGAGATATTCGTTACCCTGCTCATCGTATAAATATTGTCCCGCCGCACGCTCATAATTGCGGTCATAACCGATCGTCTTCAGTACCCTGACCATCTGCGCATTCAGGTAATGATCGTGCAAATCAAATTTGTCGGTGCGATGCTGCGATAACAAATCGGCGATACTGAAAGACATGAACTACCCCGGTGTTGGAAAACCAGCCAGCAACGCTGGAAAAAGATTAATTGACTCCACCCAGAAAAACTACTGCAAAACCGTATTACGACAACAAAAATTAGCGCAGATCATACCATTCTTGCACATATTTTTGCTGTTAAAAACACGGGGTGATTTGAATGTAGGAAAAATCCCAAGACATAGCCGATGGATTTGGATGCCAGTGATGTAATCCTTCGGGAAACAACCTTTTGGAGGGAAATTTCATTGTTCCGGAAAGCCGCAATAGGCCCAAATGACAAGGATATACCAGTATCCCGCTTGAAAGTGCTAATGAATAGTTTTTTTAAGCCAAGCATCTCCAACTTAGGGAAGTTGGGCGGCATGTCTGTGGATTTTTTACATTGAGAACACGGTACGATTTCATACCAGATTTGAACTTTGCCGCAGCTGAGCGGCACAGCATAAAAAAATAGAGCATTTATTGATGCAAATGCTCTATTTCAAATTAACGATTACTGCTTACGAAAACGATTCCAATGTAATCAGCACAAACAGAATAAATATAATTGCAAAATAAGCATTTCCAAATTTTTCCAAGATTCTCTCCTCATTGATAGTTAGTTAAAAACATATGATGAGATTATCAGAAATCACAAAAGTTCACAAATTATTCACAAAAAAATTACAAAAAATTCACGAAGCTGATCTTGGATGCCAAAATCACTCGTTTCTATTCCCCAGAAAAGATAACAAATCGTTGCTTAAAAAGCACCTACCTTGATATTCTTAAAAATGATCATTTAAACAAATCGCTATCGACAAATTCCGCCTTGACCAGTGACCAGAAATCATCGGCGAGTCCGTCTTCGATATAAGCATAGGGCAACCAACCGTAGCCACCGTCACCCCAGTCCGTTCCCCAAGAATTACGAATCAACAATGCGCCCTTAGTGGAGCCGATTTTTTTCTGGTCGTCATACCCGACCGCGAGCACCGCGTGCCCGCCGTCCAAGGTATCTCCGCCGGCGGGATAAGGAATTTCCCCTTTGCCATCGCCGGATCGCGGCATCGAACTGTAAACCGAGAAACCGAACATGGCAGGAAGTTGCCCGGCGAGACTGGTTTTTACGTTCTTCAGCACGGTAGCTGTGGGTGTATTGGGCGGATCAAGCCGGTAATAATTGATCGCTTGATAATTCTGCGCGTATGAAAAGCAGAAATTGGAAGGATCATCGTTGAACTTGGCGACGTCGTAAGGCCAATATTTCTCCGGCGGAACGCCAAACAGCACCAGCGCTTTCATGGTGTCTCTCAGATACGCGCCATCGTCGCCAGTGAATCCCAGTAGTTGCCGCGTGACTTTGTATAAAAACAGCCGCGATGCATCGACGTGTTTTCCAAAAGCGCGGCGCTCAAAGTATTCCACCATGCCGACACCCGCATGGGCTGTACAGGAACCGAGCTGCCCCTGGTCTTCAATCGGCGAACAATATTTGCGCAGATCGACCGAAGCCGGTAAAGTCTTCGCGGCTTTTTTCAAGGCTGATGATTTTGCCAGAACTTTTGCAACCGCTGATGTCGATTGCGTGTGATCCCGCATATCGGGCAGGTCTCTATGCCAACCCAGTCCACGGCCATGAATTGTTTTCATATTCCACCTCCAATCAAAGTACGTTAATCAATCTACCCTTGCCACACTGTATACTGATAGAACTTCTTTTACTTCAACTGCTTCTTGAGTATAAGTCAAACCGGTGCAATAGCAAAATATAGAGTCAATCCAAACAATCCCCGGGAACTCCATCACCGGACGGAGATTTTTATCTGCGCGCACCATGCGCATCGCTCATTTGCGGTAAAATCCAGTTTTGCCGGTAGCATTCATATTAACCGCACGGGAATCCAAGTTGACTTCATCCAAATCTGATCATCCGAACACAACGCCATTATCCTATCGGGATGCCGGGGTCGACATCGACGCTGGCGACCAACTGGTTGAAAATATCAAGCCGTTGGCCAAGCGCACCCTGCGGCCCGAGGTACTCACCGGTATTGGCGGTTTTGGCGCATTGTTTGAGATTTCCAAGAAATACCAACACCCGGTGCTGGTTTCCGGCACCGATGGCGTGGGCACCAAGCTGAAGCTGGCGTTCCAGCTCAACCGGCATGACACCATTGGCATTGATTTGGTGGCGATGAGTGTCAACGATATTCTGGTGCAAGGCGCTGAGCCGCTATTTTTCCTGGATTATTTCGCCTGCGGAAAATTGCAGGTGGAAACAGCAACAGCAGTGATCGGCGGTATCGCACGCGGCTGCGAACTCGCCGGTTGCGCGTTGATCGGCGGGGAAACGGCGGAAATGCCGGGCATGTACCCGCACGACGAATACGACTTGGCCGGATTTGCCGTGGGCGCGGTAGAGAAGGAGCGGATTATCAGCGGCGCGACGATACAAGCGGGCGATATCGTGTTGGGCGTTGCCTCCAGCGGCGCACATTCCAACGGTTATTCTCTGATCCGCAAGATTATTGAACATAGTCACGCCGACTTGTCCGGAGACTTTCACGGCCAGCCCCTCGCCGATGTCATCATGGCGCCGACTCGTATTTACGTCAAACCGTTATTGGCATTGATCAATCAACTGCCGGTGAAAGGGCTGGCGCATATCACCGGCGGTGGCTTGGTGGAAAATGTGCCGCGTATTTTACCCGATCAGCTTGCGGCGGTTTTACACCGGGATGCCTGGGAAATGCCGCCGTTGTTCCGTTGGTTGCAGCAGCAAGGCAATGTCGCCGAGCATGAAATGGCGCGCGTGTTTAATTGCGGTATCGGCATGGTGATCGTTGTCGCGCCCGAGCATGCCGATACCGCGCTAAGCAGTTTGCATACGGCGGGAGAAACCGCATGGCGGATTGGGGAAATCAAGTTGCGTACGGCTAATCAACCAGCCACCGTACTCGTGTAAACCTTTATTCCGGCAACTGCATCATGAAATCACTGGTCATTCTGATCACCGGCCGCGGCAGTAATATGCAGGCGTTGCTGGAAGCGAAATTGCAAGTAGATCGCATTACCGTGATCAGTAACAATCCCCATGCAAGCGGACTGGAAATTGCACGGCAACTGGGTGTTGAAACTTTGATTTTGGATCACCGCGATTTCCCGGACCGCCAGACATTCGATGCGGCATTGGCGGAGAAAGTTGACACCTGTCAGCCAAAACTGATTGCACTAGCCGGCTTCATGCGTATACTTAGCGATCGCTTTGTACAACGTTACCAAGGCCGGTTAATGAACATTCACCCTTCCTTACTCCCTGCCTTTCCTGGATTAGGAACACATGCGCGGGCGCTGCAAGAAGGCATCCGGATTCATGGCTGTACGGTGCATTTTGTCACGTTGCAGCTGGATCACGGCCCGATTGTGATTCAAGCGGCTGTCCCGGTATTACCGGGTGATAGTGAAGAAACGCTGGCCGCGCGTGTTTTACAGCAAGAGCACCGCATTTATCCACAGGCTGTCCGCTGGTTTATGGAAGACCGGATCCGTTTGAACGGAAATCAGGTTGAAGTGACTGGCGCCAGCGTCAGTGAAGTTGCACTTTTTTCACCAGGATTGCCGGAATGAAATGTGCGGCATTGCTTTTTCTGCTGGGATTGCTCAGTTTCCCGGTCGTGGCGACGGATTTGCCGTCGCGCATCGAAATTAAATATGCGGTGACGACTGATATCGGCGAAGGGGAGATTGATGAAGTGATGGAGATCAAGCACGTCGATGGCAAGGCGCATTATTCGATCAATAGCGAAGCACAAGCCACCGGCATGTATAAACTCATCGAACCGAATAGCATCATGCGCCATAGCGAAGGCTTCATCACCAAACATGGTTTACGGCCCATGCGCGCTTATGAAAAACGCGGTAAAAAACAACCCAGCGTCGCAGAATTTGACTGGAATAACCATATCATCACACTCAATCACCAAGGTCATCATGCCAAGGAAAAATTGCCGGATGGTACGCTCGATCGTCTCAGCCTGTCGTACAACTATATGTTTACTGAGCTGCCGAAACACCATGTTGACCGATACGTTACCAATGGCCATAACCTGCGGTTAACACGCTATACCATATCGAAAGAAACCCTCAACACACCGATCGGGAAAATGGAAACAATGGTATTAACCCGGCAGGAAGAAAAGCACTCCAAGCTTAAAAGGAAAATATGGCTAGCGCTGAACAATCACATGCTACCCGTACGTATTGTTTCGGTCGAGGATAATGGCCGGGAAATCGACAAAATAGTGACCGAAGTTAATATCAGCTATAAACCCGATCATTAATTCATTTGTTTAGCTGACAATTCACCACTGGAAATCAATGCATTTAACACCTCCTCAATTGGACGCGGCCATCGTCGCCATGCGTACCGTACTGCCGCTGCAATACCCTGCCGATGCCATCATGCGCCGCTTCTTCCGGGAAAACCCCATGCTCGGCGGACAAGACCGGGCATTCATCGCGGAAACCGTTTTTGGCATTTTACGACACCGCTTTTTTCTCGAAAGCCTGACAAACGGTATAACACCACGGGCCTTAGTGCTCGCTTATCTGGCTAAATTTCAAGGCATGAACTTGCGTGAATTGGCACCGCTGGTCAGCGAAACGGAAAGCAAATGGCTGGCGGAAATCAAAGGTAGCAAACCGGATGTATTACCGTTAGTCATCCAGGCGGAATTTCCTGCGTGGGTGGTGGAAAAATTGCAGCACGGCATGCCGGATAGCGATATTCTTGATTTGGGACTTTCCTTGCAACAACCAGCACCACTGGATTTGCGGGTGAACACTATTCTCGCCAAGCGCGCTGAAGTGCTTGAAACATTGGCTCAGGAAGGAATCGAAGCACAAGCAACACCTTATTCCCCCTGCGGCATCCGCCTCATCGGGAAGCCTGCGATCAATCGCCACGCGCTCTTCTTATCGGGAAAAATAGAAGTACAGGACGAAGGCAGCCAGTTACTCGGTTACTTACTGGCGCCGAAGCGAGGCGAAATGGTTGTCGATTTCTGCGCAGGTGCTGGTGGCAAATCGCTGCTATTGGGCGCCTTGATGAATTCAAAAGGACGTCTTTATGCGTTTGACGTTTCGGAAAAAAGATTGAGTAATCTAAAACCCCGCTTCAAGCGTTCCGGCTTGTCGAACTTGCATACGCAACGCATTGCGGATGAGAATGACAGCAAGATCAAAAGATTGTCGGGAAAAATAGATCGCGTATTGGTCGACGCGCCATGCAGTGGTCTCGGTACCTTGCGGCGCAACCCGGATTTAAAGTGGCGTCAATCCGCGCAGAGCATCGAAGAATTGAAGGCAAAACAAGCGGCCATTCTTTCCGCCGCTGCCAGTCTGCTTAAACCCGGCGGCCGGTTAGTCTATGCGACATGCAGTTTCCTGCCGGAAGAAAATCAAGCCGTTATCGGCGATTTTCTTACCACACACCCGCAATTTACTGTATTGAACTGTGCAGAATTGCTATCGCAACAGAAAATACCACTCGATACCGGGGAATTCTTACAATTATCCCCACGGCTGCATCAAACCGATGGCTTTTTTGCAGCCGCTTTAACTCGTGCAGAAACAGCGGAAACAGCGAAAACGGATCATAAATCGGAACCCGTCAGTGAGACTGAGACGGTCTGATGGTTAGTTCTGCTGCTGAGCTAAAGTTATTTTTTCCTTCAGCAGTTCTATCAACGCAGCAAAACCATCCCGTTGCAAAATGGCACGATATTCTCCGCGTTTTATGGCAAGGTCGCTCACGCCGTCAAACAGAATGTTGGCAATCTGCCAGTGTCCTTCCGCCTGATGTAATACGTAATCGAAATTCACCTTGCCGCCATCGGATTTTGTCAGCTGGCTCCGAACCAGGGTTTGATCACGCGGTAAGGTGCGTTGCTCGATGATCTTGAACTGCTCTCCCTCGTATTGGGTAAACCGGCTGGCGTAAGTGGCAATACTCAATTGGCGAAAAGTGCTAACAATCAAGTCTTGCTGCGTTTTGTCCAACTGCGACCAGTAAGTCGCACCGAGTATGGTTTTGATGATCAGATCTATGTCATGCGACTGATCAATGACCGGTTCGAGAAATTTATAGCGCCCTTCATACCCCAGTTTCTCACCTTCACGCATGACTTGGAGCAGAGAAGATTGCAATTGCTCGATAACTTGTTCCGGATTGTCCGAAGCAGCACTGGATTCACTCAATACCGGAGCAGTAGATAACAACAGCACTAGCATCAGGCATCCTGCCAGCAACAATTTAATAGTTTGTTTTACTTTCATAATGACGATCTTTCCAACGAGCACGCTCCCCGCGCCAGTAGCGCAGCGCCGATGTCCAGGTCATGGCAAGATACAAAGTGCCGATTGCGGGCAACGCCAGCCCCCAGAGCGGAGAACGATGATAATAAGTTAAAGTTGGCGCATAGGTAAAAAACATAGCCATCCATGCCAATGCGCTCACGGTATAGGCTTCCACTGATGACAGCAAAAATGCAAGCGGCGCGGCCCAAAACATCGAAGTCATTAGTAATGTGCAGACGATGAGCAAATTCAGCGAGTATTTTAATTGCGTGAAAGCGGTACGAGCGACCATTTCCCAGATCGGCTGCAATGCATGATAACCCCGATGACTCCGCGCCGCATGACTGAGTCCGATATAGGTGCGCAAACCCGCCCGTTTGATATGAGCAGCTAAAGTGCAATCATCGATCAGCGCATTATGCAAATTGGCAAATGCTCCGGTAGAACGCAGTGCTTGTGTTTCCACCAGAATACATCCGCCCGCTGCTGCTGCAATGCGGGATTGCGGTTTATTCGCCAGACCGAAAGGATACAGCAGCTTAAAGAAAAATATAAAGGCTGGCATCAGTAGGCGCTCAATGAAGTTCATCATCGGCGGTTCAGCCATCAATGACACCAAAGCCAGATTCTCAGCGCGTGCTTTGCGCTGTAATTCACCGGCAATTCCTTGGGCCAGTTCGATATCCGCATCCAGTAACAGGGTGTAGGGGGTTTTAACTTCCCGCAATCCTTGCTCCAGCGCCCATAATTTGCCGCTCCACCCCGCAGGCGGCGCCGTACCGGACAATACCTGCGCACCGCTGCGCCTTGCTTGTTCAGCGGTATCGTCGCTGGACTGGTCATCGATCACAATGATACGCACATTGACGCCTTGCGCTCTGACACCATTGAGTGTATGCCCGATATAAGGACCTTCGTTGCGCGCCGGAATCAGCACGGTGATATCACCTAGATCTTCACCGGATTGGAATAATGCAGGCGCCTCTATCTTCTCGCGCGTGCTCCAGGGGCGCCACGGAAGCAATGCCAGCGCCACCCAGCATATAGCACCGAAAACAGATGCGTATAGTACTAAGTCCACCATTATTCTAGATAGATTCTAAAAATAAAAACTAATCTCAGTACCTGCATCTGTTATTTGTCTATCAGTGTGACCGCTATGTCTGAAAGCTTCTTGGATGCTTTGCTTTCCAAAGTTGCCCACTTAGGTGTAGGCTCAGCAACCATAGGACCGGTCGTTCTGGGTCCTCTCATCGCTGCCACCATCGCTTTCCATGGCCGTTGCAGGGTATCTTCCACCGCAGTCGCTTCATATCCGCAGTGGGCCATGCATTGTGCGCATTTTGGATTATTTGCCGTGCCGTATTTTTCCCACGGCGTATCATCGAGAAGCTCTTTGAAAGTTTTTGCATAACCTTCGTCAGACAACAAATAGCACGGTTTCTGCCAACCGAATACATTGCGTGTCGGATTTCCCCACGGCGTGCACTCATAGTCCTGATTTCCGGCCAGGTAATCCAGATATAACGCGGAATGATTCAATCTCCATTTGCGCTTTAATTTTTTACCCAATTCAAAAATGCCGCGGAATAATACTTTGGTATCCTGGCTTTTAATGAAAACATCTTGCTGCGGGGCTTTCTCATAGCTAAAGCCCGGTGCAATTGTGGCGGCTTCAACACCCAGCTCCATGGCATAATCGAGAAACTCAGCCACATCCTTTGGTGTTTCGCCTTGGAACAGCGTGCAGTTAACTGTCACTCTGAAACCTCTCTCCAGTGCCAGCTTGATCGCCTCAACCGCGCGATCAAAAACGCCATCCTGGCAAACTGAAGCGTCATGCCGTTCCTTCATACCATCTAAATGGATGGAGAAAGTCAGATAAGGCGACGGTGTATAGTCATCGATCCGTTTCTTTAACAACAGCGCGTTCGTGCATAGATAAACATACTTCTTCCGTTTAATAATGCCCGCAACAATCTGCGGCATTTCTTTATGAAGTAACGGTTCACCGCCCGGAATTGACACCATAGGCGCGCCACATTCATCGACTGCCTCCATGCACTCTTCATACGAAAGACGTTGATCGAGAACATCTTCCGGATGCGCAATCTTTCCGCACCCGGCGCAAGCCAGATTACAGCGGAATAAAGGCTCCAGCATCAGCACCAAAGGATATTTTTTAACCCCTTTTAACTTCTGTTTGATTAGATAAGTGCCAACCGCAATCTGTTGACGTAAAGGAACTCCCATGAGCAAAACCTCCAAAAGTACTTCAAAAGCAAATTAATGACTAATGCTACTGAACGAAATTTAACAAAACAAACCGCGTAATTAACGCAAATCTTATCCGGAAAATACTGCCACAAATGTAGTCAGTCTGCGCCATACAGCGAGACTCGACTTATGCTAAGGAATTTAAAAACTAAAGTAGATACTACAACCAATCACTATGGATATTGTTCAGCATCTTTAGATCTATAATTACCTGAATAAACTCTGAAACCGGATTTGAAATTTAACTATAGAACATGGTTGTTCGTATAGCAAATATTTTTAAATCAGCCGGGAAATTGAAAACCAGCATCAATAGTATTGCAACGCAAAATAAATTTCCTGATTATTGGAAATTACCTGACCCATAAAAATACACCAAGAACCATGGGTCCTTGGTGTATAAATCTCAAGCTGTAAATTGCCGCTTAGAAATCAACACCCAACGCGCGTAGCGTTCTTTTGGTGATTTTACCGGTTGGAATGTTATTTTGTTTTTGGAAACTTTCGATAGCTGCCACTGTTTTAGCGCCACTGACCCCATCTGCCGGACCAGGATTAAACCCTGCATTTGCCAGTGCTTGCTGTATTTTCCGCATAATTGCCGGGGTCACTTTCACCACATCATCACCATCATCCACTGATTGTGCGGCTGCGGCGCTTGGCTGAGCTTCCTGAGTCGAAGCTGCTGATTCTATGCTCTGTATACTTTGCACTTCTTCAATTTTAGCTGCGGGTTCAGCTGGGGCCGGGGCCGGAGCCGGAGCCGGTGCTGCTGCTGGAGCAGGGGCCGGCGCTGCTGCCGGAGCAGCCGCTGCAGCAGGTGCTGCCGCTGCGTCTTTGTTTTCTTTAGGAATTGGTTTCTTTTCAAAAATCGGTTTACAGCCAAACAATAATCCCAATGATAACAAAAGAATAGTATAAGCCACTAACTTACTGATCTTACTAGATTTCATTGCTACCCTCCATAGTGAAAATGTATATGTGAAACGTCATTAAATTTGCATTAAGACATACTTCAATGACAAACTTGTTTAACTTCAGCGCCTTATTTAATTAGTCCTTAAAGTTACCACAACATGTTTTTTTATTTATTGTTACTCGGACTAACTTATCATGTTGCGATGTGAACTATCACACTTTTCGACGCATAACGCAATCCGAATAAACTATTTAATGATGAACTTAACTTTTGATGGTGGATTGGAGACCGTTATCACTCCAATATTTCACATAACTGGCGCCTGCTGGAAGCCTGCCCAAAAGCCATTTACCGCCAGATCATCAAAGCAGGAAGGGAGCCACAGTTTTAGCAACGGAAAAAATACACTGGCAGATGTTAACAGCGCAATTGATATTACTTTGCCCTAACCGAATCATTTCTCCAGTTTATATTCTATCGTAGAGAGCGGAGTCAATATGACTGGTTTATCCTGCGCTTTCTTGTTAAAAGATGGCAGCACTGTTTCAAAAAATGGCGTTATCGAGTTTGTGGAACCACTGGTGTGCACAAATCCTCGATTACGCACGACTTTCTTCAATCTAAATGAGGACGTCGTAGAATTGAATTTAAAGATCAACGTATTTGTAAAAGGAAAAATAAAACTGGTTGTGAATGACGAAAATGGATTTCTTCTAGCGCTTAAGTCAGTATAGAGTGAACTGATGACAATTATCAGCTCGTCTCCATCAAAATAACCAGTCGCATCGACTGCGTCTAACGGCTGAGGTAAGCCATCGACTTCAGGAATCCCGGAATACCCGATAGCCGTCGCTCTATCGATACACACCGTACGGTCGTTACTGACGAAGCGAGGGATGCCTCCAGTTAAGTTTAAACGGTATATTCCGTCTCCGGAATCCTCAATGACTTCAAATCTGCTTTGCACTGGCGTGCCGTTATTCGGTGTCGGATCTTCCGTATTGACGGCATTCAGACATTCAAATCCTTGGTACACAATGCTGATTGCATATGCATTGCTGTGGGCAAGGCAAGAAAAAAATGCGAGTACCAGTCCTCTCAACATTCTCATGGCGGCACCTCCAGAAAAAGACTGTGTCAGATCTCGTTACGTATCGGCAAACTCAGTATTCAGCAGGAAATTTTTCTTTGTTAAGTTAATCAGATGCCGCAACATAGCATCGCGGAACTTAGAAATGTCAGTTTAATTCTTTAAATAATTTTGTAAAAGTATCGCCCACATACTGGATCTGATCGCGGGTATGTGCCGCGTTCACGCTGCATCGAACCAGCGATTTACCCTCCGGTGCGGCAGGCGGCAAAATCAAATTCACATAAATATTATGCTCAAGCAGTCTTTGCCACAGCAACAAAGCTTGTTGCGGTGTATCCACAACCGCTGCGATAACCGGGCCAGGATCCGGGCCAAGCTCATAGCCGACTTCCTTGAGGGTCGAATAAAGTTGCGTGCAGTTATTCCACAATTGTTTCCGTAGATGACTTCCATTACGCAACAATTCTAATGCCGCGCGGGTTGAAGCAATTGTTGCTGGGGATGGTGATGCGGTAAAGATATAGGGATGGCTGATATAGCGCAATTGCTCAAGCTGCGGATGGTTACTCACACAAAATCCGCCGATACTACACAAACTTTTACTGAAGGTTCCGGTAATAAAATCGACTTCTTTCAGCAACCCTGTTTTTTCCACCAGACCTTGCCCTGTTTCACCCAGCACACCCAGCGAATGCGCTTCATCAAGGAGCAATATACAACCATACTGATTCTTTAATCTGACAATTTCTGCCAAAGGTGCCTGATCGCCCAGCATGCTATAAATTCCTTCAGCAATAATCAGCGTAGTTTCAACGCGATTACCTAGTCGGCGCAGGCGTTTCTCCATGTCAGCCGCATCATTGTGTTTGAAGCGAATGATATCCGCCCCACTGAGAATACAGCCATCATAGATACTCGCATGGGAATCGCCATCGATTAATACCGTATCTCCCGGCCCGACCAAACCCGAAATCGTACCCAGATTTGCTTGATAGCCTGTTGTAAAAACGATGCTGGAGCTGCATTGATAAAAATCGGCAAATTCCCTTTCTAGAGCACGATGGCCGAAATAGCTGCCGTTCGCCATTCGCGAACCCGTGGTGCCCGTCCCTTCCTTATCAATAGCTTCGTGCGCAGCCTGGATACACTCCGGAGCAAAAGTCAAACCCAGATAGTTATTTGTACCTAACAGAAGTACGCGACGATCTCCGATTCTGGCTTCTGTGGCAGAATATACTTCTTCAATCGGAATGCCAAAAGCGCCCACGCCATTAGGCAGAAGCGCTATTCTTGCAGTTGCTGCTGCATCAATTTTCTCGAGTAGATTCATTATGACGCTGATTTAATTTTGTAGACCAAGTCGACCAACTCACGGACAGTTTGCACATCTGTTAACGCGTTGATCGGAATTGAAACATCAAAAGTATCTTCAATTTCCATGATCAGATTAAGCAGTTTAATTGAGTCAATGGATAATTGGCTTATTAGATTTGTCTCAGGAGTAATTTGCACATTGGAATTGGTTAAACTACTTAGGCGATCACAGAGCACTTGCATGATCTCATCGTAATTACTTTCAGTCATAGATTAAATTCAGCGTGGTTAAATTTTGAAGTTAGATTACTTCAGATAATACATCTTGTAAATGAATACTCGGCCGCCATGCGGGAAGTGCATGGATTAACGGCGCATTATCACATACCCAATCAGGATGTTGTAGCTCATTCACTTTTCCTGGGGTCAGCATTGGGGAATACCGAAGCAATCGAGCAAGCCAAAGGTTTGCCGAAGCGATACTTCGAATAAGCATATTGGGTACCGTAATACAGTGCACCGGACGCTTCCATACTTGTTGCGCTATTTCAGCTAAACCCTGGTAGCTGTATCCTCCCGGCGTACCATCGTCCAGCTCAAAAATTCCATTATGATTATTTTCAGAGGCTAGCCAGGCTACCACAGCGGAAACCAAATCATATACATGAATTAACCCGACCCGATTGCTGAGTTTTCCTACAACCGGAAATATTCCACGATGCATTGCTTGAAACAGTGGCTTTAACTCTTTATCGCCGGGGCCATAAACAGCCGTTGGCCGGAATATCGTCCACCGCAATGACTCTGAATCTTTAACGAGTGCTTGCTCCGACAAATGCTTACTTTGTGCATACCAGGATAGTTCTGGTTGACGTGCAGCCAGCGATGATATTAATAAAAATCGAGGAGATTGTTTTTTTTGAGGAATAGCACGTAAAAGATTCTGGGTGCCCGTGATATTGATATGTGAAAATTCACGAAAAGAGCTGCCTCTTACTGTTGCAGCGCAGTGAATAACAAACGCTGCATCATCGACTAAATGATGCAGCGCTGTCATATTATCTAAGTCACCTTGAATCCATTGAATGGATTCATTACTTGAAGATCGATTTGTCCGGGTAAGCGCACGAACGTTCCATCCACTCTGAATCAGTTTTTGTACCAACACACTACCGATAAAGCCAGTAGCGCCGGTTACGGCTACTATTCCGATACGCGCGTTATCTATCACCCGATTCTACAAAAGACAATTGACCCGTCAAGTTTGTCCTCTGTATGTAGCCTTGTCTTGCTGCGAAACGTGACAGCTTTCCAGAAGAAGTGCGCGGCAAAGTATGCGGCGGAACCAATTCCACAACACAATTAACTCCAAATGCCATATAAACAAGCTGTTGCAGTCTGGTGGTTAATGATTGACGTTCTGCCACAGAAGTGAGTCTGCATTCAATAACGAGCACAATAGTTGTCGTACCATCCTCATCATTTACCCCAAATGCAGAGGCTTCACGTGATCTAACTTCCGGTTGCTGCTCTGCTAACTCTTCTATATCTTGCGCGCGAATATTTCGGCCATTCACGATAATGACATCAGTACGACGCCCTGTTATATATAAATCGCCCTCAAACAAAAATCCAATATCACCTGTATCGAGCCAATTACCAGACTTAAGTGCTTTATTCGTTTCTTCCGGATTATTGTAATAACCGGTCATTACGCTGTCACCATGCATCAGAACACTACCAACCATCATTTCTGATAATTGCTGGCCATCTTCATCGACTATCTTCACGATATGGCCAGGCAACGGCTGTCCGCAATTCACAAACTCATTTTGCTTACGCCCATCAGCCTGCAATCTAACAGCCATTCTTTTATCAATCAGTGTCTTACTATCAACTTGTATGCTTTTGCACCCTTCACCAATTTTTGAAAAAGTAACCGCGAGAGTTGATTCTGCAAGACCATAGCAAGGTAAAAAAGCATTTCCATCAAAACCTGCTGATGCAAATTTTTCCGCAAAGTTTCTCAAAGTTTCAGGTCGGATCATTTCTGCTCCAATACCAGCAGCTCGCCAAGAACTCAAATCCAACTCTTTGAGATCGGATTCCCTTACTCGAAGAGTACAGAGCTTAAGTCCAAAAGGTTGACTAAAAGCTACGGTACAACGGTTACGACTGATTAAGCGCAACCATTGCAATGGTCTAATGGCAAAATCCCGTGTCGCCAAATAATCGACAGAAATCTGTGTAACCATAGGCGCGAGAACCAAACCAACCAATCCCATATCATGATAAAAAGGCAACCACGATGCAGATCGATCATCAGGTTTTATTTCCAAACCGTTGCGCACTATACCTTGCAAGTTACACATCAATGCTCGCTCGGTAATAATTACACCTCTGGGTGTACGCGTACTACCTGAGGTAAATTGTAAGTAGGCAGTTTCATCAGGATGATTGGGCTGTAACTCGACATCCAATGCTGGCAATTCACTTAGTTTTCCGGGAGTACCCGCCCACTGTATGTGAGACACTTCTGCAACGGCTTCTTCCAGAAAACCAAAATAATCAATATTTGCTAATGCGATACTTGCCTGACTACTTTCAAGCATGCCTCTCAACTGCTGAACGTAAATTGCATGGCTGCCAAGATTGACTGGAATCGGCATCGCGAAAGGAACCAAGCCGGCATAACGGCATGCAAAAAATAATTCGACAAACTCAGGCGAAGTATCCGCAACGATTGCCACTCGACTGCCACGAGGCAAATTAAAGCCCGACAAACGCCGAGCCAATGTGTGAGCGTTATGCCGAAGTGCGCTGTAAGGCAAAATTGAACGCAAGTTGCCTCTTGCGTCATAAAAGTTATACCCCGTTACCCCTTCCGCTGCGTACTCTAATGCACTCGTTAAAGTATTAAAACCGGCTAATTGCTGTGTTAGCGTATTGAGCGTCGGCGTCGGCATTAACTGTAATTCGCTTGAAGGTTGAAAATCAAACGCTTGCGTTAACGGAGCGTTCAACTTGGTTATTGTCGAACTCAAGATCTTCCCCTCGAAGTAATAGTACTTGTCATCTCGCTTTGACTAGCAAGAAATTCTGGTTGAGCGTGCCAACTCTGATTATTAATCTTAAATAATGCACATTTTGTTGGCTGGAAAATTTTCATTCAAACGCTTACCGCTGACATTGCTTAATGAATATAAGTGTGTCATATTTGACCAATCCGCAGCTTATATAAGGTGCTTTTCCCTGTCAAGGCAATATTAAGCTGGTGTTGCACCAAAACAACAACCGGTTTAATCATCAATTTTCAGCACACAAAATAGTTTCCGAATTATAGCGGATAACACCTTTTGCAGATGTTTTTACAGAAGAGAAGGGTTGCCGTACAAAACTTCAATGAACCCTTGATTGAGCAAAATACCTCAATTCACTGATGCGCTAAAACAAAATCTTTTTAGCGCTTTGACCGATATGAAGATGAACCGTTTACTGCTGTTTTTGCTAACAAATCATCTGATTGCTGTTTTTTGAGAACTGAAGCAATCTGGTTACGGGAATGTTCCGCAGCGGCAATCTCGGCTCGAATCCGTGCAGTTGCAGCCGCAGTCGCTTCCTTATCCGCCTGGGAACGCACAAATAGCGCTTCTTTCGCCATAACTTCAACGGCTTCCCTTGCCGTCGCCGCTTCCAGGGCTTTTGATTCCAATGCAACACGTTCTTGCATAGCAACTAACGCAGCGGATTCTTTTCTGGCTTTTTCCAAAGCGATTCTTGTTGCGTTCTTTTCGGCTTCGAGCTGCGCTCTGGCCTTATTCGTTGCGATGATCTTCGCTTGCGCTCTGGTAATTGCCAACCCTGTAATTTTTTGCTCAATCTCAAGGCGCTCAGCCACTGCTCGTTTTGCATCGGTTATCGTCTTCGTGCGTATCTCCGCATCTTCCTGCAAACGTTGCTCCAAATCCGCTTTACTGTTTGCTTCCTCAGCTGCGAGCATATCCATTTGCGCCTTTGCCTCCGCAGCGGCTCTCAATCGCAATTCGGCCGACAATCTGTTTTTTGCTGCATTCCTTGCGGCTTTCTCCGCCTCAGCGCGAGCTTCTGCTTCTTTCAGTGCTTCTTCATCCGCCTTGATCCGTTTCTGATATTCTTTGGCCGCAGCGGCCTCCACTTTCTTTCTCTCGCTGGCCATTGCTTTAGCCTCTTTCTCAGCACGCAAAGCCGTTTCCGCTGCAGCGAGCGCCTCGGCTTCAATTTGCATCCGCTGATTGGCTTCTTCCAGCAACTCGGATTCCGCAGCCAAGCGAGCTTTTACAGCATCGGCGGCAGCCTGCTCTTTTGCCAGGATCGATTCAGCCACTTCAGCAGCCACTTTATCTGCATCGGCCCTATCACGCGCTGCCATAGCAGCTTGCGCATCCAATTCGGCTCTTTTCCCGGCTTGCTCGGCTGCAATCGCCTCGGCTTCGGCTTTTTCAAGCGCTGCTTGTACCGCGGCAGTCTCCGCTTTCAGTCTGTCCTCTTCTCTCTCTTTTGCTTTTCTCTCTTCATGTAAACGACGGTCGGCTTGCGCCAGCGCTTGCGTTTCCAGTTGCAAGCGGGTCTGCATATCTTCAATGGCCTGCCGCTCAATCTCCTCGCGCGCTTTAGCCAGTGCCGTCACTTTTTGCGCTTCCTGAATCCTTGCTTGTGCCAGCGCTGCTGCACCGGTTTCTGCTTCAATCGCGGCCTGCGCAGCAAACTGCGCTTCTTCCGCCACTTTGCTTCGATTCAGCGCAGCTTCCGCAGCTTCGCTTTCTTTTAATGCCGTGGCATGCGCTTGATCCAAAGCGTCGGCTTCTTGCTCAACACGCCTCTGCATTTTTTCCACAATCGAAGCTTCCGCTCTGATTTTGGCTTCTAGTAAAGCACTCAAAGCTTTCTCAGCTTTGATTTTTTCTTCCGCCAGCAGTTTGCCTTTCAGCTCCAGTTCCCGTCGCACATTGGCTTCTCTGATAGCCAGGGTTTCCAGCTTGGCCCTGGCCCGAGCTTGATCGGTAGCAATCGCTTCAGCTTGAATCCGAGTTTCAGCCGCAATCTTGGCATTGGCTTCGGCTCTCGCCCGCGCCTCAGCAGCCACTTTTGCAATATTTTCTGCTTCAATCCGCTTATGGGCTTCTTTGATGGCCTGATCCTCCGCGCTCAACCGGTTACGGTAGGCTGAATCAAGGAGCTGCTTGATCTCATCGGCCGATGCAAATTGCTGATTGGAATCATCCACGGAATCGGACTGCGATTCACCATCAGACGCGATAATCTCGTCACCGGACTGAGATTCCGGTGTTGTCGACAGCTTGCGCAACGAATTGAATAAACGCGACTTAAATGTCATAAATGATTAACCAAACCAGCAATTATTAGAACACGCTGATATTAATCAGCAGTTTTTCTTGAACTATCGATGCTCACTTTAGCAGCTTTGAATAAATAGCTTGCATTGAAAAAGAAGGGGAAAATTGCCTGTTTATACGCCGAGATGCAGAAAGTCAACTTACTTAAGAATCTACAACTTATTGCTGTTGTAAAAACTGGATAAACAGCTATGGCATATTGATTTTATTGACATTTAAAATCCCCATCATCAGATTCAAACCGTCCTGTACCAAATGCTTCAGAATCGGCGCATAAAAAGGCATACTCAGCGCCATCACAAGCAGACCGATGGACAATGTCAGAGGAAAACCCACCGCAAAAATATTCAACTGCGGCGCCACGCGCGTCAGAACACCCAAAGCCAGGTTAGTGATCAGCAATGCAGTAAGAACGGGAAGCGACAATTGCAGGCCGGATTTAAAAATTTCACTGCCCCAATTAGCTAGCGTGGTAAATGTCGCGTTCGTCATTCCTTCCAATCCAATGGGCAAGGTGCTGAAGCTCTGCGAAATCAAAGCAATCATTATCAGATGCCCATCAATGGCAAGAAACGCCAAACTGGCAATCACACCCAGAAAGCGGCCTACAATATCGATCTGGCCGGAATTCTGTGGATCAAAGAAAACTGCGAAACCAAGCCCCATCTGCAAGCCGATTAACTCGCCCGCCATTTCCACCGCAACAAAAACAACCCGCATGACCAAACCCATGGCAATGCCGATCAATATTTGCTGCAATAAAATGGCAAAACCAACACCTGAAGCGGGATCAATTTGCGGTAATGACTTTTCCACCAGCGGCATAACCAGCACAGTAATCATTACTGCCAGTCCCAATTTGATCCGCACCGGAACACTGGGATTGCCCAAAAGGGGAGCGGTTGCCACCAATGCCAGGATTCTGCTGAGCGGCCAAAGAAATGCTGCCAGCAACGTGTTTAATTCCGCAGTAGTAATACTAATCATGGCAATCGGTCACTCATTGACTGGATCGGCACAACCGGTTTCTGGCAAACACCGTAGCGGATATTTATTCAAGATCAACCAACCGCCAACCAAGGTATGCTGGTAAAAAGGCGCTGCATATAATCCGTCATGAGGGTAATCATCCAAGGCCCGGCCAATACGATGACCAAAAACATAACCAGCAATTTAGGAATAAATGACAAAGTCATTTCATTGATCTGCGTCGCCGCTTGGAAGATGCTGACCAGCAAACCGGTTGCCAACGCTGCAAGCAACATCGGCGCAGAAATCATAAAAGTGATCTCAAGTGCTTGCCGGCCGATCGTCATTGCACTTTCTGGAGTCATAATGAATTTCCTTTCAGGTATAGAAGCTTTGTGTTAGCGAACCGATAATTAAATGCCAGCCGTCGACCAGAACAAACAGCATTAATTTGAACGGCAGTGAAATAATCATCGGCGACAGCATCATCATACCCATCGCCATCAACACGCTTGACACCACCAGATCGATGATCAGGAAGGGAATAAAGATAACGAAACCTATCTGAAATGCGGTTTTCAACTCGCTGGTGATATACGCAGGCACCAGTATTTTCAGCGGCACCTTGTCGCGGCTTTCAATTTCTTCACTACCGGAGATCTGCACAAACAGAGCCAAATCCGTTTCCCGGGTTTGATGCAGCATAAATTCTTTCAGCGGCACGCTGGCTTTATCGGCCGCTTCCATGATATTCATCTTATCTTGCGAGAACGGCAAATACGCCTCGTTGTATACCCGATCTATAACCGGCGACATGATAAAAAAAGTCAGAAACAACGCCAAACCCAGCAGCACCTGGTTAGGAGGAGAAGATTGCGTGCCCAGAGCCAACCTGAGCAGCGATAATACGATGATAATACGCGTGAAACTCGACATCATTAATACCACCGCGGGTAAAAACGTCAGCGAGGTCAGCAGGATTAGCGTTTGCAGGCTCAGCGAATACGTTGCGCTTCCGTCCGCGTTCGGTGAGCTGGTGAATGCCGGAAAACCGGATTTCTGCGCGAAAGCAGGAACGGCGATCAAACCAGCCAATAACAGCATGGCCCGCAATGCGTTACGCATGTTCAAGCTACGCCAGCCGCGCTCAAGAACCGTTCTGAATCCGTTCCATGGAAACAAGGAACGAGTGACGGACACACATCGGTTATGCATTTTCTTTTTCCATACTCTGATTAAGCTGCGTGGCGAATGTTTCCACTGGGTGATGATCCGGCTTCGTGCCGGGTGCATCGGATCCCGGCTTGGTCATCGTGTGGAGCTTATTGACACGGCCGGGCGCCACACCGAGCACCAGCCAAGTCTGATCGATTTCGACCACAACAACCCGTTCTCTCTGCCCTACTCCGGCAGCCGCGACAACTTTGACAACGCCCGATGCCGCCGCCGGTATCAATGAGAAGCGCTTGAGTAACCATGTGCCTCCCACGATCACGGCCAATACCAGCAGTAACGCGCCGATCATTTGTACCGTGCTTTCAGTCGATATCACTGGAGAAGGCGGCACATAACTTGGTTTCCCGGTTTCCGCAACTGCGGAAAATGACAGTGTCAATAACAAGAACATCCCATAGCGAGTTAGCATGGCTGTACTCTAGCGATTAAGTTTGCGAATACGTTCACTGGGCGTGATGATGTCGGTCAGGCGGATACCGAACTTATCATTCACGACTACGACCTCACCTTGCGCGATCAGGCACCCGTTGACCAATACATCCATTGGTTCACCGGCCATGCCGTCCAATTCCACCACCGAACCCTGAGCGAGTTGCAGCAAATTCTTGATTGCAATCTTGGTACGGCCCAGCTCAACCGTCATCTGCACGGGAATATCGAGAATCAAGTCGATATCATGACGGGTATTATTCGCTACGCCGTCTTTTGAGAATTCCTGAAAAACCGATGCGGATGCCGTCTGCGCACCCATGACAGGGCTACCATGTTTCTCCGCGGCAGCGGGTGAACCTTGATCGGATGCCGACTGTTCCGCCATCGCGGCAGCCCAATCGTCTACTTCCGTTTCTTGTCTCGCAGCATCATTGTGCGTAGACGCCGCCTGTTCCGCCATAGCAGCAGCCCAGTCGTCGGTTTCGTTTTGATCATTTGCTGTAGTCTCAGACATTTCACTACTCTCCAATAAATTATTCAGACTCGGACGGCGCAATCATATTGTTGACTCTCAGCGCATATCGCCCATTCATGGTGCCATAGCGGCAATCCATAACCGGCACTCCGTCGATGTGTGCGGTAATGGACTTAGGAATCTCCAGCGGGATGATATCCCCGGTTTGCATGCTGAGAATCTGCTCAAAAGTCACTTTCGTCTGTCCGAGATTAGCAACCAATTCCACTTCAGCCCCTTGTACTTGTTGTGACAGTAACTTGATCCAACGTTTGTCAACTTCCAGGTGATCGCCTTGCAACGCGCTATACAAAGTATCGCGGATCGGTTCAATCATCGAATAAGGAATACAGACATGGAATTCACCGCCTTGGTTACCCATATCGATATCAAAAGTGACTGTCACGACGACCTCGTTCGGTGTTGCGATCGTGGCAAACTGAGGATTCACTTCCGAACGGATGTATTCAAACTTTACCGGATACACCGATTTCCACGATTTTTCATAATCTTCAAATACTACTTCGAGCAAACGATGAATAATGCGTTGCTCCGTCTGGGTAAAATCCCTTCCTTCCACGCGCGTATGATATCTGCCGTCGCCGCCAAACAAGTTATCCACAATCAGGAAAATCAAATTGGGATCAAAAACAAACAACGCCGTACCGCGCAATGGTTTCATATGCACCATGTTGAGATTGGTCGGCACCACCAAGTTACGCACGAATTCGCTAAACTTGATCACCTTGACCGGCCCCACTGCAATGTCCACTGTACGGCGCATGAAATTAAACAAGCCGATGCGGAAGAAGCGCGCAAAACGTTCATTGATAATCTCGTAGGTCGGCATCCGGCCACGAACAATGCGTTCCTGCGTTGCGAGGTTATAAGGCCGGACCCCACCACGATCCTCTTCCTCTTGCGCATCATCGCTCTCGCCCGTGGCGCCTTTGAGAAGTGCATCAACCTCGTCTTGTGAAAGAAAATCTTCAGCCATGAATGATTACTGGATTACAAATGATGTGAATAACACTTCTCGTACATCTTCTTGCAGATCTTCCGAATCCAACGATTGCTTGATTTCTTCAACGATCTGCTGGCTCAATAATTGTTTCCCTTGAATGCCTGCAATATCAGTGGCTTTTTTGCTGGAAAGCAGCATCAAAATCCGGTTACGGATATCCGGCATTTGTTTGGTAATTTCTTGCACGACCTCGGTTTCCCGGACTTTGACCGTTAATCCGACTTGTAGATATTGACTGTTGTCTTCCGGTTGCAAATTAACCGTAAAAATATCCAGTTCCATAAATTTTGTCGGTTTAGTTTTTGGTTTTTCCGGTTCGGCTTCTTCACCAACTGACATCTTCATGAAATACCATGCGCCACCGGCGCCTGCACCAATCGCAATAATTGCTATCAAGATGATAATGATCAGTCCCTTCTTGCTCTTTTTACCTTCTGCAGCTGGTGCTTCCATCGTTTTTGCCATTTTCGCAACTCCTCATTGAATGAAATCCATTATGGGCGAGATGACCGTAAACCGATGTCACAAATAACACTGAAATAATGTCGCTATTTTCAGCTAGGGAAGCTGGCGGGGAATTCAGCGCATATGCGCTGATTGTGGCTTGAAAACAAAGAAATATTGATGAGTTTGAAGACGGCGATTAATTGCTGTTTGAATCGCGGAGAAACCGGAATCCGGGTAAATCGGGCATCGGTCACACTGATACAAGACTGAAAGCGTGACCGATGATGCAAACGAGATTACTGCTACGTAAGAGCCAACCGACCGGACCGGTCATTAAGCATAAGTATTAACCAGGCCTTGATGTCTGATTGGCACGGCAGCCGTTTGAACTTGGCCGGTAACCTCCTGCCTCATACCACTCATACTGCCCGTGTCTTTTCCAGCATATTGCGCTTGTTGCTGTTTATTTTCCTGTTGAAATGAATCAGCGCCAACCATTACATTACCCAGTTGAATGCCACTCTCCGCCATCATCTCCCGCAATCTCGGCAAAGCTTCCTGAATAGCGTCGCGTACCGCTGAGTGAGGCGATATGAATTGCGCCGTCGCTTGATCTTGCGTAATACTCAACATCACTTCAACTGGTCCGAGATGAGCCGGGTTCAGGCGAATCTCAGCAACCTGGTGTTGCTGCGATGTTAACCAGACAACTTTTTGCGCAAATTCACCACCCCATCTGTGCTGACCTACAGGTGCATCGACTTTGACATCCGATGAAACCGCAGTCAGCGAAGTTGCAGCTGTGGTGCTATTTAAGCCGAATGATTGTGTTGTAATCGGTTCTTCCTGGGTTTTAAATATCGGTGCTGCATTGTCGAGTTGAATATCTTCCTTCATTTCTGAAGGGGGTAAAAATTTGCCGTAAGCGGCAGAATCTGCCGTTCCCAAATATTGCCAATAATTATTGGGTAACGAAGCCGAGTTGCCCGCGACTGAGTTTGCCTGGCTTTGGCCTTGCTGCAGTAATTGATTAACAGCCGGAGTTACGGCATGGGCAATTTGTTCACCTTCTTGAGGCAATGCTGTATCGGCCGGTAACGAAGTCGTGCCTTGCGGCAGCGTGGATGCCGCCATCATCGCATCCGGATTGACTACGGTTCCCATGGCTTGTAATGATGGTGTCGTTTTGTACGCCGCTGTCGCATCAGTCAACAAGCTTTGAACAAAACTGTTAGTACCATCCGCGGGAACATCCGCAGCGGAATCCGTATCCTTATCTTTTTCAGGAATAGTGTTATCCGAACGCTCTTGATCAGCAGCATTCGTTGCATCTTTCTGCTTATGCTTATCCTGTTTGTCTGTTGCTTCTGACACTTGACGATCGAGGACTTTACCGAAGTCTTCCGTCACCGCATCGTTAGTGTTAGTCCCTGACGAACCGGTACTTATCAGTGCTGCTGTGCTTTCGCCCGACGATTTGATTTGAGGTGCAACCGATATGTTTAACATAGGCTTATGGTCTCGTACGATTAATTAATGCTACAAATGAATTAGCAATATCTATACCAATCCAGCTATTACTATGGTTGTAATCAACTTTCCTTAACAGAAGAGGCATTACGATAAAAGGAATTCAGAGCGAATTCATCCAGTATTTTTTGCTCTTGTTTTATTTGTTTTTGATTCTCAGCACTTTGTTGACGCTGGGATAAAGTATCGAAGGATTTTAATTTACGCTGGCAGGACAAAAACTCCTCGTTGCCCGCGCTTCTTTTATTTTGCGCATGTAAAACCGCTTGACGTTGTTCCGTGATGGCCGCATCCAGTTTATCCATGAATGCAATAAAATTAAGCCATTCGATATGATCAATCCCCGTTGTGGTGAAATTCTGAAAATGCGATTGATAACTGTGGCGGTATTGCAAAAGTAAATTTAATTTCTTTTCCGCTTCCTGCTGTTGAAAATTTAACTTTCCCAGATGCTTTGCGGAAGCATCCGTTTGTTGTTGCGCCAATTCCAGCAGTAGTTTCAGTGATGATGTTGTTGGCATAATTCATTGATCCTTGGTTAGCGGATTCCTTCGCTCTCGAACAATTTGGATAGTTTTTCAAGGCTATCGGCAAAGTTTTCGTGTTGAAACATATTTTGCAGTAAGAATTTCTCCAGCGACGGGTAAAGCCGGATAGCCCGATCCAGTTCTGGATCCGTACCCGCAACATAAGCGCCAACGCTGATCAGGTCATGACTGCGCTGATAGCGTGAATAGAGACTCTTGAACAACCGTGCCAGATTGGTCTGCTGCTGAGGCACTACGCTGGTCATGACACGGCTGATCGAAGCTTCGATATCGATAGCGGGATAGTGTCCCGACTCAGCCAATCTGCGCGACAAGACAATATGACCGTCCAAAATGGCGCGCGCACTATCGGCGATCGGATCATTTTGATCATCACCTTCAGCCAACACGGTATAAAAGGCCGTGATCGAACCGCTATTCTGATTGCCATTACCGGCTCTCTCCACCAACTGCGGTAATTTGGCAAATACCGATGGCGGATAACCTTTAGTCGCCGGCGGTTCGCCGATCGCCAGCGCAATTTCCCGTTGCGCCATAGCGTAACGCGTCAATGAATCCATAATGAGCAGCACATGTTTACCGCTATCGCGAAAATACTCGGCAATGGCCGTTGCATAGGCTGCGCCTTGCAGGCGAAGCAACGGCGAGGTATCGGCCGGCGCAGCAACCACCACGGAACGTGCAAGTCCCTCTTCTCCGAGAATATTTTCGATAAATTCCTTAACCTCGCGCCCCCGTTCGCCAATGAGACCGACCACAATGACATCTGCGGTGGTATAACGCGCCATCATGCCCAGCAGTACGCTTTTACCCACACCACTACCGGCAAACAATCCCATGCGCTGCCCGCGCCCAACCGTCAACAATGTGTTGATCGCCCGCACGCCGACATCCAGCGGCTCACTCACCGGCACTCGCTCCAATGGATTATAGGGCCGGCTATAGAGCGGCACGCTGTGTTCCGCATGGGTAGGTCCGAGGCGATCCAGCGGTTCACCGACACCGTTCAGCACACGCCCCAACAGCTCAGGGCCGACGGAAACATGTTTAGCGCGATCGGCCGCGCGTCTACGCGGATGCTGAAGGCTACCCAAGCGAGGCAATTCACCCATCAGCTCAGCAGGAACCACTTTCGCACCAGGTGACAAACCATACACATCACTGGACGGCATGAGAAACAAACGTTCTCCGGAAAATCCCACAACCTCGGCTGAAACGCTATGGCTATTCGACAGAAAAATAGTGCAACTGCTACCGACGGCCAATTTCAACCCGACCGCTTCCATGACCAATCCGGAAACGCGCGTAATGGTTCCGCTTAATAAGAATGGGCTGGAGGGATGAATCAGCTGCGTGCAATTCTTTAAAAAACCACCCCATTGCTCATGGCGCGACATATTAATTTTTCCTCTCGAGCCAGCCGTCTTGCTGCCCGATGGCTGACAATACCCGTTGCCAGCGTACTTCCAGACTTCCGTTGACTTCACTCCCGCTGGCTTCAATGCGGCAACCGCCCCGGGATAATTGTTCGTCTTCACGGATGCTCCAATGATCCTGCTCCAGTTGGCCGCTCAAATGCGCAAGCACTAATTTGGCATCCTCCGGGTGTAAGAAAAGGCGGGGATTCTGCACGGTGTTAGGCAAGTTGCGGATGGCTTCCTGCACGATCGGTATGATCAGCTCGGGCTGTAATTTCAGTGCCTCGGTTACTATTTTCTTGGCAAGCGCAAGCGCCAGTTCCAGCAGATCATCCGCCACATGCTGATCCATGTCATGAAGATCCTGATCCAGCTTGTGCAGTAGCGCTTGAATATGCGCCACTTCCACTTTAACCTCGGATTCCGCTATGCTTCTGCCTTCCGCATACCCGGCCGCATGGCCTTCTTGCAAACCGGCCGCATACCCTTCATCTTTAGCGTTCTGAAAAGCCGCCGCAACTTCTTCGGCAGGCAATTGAACCTGTAGCTCATCATCCGGCTGTAAGTGCGGCTCAGAGTCAATCTCCTGGGCTTCTTGCTGCATATCCGCCGTTTCAAAGGCATCCATTTCCCAGCGTTGATAAGCACTGAGCTTTTCTTTGGGAACAAAATTACTAGCAATCATCGATATACCTGCAAGTTCAGTAATAAACAAACCGGGCTATTGCGCATTAATCCAATGGATCGGACGAAAAAGCGCTCCGTTAAATGAAACCATCGTCACCTTTTCCGCCCAATACAATCTGTCCATCGTCAGCCAATTGACGCACAATTTTGAGAATTTCTTTTTGTTCGGCTTCGACTTCGGACACACGTACCGGACCTTTGCTCTCAAGATCTTCGCGCAGGGCTTCAGCGGCACGCTGCGACATATTCTTGAAAACTTTCTTACGCAATTCTTCCTGCGCACCTTTCAAGGCAATGATCAAAGATTCCGATTGGACTTCGCGCAGCAGCAGTTGAATACCGTGATCATCGATTTCGATCAGATTATCGAATACAAACATTTCATCCATGATTTTTTGCGCCAACTCTTCGTCATATTGTTTGACATTCTCAATGACACTGGCTTCCTGCGCGGTCGGCACAAAGTTGAGAATTTCTGCGGCAGCCCGGACTCCGCCCATCGCGGCTTTGCGGATGTTATTGCTGCCCGATAACAATTTTGTCAGCACGTCATTGAGCTCGCGCAGCGCGTCGGGCTGGATACTGTCGAGTGTAGCAATGCGTAACAACGTATCGTTGCGCAGCCGTTCGCTGAACAAACTTAAAATCTCGCTCGCCTGATCCCGTTCCAGATGAACCAGGATGGTGGCGATGATCTGTGGATGCTCATTCTTAATCAGCTCCGCCACCGAGGGCGCATCCATCCACTTCAATCCTTCAATCCCGCTGGTATCGCCGCCTTGTAAAATGCGATCGATGAGATTGGCTGCCTTTTCATCACCCAAAGCACTGGTCAGAACTTTCCGGATATAATCCGCCGAGCCTTGACCCAGCGTCGTTCTTCCTTCGGCTTCATTGCAAAATTCCGTTACGATACCCTCGATCTCCGAACGTGTTATGTTTTGCAGTGTGGACATCGTTTCGCCCAGCTTTTGCACTTCTTTGGGCCCCAGCAGCTTAATCACGGATGCCGCCTCTTGTTCGCCCAAGGTCATCAGCAAAATTGCACTTTTTTTGATTCCGTCATCATCCATTTTTACCCATCCAATCTTTCACCACGTTGGCGACAATAGCAGGCTCATCCAAAGCCAATTGCTTGGCGCGCTTGAGATTCTCATCAAAAATCGATTTCTGAAGCGCTTGAATGGCCGCTTCATTTTCGACTTTCCCCGGCAATTGACCTGCTGCTGCGCTGCCATCGGTTAATTGCCCTTGCTCCGCTGGCGGCGGGAGTGAAGCTGGGGGCGTCAAGCTTTTCAGAAACGGCTTGAGTATCTTTAACAAGAAAAATAAAACCACAGCCGCGATCAATAATTGCTTGCCGATATCCTTGGCCAGCATGATCACATCGGGATCTTTCCAGAGTGGAACATCCAGCACCATTTCGCCAGTGTGCGTAAATAAATTGTTGGTTACCGTGAGTGAATCCCCGCGTTTCTCGTTATAACCCATGGCTTCACGCACGAGATTGTTGATTTCCTTGATCTCATCGGCAGTTAACGGTTCGTTCGTAACTTCACCGTTTTCATCCACTTTCTTGCGGTAATTCACCACGACTGCCGCCGATAAGCGTTTGATATTGCCAGTCGATTGCTGCACATGCTGTACGGTTTTATCGACTTCGTAATTCGTTGTTGATTCTTTCTTCTTGTCAGTCGGTACTGCCGGCTTATCGGCGCCCTCCTTATTCTCCCCGCCCGCCTCAATGGGGGCAGATGCAGGCTCAGGCGGACGATTGGATAATGCACCTGGAATACCGCCATCCAATTTCGAACCCGTCGAAGTCGCCTCAAGCGTTTGCTGGCTGCGAATCGCAGCTGCTTCGGACTCAGTATTATTCGGCCGGTAAGTTTCTTCGGCGCGTTCAACGCGGGAGAAATCCACATCCGCTGTCACTTGGGCACGCACATTAGCGGCACCGGTAATCGGCGTCAAAATGGTTTCGATGCGGCGAATATAGTTTTCCTCCAGCTCCTGGATATACTCCAGTTGCTTCGCGTCAAACCTGGAATCCTGCTTGTCATTCTGTGTACTGAGTAGATTGCCGTGCTGATCCACGACCGTCACATTTTTTACCGGTAAATTGGGCACACTGCTGGACATCAAATGCACAATCGCGCTGACTTGTTCAACACTCAGCACCCTGCCCGCATGTAAGTTGAGCAGTACCGAAACACTCGGTTGCTGCTTTTCCCGTGAAAATACCGAAGGCTTGGCGATTGCCAAATGTACGCGCGCACTTTGCACCGCGGCGATGGACTGAATCGAACGCGCCAATTCACCCTCCAGCGCGCGCTGGTAGTTCACCTGCTCAAGGAATTGACTGGCGCCGAATTTTTGATTTTCCATTAACTCGAATCCTGCCAGACCGCCTTTCGGCAGTCCCTGTCCCGCCAAGCGCAACCGCACTTCATGCACTTGCTTCTCGGGCACCAGGATGGCACCGCCGCTTTCGGAAAACTTGTACGGCACGTTCATTTGTTGCAAAGCGCCGATGATGGCAGCGCCATCCTGATCCGGCACATTGTTGTAGAGCACGCGATACTCCGGTGTCTGACTCCACATCAAGGCACCCGCCAGCAGCGCGACAACAGCCGCCGCCGAGAGAATCAATCCAAGCTTCTTTTGATTGGATAACTGGCTAAACTGCCCCAGACTCATCGCTGAGGCGGGTGATGTCGTATTGGATTCACTCGGTACTGTGGCCACGCGCTATTCTCCTGCTCAAGTTTCAAGCCATTGATCAATCTTCGCTTTATTGTCAATGACAAACCTAAAATTTCTTTTTACAATTAATAAACTGACTGTTACGCAATCAGAATCACCAGACATACGATTTACAAAGCCGCTGTTTAATCTATCCATCGCCATGCCGTAAGCACATCAACCTCATTCACTGCGAATGGATTTCTATTGATGCGATGATTATCTATAAACTTATAAAATCTGAATGCTTAAATAGAATAGGTTTGCTTGCCCTATTCGCAACATGATCGGAACAGGGTGCGGTGGTAAGCTACTGACCATTCCCAACAATCGTCATTCAAACCCGTGCAGACCAAAAACGTCAGTAAAATTAAACCGATACAGGCGGACCAGGAACAGCTCAAGCTGGCGTTTGCAGCCTTTAATGAAGCATCGGAACAGCTGTCCGGCGTCTATCAGGATTTACAACATCAGGTGGCACAACTGACGCGTGAATTGGCACTTGCTAATGGCGAATTGCACAAGCAGCTAATCGCGAAAGAAAACCTGTCGCAGCAGTTAAGTCTGTTATTAAATGCTCTACCGGGCGGGGTAATTGCGCTCGATGCGCAAGAGCGTATTGAGCAGGTAAATCCGGCTGCTATCGCCATTCTCGGCGAATCGCTGGTCGGATCAAATTGGCAACGCGTCGCTCAAGAACGCTTAGTGCCCACTGCGATCACTAACGAATGGCTGCTGGAACGGCAGCAAACGGTGGAGCAACGGCGCATCCGCATCGAGAGCAGCGCCACCGATTTAGCAGGCAGACAGATTTTGCTGGTCAACGACATCACCGAAGCCTATGCCATGCAGGAGCAGATCCGGCGTAATCAGCGCCTGACTTCCATGGGCGAGATGGCGGCCAATCTTGCGCACCAGCTGCGCACCCCGCTTTCGACCGCATTGCTTTATGCCAATCACCTGGGAAGCGATGCCTTGACGCCCGTCGAGCGGCACAAATTCGCAACCAAAACCATTGAGCGGCTGCATCATCTAGAACGTTTAACAAAGGACATGCTCCGTTTTGTAAAAGGTGAAGCAAGGCGGCGCGAAAAAGTCGTCATCAACGATTTGCTGGCTGAGCTGCGTCAAGTGGTCGAGCCGCACATCGTACAGAGAAATTTGCAATTCACCGTCAATGATCAGAGCGCGGGGGAAGCAATGATTACAGATCGTCAAGCATTATGCGGCGCCATGATCAATCTGCTGGAAAACGCCATGCAAGTCTCGTCCCCAGGCGGACGAATCATGCTGACTAGCCGGCTGGAAGAAAAGCATATCATCCTGAGTGTTCAGGACGATGGACCGGGCATCGACGCGGCGCTGCAAGAAAGATTATTCGAACCCTTCTTCACCACGCGTGCGGAAGGCACGGGGCTGGGTTTAGCCATCGTCCGCGGTGTCATTGAGTCCATGGGCGGTAACGTGACAATCCATTCAGCGCCGGGTGAGGGAACCGAATTTATGATACGGCTGCCAAGAAATAGAGGAGATCAATCATGAAAGCACTACCCATTTTGGTGGTGGAAGACGATCAGGATTTGCTGGAAGCGATCTGCACCACGATGAAATTGGCCGGTTATTCGGCATTGCCCGCTTCGAACGGCAATACTGCCATGGCTACTCTGCAAGAATCCCAGGTAGGGATGGTCGTCAGCGATGTGCAAATGAAACCTGTTGACGGGTTCGCATTATTAAAAAAAATCAAGGCATTTAACCCGGAACTACCGGTATTGCTGATGACAGCTTATGGCGATGTGGAAAAAGCGGTCGCCGCGATGCAGACAGGCGCATGCGATTATTTGCTGAAACCGTTCGACCCGGACAATTTACTGGCGCATATCAAGCGCCACGCTTTATCCGAACCAGAACAGGATGACAACGTCGTCGCCAAGGATCCACGGACACGGGCATTGCTATCCTTGGCCAAGCGGGTGGCGCAATCACCCGCAACTGTCATGCTGACGGGTGAAAGCGGTTGTGGCAAGGAAGTCATCGCGCGTTTTATTCATCAACATTCACTGCGCGCGGCAAAACCCTTTGTCGCGATCAATTGCGCGGCAATTCCGGAAAATCTGCTGGAAGCGACTCTATTCGGTTATGAAAAAGGTGCTTTTACCGGCGCGGCACAGGCTCAGCCCGGAAAGTTTGAACAAGCGCAAGGCGGCACATTGCTGCTGGATGAAATTTCCGAAATGCCGCTGGAACTGCAAGCCAAATTGCTGCGCGTCCTGCAGGAAAGAGAAGTGGAGCGCGTCGGCGGGCATAAAACAATCAAATTGGACATCCGTGTTCTGGCGACTTCCAATCGCGACATGATGGCGATGGTCAAAAGCGGCCGGTTCCGTGAGGATTTGTATTACCGCCTCAATGTATTTCCCATCGAAATCCCGTCGCTGCGTCAACGGCCATTGGATATCGAGCCTCTGGCACAGCGCGTACTTGCGGAAGCAGCAGCAAGTTCGGCGCAACCGCCCTGCACAATGACGCAAACTGCAATCAACACACTAACGCACTATACCTGGCCGGGCAATGTCAGAGAATTGGAAAATGTCATGCAACGCGCCATGATTCTGGCAGCGGATAACATCATTGACACCGAGCATCTCCATTTGCCGCAAGCGAATCCAGTCCAAGCCGAAGAATCTATTGATCAGGAATCATCTTCTGAAGATATGAAAACGCTTGAGCGTAAACATATTCTGGAAACTTTGGCAGCCGTTAATGGTTCCCGCAAACTGGCCGTAAAGAAGCTAGGGATTTCCGAACGGACACTACGGTATAAATTGCAGCAATACCGAATGTCCAGCTAATTAAAACCCCAGCTTCTACCGATAGTAGCTGACTAAGATCATTTGAATTTTATGATTTTTTACGCGATACTTAAAAAACTTTATGTTGGAGTGAATCATGGACAAAGCCGGAATTGATAACATCTTGCAGCAGCTGCAGGCAACGTCGGCACTGGCTTCCGGTGTAAAAAAACTATCGGGTGCGTATGAAGTTACAGGCGTTGATTTCAGCGAGAAACTAAAAACGGCCGTCAATCAGGTCAATCAGGCGCAAATGAGCGCGGACAAGCTGAGCGAACAATTTGTCAGCGACCAATCGAATGTCGATTTGCATGAAGTGATGATCTCGTTACAGAAAGCCAACGTATCCTTCCAATCCATGGTTCAAGTCCGCAACAAGCTGGTGACTGCCTATCAAGAAATCATGAACATGCAGGTTTAAACGGACTGATCCCGATTGAGGTGAGAATCAAAACCAAAAGATCAGCATCTTGATACTCAAGATCAGCGCTATAACAGCGAATATTTTTCTCAAACAAGCTTTTGGCAAACCATGAGAGCAGCGAACGCCATAGGATGCCGCAATAGTACTAGCGAGCGCTATTATCAAGAATGCTGGTACATTAATGAATCCAATGGTATAGGGATTGCTTGATGTGACAAGCAATCCGCTGATCATGTAGCCAACGGTACCCGTGATGGCAATGAAAAGTCCGATTGCCGCTGAAGTGCCAATGGCGCTTTTTATGTTCACATTCTTATAGCCGAGGTAGGCAACGGCGAGAAAACCGCCACCCACTGCGGCAAGAACCGATACCGATCCGATCCCGGTTCCGGCCGCAATCAATCCGCTCAAGGTTGCCGGTTTTGAGCTGGGCTTCGGTTGCCAATTAAAAAACATTTGCCCCGCTACAAATGCCATGAACAATGTAAAAAATATAGCAATGTAGGCTGAGTTAACGTTGACGGCTATTTGTGTAGACAGAAAGGCGCCGAGAATTATCCCGGGCGCCATTCCGCCAGCCATCTGCCACACAACGGCGCCTCGAGAAGCATGTGCATAGATACTTGCTGTTGAAGAAATGATCATGCAGGCCAGTGACGTCCCTAATGCCAAGTGAATTGCATTATCTACGCTGATACCCTGGTAAGTAAAAATGGATGTCAGCAAGGGAACCAATATTCCACCGCCACCAAGCCCCAGTAAACCCGCCATAAAGCCAACTAAGGCACCCAATACAAGGTACAACAATATCCATTCGATATCCGGCATATCAATCCACCTTATTTCTTTGGAGCAACCAGGCGGTTTCCGTTGATTTAACCGTGCCTCTCAATCCGCCCGCGACATCCTTGCTTCCAACAGACTTCAGTTGGTAAGAAGCACCATAGTGTTGTTCTACTTCGCACTCGCTCACTGAAAACGGCGGACCTTCCATGAGCAGCTGATCGTATTCATACGTGATCAGCAACTGCGGTGCAGTACCGGTTATGTTCATCAGATGTGACGTATAGTGTTCTCTTACGCACGCGGGCAAGGCAACCAAAGCGGCGCGATCGTATATCGCACCTATGGGTCCAATATATTCAGCAGACACAGCAAAAATATCACCTGCAAATATATCGATATCTTCAGCACGATAGCGAACCAATTGCCCAGCTTTGGAGGTCTCCGGCTCCAAGCCAAGTTCTTCAAACAACTGGTTAATGGCAAGTTCGCTCAGTTCCGCGCCAGTAACTCGATAACCGCGGGCAAGTAACCATGCCGCATCACGTGTTTTGCCGCACAACGGCAGGAATACACGGCTGCCCTTTGGCAGATTTAATGTTTCAAAGTGCGCTACTAAAAATGGATTTGCCTCGCTTTCATGAAAACCGATCTCACCTTGTTCCCACTTCCGATGCCAAAAATTTGCTTCCATAGTATCCCCTTAAATTCTTAAAAGATTAGTAAAAAACCATCAACTTTATGACTTACGTGTTGTACTAAATAGTGTACTGAGCTAGGATAAAGGCTCAAGTCGACTTGAAGTCAAGCATTAATTGCAACAGGTGAAATAATGGACATAACCGAGGTCGCAAAGGCATCCGGATTACCCGCCTCAACGTTACGATTTTATGAGGAAAAAGGATTGATCCAGTCAAATGGCCGGAATGGATTGCGCCGTTTATTCAGCGCCAGTGTTATCGAGCGGCTGGCTTTGATATCTTTGGGACGCAGCGCCGGATTCTCGCTAGATGAAATTGCTGAAATGTTTACTCCGGATGGGCCAGACATCAATAGAGCGTTGCTTTCAGCCAAGGCGGATGAGTTGGATAGGACAATCGAAGAACTAATCGCTATGCGCGACGGACTCCGTCATGCAGCGGTCTGCAAAGCACCCAACCATTTTGAATGTCCAAAATTTCTTCGCCTCCTCCGTGTTGCTGGTAAGAATCGGTTTAGGCAGCCCAATAAATTGAAGGAAAAAGAACTTAAATGAGGAATACAGGAAACGTAAGGGCGCTCGTAAAAACTGGATACGGGTTGCGGATATGACCTACATTCCCACTTGGGCAGAGTTCCTGCACCAGCCGCGATCATTGATGTATTCAGCTGCAAAGCGGTGAGCTGATCGGCAGAGGCATTCCTGGAAAAGTAAAACCGGAACAACCCCAACTCCATATTTCACTCTTCCATCGCCATTTCTAGTTCCAGCCAGTTTTCTTCGAGTTCAGCTACTTTTTCCTCGAGTGCCGCATGAAGGGCGCTGAGTCGGTCAATTTCCTCGCGCGGACAGCTCGTATACGTCGCCGGATCCGCTAAACGGCGGTTCGATTCGGTCAATTCTCTCTGCGCGGACGCCAAAGTTGCTTCGAGTTTTGCTTGTTTCGACAGCAATGCCTTCTTGTTCGGTTTCGCTACTGTTTTGGGCTGCATTTTTTGCGAAACTGGCTTTGATTCCGCGGCTTCACTGGAACGGCGCGCTTCTATCCAGCTTTTGTAATCCTCCAGATCGCCATCGAGCAGCTGTGCTTTACCATCAGCCACCAGCCACAATTCATCCGCCACCGCACGCACCAGGCTGCGATCGTGCGAAACCAGCACCACGGCGCCGCTATAGGCTTCCAGCGCTAACGTAAGCGCATCGCGCATATCCAGATCCAGATGATTGGTCGGTTCATCCAATAACAGCAAATGCGGTTTTTGCCAGGCCAATAAAGCCAGCGCCAGACGGCTCTTTTCGCCTCCGGAAAAACTGGCGACCGGGCGATCCTCACCATCTCCGCCAAGCCCAAACCGCCCCAGAAATTTCCGCAAATCCAGTTCGGTTTGCGCCGGCGCCAGTTTCTGCATATGCTGCAAAGGCGTTGCCTTACCATCGAGATTTTCCAGCTGATGCTGCGCAAAGTAACCGATACGGATATTTTGCGCCCACTCCAATGAACCGGTTACCGGTTGAATTTCTCCAGTCAGCAGTTTGATCAAGGTCGACTTTCCCGCCCCGTTCGGTCCCAGCAATGCAATCCGTGCACCTGCCTGCAAGATCAGATGAACATGCTGAAACAGTAAATGATCGCCGTAACCAAAGCTCATGTCTTGTGCGCGCAGCAACACATCAGGACTGCGTTCCGGCGCTTCAATTTGCAGCTCGTAGTGACCATCTTCCACAGACAACGGCGCCAGACGCGTCAAGCGTTCCAGCGCCTTAATGCGGCTTTGCGCTTGTTTGGCTTTGGTAGCCTTGGCGCGGAAGCGCCGCACAAAGTCCTCCATGTGCGCAATTTGTCTTTGTTGTTGCTGCAAAGCCTGGTTATGTTGCAATAGACGCTCGGCGCGTGCGCGCTCGAAATCATCATAATTGCCGCTATAACTGTCGATTTTCCGGTCATTGATATGCGCAATGCGATTGACGCACGCATTCAAAAATTCACGATCATGCGATACCACGATCAAACTGCCCGGATAGCGCGCCAGATATTGCTCCAGCCAAAGAATCGCTTCCAGATCCAGGTGATTGGTCGGTTCATCGAGCAACAACAAATCTGCACGGTGCATCAAGGCGCGCGCCAGATTCAAGCGCATCCGCCAGCCGCCCGAGAAATGATCAACCGGTTGCTCCAGCGCGGCGTTGGCAAAACCCAATCCGCTCAATAGCTGCGCCGCCCGCGCGCGCGCGGTATAGCCGTCAATGGCTTCATAGCGCTGCTGCGCTTCAAACCAGGCGGCATCGTGCTCAGCCTGAGCCAGAATTTTGTCCAACCGGTGCAATTCCACGTCACCATCCAGTACAAATTCAATGGCAGACTGCGCCGAGTTAACGATCTCCTGTTCAACGAACGCAACGGTTTTGCCCGATTGCAAACTGACTTCGCCGTTATCCGGCTTGATCACTGCTCGGATCAAACGGAACAAAGTGGATTTCCCGCACCCGTTTTTACCGACCAAACCAACACGCTGATTGGCAAAAATCTGCAAATGGCAATTTTCCAGCAGCAGAACGCCGCCTTGCAGATAAGTCACAGACTGAATATTCAGCATAACATTGTAAAAATTTCAGAACACCCGATTGAACAGCTTAAGAGAGGAAAGCAAACTTGCGAATGCCAGTTGTATCAATGATCCGCTTATCCAAAGCACACAGCAGCCAATGTTAACACGCCATACAAAACATAGCGGCTGATATATAGAAAAAGAAAGTGTTTGTAACCGGATGATACATAATACATAATTAAAGTGTTAAGTTATTAGGCAGAGGGAAAATTCTCTTTAGCGTCCATTAAGTTAATGATCGAAAATAAATCTTATACACAATGTTATCCACAAAAAATGTGGATAAATCAAAATTGCTCAGGGTAAAGAAGATGATACCTCAAGAGGCGGAGTAAATTCTTGGCGGATCATGAAACCGGCTGATGGCCTATTTCCGGAATGTAGCGCATTTTGGCCAACTGGTTTGTCAGTGTAAATAGATCGTAACCGGCATGCCATTGATTAACCGGTTTTTCACGTTTCCGACAAATTCCAATTGCGCCAAAATTGCAAAACGGACCGTTTCCAGCGGGTTAATTTCAGCCGTCGTAGACTTCTGCATCACACCGGGGACGGAAATTATTTTTGCTTCGGCTTTTTCTCCGTTAGGGAATTTGACCGTGACCATTTGCCCCACTACGGCATAGTCCTGGTATTTTGGCGGAATGAATGCATCGATATGCACTTTCTCGGGAAATATGATCTCAAGCAAGGCTTGGCCACGCCCCAGAAACTCTCCGGGTTGCGTGAACACCTCTGTCACCATGCCGCTGCCCGATGGCGCAAACAGGCTTAACTGCAGGACTTGATCCTGAGTTTTATCAAATTCGAGTTGCAGCTGATTGATCCGGTTTGAAAGCATGCGCATTTCCGGAGACTGGCCTTGTTCCTGGCTATACATCCGGTCACGTTCCTGGCGTTGCGCTTTCTCCAGCGCCACCAGATTTTCCAGCGCCGAGTTTAACTGACTTCGTGCCAGCGCAATTTCAGCTTGTGTTGCGGCGCCCTGTTTGTACAAGGTCTCATACTGACTCAAGCGTTGGGATGCGAAATGCTTCTGTTCGTGCGCGAATTTCAACAACTGAACCGAGCTTGTTCTGGAATCATCGGCTTGCAGCAACATCTTGTGCCTTTCCTGTTTCAGCCCATCCAGCTCCACCTGCAGCCGGTCACGGCTATCCAGCAATGCGGCATTCACCAGTTCAGCTAACGGCGCACCTTCGGAAACTGTCTGCAACGGCTCGACAAAAAGCTGCTCAACATAGCCATCCACAGCGGTACGCACGGTAAAGCTAGGCACCCGGATGCGGCCATTGGCCTCAATGCTGATCGTGTCCCAAATAATCGTCCCGAGCAAATACACCACCGGGAGGCTAGAAATGGCAATAATCAAATACCAGCGCCACGGCCTACCGGCTCGTTTGGCGGCGCTATATTGAACCCGTAATCCCCGGTCGATATCCGGAGCCTTATTTTCTGGTTGATTAAAATGTATTTTCATGAAGATAGCTTACCAAATCTTGCCATGATTGAATAACTAGCCCGGTAAAATTAGGGGCCCGGAGTTGGCTCTGCAATTGTTGCATTGCATGAATAAAAATGGATTGCGGCTTATGCACATAACTATTCTCCGGACCCAATTCTGATTCCAGGCTTTGCGCCAAACTGAATAACAGATCCGGATATTGATTCATGGCCGACTTTAGCGCAGTCACGATATTCGTCAGATTCATCGCGTAATACATGACGGTAATCTCTTTGATCCCTTTTGCCTTGAGTTCGCAGAGCACGCAAATATCAAATGATGTGGCTTTCGTCAGATAGCGCGGGTGAATGCTGATGCCTACCGGCCACGGAGAAACAGCCGACACTTGACGCACCGTCTCGATCAATTCTTCCAGACGCGCCTTGCCAGGCAAGTCCGACTCCAGTTGATCCGGTTCGATATCCAAATGCAGGCCATCGAAATTAATATTGCTCAATTTCTTGACGATCATGAGCAGCTTCTCGCGCTGCTCCGGCAGAATCCAATCAGGATCGCCTAACAGCAATTCAACTTTTTTTCCTCGCCGGTGCGCTTCGGTTAGAAATTTTTTAAGCGGCGCGGGATTTGCGGCAAATTTTGAAATCTGCTGCTGATCCAAAGAAATCAGGAAGCGATCGATCTCGATGGTTTGATTCTTCTCCCATAAACCGGGTTGCGTGCTTAATTTGTCAAAGTTCCAGACATACACGGCAACGCGCCCGGACGAAGCTTCTGCATTACCGGCAGCAGAGAAACTGGTGCGCTTTGGCGCAGCCTTGTTTTTTTCTCCACTGACAAGAAACGATGCCGCTTGTTGCAGCGGATCAGTCAATTGGCTTAAGTTGATTTCCGGGTGAATATCCCTGCCTTTTCCCTCCAGCAGCGTAAGGAATTGCCGCAACCGGATATGCAGCTTCCATTGTTCCGATTCTGTTTCGACATTCTCGATAGCCACCCGGTAATACGTATTAACCGCTTGAAAATATTTCTCGATCACATCGCCATCCAAAATCTTCAGACGCAAATGTCTTTCACGGATCAACTCACGCGCCGCCTCCAAGCGTGTATGCTGAAATTTGATTTGCTGCGCGAGCTGTTGATAACTGCTGAGCAAAGCGCGGAATTCATGTTGCAGTTCCTGATCGCGGTGCGTGTAGTCCGCTCGCAGACTAATCAACAGACTGTTCAAGCGCGATTCCTCATTCTTCCGCACACTCATAATTTCGATCGGCATACGGAAATTAAAACCGACTGCGCCGCCATAGCCCATCTGCATGGATTCAGGCGAAGGATGCGGAATGGCCGGACCGCCAAAAGCGGTGGCGTTGACATCCGAATCAATGCCACGCCAGTTCTCGGTCTCTTTAGTCTTTTGAATATTTTCTATCCGTGCTTGCAGTATTTTTAGATCCAGCTGCTCGATATCGATCGGCGTATTGCTGTCGATCGCATACAACACCGGTTTTACGGGTTCGAACGGCCGTATTTCCGAATTCGTTAAATAACCCAGTCTGATCAATGCTTGATCGCGGTTATTGCTGAATTCGATTTGCGATCGTTCGGCGCGATCAAATGCAGAAAGAAACTCGAGATAATCCGACATAAATAACAAACCCGCTTCGCGCCGTTTATGCAGTATGGAAATCACGCCATCATCGCGCAAACGCAAGTAGGCTTCGGTCAAAGCCAGCATTTTCTTTGCGCTCCAATATGCCGCGTAGTTTTCTTCCAGAAAGAGCCGCGCCAGCCGTTTGCTCCAATCCAGGCGGACATCATCAATTTTTACTTGCGTGGCGGCATCATTGATCGCCCGTTGCTGTCTCTCCGCGCTGCCTAACAAGGGATAGCGCACCCCGATGCGGCCCATCGGATCGAAGAAATGTCCGAAAGGCTCTCTGGCAAAAGGGCTTTTTTGATAACCAGCCGATATTCCGCCAAATATCTCCCAGCCTTTCTGCGCTTCCTGCACATTCAAGTTCGAGCGTTGCGCTTCCAAATCCGCCTTCGCTTTCAGGACCGTCGCAGCTTGCTCCAGATGCGTATAAAACTCGGTCAGCGTTTTAACTTCAGCACCTGCATTGGCTGTCAGCATCAGTAGCAGAAACAACATCAGTAGCGGGAAAATGCGCACTTTTACTGTTTTCCCTTTTTAAGCACCCACAAAGGCGCCATTGCGGAATCCAAGTGACCTTTGTTCAGTATCTGGTTTAAAATTGCAAAAGCGCTCCAGACGCGCGAAACAAACTGGAACAACGGATAAACAGGCAGGATCAAAGCAGCTTGGCAGTCCTCCCATTTTCTGTCTGAGACGAGCACAAGATAAAGAATGTACTGCAGGGTAATCAAGCCTAAATAGAACAAATAGACCAGTACCATGCTTAGAAAAAAAGTCAGCATAGGCAGCTTTACCGCCATGTAGATCGTATAAATCACGATAGAAAAAGGCATGACGATCTGAAACAGAATGCCGTACCAGAGCAGAAATATAAAATTGCTCCACCCCATCCTCGATGCGGAAATACCGTACTTGTGTTTATTCGAGTAGATATACCAAAGATCGCCATCCCAGCGAAGGCGCTGCTTTAAAAAATCCTTGAAACTTTCCGGTGCATCGGTATGCGAAACCGCGCCGGGTTCAAATTCAATCCTCAGATGCGGATAACGCTGATGGTATTGCTTGATGCGCAATGTCAAATCAAGATCTTCGGCGGTCCCGGTATTCCATCCGCCAATTTTCTGGATAAAGGACTTTCTAAAAATTCCAAACGCGCCAGGGACGTTATTAATGACATTCAGTTTCGCAAACCCTAGTTTCCCTATCTGCATGATCAACATATATTCCAGACTCTGCAGCCGGGTAATGATCGCTTTTCTGGCATTACGCACACGCATCGGCCCCGTTACCGCGACAATATCAGGGTTGCGAAAATGAGCGGCAGCGGAACTGATCATTTGATTATCAAACGATGTATCGCCATCCAAAGCGAGAAAAATCTCACCTTGCGCCCGGCTCAGTCCGGCGTTCAATGATGAGACCCTACCACCGCGTTGAATTTTCGGAATGATCACCAATGAGCGCTTGGGATAATTGGCAACCACCGGCACGAGTTCTTTCAATGCCTGATACGTGGCTAAATTTTTCTGCACGCCATCGACCATCGCAATGATTTCAATATGCCCCGGATAAATCTGTTCCAGTAAAGAAATCACCGTACTCTGTACCGCTTTTCCTTCGGCGTAGCAGGTAATCGCACAAGTTACGCGCGGATAGTAAGGAAACGACACCGGTGCATCCACCGACTTTTTAAACAGATAGCGAAAAACGCTCATCCAATTGACAAAATACAGCGGTAATTCAAAAAACAGTACGAACGGAATCAGCATGAAGACGTACTCAATATCCTGGAAGCGCGACGTTGCGATAAGAAAAAAGCTCCAGGCTTGATTCAGACTTTCCATGAACTATAGCAACTCGCCCGCGAGACGCGCCAGCAGGAGCGGAGCACTTTCCTTAGCGGGTATATTCTGCGAGGAAATACCGATAAAACGGAAATCCAGCTTATGCTCACTTTCTTCCAACAGTACATTCATACTGCTTTCGATGCGTTTTTGAAAACCCTGTAATCCTTGTTCATCGGTATTCGGCAAAAGCAACCACAGCATATTCTCCGAAGTCCGCGTGGAAAGATCCGGGGTCCGGAGCAAGCTTCTTAATCGTTGAGCAAAGGCTTCAAGCATTTGCAGCAGGCGCGCATGGTTGAAAAGTTCGACCAGATCCGGCAGATTGGCGAAGTAGATCCCGAACAAACTGAAATGCACATTGGGATAACGGCGGGATGTAACCATTTGCCAATCAAGATCATGCAGGAATAACTCGCGGGAAATAAAATCCAGCTGATCAAACCCCGAGGACAAGTCGAATACCTCTCCCCGGAAAGCAACCGTTCTTCCTTTATCGCTTAAGCGCCAGCTGTGTACTTCATTCAAGATGAGCTCTCCCGGCTGCATCTCTTTTTCACACATCGCGCAGCGGACTTGCACATCGCCTTCTATAAACGAGTGGCTGCAAGACTGACAGCGATAATTCTCGATAGGCCGGTCATAGTCGCTGCCAATATGCCGCAAATGCGTATGGCATTTGGGACAAACCAGCGTACCGCTATGCATGAATTTATCTTGCACATCGACACAACCGCAGGTAAAACAATGCAAGGAAGCTTGCAGCTTGATATCGATCGACTGGCAATTCGGGCATACATCAATAAAACTCAAGTGCGCCGAGCGGCAATAAGCACATTCGCGCTGCCGGTCGAGCATCGTCAAAGGTTCAATTATTTTGTTATTGGCGAGATTGCGCAACCACTCGAAGGAATCGGATCTGTCCTGACTCAACGCCTCCAGCAAAGGATAGCGATAAAAACGCGGATTTTGCCACTCATGGTGCGGCTGAAGAATGAAATCAGGGCGTAACCACAAGTATTTTATTAACCGTCCTTGGTGTGTGATATAGGTCTCATTGCCCTTCAGCGACTTCAGCAAGCTTTCAACTTGATTAACCGCTTCCAGCAAAACCGGAGGCTGCGGCAATTGTCCATCGAGCAACAAGTTATCAGACGCTGCAACCGGATCTGCCGCAAAACACAGTGATGCAAAAACTTCGTCATCTCTGCGTATCTTGGCAAGAATCGACGCAGTATATTGTTTATCATTTCCCGCAATAACAAACGCGGAAGGAATGATTTTCTTTTTCTCCCAATCCGAAAAATCACCGAAATGGTAAATTTCAAAAAGATCCTGATACGGATCCAATAAATCAGTCTTCTCTAGGGAGAAAAATATAAGCATCGCTAACTTAAAATAATCTTAAATCAATTATGTCTTTTATAACGCATCGGATATTGCAAACTAATTGCAATATAATCATTATCTTAAAAACATCACCTAGTGTGTCTTCTTACCATTATACTCATATTTTCTTACACAGATAGCTCGAATAAAGCAAGAAATCGGTTTTATATCGACGTATTGAAAGAAAAATTCCATCCCAAACAATTCAGAAAATTCTCTATCGATTCAATTCACCGTAATTTTTATTTGATCATTTAAACAATCCACAAACCCAGTCAATGATGGACTTCATTTGATCAAATGGGCGCGCAGCATGAAAAGCAGTAATAACTTGATGATAATTAGCTCATAATCAATGTGTAAAATAAATGAGCAAGTCAATGGAAATCTTTAGAAATCGATGAGTTAAATTTCCAAACACATGAATTACTCACAAAGTTATCCACAGCATTTGCAATCCAAGAGTCTACAAAAATATATTCTTCTTTCTTAAAGCCGTTTCCGGATATACCGATAAACCAATCGCGCAGGGTTTATTAAACGATGAGCTGTGATTTTTCGCATAGTTGATCGGCTCAAGTTCTATTAACATTCATGTGGATGGACAGAAATTATGATGCTGCTCAATTGCACACACTCATTGAGCAATTTAACTTTGATTTGCTCTGCGCTGGTTAGAAATAACGGACCATATATCCTAAGTAGTTTAACAATCTAATGCTGTATAACAGGAGTCTTATGAAAATAACTTTCACATTATCAGTTACCGCAATATCGCTTGCATTATTTGGCGGTGCTAACGCCAGCTCAATAACAATTGAAACGGGTTTCTCAACCGCAGGCCCTCAAATTGACGCAGCAGCATATCAATCCGTAGTTGATTCAGCCGTTGCAATCCCATCAATTGGTTACGGAATTGCGACCCCTGCAATTTATGACAACATTTCCAATCATGGATTATTTGCTGGTGGCTCGACAACTGACATAGCCTTTAAATCAACTGTTGATTTTTATGTATCCCCAGCAAATGCAGGGGCATGGCAAATTCGTGCCGGTGTTGATTTTGGTCACGGCGGCGCCATTTTTGTCGATGGATCAGCATATGATTTCAAAACAAATGATATGTGGTGGAATGGCAGCTACAGCGATTCATCACAGTATTTGAGTATCAATACATTGAATCTTGCCGCCGGTTTTCACACGCTCAACCTCTACGGCCTTGAAGGTTGCTGTGACGGCGGTCAGCAAGCCCAATTCAGGATTGGAGGAGCTGGTGATTTCACAACATTCAGCACAAACGACTCTCTGAGTCCCGTTCCTGAACCGGAAACCTACGCTATGCTTCTGGCCGGTTTGGGTTTAATGGGATTTATGGTAAGCCGCAGAAAAGAATCAGCCGTTTAAGCAAATCCGGATCTCATCCGGAACGGGAGCGCAAGCTCCCGTTTTCTTTCTTAGTGCCCCACCTCAAAAGCGACTTAACACCGCATTGATTCAATTTCAGTACTTCTAACATTGAGGTGCCGTGTTCCGTTATCATCAAAATAACCGCTGGTTCAAGTATCTGTTAACCATATAGTTAACATTCAGCAAAGTTTGCCTAATAAAAATCTCTATACACAAGAATCATGATTAAAATCTCATCACCCACATTGGTCATGACGCATCAAGTATTTTTCTTTTCGCACAATCTCTACAATTTACTTTCTATCTTTTTCTTGACATTCCAAATAATCCACAGATCAAGAAAGTTATAAATATCCCATGACAATCTTGACATCAGATTGAAAAATATCCCGCAAGTAAATGATAATTTAAACATAATCGATATGTTAAATTATTAAGCAATCCAAGAAAAACCCTTAGAAATTTATAAGTTAGTTACCCATGCAAGTGGATTGTCCACAAAGTTATCTACAGAAATTGTGGACAACAGAAAAAAACTTTTATGAAATAAAACCATAGAATGAATAATCATTAACGAGGATGGGCTCATCGTTTTTTTCGAAGGACAATTGTTCTAACATCAAAGCTAACCTAACATTCACAATTAGGGTCATCAACACGACTTTTATCAGGAAAAATCACGACAATAACAAGAATGAAATAAGAAAAATTGATGCAAACGTCAATACTGAATTCAGCATACTGCCCCCCGGATCTGATGAAATACACCTCAATAGATTTTGTCCGAATAAATTATTTCAGGAAATACCAATTTACAAAATGCGCATGTGTGCGTATTGACAAACGCTTTACAAGTCCTGTATCAAAAACAGTCAACCAAGGTTCGTGAATTGCTACAGCTGACTACTTCAAGCCAATTTGTTCAAGGTAATACGTACTTGCCGTTCATACCATAAGTGGTATTTTTAATGTATTCCCATCGCTTTCCGTATTCGCACCCATAAAATTTTAGCGGTGGTTATCAATAATTCTTGACTGGCACTTTGGCAATCACCATCGGCATCTATTTACGGAGACCTTATCACTCGTAGTAGTCAAAGTGCGAAAAGTATCTATCTTGTTTATATAATCTTCTGCTATTCACTTCATATCTTTTTCCTTGACATTCCAAATAATCCACAGATTTAAAAAGTTATAAATATCCCATGAGCATCTTGACATTGAGCTGAAAAATATCCCGTAAGTAAATGATAATTTAAACATAATTAATATGTTAAATAATTAAGCAACCTAAGGAAAGTCCTTAGAAATTTACAAGTTAGCAACTCATGCAAGATGATTGTCCACAAAGTTATCCACAGTTTTTGTGGATAATAGAAAAAACCACAGATTAAATAAGGGGATATTAATACGAATTAATCGCTAGTTAACTTCCAAGGAATAAGAAAACCCATCCTTTTCTAAATGCAGCAGGTGTTTTTTCTTCTGTTATCAGCGAGATTATTTCTTTTTTATGCGTGAAATTTTTAGCAAACAACCGCACTTTGTCATTAAACTAAATAAATGAATCCCCCTTCTGCTTGCCGTTACGATTAAATATTTCTAGTGGGTTTCACCAGAAAATACAGCCCGCCACTATCGCTAATGTATAGAGCCCTTCGGTTTTGCTTAACGCGCTGCGACATCGGTAAGCACTTGACAGTATGTCAAAAGATGCATGCTATCTCTTGATACAATCAATGCTTAGAATATTCAGTATTACAAGGGATGTACGATATGAACTGCTTGAATGTTGCTACTGGTGCGAGAGGGGTAACCGCATATTATGCTGCAAGCCAATATTCATAAGCATTGTGAATTTATGAATCCATAAAGTACCATCATAAATACCATCAAATTTTCTCACTAGAAATAAATATTTATTTTTTTCTAAAGTTATTTCTAAAAATACCGATTAACAAAGTACGCATCAGTGTCATTGGTGCGTATATAAGTAACAGCTGCAAATAATCCTTTATCAAAAACAGTCAGCCAAGGTTAGCGGATTGCCTTGGCTGACTACTCCAAGCAAGTTTCAGCCAGTTTATTCAAGGTAATACGTTCTTGCCGGTCATACCATAAGTGGTATTTGTTCTTGATGTATTCCCATCGTTTGCCGTATTCGCACCAGTAAGACTTTAATGGTGGTAACCATTCATGCGGAGCTTGATCTGATTTGGATTTATTGATTGAATCATTCACTACCAAAAGATTTTCAAAGTCATTTGCAAATGTTCTGCGTTGCGCCTTTGTCCATTTGTCCGCACCATGTCTATGAGCATGTGCCAGCGGCACTATGTGATCAATATCCACGTCTGAAGCTTTGGTGAACGTCTTGCCGGTATAAACTCCATACCATTCACCAGAAATAACAGTGCAATGTTTCGAGTCTTTGAATTGAACAGGTTGTGTACTGGTGGCTATCAATAATTCTTGTCTGGTATTTTGGCAATCACCATCGGCATCTATCCAGCGCGGCCAATCTTTTCTATTGTAGGAAGTAGCTGGTAAAGGGTGATCGGTATAATTAGCGGCTGAATCCTGTTGTAACGGTATATCTCGCTTTTCTATTGCGCAACCTGAAAGCGTTGCCAGAAATGAAATAAGCAAAGCCAAGAAAACTTTTTTCTTCAAATGATTATCCGATATTTTTGGGTTATGGCTATGAACTAAACTAAAAGCTGCAGCACCGATTTCATAAGATTGTAGAGAGATTCGACACCTCGCCACATGTTTTCAAAAAACGTTTTTTCTGAATCGCACGCGCGAATATTTAGGCATGTGCCGGTACTTTATCTTTAAAGTTGTAGAGAATTGAGGGGCGTACCCGATGCCATCTAAATAATAGCCACTAATTCAGCCAAAGTGTTAACCGACCAGTTAACTTTCTTAAGTTTAGCTTTTTATTCAACGTTTTCTTACTGTTGAGATAATATATGCAATGAAAAAAGTTTACGACTTTAATTTTTCGCTACACTATAATTTTTACGGGGTTTGAATCACCCGCACGCTGTTTTTTCCTTCCAAGTACCTTAGCTTGTAAAAAGCTTTTTTGTGCATGTTTATGATAGATGCGGCAGAGTACGGTACTAGATTTTAAAGCTGTATAGATTAAAACCGCCCCTGAGTAGTTATCAAACAAGGCTTAACCCGCTGTGCGATATCCAGTCTCGGAAAACTCTTCAAGATTTTCATTGTTTCAAGGCTTATTCTAATCATACGTTTGGGATATGTTTGAGCAGATAGGCGGCATTGTCCATAGTTTCAATCACACAGTGGTTTGTGCAGATAATTTGCTTTATAGAGTTTACCGCCTGAATGTTCTAAAGTTGATAAACACTCATTCATCGATATTTGTTTAAAATATCAGTTCGAATCCTGACTGTAATTTAAATTAACTTTTTTTAAATTGTTCACGTAATCACATAAATAAGAATCAATCTCGTATGTAACATTCTCGTTTTCATTTGACTCTTTTATCTCAGTAATTGATTTTAAAGTTGGTGTTGATGTGATAAATTCTCCTGATTTAAGTAGTTCAATCGTATTATCCATATCTATTTCCATGTTGCTACCTAAGATCTCTTTTAATTTATTTTTTGTTTCCGATATTTTTGTATATACCAATCTTGAAAAGATATATTGTGATAATGCATCTGCAAAGAAGTATATGGCTGAAACATCAGACTCTTCTTTAAAGTAATCTGTATCCTGATGCTCCACACACACAATGCCAAAAATTGTTCGTTTTTTATCTGTTAATATTTCCAGTTTATCCAAAAACTCTTGATAAAGCGCATTATTCCAGAATGTCATTGGAACAATTAGTATCGAGCTATAATAATCCTCACGATTCTTTTCTGATAGGTCTTTCCAACATTTCTTCCACAATGCTTTAGGTCTGAAGGTATAAGTTAGTGTTTTTTCTCTTATGCAGCTTATATCTAAGCTTGGATTTTTATAGCGTCCCTCTTTTGTTTCCTTGATTAGATTGTTAGATAAATAGTATTTTCCTTTCTTGAAAACATGTTCAAAGCCAGAATCACTTTCAACTGATATGCCTAATAAATCAGCGTCTTGTTTGTCGCCAAATAAAGTTATAACGACGTTCTCGGCTCTTTTCTTAGAAAATCCCTTTATAGAAATTTTTGGGGGCTTCTTACTTCTCCCCTCAAAATATCTATGCATATACTCAATGTTATTTAATGCTGCCTTATGAAATTCTTGATTCAAAAATTTCATCAGATCATTACCTAAAATCAGAAGCTTACCCTTATCCTTATCCTTATCCTTATTTTCCACCTCAAGGCGAATTTTTTTATGCCTTAGAGATGCAAGATACCAATATTGAGTAAATGCTCCTTGATTATAACAAGCCGCTTCACTCAATATCTTCATATACTTAAGGGGCACTAAGAGCTCTTCGGTTGAAAAGTTTTGTTCAGAGTGAATATGCTCAATGTTAAATTTTTGTTCTCTTAATGGATTAAAAAATAAAACAAATGCCTCAAATGCAACTAATCTTGCATGAAGAATTAGATTTCTTAATGATTCCATAGTTTTTTAGCCATTTTGATTGTTGAAGATAATAAAAAAATGCCGAATAACAGACAATCAATCGCAAAAATTAAATATTTTATAAAAGAAAGAACCTCTTTTATAAAATAATCTTGTATATCTAACCAACTAATAATTTCACCTATTCCCAGTGCCGCTGCTGCTATAACCAAAAAAATACTCGCACCAACAACGAGATGAATAACAAAATCAATTAATGGCATTAAGCCATCACGTATCCTATATCTATCATTCATATATTTATTATTTTATATACTTTGGGTTCCATTCTAATCCTAAAATTGCTTTTCAAAACATATTTATGAGACTTAAAATTGACTTATATTTAACTCTAATATGTTTTTGTATATTTGGCCATGCCGGGCTTCATGTTTATATTGGTTGGTCTCCAGTATTTAAAAAAGCTAATCGGGCACTCTATATCGAAAGTTTGAATGGAATTTACCTCCCATCTCTTCCACGGAAGCAAGGAGTATAGGGAAACCATCCCCAAAATCACGCCGCCCTCTGCAAATACAAATACTTCTGAAACTCTATAAACAGCGAACTGATATTTGCAGCTTCACCTAAAATCTCTTTGGCATCCTCTAACGACTGATATTTGTTTATCAGCAAAGTAGGTAACCTTTCCCGATCAAGTTCTTCCACCCCTGTTTCAATATATTTGCTTAACACAAACTCTATAAATTCTTTCTGCTTGCTATCCAGTAATGCAAAAATGGTGGCTTCTGCTGCTGCAACACGTTCTTCCCTTGTCATTGGTTTTGTATCGCTATTGAACACGTATTCCAATACATCAAACAGGTCACTTTTTTCTGCGTCGATGAGCTTTTGCAGCGTTGATAATTCTTCCTTACCAAACCCGGCATCATTCAATTTTTCCAGTAATGTTTTGCGCGTGGTTGGGTTGCTCCAAATAGTGCGTAATTCTTCCTCGCTTTTAAATAGATTGGGTAGTTCACCGAACAGATTATTCAAAAATTCTTCAGCTGAAATGGGCTTGCCGTCGCTGCTCCAAAACGAAGTGGAAATCATGTGCTGTATTTCGCGCTCTTTGCCGTCTTTTAGTTTTATTTTTACCTTCTTATTGCAAATGCAAGGATTTTGGCCACACTTTGGACAAGGTTGCGGCCGTTCCTTTTCACATTCACAAGGCCGTTTGCCGCAAACTCTGCAAGGTTTTGGGGGATCGTTTTCACAAATACAAGGATCATGTCCGCATTCGTAACAAACTTCGATTATTGGCGCACCATCCCACTCAGGATCGGAAAAAAGGTGGTAAGCATCAACGAAATCGTAAATGGTGAAAAATTCTTTGCCGTCAAACAGCCGCGTGCCCCTGCCTATAATCTGCTTAAACTCAATCATTGAGTTAATCGGTCGCATCAGAACAATATTGCGTATGTTTCTGGCATCTACACCCGTGGATAGCTTTTGCGAAGTGGTAAGAATGGTGGGAATCGTTTTCTCGTTGTCCTGGAATTCCCTTAAAAACTGATCGCCGATTTCACCATCATTGGCAGTCACGCGAACACAATAATTCGGGTTGCTGCTGCTCTTGTATTGATTGATTAAATCACGGACTAAAGCAGCGTGTGCTTGCGTAGCACAAAAAATGATCGCCTTTTCATTCTGGCTCGCTTCCTTCAGAAAAATTTGAACTCGTTTCGCCTCTCGTTCTTTTATTTCAATGGATATGTTGAAGTCTGGTTCAGTGTAGAGCCTGCCTTCTTCGATTTCGCCTTCAATGATCTGATCATCGCTGGTGTAGATATACTCATCCAGCGTTGTTTTAATGCGCTTTACTTTGAAAGGTGTAAGAAATCCATCATTAATGCCCTCTTTAAGAGAATAGACATAAACCGGCTCACCAAAATATTGGTAAGTATTAATGTTCTGTTCTTTCTTCGGGGTCGCGGTTAATCCTAACTGAACAGCGGGGGCAAAATATTCCAAAATGCCGCGCCAGTTGCTTTCGTCATTGGCTCCGCCCCGGTGACATTCGTCTATGATGATGAAATCGAAATAATCGGGGGGATATGAACCAAAATAAGGGGTGGGTTTGCCGTCCTTATCAGTGCCGCTCATGAAGGTTTGAAAGATGGTAAAGAAAATGCTGCCATTGGTAGGCACATTGCCATTTCTTCTAATTTCATTCGGCCTTATTCTGACCAATGCATCGTCAGGAAACGATGAAAAAGCATTGTAGGCTTGGTCAGCCAAGATATTCCTGTCAGCCAGGAATAAAATTCTGGGTCTGCGGCTGCCGTCACGCTTCAAATTCCACCGGGTTTGGAATAGCTTCCAGGCAATTTGAAAAGCAATGGCCGTTTTTCCGGTGCCCGTGGCAAGCGTCAATAAAATGCGTTCCCGGTGGTTGGCGATTGCTTCCAGGGCATTTTTTATGGCTATTTCCTGATAGTAGCGAAGTTGCCAAGTGCCGCTTCTATCTTCAAACGGAATGGATGCAAACTCGTCTCTCCATTCGTTTTGAACTGCAAAGGTTTTGTTCCACAACGCTTCGGGGGTCAGATAATCGGAAACCAAACCTTCCGCGCCTGTTTTCATGCAAATGCTGTAAATGGCTTTGCCGTTGGTGGAGTAGGTTGTTTCTAAATTCAGTTTTTCCGCATATTGCTTGGCTTGCGCCACGCCTTCGCCCACTTCCAATTCATCGCTTTTGGCTTCTATGACCGCCAGCTTGATGCCTTTGTAAACCAGCACATAATCGGCAATGAGTTTCTTGGCTCTTACGCCGCCGGTTTGAATTCTGCCTGCAGTAATAAGGTATTCACGAAGGATTTTTGAATCTTCGACAACACCCCAACCACAAGCCTTTAACTTGGGCTCTATTAGCTCCGCTCTGGTGTCTGTTTCGTTCATGTAGCGATATCTTTATCAGTGTTTAATTCGCCACTAAATGCTTTTTGAAGAATGGATTTTTTTAGTTCTTCCAGATCATTTATTTTTTGCTGGTAGATGGCTTCTAGTTTCTTGGTTTTGGCATCGAGGGCATCGAGTTTTTGGACGATGGCTTGTTGTTGGGTTAATGATGGTAATGGAATAGGATATGTCTTTAATTTAGTTCCATTGATATTTGCTTGATTTACACTTGAAATTACAACTGTCTTACCATATTCCATTGCCATTGCACTATTGAGATAATAATTCAAATAATCGGCATCCAATAAATCTTCCTTTCTATGAATACGAATTAGATACCCTGCAAAAATGGCTGGTGTTTCTCCTTTATAAATTGCTGTTTTCCCAACCAGTTCTGGGCTGTTTGTTCGGTTGAACAATACATCATTGTATTTAAGTAAATATTGTTGGTTATCTTCTTTATTATCAGAATAAACAAGACTGTCCCATACAAATCTTCCATTTTGAATATTTCCCATTCTCAATACTGGCAATTTACCGTCATTTTTTGACTTTGAAGATGCCCCATATTCGACCTTATAACAAACGTCTCCTAACTGTTTCCTTACCCATTTTTTATCAGTCAAAACAGATTGCAAATAACTGTCAAAAAGCTCTCTGGCATTTTTCAAGCTCTGTTCGGCATTGGCTTTTGCCTTGGCTATGGTGGCAAAGGCTTTATCTAATATGGCTACGATGCATTGTTGCTCTGGGAGTGGGGGGAGTGGGATTTCAATATTCTTTAAAATAGCAACTGAAGCTACGTTTTGAATTGCTGCTCCACCTGAATATTCTTTCAAACTATCTTGAAAACTTTCACTTTGCATCCATAATTTCAAGAAATTATTTGACACCATTTTTGATGGACTTAGTTTAAGCAGAGCTTGATTGATAATTCCTTTCTTTATGTTTTCTGGAACGATAGCGATTTTACCCATTGTCCCTGAACAGCTCATTATTAAATCACCCGAGTTAAGCTCAAACCGCTTCATTTCATTGAATTTATCATCATCAATGAAATATCTAATGTCGTTGAATTGATCATAAATAGCATGCTGCTGTTCGTAAACAGCATAGCCATCTGGCTTGAAGTTGTTTTTTTTCAAACTACCACCAAACGGGCCTCTTACAAATCCACATATATCACCTAACCTTTTTCTCCCCCAATCTTGCTTCATATCAATTCCAAAATTGAGTCTAATATTTCCGCACTTTCTTTATCCAACGCTCTCATAGCTTCCAAAATTTCCTGTGGTTGGCGTAAGGCAGTTTCAGTTTTCTTATTGGGGTTTTTGGCACTCAGATCAAAGGTGGATTGATCAATGTCTTTTACATCGATGCTCCATGAGTTTTCACTATCGGCAAAGGTTTTCTGAAGCGCTACAAACTCTGCCAAATCGTTTTCATTAAGCGGGTTGGTTTTTCCCAGGTTGCGTTCAAGATTGAGCTGGTAAAACCAAACTTTCTGAGTAGGCGCGCCTTTTTCAAAAAAAAGCACCACTGTTTTCACACCCGCACCGGTAAACGTGCCGCCTGGCAAATCCAGTACCGTATGCAGATTGCAGCTTTCCAGCAAGAGCTTGCGCAGACTGGTGCTGGCATTATCGGTATTGCTTAGAAAAGTATTTTTAATGACCACACCGGCTTTTCCGCCTGCCTTCAGTATTTTGATGAAATGCTGCAAAAACAATGAGGCGGTTTCGCCGGTTTTGATTGGAAAGTTTTGCTGTACTTGAGCGCGTTCTTTACCGCCAAAAGGTGGATTGGCCAGCACCACATCGTAGCGGTCCTTTTCTTGTATATCGGCCAGATTTTCGGCAAGGGTATTGGTATGCACGATGTTCGGGGCTTCCACACCATGCAGAATCATGTTCATGATACCAATGATATACGCCAGTGATTTTTTCTCTTTGCCATAAAAGGTTTTCTTCTGAAGTATTTCGGTTTCACTGGTGTTCAGGCTTTTGCTGGTTCTAAGATAATCGAACGCTTCACACAAAAAACCTGCGCTGCCTGCCGCGCCATCGTAAATTTTATCGCCAATTTTGGGTGTAACCACTTTGACAATAGCTTTAATCAAAGGGCGCGGCGTATAGTATTCGCCGCCGTTACGCCCGGCATTGCCCATATTCTTGATCTTGTCCTCATAGAGGTGGCTCATTTCGTGCTTTTCAGCATGGGTTCTGAATCGCAGCTCATCAATGCGGTTAATGACTTCGCGCAAGTTGTAGCCACTCTGTATGCGGTTTCTCAGTTCGCTGAAAATCTCACCAATTTTGTATTCAACGGTGTCAGCGCTGATTGCATCAGTTTTAAATTTTCTGAGATAGGGGAAAAGTTTATGATCAACAAAATCTTTGAGGTCATCGCCTGTTAATGCTTTGTGATGATCGAGCTTGTCCTCTTTGTTTTTAGGCATAGCCCATATATTCCACTGGAATTCTGGCGCGATGATGCTCGTATAGGTTTTGCCGGTCAATTCAGCGGCTGTGATGCGATCTTTCTCCAAATCATCCAGATATTTCAAGAACAGTACCCAGGAAGTTTGCTCAATATAATCGAGCTCACTGCTGCAACCTGCATCTTTGTGCAGTATGTCGTCTATATTTTTAAACGTCTGTTCAAACACTCGTATCCCTTTTGCCTTGTTATTCTGCTTCGTGATTTTATCGGCAATCTATCTGCGAATCATCCCGGTTAACCATAGGGTGAATGTAACTGCTGCGTATCTATTAGCAAATGGTTACTAGTCCATGCTTTCAAGTAGCTGCTTTTGCTGTTTCAATAATCTCCGCAATTCCTTGTGCAGCCTACTGAATCCATGCTTATAAGCATTCTGGCTTGATCTGGCTTTTCCCTTCAATGTTTTAGCGCCCGTCGATTGTTTCCACGGTTGCCATTTCCTGATGAGTTTGGCCTGTTTCAACCGCTCTTCTGGTGTCCAATGCCGCATGGTTATCCTCGCTTAATAGTTCGTTTTCCGGATTTTTTGTTTTCCCTGCACGTGCGCGTGACGAATGGTTATTTATTTGCTGATGCCCGGCGGCAATATTGGCTTGCTTGGCAATTATTACCGGTGGATTCTTGATTGCGGCCAGTATTTCGGCAGTGCGGGCGCATTGTGCTTGCGCTTTCAATGCCAGTCTCATGTTAGCTTCCATTTGATTCAGAAATTCAGAGTGCGCCGCTTTTCTCGCCAATGTGTTGAAAATCGCGTTTAGCGATACAACTTGCGAGGTCAGTGTCGATTCCAGTTCATTCAAATCACCAGCGATAATCTTTTCTGTTTTTTCCTTCATGACTGCAATGGCCTGGGTGAAATCAATCTCACCGAATAGGGGCTTGGTGAAGGTTTGCGTCGTTAATGTATTCAAAACATCCGGTGAGAATTGCGCTTCAGCCAGCTTGCGTTGCTCGTTTTCGCCTTTTTCGACAGCGACAGTAAGCGTTTGCGCGTTATTCATTGAATGTTCCTTGGATTTGTTTTTTGCCGTCATCATTTCTCACAGTTATGTGCAGATTTTGCATATCTAGTGCGCAATCGGGGTTCAAATTACCCTCGATCTTCAGACTATCAAAAGAACCTAGACAACCATCACTACCATCACTACCATCACTACCATCACTACCATCACTACCATCACTACCATCACTACCATCACTACCATCACTACCATCACTACCATCATTTTAATGAAACACTATACACAGGATAGTGTTTGATAATTTTGAGTGCTGAATCGCTATATAGTGTTTATCTCGCTTTCTATTTCTTTACCTTTGCCCTTGGAAGTCATGATCTGCACGAATGATCTTCCGGTATATCTGGCGGGTTTCTGTTCAATCCCCAATAACTGCGCATAGGGTAGCGGGTCGTTGTGAATGGCATCACGCACACACGACCATATAGCAGATTTCATCACAGCATCAATCCTAAGCCGCAGCAAAACTTGCTTTTCTAGCGCCGCCTTATCATCGCAGCTCAATCGCTTGGTTTCGTTTCTTGTTAAACCAAAATGACGGGCAACTTCGGTATAAAACAAGTTTCGCAACCGGTTCAAATTGCCAATGTTTCCCATAATCTTGTTTCCCCGCATTTTGTTATCCACCAAAGGCAAAATCAGCGCATGTGCATGGGGTGCGCTTTCATCAAGATGAACATCGAATGACAGCAATACCCCCGGAATATTTCTTGTTGTCCAATCCATGCAACATTGAAAGAATGGCCGGGTATCATGCTGGTGCCGGTTAGTAGGCAAGCTGAAAAGGATTTCCAGCGCCATGACTTGATTACTGCGCGGTTTATCAATGCCAGCCTGCACCATCAACACTTTGGCAGTTCGGTCTACTTGCTCAGCCGTTGCCGGGTCAGTCAGTGAATAGTTTAACGATGTCCTGAGCGCTGCAATATGCGCACCCGCACCAAGTTCAGTTTGCAAGGCGCGCTTGTTATGCTTTGCCGCGTTCAGAATACCGTTTTTGCCGTTCACCTTTCCCATGCGGAAAAAGTGACTGCCAGCCATCGCCTAGCTTTCCATTAACCGGGATAAGTAAACGTACAATGACAAGAATTCAATTAAACTGAATGAAGCCACATCCGCGCCTATCCCTAAGTGAGAAAACCGAGCAAGCAACATTTCCAGGCGTTCCAGCCAAGATTCACGATTATGACTCATGGCGATAATCCCCGTTGCGCAGCAGATAGCAGCCGACGCGGTGCGTATCACCGTTTTCAGCAACGATGGTTTGCCACACTGTATCGACTGGGTATCCGTTTTTGCGAAGCTGCATAACTCGCGCTGGCGGGTGATACACTCCAAGACCACGGCTGGCTTCATAGGTATTGATAGAATACATCTTCAACGCCTGCAAAAGCCGTGCGCATTGCTGTTTGGCATCATCCCCGCTAAAATTCCGATTGATTTCTTGAAAAGCCGCTTCTTTTTGGGGCGGTATTTTTTTGTCCATGTTATGCCCCCTGATTACCTGCTGCAATCAACGCTGCACGCAGCTCGCCCACGTTCCAGCAAGTAGTACGCGGCGATAATTTTCGCGGTTTCGGTATACGTCCGGCATTGACACCGCGCCATACACTGGCTGGTGAACAGGCATATAAAGCCTGAACGACAGGCTGCCTTACATTGGCTGTATCAGGGAGTTGATCAAAGTTTTTGAGTGCTTCGGGAATTGTTTCTGATTTGTTACTAAACATCATGTCACCTCTTGAGTTGTTTTAAGGTGATATGAAGTTTAATTACATGATTTATGAGTTACGAGGGAAGAAAGTTATTGTTTTTATTTCCGGAACAACCTTTTATAACTGTTAAACCGGAATAAATTTCATAATAAATTATTCCGGCTTAGCTCCTCAGATCTTGCTTGTGCTAATAGTGCGCCAAAAACCTCTCCAGAAAACATGTACTGACACTTCTTTTTTGTAATCTTTCTAATTCGCTCGGTAAGATCAACACCATACTCATCGGGAAACAATGCATTGCCTAATACATGATATGGAATAGTTGCGTTCTCAATCGCAGCAATCGTAGTTAAATCCCAATAAGGAAGAAGCTGCGATTCAGACCAATCTTGGAAATCTTTAGTTGATAACTGACGCTTAATAAATTTATCAGAGGAATTTCTAGTATCAACTAACCATTTTTTAAATTCATATAAGATTTGCTCATCACTTGAATTAAGATAAATCTCAAGAAATTTACTACCTTCAAACATGTCGTGATTTGCTATTGGCTGGCTGTATTTTCTTTTAATATCAAAATTGCGCTTTATTCCATTAACCCAATCTTCACGATCTACATGAACGGAATAAAGACTTGATAAATCATTTTCAATTTCTATTCTTTTATCTGAATTGAAAAAGAACATGTACGCGTTATACTCGCTCAGTTCCTGAACAGTAGCGAATTTATGTTTATATTCGTTCTCAGTTATTTTGAAATCTCCAAGAATTTCTTCAAGTTCTGAGTAACGAACATCATACCTACAGCTAATTAGGGGTTGTTTCTTTATATTATCAAAGAACTGTATTGCTGCTTCCATTTCCTCGCTGAAATCATCAGGACTCATCAATAAAATCTCTGAATAATAATCAGGGCTCATAAAGATCACTGCTTTATTTTGCCTTTTACTTATTTCTTCTAGCCACTCTTTAGCTGTAAAATTAAACGAGTCACGATAGTTATCTAACTTAAACCACGATGGGATTTTTTTCCAAGTTTCCATAATATCCCTTTATTCAGAAAGTCTTGTTCGATCTTTCTGAAAATTGACCACTTTTGCACCCGCTGCCAGTTCATCCAAATAATCTGCCCACCAGTTCATCATTTCCCGTCGTTTTGGCAAGTGTTCGGCGTAGTTATATGCGGCCACCACTTTATTGCGTTCCGCATGGGCAAGTTGCCGCTCAATCGCTTCATGCGGCCAGCCATGCTCATGTAGCAGTGTGCTGGCCATGCTGCGGAAACCGTGGCCGGTCATTTCGTCCTTTTCATACCCCATGCGCCGCAATGCGCCGTTGACGGTATTTTCGGACATCGGGCGGGCACCACTGCGTATGCTCGGGAAGATATATTGACCGTCGCCAGTCAATGGATGAATCGATTGCAAAATTTCAATCGCTTGACGGGATAATGGCACGATATGCACTTCACCCATTTTCATTTTGTGGCCGGGTATGCGCCATTCTTTTTTATCAAAATCGATTTCCGACCATTCGGCATGACGCAATTCACCAGGGCGCACAAATACCAGTGGTGCAAGCTGCAAGGCACATCTGGTGATGAAAGAACCGCTAAAACCATTAATCGCGCGCAGTAATGCGCCAATGGCTTTAGGGTCGGTGATGCTGGCATGGTGTTTGACTTTAACCGGTGTCAATGCACCCCTCAAATCCCCGCTAGGATCGCGTTCCGCGCGTCCGGTCGCCACGGCATAGCGAAACACCCGCCCGGCATATTCGCGGCAACGCTGCGCTTTTTCATGTGCCCCACGGCTTTCTATCTTGCGCAATACCACCAGCAAATCCGGTGCGGCAATATCCTTGATGACACGATTGCCTAGCCACGGAAAAATATCTTTTTCCAGATACCGCTTGATATTGTTCGCCGTCGATTCCGCCCATGTTTTGCTGGTTTTCGCGTGCCATTCCAACGCTACAGCTTTGAAAGTATTTTCTGCTGCGGTGCGCACAATGTGTTTATTGATGGCTTTAGTTATTGCCGGATCAATATCTTTGGCAAGTTGATCTTTTGCTTCATCTCGTTTCTTTCTGGCATCAACCAACGATACTGCGGGATATACGCCTATTGCTAAAGTCTTTTGCTTGCCTGCGAAACGGTAATTCATGCGCCAATATTTACCGGTGGAATTCACCAATAAATACAACCCACTACTATCGCTTATTTTATAGGGCTTCTCTTTTGCTTTAGCTTGGCGTACTGCGACATCAGTAAGCATTTGATGGTATCTGGCATGTTGGTATCTAAAAGTACCATCAAAAGTACCAACAATTTGATGGTATGTCAAAAGATAACATGCTATCTCTTGATACGATCAATTTCTTAAATTCTTTGTAATTACAAGGTATTTGATACGATATGAAACCACTTGAATGTTGCTACTGGTGCCGAGAGGGGGAATCGAACCCCCATGATGTCACCATCGCGGGATTTTGAGTCCCGTGCGTCTACCAATTCCGCCATCTCGGCCAAACAATTTGCCTGTTTTGAATAAACAGAAGGCGCAATTATCACTGAAAAGCCGAAGTACAGCAAGCCGCATGGGCGGAAAACATGCTGCGCCGGTATAATAGGCGGCATGAAGACTCAGGATTTTGATTTTTATCTGCCCGCCGAATTGATCGCACAGTTTCCCGCCGAGCAACGCACCGGCAGCCGTTTGCTCTATTTGGACAGCAATAATCATCAATGGCAGGACGCGTTATTTTCAAATTTATCCAGCTTCCTGCGCGCCGGAGATGTCATGGTGTTTAATGATACCCAGGTAATTAAGGCGCGCATGTTCGGAAAAAAAGATAGTGGCGGCAAGGTGGAAGTGATGGTGGAGCGAATACTCGATGATCGCCATGTTCTGGCAGCTATACGTGCCAGCCATGCTCCCAAACCGGACTCAACTTTACTGCTGGCGGATGCGATAACGGCGACCGTGATCGCGCGTGAGCAAGAGTTTTATACCTTGCGCTTTGAACATGAAAAAACGACAGCGGAATTACTGGAATGCTACGGTCAATTGCCGTTGCCTCCCTATATCGCCCGCCCGGCGACCGCGGCAGATGAAGCGCGTTATCAAACAGTTTACGCAAGAAATGCAGGAGCTGTTGCGGCACCAACCGCGGGGCTGCATTTCGATACCGGCATGATGGATCAATTACGGGCGATGGGCATCACCATTGCCTATGTCACTTTGCATGTCGGCGCCGGAACATTTCAGCCGGTGCGGGTTGAAAATATCGCTGATCACACCATGCACAGCGAAACTTACCATATCCCGCAGGCCACCGTGGATGCGATCCGGCAAGCCAAACTATCGGGAGGGCGCATTCTCGCCGTCGGTACGACATCGCTACGAGCGCTGGAATCCTGTGCATCGTCTCATCATGACCAATTGATCGCAGGGTATGGCGATACGCGGATTTTCATTACACCGGGCTATCATTTTCAAGTAGTCGAGCGATTATTGACCAACTTTCATTTGCCCTGCTCAACACTGCTGATGCTGGTTTCCGCTTTTGCCGACATGGAAAACATCCGGCTTGCTTATCGGCATGCCGTAACTGAGCGCTACCGTTTTTTTAGCTATGGAGACGCCATGCTGATTGAGAGAAAATCATGAAATTTCAGTTACATTCCACTGACAAGGCAGCCCGTCGCGGCACCTTGACCTTAGCGCACGGCACAGTCGAAACACCGGTTTTCATGCCGGTAGGAACTTATGGCGCGGTCAAAAGCATGCCACCCGCTGCATTGCAAGCAACGAACGCACAAATCATTCTGGGTAACACATTCCATTTATGGCTGCGCCCTGGATTAGAAGTGATCGATGCACATGGCGGATTGCATGATTTCATGGGTTGGCGCGGCCCGATACTCACCGATTCCGGCGGGTTTCAGGTCTATAGCTTGGGCGATTTGCGCAAAATCACCGAGCAAGGCGTGCATTTCAAATCACCGGTCAACGGTGACAACTGTTTTCTGTCACCGGAAGAATCGATGCGGATTCAACGCACGCTCAATTCCGATATTGTGATGATCTTTGATGAGTGCACTCCGTATCCGGCAGATGAACCGACCACTCAACTCTCGATGGAACTCAGTCTGCGCTGGGCGGAACGCTCCAAACAAGCGCATCACGGCAATCCGAATGCATTGTTCGGTATCGTACAAGGCGGCATGTACGAACAGCTGCGTGATCAATCGTTTGCTGGTTTATATCGCATCGGTTTTGACGGCTATGCGATCGGCGGATTATCCGTCGGCGAACCCAAAGCGGACATGCAGCGCATCCTCAAACATACCGCACCGCTGCTACCCGTTGATCAACCGCGTTATTTGATGGGTGTCGGCACACCGGCGGATATTGTGCACGCCGTGGCACACGGCATTGATATGTTCGATTGCGTATTGCCGACGCGAAATGCGCGCAATGGTTGGCTGTATACGCGTCATGGCATTATTAAATTACGTAATAGCCGCTACCGGCTCGATACATCGCCTCCGGACGAACACTGCGGTTGCTACACCTGCCAGCATTTCAGCCGCGCTTATCTGCATCATTTGCAACGCATCAACGAAATGCTGGGAGCGCATCTGAATACCGTACACAACTTGTATTATTACCAGCAATTGATGCAAGAAATCCGCAGCGCAATCGAAAACCAACAATTTGAAGAATATGCACAAGAATTTCTGGCATAAGCGGTCATCATGCTAATATGTACCTTTTTTCAGAAAAGGAGAATTTTATGCTGATTAATGATGCATTTGCCCAAGCTGCCGCGTCAACGCAAGCTGACGCAGACTGGCTGAGCCTATTATCGATGTTCGGAATACTTGTCTTATTTTATTTCCTGCTGATCCGCCCGCAGGCCAAACGCGCCAAAGAGCAAAAACAGATGGTGGAAGGATTGCAGAGAGGCGATGAAGTCATTACCAACGGCGGCATTCTCGGTCAGGTTCTGAATGTCAGCGAAGCTTATGTGATTATCGAAATAGCACCGGCTATCGAAGTCACCGCGCTTAAATCCTCGGTGCAAACCCTATTGCCCAAAGGAACACTGAAAAGTATCGAGCCGAAAGGAAAAACTCAAAAATCCAAAACAACCAAAACAACAACCGCCTCGGAAAACAGTGCCGCCGAAACCACGGAGAGCCATGATACTGACGCTGGCAATGTTGACAAAAAATAACCACGCATACCGTGGCGGAAGGAATAGTTATTGAATCGCTTGCCGTCACATATCTTTCTTATCTTTTATCATTAATTAATACTTAACTGACACCCATGAACCGCTACGCACTTTGGCAATACTTGATTATTGCGGTTTCACTGCTACTCGGCTTGCTGTATACATTGCCGAATTTTTACGGCGAATCGCCCGCAGTACAGATCTCCCCTTTACGGACGTCCGCAAGCACTGATACCGCCTTGTTGCAACGCGTTGAAGACGCATTAAAACAAGCCAACCTTGGAACGGATGGAATGCTCCTTGAAGAGGGAAGCATTAAAGTACGTTTCGCCGATACTGAGACCCAAATCAAAGCAAAAGATTTGCTGGAATCAACTTTGGGTAATGACTATATCACTGCGCTAAACTTACTACCCAATTCTCCCCAGTGGCTGACCGATCTCGGCGCATTGCCGATGTATCTGGGGTTGGATCTGCGCGGTGGCGTGCATTTCATGCTGGCCGTCGATATGGAAGGCGCGCATGAAAAATCACTGGATCGTTACAGCGCTGATATCCGCGGCAAATTACGCGAACAAAAAATTTCCTATACCGGCCTGGAAAAACAAGCCAAGAAACTGACTTTGAAATTTCGCGACGCTGAATCACGCACCAAAGCGGAAGCTGAGTTAAAGTCGAATTATCCCGACCTTGGTTTCAAGGAAGAGAATGTCGATAGCCGCTACCATCTCGTCGCTACGATTAAATCCGAGGCACTCGCGCGCATGCAAGAGTCAGCGGTGTTGCAGAACATCACAACCCTGCGTAATCGCGTTAATGAACTGGGCGTCGCTGAACCGATCATCCAGAAAGCCGGATCGGATCGCGTCATCGTGCAATTGCCGGGGGTGCAAGATACCGCCAAAGCAAAAGATATTCTGGGACGGACAGCCACCCTGGAAGTTCGCATGGTCGATGACGAGCATGATCTCGATGCCGCGTTGCAGGGCAAGGTGCCCGCGGGTACCGAGCTGTATGAAGAGCGTGGTGGAAGCCCAGTGCTTGTTAAAAAACAAGTATTGTTGACCGGTGAGCATATCACCGATGCTCAATCGGGGTTTGATAAGGACAATCAACCCGCAGTACATCTCAATTTAGACAATGGCGGATCGCGCATTTTCAAACAATTAACACGGGATAATGTCGGCAAAAGAATGGCCATTCTGCTAATTGAGAAAAATAAGGCGGAAGTCATCACCGCACCGGTCATTCGTGAAGAAATCGGCGGTGGACGCGTACAGATCAGCGGGCGCATGACCAGCAGGGAAGCGCGCGATGTTGCGTTATTGCTGCGCGCTGGCGCTTTGGCAGCACCGATGGATATCATTGAAGAGCGCACAGTAGGACCAAGCTTGGGCGCAGAGAATATTGCCCGAGGCTACAACTCGACCTTATATGGCTTCTTGGGCGTCGCTATCTTCATTGCCATTTACTACACGGCGTTCGGTATGATCTCGGTCGTTGCACTGGCCATGAATCTATTACTGCTGGTCGGTTTATTATCCATCATGCAGGCTACGCTGACACTTCCGGGAATGGCTGCACTGGCCTTGACGGTCGGTATGGCGATTGATGCCAACGTGTTGATCAATGAACGGATTAGGGATGAGTTACGCGCTGGCGCTTCGCCGCAATTAGCTATTCATGCGGGATTCGAGCGAGCCTTCGGCACGATTGTGGATTCCAACATCACCACCCTCATTGCCGGTATTGCACTGTTTGCTTTCGGTTCAGGTCCGGTGAAAGGATTTGCGGTAGTACTTTGCTTAGGCATTATGACTTCCGTATTTACAGCAACTTTTGTGTCCAGAGGCATGGTGAATCTAATATATGGTAATCGCCGATTGGATCACGTTCCGATTGGAAAAATCTGGATACCGGAACAAAATAAGACTAATCAGAGAACTGCATTAGCTCGTAGCAAAGCAAGCGAAGAATCGATCGATATTCAGAACAGAGTTACAAAACAGCTTGAAGCTAAAACCGAAGTCATTCAACGAGCTGATCTTGATGTTCAAGCCGAATCGAGCGAAAGAAAACCGGGTAAAGCTAAAAACAAGCGAAAATCATCTGATACCAAGCAACCCAAAGCTGACTAATCAGATCTATAAGGAAGTAAATCATGGAATTTTTTAGATTTAATCATAACATCCCCTTTATGCGATGGAGACGGGTCGGGGCTGTCATTTCAATTGTGACATTTGCCCTATCTATTTTCTTCATTACCACAAAAGGACTCAATCTCGGTGTGGACTTCACGGGCGGAACCGTACTGGAAGTCAGTTACAATCAAGCCGCTGATCTCGAGAGAGTCAGAGGTGTACTCACCGATCTCGGTATGTCTGACGCCAGCGTGCAAAATTTCGGCACCTCTCGTGAGGTTTTGATTCGCTTACCAATTAAAACAGAGGTTTCCAGTGCACAGTTGTCTGAAACTGTCATGAGTGCATTAAGACAAGCAGATTCTTCGGTCGAAATGAAACGAGTTGAATTTGTCGGACCACAAGTCGGCGCGGAATTACTGGAAAATGGTGCACTGGCTTTGCTATTTGTTTCTCTTGGTATCGTTGCCTACTTGGCAGTGCGATTCGAGTGGAAATTTGGCGTATCGGGCATTATTGCCAACTTGCATGACGTTGTTATCATCGTTGGCTGCTTTGCTTTCTTTCAGTGGGAATTTTCGCTCACCGTGCTCGCCGCCATATTAGCCATACTGGGTTACTCCGTTAATGAGTCAGTCGTTATTTTCGATCGGATCCGCGAGAATTTTCGTAAATATCGCAAAGCATCCATTACCGAAGTCATCGATAGCGCCATTACAGAAACGATGTCACGCACGATTATTACCCATGGAAGTACACAAATGGTCGTCATCGCAATGCTATTATTCGGCGGTGAAGTGCTTCACTATTTTGCATTGGCATTAACCATTGGGATTTTGTTCGGGATTTATTCGTCAATTATGGTCGGCAGCTCAATCATCATGCTGCTGGGTGTCAAACGCGAAGATCTTGTTAAGATTGAGAAAAAACCCCTGGAAAATGATGGCGCGGTTGTATAAGGTTTTACAATTACATGAATGAGTCAACTATTAGTACCCGTTGACCATAAATCGCGCATTTCTAATTTCTGAATAGAAAAAAGCACAACAGGAAATTCCCTGTTGTGCTTTTTACATTTTTGGACTTGCTATATTTTTCAATCAGCTTTCGGTTTACGCTTCCGCAAGAAGAAGAAAGCGGCAACAGCGAGGACCAATACAACCGGTGCAATAATCGCTACTTTCGGGGTCGGACGGCCTTCACCTACCGAGAACGGAAAGCGTGATACATAGTCCTGCGCTCCACCCGTCACCGTCACCAGCCCTACAAACTTGCCTTTCTCCGGAAAGGTGTGATCTACCGTAATTGATGCCGATGGATATACTTTCGGTGGTAAGTGGAATACTGTGATCTCATCCAGGTTCGCTTCCGATCCCGTGTCACGAATAATCCGCACTTCCGTTTTCAGCGGCCGTAATTCTTCTTGGATGTAGTCCAGTGCTATCACGGTCTTGCCTGTTTCCGGTATGTCTTCACAGAATTCTTCTTCCTGCGATAAGGGTTGATAGCCGGTAAAGTGCATCCGGTACGGCCCTACCGTCAGTACGCACATGTCTTCAGCCAGTGCCAAACCACCGTGCGCTTGTGCTTGTGCGGTAAATATCATGCCCGTTGCGAGTATAATCGCGAATAATGTTTGCTTCATTTCTATTAGTCTTGCTGACATCGTTTGGATTTCCTGTGTCTATGAATGGTTAGTCTCTAATATGCTTTGTCTGCTATAGGATCTCAGTTCTTGTTGGCCCGGCGTGTTGCCAGCCAGTCTCTGAAACGCCTTGACCGGATGAGTTTATACCCAAGTATTGTGGTCAGCAATAGGCCGACTGCCGGTCCTATGGTGGCTCTGAATACTTCGGCGTAGTTGATCATTTCCACCCGTAAATGATATTCGTAGTTCAGTGGTGGTACGCCTTCAGCAGTAATCAATACCAGATATTTCCCTTGTTCCAGAGGGCTTTGTGTGCTGATCACACCGTCCTGATACATCGCTGGATGCAGGCTTGTGATCGTATCCCCTTCGCCAGCTTTGCTGCCTTTCATAACTTTTACGCCTATCGGCATCTCACGCAGTGCAGGGTCTACTAAATCTATAACGAGTATGGCATTGCCCGCTTTGGGTATTTCCGTGCAGTAATGTCCTTCTTCGTTTACTTGTGGCTGATAGGTACTGAGGTGAATCATGTTTTCGCCGATCCGGCGCATGCAGTTGTCTTCTTCCATCGCTACTTTGCCATGTGCGCCAGCTGTACCGGCATACAGTGCCATAACGAGTGTAAAGACTGCTGTCCCCGTTTGTGCTATTTGCCTGACCACGACAAATCCTCCTTTTGGATAAGCGCCTCTAATTGTGCCAGTTCTTTTGTCCGCATTCTTTTAATACCCTAAATTTTTACTCTTTTCTCTACCGATAAAAAAACCGGTACACCGGCTGTCTTTCGACAGTGGTGTACCGGTGTTGATACTAACTTCTCTTACAGTTTGGTAAAGACTGGAATTACCGCGCCAGCAATACTGTTGATATA